>NMOS02000026.1 GCA_002290645.2 Candidatus Aquirickettsiella gammari
GATTTAATGCTGCCTTTTCTTCTTCGTTAAGTTTAAGTTTTATCATCCGCTTTAAGGTGTTAAAAAATAATACTCAACAATAAATTATATTTAATATTTTTTCTAGATATTTAATGCAGTCCGCTTAGCAGTATAAATTTCTAATTCTTTACCGCCATTCATCCAGACGATACCGCCTGAATCACTTTGGCCTAAGGTATAAATAATCGCATCGGTTTCTTGGCCTACACCCACATCGAAATTAACCGGGGCATTGATCTTCGATGCAAAAATGGTATTACTTAGGGTTTTGGTATGAGCGAACCATAAACGATTTTGAAAAAAAATAACTTTACTGGGATATCCTGCGTTATTTGAAAAGGCGGGTTTACGAATTGAATATTGGGTTGCAGAAGTCGAAGCCCCTTGAATGAGAAAAGGAATCTGAACTTTACCTTCAAAAGTGACCTGATTCGCTTGATAAGAGACCTGGGTAATAATGGCATAACCTAGGGGCGAGAGATCAGTTGTGCCTCCGCCAATGATTTGACCGCCTATCCAATCATCGTTAAAGCCGGGCGAATCAGTTAATGTTAATCGAATGGTATGCACATCACCGCTTAGATTAGCATTCCCTTTATTGTAAATCACATCGCCAAAATCGTAGGCGGGCAATGGATAAAGATTTAATATTTCATAGGTAAAGAGCAAGGGCGCATAGTTCTTTATCGTAATACGTGCTGGCGGATAATTAGCATGAACAAAAATAAGCGAATCGTTATCGTTGCTATAATCCAAGTCATTTAATTCAGCGGAAGCATAAGGTGTTGAGAGCGTTTGTAAGAATTGCAGCTCTGATGCGGCTTCTTTCTTTATTGCATAAATATCAAAAAAATGATGGCCGCTGATAAGACAATAAAATTGCCCATTTTTATCTTGAAAACCATAGAGTTTAGAATTTGCATCGCTATTTTTTGTTTGAAGTAAAAATTGCGTACCTTTTCTTTTTTTAGCTAAGCCGGTCGTACCGACTTCCACGTTCAGTAAAGACTGTGCAGCGGTTAAATAATCCTTAAAGTCAGACCGGTGATAATTAATCGCATCGACTTCTCCACTACTAAACATGGTTTGACGAATAATCTCCATCTATACCCCTCTTACTCGGTCAAAATCATTTTGCGCCGCTGTTTTAATGCCTTGCTCCATATTATCTAAGAGCAAAGCATTCATTTTTTCTTGTTGGTATTTGCTTTCTAAATGAGTGGCTAATTGAATATTTTGCGTGAGAGAGACGGCACTATCGGCTGCCGCATATAAAGCGAGTGTTCGTGCAAAAAGAGGTGGCATCATGTCATAATCGAGATGATTAACCGTATAGTAATATGAGAAAGATTTGTTATGGCAGAGGACATACCCATCGACTAATAAATAATCATCGATTTGATGCGAACCACCTTGAATAAATCGCCCGAAATCATAAGGTAACTGGTAAGTATAGGGATAATCGGGTGAAAAATTTTGTGTCAATGGCGTATTATCTTTTCGATATTTCACCGCAAAATGCCAATTCGTTGCTAATAACAAATTGGGTAATAAACTATCGAGTTTCGCCGCAATAAATTTGGCGGCATCACTTTCATTCATAGTCGCAACCGGTAACAAACCTAATTCCAACAACGCTTGATTGATCACCGTTAATTTTGAATGGGATAAAGTCATGTCTTTATTCTTCTTGGGGCGGCGGTGTAGGTGGTATAGGGTTTATGACTTTTACTAATTGTGCCGCGGGGGGATCGCCTTCTTTAGCGGTATTTTTAACGATAAATACACCGCTTTGTTTACCTGAGTCATAATTGATGATCACATAATCCAGATCTTTAAATTGTTTTCTACTGTAAAAATCATTGATATAACCGATTTGGGTCAGCGTAGATTCATCATCAACCGTGCTGGCCGCAAATACCGCGGGCGCAGCGCCTAAAATTCCTCCTGTTAAGGGAGTTAGCGTTTGAAAATTGGATATATTTTGCATGTGTAGCCTTAATTTTTAGTATATTTTAGATCGGCAGTGATAAGCGCAATGCCTCGAGGTTGAATAATCTTGGCGCCTGTTGTTAGTGAAGTGAGTAATTCCCAACGATCTTGATGCGGTAACCAAGTAATGCTGGTCGTTATACTACGGTTATAACCTTGTACGATGGCATCGCGATGCACGACGGGTACGGTATATTTAAATAAGCCTTTCTCATCAGGAACACGTGGAATGCTATTAATGCCATTTTCACCTAAAAATCGAAAATCAATATCTAAATAGACTTTAATTTTGTTATTGGTTAAAGGTTTAACCTCATTGTAAAAGAAGTTAGTGACCTGTTTATCGCCATAGAGAGAAGGCTTTAACAAAGCAGGCACCCAGGTACTGACTTGTAGATCATGCACATCCATGCTCTGGCTTTCTAAATAGGATATCGCTAAAGCATACTTTTCTTCATTGATTCCAGTATTCACACCAACATCAACTGGAATGGTATGTATCTTTCCCGCAATAAAATCCGGATCACTGAAAATTGCGTTGATTTTGATATAATCCGTTAAGCGTGCAGCGGCTAAACCATGTAGTTTTGAATGATCAATAATCTTATCAAAGTTATAGAGTGTCTTTTCCCCGCCACCTATAACTGTTTTTAAATGATAGTCATTGGTGGGTACTTGTATGTTGGTTTCATTAACAGGGGTGACAAAAATATCGCTGGGTGAAAAATTTGTTTGGTTCATTTCAACCAAATCTGACATGGGTATATTTAAATGCGTCCCACGTAATCCATGGCGTTCTTCAATGGTATCTTGAAGTTTTAAACGGTTTTGGTATTGTAAAGTGACTTGTGTTTCAAACAGCTGACATGCGGCTTCTAAATTAATTTCAGACATAAAAACAACCTGATAAACAAAAAATGAATTTCCATCTATCAGGTTGCCCAAAGGAAGGGGCTGATAAGCCTCGGTCTACATAAAAAGAATTTTTAGGCAGATATAGCTATAATAACTTTAAGAAAAAAATAAACTAGATACATTATCTAGTATAATCGATTTAAGAGACCTTTATGGAGGAGGTGGGGCGAAACGAACTCCAACATGATCTGACATGTGATTGGTCAGTGTTGCAATGCTAAAAAATGCAGGCCCTGTATTATGGGCCACCCCGAATCCTCCTCCTAGCAGTGCATAATCTAATTCTCTTCCACCGGTATGGGTAGTTTCGTTAGTATTAATTAGTCTATGCTCTATTCCTGAAACTGGGATTAGGGATCGATAGAGTGCGTCTGGCCCTCTGAAGGGTTCTCTGTTGAAATCACCCATGATCATCCAGGTAGCACTAGGTATTCTAGGCAATACGTTACAGGACATATACATTTCTATTGCGTTTATCATAAGTGCTGCTTCATTATACGGATGCGCACCAGCATGTAGGTTAAAAAAATAGTCATTGTTAATGCGTATACCAATGACAGGTCTTCTTTCTAAAGCTTCGAAAACGAAAATTTCTTCCGCTGCTGTTCTTGAAACTATGGCAAGATTTAATCTCCCTGCTACATGAGTATGATAAATATAAACATCATTAGTTCTAGAGAGAGTACCCAGATGCCACCAATATTGTTCTATATTTTCACCCATAGCACCTTCACCTACCCTTGTTGTTGGCGCGAAGGGTGCTTCCGGTAATTCCGGTATAGGGGTGATATGGCCTAATGGAACACCTCCTGCCTCCTGAAGAGCCAATACCTCCACACGCTCTGTTCTCTGTGTGGACGTCATAATATTTTTAACGGTAGTTGCCCATTTGGATCCATCTATTCCAGAAGAGGATGCTCCTTGCATATTCCATGTCACTGCTGTGTAATCGGTTGTGGCTGCATAACAGCTAAAAAATCGACTAAGACACGATAGGAGTATTAATAAAGATGGTATCGATTTTATTTTCATCTGCCCTTTTTTCCTTGTAAAAATAATGAGTAATACATTCATTTGGATTTATAGTAGAGTTATGTCGAACTCTTCTTTAAAGGAGGGATGAGGGCCCAAAAATAGTCAAGATTTTTCGGTTGGCATGTTCCATTGTATAAATTACCATTGCTATATAAACACTGGCCATTCTTTTGGGATTTTATTAAAAGCGCACCTGTTGTAGTCAGTTGTAAATTGAATTGCTGTCTTGCATCGACGGTGTTACACCTTTGTTGTATGGTTCGATAACCATCGCCGTAATACCATTGTATACACACATTTTTATAGCTATTTCTAAAGGAAATAGTTCCATTTGCGTTATAAACGATATTCCAGCTTGCTCTTTGCGGATAATCACTGCCTCTTAATTCATAGGCGTAGTCAAACCCAAGATATTCATTGCTGCCGTTATGGTAGATATAGGGAAGATACCCCGTGCCAATATTATAAAGAGAAATTTCAGGACCTATTTCTGATGACATGGTATCTAATGAAAGTAATGAGATATAGATAAAAATAATTATTTTAAGTATTTTTAGGGATTGCATAAGATGAAATATATCTCCTTTTTTTCTAATAATTTCCGTTATAAAAATTTAATTAAAATCATTAACAAGTAATTAGATTGCATCGTTTATATAAAAAAAGATAATCGCATTATCAGGTATTAATTTTTTCTAAATCTATCTTCAGCAATCTCATTAGCGAGGCTAATATAGCGCTTTCTATTTTTATCACTGGGATTGCGTTCATACTCTTTAGCTATTTTGAGCATTTCTTGTTGGCCTTCATAGGGGTCGGATAAATTAGCCTGTTGATTACTTAAGCCAGGAACTTGGCTATTGAGTAATTGATCACGATGTTTTAAAGCCTCTGTCATAGCGTTCTCATCTCCAAGGAGGGTGTTTAGAATAGGCGTATGTAAAGAAGTAGGATAGGTTTTAGTCACATAGTCTTGAATCACATTGAGCTTATCACCTAAGTTTTTTGTTTTTTCTTCTATTTGCGCCTGATAGTGTTTTTGCTGTTCTGCCATCGCAAAAAGGGTTTTGTTAAATTGCTCTTGACTTAAATTCGCGGCTTTAGCCAATCCCTCAATTTCTTGTAACATCGTTTCAGGTAATGATACATCTGGCAAATGATAACTTTCGGGTACTTCATAATTTTTTAATCTCTCTTGTAATGCTTTATTGTCATTAAATACCTTAGCGCTGTTTTTATAGGCTTTTTCTAATTCATCGACGCTTTTATATTTACCCGCATAGAGTTTGGGGGTTTCTTCTACGATGATTTCTGGCTTGATAGGTTCTATTTCGTTACTCATGTGTATCTCCTGTATTTTCTTCGATTAATTGGTTGATATAAGAAAGGGTGTGTTGAATATCACGCCATACCGAACGGCGACCATCTAACCAAGCAAAGCCATCATTGCTAGGGCATGGGGATTCTTCTAACGCGACACTAAGCAATTTATTCTTTAGGAACTCAGCGCCCAGAGTTTGTCCAAACAGCATAAATAAATCATATTGGTCCTTATTAATGCGATCTTTTTTGAGTAATTGATTGAGTTTATCGCTCATTAAAATTGCACCTCGGTAGGAGAAGGAATAGTAATCGGACTCGCACTGGTTGAGGGAGTTGGTGCTTGGCTTTGTTGAATCTGTTGTGCCATGTGCTGCATAAAATGTGCAAATTCCTCTTTAGACTTCATGAGCTTGGCAGGTAAATTGAGTTTATCCGCTAAGAACGGTAAGACTTCTTCCATCTTTGTGGCGGTTAATACCGCACCTTCACCACCGAACTGCTGTAAAATCTGTGCCATCATTGTAAAGTGACTGAGATCATCTTGTTTTTGCAGATCATACAATGGACTCTGAAAATCAAATCGCAATAGATGTGGGTTAATACCACTAATGCTTCTATCTTGTGCGAGTAAACGTCTTTTCGCTAATATCTTGGCGCTGATAGTAAAGACTTGTTTAGGTAATTCATTAATTAAACGCGAAATATCTGTCGCACTGGTACGTTGGGCTCTGTTTTCTCGGATAGACACTTCAGTGGCTGATTTAACCGGCGTATTCACTTCACCAATCGGATCCACTTGGAAACCATCACGTACAATCTGTCTTAAATCACGAATATGCTCTAATACTTCTGGATACTCTGGCATCTGTAAGGCTTCTAATGGGTTTCTACCATTAGGATTGCGTGCAATCATAGCACCCGACCATTTTCTAAATAGATGCGGATTAAAGTATTTATCAGCATCGTAAAATAACGGGGGATTGGCTTTAAAGGCTAAGTTTTTACGGCTATATTCAATGATTCGATTGAGATCACGTATCGTGGGTAATAAATCAACGCCAATACCTCGTCCTTCACACTCGCCAGGTCTTACTCTATCTCGATAAATAATGATTTGATTATAATCACGCTCAGCTTCCCACAAAGGAATTAAGGGATCGTCTTCTAAGATGGCATAGAGATAAAACTTATTTTCTTTTAATTTAACTTGACCATAAATTACGGTAAATAATTCATTTGGTTGATCGAGTAAATTATTTTTGTTTTTATATTGAGGAAAATCTTCCACTAGCTTGCGTCCACTCAGTCGACATTGGTACCAACAGGTATTTAAAACATCGTCGGTACTGTATTCAATCGTCAACGCAATGGCAGGAATAGAGCGAAAATAGAGTGGAGTATGATCATCAATTGATTCTATCCAAAGTGCGGCTGTACCACCTACTAAATCTAAATTACTGGAAGCGACCATGCGCGCTAGATTCGATTGATTTAAATAAAAGAATAGCCTGTCATTCACTTCATCTAATAACGGTTGTTGTTCACTGATTTGATTCTGTTTAATAAGATGCGGATCTAAGCTTAATTTACCCCAAACACGATCTTGAGGCAGTAACAGGCCATGTAGATCATTCGCGCGCTGATACGCGCTTAAAAGCGCCGTATTGTCCCACATTTGCAAACCGGTCGGTTTACCTTCATCTCGATAATTAAATTTAATGTTAAAAGCATCTCTATCAGGAATCACATAGGTATACAGATCTTTGTATAAGGCTAACCAACGGTCTTTGTAACGTTTACTTTCTTCATAACGGGCATAAAGGGAAGCCAAGTTCATTGGATGATTTGTGCCGGAGGATTAGGGTTATTGGGATTATCAAACCGTTGTGCGCCTTGGCCTTGAATAATCGCCATGCGTTGCTGCTCTATAGCTTGTCTTTTTTGTTCAAGCTCTTGTTTTTGTTGACGTATTTGCTCTTCGAGCAAGCGATTCGCTTCATTATTGCCACCACTGCTCATGTGCGTCTCCAGTAGCCCAAAAGCTCATAGTTACGCTTATTTTTATATTTAATTAATCGATTCAATAGATGTTTAGGGTTAAATGTCCAACCGATATCGACACCGCTAAAGTAACGACACACTTCATTACAGGTATGCCATTTGATCGGCCAGGCGGTGATTTTTTTCTTTTCTTTGACTAATACCGCCATAAAAGCACTGAGCATCGGTAATTTTTTGATAGCGTTTAGATTTTTATTTACATCACTATTCTTTAAGATTCGATAAATAAATCCCGTAGGCGCAATCTCGAATAAAATACAACGATTACCTTCATAACAGAGTAATGCACTATGGACTAACTCCTTACTAAAGCTAAATCGGCTATATTTACCAATGCCTTGGTTATAAAATAAAAATACCGCAATCAAATTATTTTCTTTTTCTAAGTTTACTGAATGTTTCTTCTAAACGTATACGCTTGGCTAATAAGTTATTTTTAACCGGTATATATTTTAATATGGCCTTTTTTTTATTTTTCATAGCTTTTAATTAATTGTTTGATTTCTTCTATTTGCAACTTCAATTCTGCTAATTCTTCTGCGGCTAAAGAAAACTCCATAGGAAATCGTCGTTCTAATAACCAAGCGCGCGATTGCCAAGCTTTCTCACCTTTTTTAATATCTTTGAGTAATTCTTTAACTGATTGACACTGGCTCTTTTTTATAGCGTCGGAAAACTGAGCAAATTCGGTTTTATTTTTTCCTGCTTGAATATCTGCTAGACCCTGATTGATCCAGTCATATAAGGTTGAACGATCGATTTGGTTGGCTTTAGCAGTTATTGTGTAAGGAACTAACTGAGCAATATCTTCAATAATATTTTTTGCTAAGGTTGGATTAAATTTACTGGGTCGTCCCATGATTATCTTCCCTTATCGACAAAGATTGGCTTTGCATCACTTACATAGCGTTGCTGTACTAAGCGGTGTGCGGTATTGGCATGCTGAATGGCTAATTTTCTGTGAACAGAGATTGAATCATTAGATTCAATCATAGATAGATCATCTAAAGAATTTTTATTCGATTTATTCATATCATTTTTTTAAAGTAGACAAGAACAGTATGGAAGATCACTTTAAAAAACGATAGTTACTAGATATAGCCGCTTTTTATAAAGATGATTGAGTCTCTTTACAAGGGGGGGCAAACCAATGTGATGCGCTGTCGTCATACAAAACGGTTTCATAGGTGGTATAACGTGTTTTGCATTTTGGGCAATACTGTCTTCTCCGATGCATTTTACCTTCGTACATTCCCCGTGAATTGATGACATATGTTTTAAAATAACCGCAGCAAGGATTAATACATTTCATCTAATAGCCCTCGTTGTTTTCAGAAATTTAGCGAGCCTGCTATTTTTCTTTTTTAATAATTGTTTTTCTTTATAATTTTCTCGTAATTGCATTGGGTAGCCTATTACTCGATGTAGTATTTGGTTAATGAACATACTAGTTTCTCCTTTATTCCTTAATTCAATATCAAATCATGACTAACGACGCACCACTGGCAACAAGGGACTTCATCAAGTGAACAGCTTGGCCAGGTTTTTATTTCCCCACAGTTTTGGCAATTAACCGTTTTAGTGTAAATAATAGAAGGTATTTCAGGATCTAAACCTTTTAGCATCAGATAGTTATCCACCATGGCCTTTAGCCTATTTGGATTATCCTTAACTTCATCCCAATCATCAGCGGCTAGGATTTGTAGTTGTTCAATTTTTAAACCAAAATAAGGCTGACCAGGGCGCAACTTTTGAGTCGGTTTTTTGGGGGTAAAAGTTGCATTATTTATCCACAGCTTTGCAGAGGAAGTGTCAGATGAATTTCGCTCTAAAGCCTTGAGGGCTAAGGCTTTAATGGTTATCGGTTGCATTTTTTGTTGCATGCTATTCTCCGAATTGGGTGTAAAGTTGCGAGTTGCATTCCTTAGGAGGTGCAACCCGCAATTTTTGGCTGTTCTGATAGGGTTAGCCATGAACGAGACATCCTTCTTCCTTTGCTTTTTTAAAATAACGACAAGCTTTTGATTTACTAATACCCAGCTCAAGGACAATTTCATGTTGCCTAAATCCTTGCTTAGCGAGCTCAACCACTCTCTCGAAAGTTGATTTTTCTAATGTTTTTAGTTCCCAAATTTGCCGACTGTTTTCTGTGTGTAATTTAACTAATAGAGGTTGTGCCGAATCACCACAAAATGAGCGTGCTTTTTCAAAATGAATCTCAAAACAAGCCCCATCACTCGGATCATAATCACTAGGATGTTTTAAAACGATGACAGTATCTAAAACATCTTCCCGTTTACTGGTGCCTCGGGCATTACCATTTTTTGCCGCATGATGAACAAATAAGACAGAGCGGCCTTCTGACCGCATGCGTAAAGCCCAGGCTTGCACTAATAACCAACCTTCAGCTTCATTCTCTTTGCCACTGCGACAAAGCGTCGAAATGTTATCCACCACTATGAGTTCAATGTCTTTTAAAAAAGGTTCTAGTGCTTGTTGTCCCTCTAGAGTGGATAAATCAGGCATACCACGATTTTGAATGTCTGGTGTGAGGATAGTAAAAGAAGCTTCTGCTTCTTTGCTATGAGACATTACGATAGAGGCTAATCGTTCTTGCATAGTAGCCGCTGGCATCTCCCCATCTAGATACAAAACATGACGAGGCTTACTGGCTTGCCAACCTAAAAAGGAGCCACCGCTAGCGACTGCATAAGCAATGTTTAAGGCCACGTGGGTTTTACCAACGCCTCGTTTCGCATAAAGCATCGCTAATCCTTGTTTCGGTAACCAAGGAGCTAAAATCAGTTCACGCTGTGCAATGTTAAGCGCTAAAAAATCAATCAGGCTAATTAATTGTAATTTACTTTCGTGAGAAAGATTTTCTCCCAGTTGATTGATTTTTTTTTCTAGCCAAACTAATGTCTCTTTTGTGTTTTGATTAGTCGCGTAGTAACTTAATAGCTGACTTATTTCGATTAATTGACGACGTTGAGAATGCTCTTTAATAATAGCGATATAAGAAGCTATATTAGAAGTACCCGGCGTATTTTTGATTAAGTCGAGTACATAGATTTCAGCATTAATTTCTTTGAGTTCATGGATTCCTTTTGCTTCTTCACTTAAAGTCAATGCATCAACATTTTCTCCTTTTTTTATTTTTTTTGAAATAAGATCAAATAAAATTTGATGTTCGGATTGATAGAAGTCTTTTGATAGTAGATGATCCGTAATGCGAGACCAAGTCACATTATCAAGTAGTAAACCACCTAATACAGCTTGTTCTGCATGTAAAGAATAAGAAGCAGAGTTATTCATTATATTTCCTTTTTTTGTTTAAAGATGAAAACTTTGGCTAGATGGCAGCTGTAAATTATTATTCTTGATACACTGATAGGCGGCGTAAGGAGTTAATTTTTTTTCCCTGACTTGTTTAATCAGTTCTTTATCGCCATGCTGTAATATTTTTTTTAGCTGCTCATAAGTAAAGTGGCTACCTAAACCTAATCGATTACTTGTTATTGTTCTTGTTTTCGTTCCCTTTCCAAAGAATAAATGTGCAGAATTATGCACATTATTTCTACCACGCCGCTCTCCTAAGCGTTTATCTAATGCAATTCCAATACCTGTTCTTTCCATAAGATCAAATGCTCTTTTTAAAGCATAAATTTCATATTTTTCGTTTTGTAAGTTTAAAAGTGATATTCGCCATGCAAGTACAGATTTTTTTCTTTGTTTCCTAGTCGCTTCAATGGCTTCTAAACCATAGATAAGATGATTATTTTCATCTACACAGATGGCTCGTTGATTAGGGACGGGTAGACCTTTTTGATCCGGGAAATGAGGGACTTCTCCAGAAATAATAATTTTTGTTAAAAGTAAGTCAATGAGAGCGTCAGGGAAAACATCGAGTTCTAAGTGATATTTAGCTTTCCAAGGGATTAATTTTTTATAACTAATTCTCCTGCCACTTTTAAATTCAATACGTAAAGCAACCTCTGAAGGAATTGAACCTCCTTCAAGATAACGATAAATAGTAGCGCGGCTAACACCGATTGTGTTGGCCATATTGCTGATACTTCCAAAAAACCGGATGGCTTGTCTGACCATAGTTTCTTGCATAAAGAACTCCTTGTTTTTTTTATTAATGCTCTATTGTATGCATTAAAAATGTACGCATGCGTACATTTTTATAAGTTAATCTAACTTTCTGTTCTATCTTATTTAATTTGCGAAAAAATGTAGTCACTTTTGAATAAAAGGAGGACACGATAATGAAAACTTTCAATTTGGAAGAAGCTGCTCAGTTTTTAAAAATGAATCCTGAGGGACTAAGGAGGTTAGCAGCCAGTAAAAAAATTCCTGCAGGTAAGCCAGGAAAGTGTTGGTGCTTTTTAGAAGAAGACCTTGTTAATTATCTTCGTTCGCTTTACGATCAACCCTGCAAAGTATCGCAGGGTGTCTCTAACAATAGGAGAGAAAAAATATGGCACTCTGTAAAAGAAACAATATCTGGTGGATCAGATTTTCTCACAATGGAAAAAGAATACAGCGATCTACTGGAACTTCAAACAAGTTAGCAGCACAGGAACTGCATGATCAGTTAAAAGCTGATTTGTGGCGACAAAATAAGCTAAATGAAAAACCAGACCGATTATGGCAAGAGGCTGTAGTTAGATGGCTAAAAGAATCAACTCATAAACGTAGCCTAAAGGATGACAAGCGTCAACTTAAATGGATAAACCCTTATCTTAATAACAAAAAACTCAGTGAAATTGATAGCGATATGATTGAAGAAATAGCGAAAAAAAAAGAAGCAAATAATGTTACTCCTGCTACTGTAAACCGACTATTGGCTTTAGTTAGATCTATTTTAAGAAAGGCAGAATTAAAATGGAAATGGATTGGAAAGGCTCCTTCTGTAGAAATACGTCATGAAGGAGAAAAACGTGAACGTTGGCTAACTCAGGAAGAAATACGACAGCTACTTAAAGAGCTCCCCTTGCATTTAGCTGATTTGGTATCTTTCTCCCTAGCAACTGGCTTAAGGCAAGCTAATGTTTTAGGGTTACGTTGGAAAGATGTTAGTTTAGAAAAGCGCCATGCTATTATTCACGCAAGCCAATCTAAAAATAAAACGTCTATCCCTGTCCCT
>NMOS02000027.1 GCA_002290645.2 Candidatus Aquirickettsiella gammari
CAGTTTAAATCCAGGTAAATTTACGATACAATTTTTTACGGGCATTTTAATCTCTCTTATCTTAGTCTTTTCAATTACTTAAGATAAGTCTACTAGATTAATTTGCCCCCTTAAGTGGGGGAGAGCCAATATATAACTTTATAGTGAAAGTGCCTCTAATTTTATTGAGCTTTTTTATATCCTTTTATAAGATTGGTTTTTATCGTATTATGACTTAAATGACAAAGTTAGCCGCTTATTTAAAACAATAAAATAAGCTTAAGTTAAATAAACAGTTATTTAATTTAAGTAACTAGGTGGGAGTGAAATTGACTATGGAAAATCTGTTTAAGAAAATGTTAGAAGGGTATAGTGTATTTAGAAAGAAATACACGGTGGGTGATAATGCGGTGATGCGATACCTCGCCGATTCGGGTCAAAAACCCCAAGTAATGATCGTTTCTTGTTGTGACTCGCGTGTTGATCCCGCTTTAATATTACAGTGCAGCCCAGGAGATTTATTTGTTGTTCGTAATGTCGCGAATATTATACCTCCCTACCAAAAAGATGAAGTACTGCATGGAACGAGCGCAGCTTTAGAGTTTGGAATATGCCTTTTAAATATCAAACATCTTATTTTATTAGGTCATAGTCAGTGCGGAGGAATTAATGCTTTGTTGAATAGCCAAAATTTATTGCAGAACGATTTTATTACAAAATGGGTTTCCTCGATAAAAGTAGCTGGCAGTAAAGTCAGCAATCCAGATGAATACGCAAAGTTAGGCTTGACCCGATCCTACAAGAATTGTCTCACATTTCCCTGGATTAAAGAAAAAGTAGATACGCAAGAATTAACAATACATCGTTGGTTTTTTGATATTAAAACCGGCCAGATTTTTACCTATTCAGAAAATTATGATGTTTATCAAGCACTGGATGTTTAAGGAAAAAATAACTTTAAACGCTATTAGCTTATAAATGATTTGATGCGATGCGAAAAAGTAAATACTCCACTAGGTGTCAGCGATCTTTTGCAATGCCAGACCTCGTTTTTTTATTTTTGCGCGAATGATGGCTGCTTGGATGTAAGCGAGTTGTTCACTTGTTTGTTGAATAGGCTTAATAGCGGTAGTTGCTGTTTGTTTTTCTTCCAGACGTTTTTCTCTCGCCTGAAAGCGCCGGCGGGCTTGCTGTGGCTGGTAATTAGGCTGATTTAATACCAGTAAATCAATGCAATCAACAGGACAAGGCGCAAGACAAAGACCGCAGCCAGTACATTCTTTTGTTAATATAGTATGTAGTTGCTTAGCAGCACCTAGAATAGCATCAACGGGACATGCTTGAATACATTTCGTGCAACCTATACACTCTGATTCGCGTATAAATGCCGTCATGGGTGGCTTTTCTTGTTGTCGCATCTCCATTATAAAAGGTTCTGCATCTTTTTCTAATAAGTTGGCTAAAGCTTTTAATGTGGTTACGCCACCTGGCGGACAACGATTTATTTCTGCCGTTGTTTCGGCGATGGCTTGTGCATAAGGAAAACAGCCCGCATAACTACACTGACCACAGTGCATTTGCGGTAATAAAGCATCTATTTGTTCAGTAAGATTTTTTGAATTTGTTTCTAAACAGGGTAATTTACTTGATTTCATGTGCTGGGTTGGACTACAGTTTTTATCACCTAAAAGCTAAATAATATCTGTAGCGTTTGTTGTTTGCATTATATTGATGGTTTCTTCAGGTATACGTTGTAATAAAGGCAGAAAAGGATTAATGACATGATCATATAAACCTTTTTGTCGCTGATCCCAGGTCATAGCAGGGATGTTAAGAAAATGTTCCACTTTTTCTGTCGTAATAGGTAGTACAGGTTTTAAATAGATCATTAAAATTCTAAACAGATTCAAACCTAAGCTGCAAATCTGGTGTGCTTTATCTGCTAGCGCAGGGTTTTTAATCAAGACCCACGGTTTTTCAGCATCAATCATCTGGTTAGCACGATCAGCTAACTCCATAATACTTTTTATAGCACGGCTATAATCACGACTTTCATAAGCCGATGCAATTTCATCACCTTTATCGATAAATTGTTTGACTAATTGGGGCTTTAGCGAGGTTTTGGATAATTTATTCTCAAATTTTTTATTAATAAAACTGGCACAACGACTGGCAATATTGACTAACTTACCTACTAAATCTGAATTAACTCTTTGGCTGAAATCTTCAAAATTAAAGTCGATATCTTCTGCTTTTTTATTCAGTTTGGCAGCAAAATAATAACGTAAATATTCAGGATTTAAATGATTTAAATAGTGACGCGCGGTAATAAATGTTCCGCGAGATTTCGACATTTTTTGTCCATTGACGGTTAAATAACCATGTACAAAAATAGCGGTAGGAGTGCGGAAGTTTGCACTTTTCAGTATCGCTGGCCAGAAAATAGCATGAAAGTTAATGATATCCTTACCAACAAAATGATAAAGCTCCGTTTTGCTAGTGCTGGACCAATAGTCATCAAAATTAAGACCGGGACGTTTGGTACAGAGATTTTTGAAGATAGCTGCATAAGCAATCGGTGCGTCTATCCAGACATAAAAATATTTGCCCTCCGTTGCTGGAATTTCAAAACCAAAGTAAGGAGAATCCCGCGAGATATCGAGATCATGCAAGCCTTCTTTAAACCATTCTAAGAGTTTATTGCTTACCTCTTCGGCAAGATGGTTATCGTTTGTAATCCATTCACGTAAAAAATCAGTGTAATGGGAAAGTTGAAAAAAGTAATGTTCAGACTCTTTCGCAATAGGTGTTGCACCTGAAATTGTTGATTTAGGATCAATCAGGTCTAACGGCGAATAGGTAGAACCACAGGCTTCGCAATTATCACCATATTGTCCGGGTGTTTTACAGCAAGGACACGATCCTATGACGTAACGATCCGGTAAAAACATTTTAGCGTCCGGATCATAGGCTTGCTTAATGACTTTGCTACAGATATCGCCTTTTTCTTGCAGTCGCTGGTAGACAAGGTTTATTAATTCTTTATTTTCTGGCGAATGGGTGGTGTAGTAATGGTCGAAATCGATATGGAATGCACTAAGATCCGCAATATGCTCTTTGGCAATCTGTGCAACTAACACCTCTGGTTTGATATGATGTTGCCGGGCAGCTAGCATAATGGGTGTGCCGTGTGCATCTTCGCCTGATATGAGAATACAGTCTCGCCCCAGCATTTTTTGAAAACGTACCCAAATATCCGCTTGAATATGTTCTAATAAATGCCCTAAATGCAAAGAACCATTAGCATAGGGTAAGGCGATAGTGACTAATAATTTGCGGTCTGTTTGCTGCATACTCATCTTTTGCGTATTATTGATTTCTAGAGTTTGCCTTTTTGCTGGGAGTGACGTCAAGTTATAATTCTAAATGACTATGTTAAAAATTACTGAACGCGTTAAACATATTATTGCGGTTGCCTCTGGGAAAGGAGGGGTTGGGAAGTCAACAACAGCGGTTAACCTGGCATTGGCACTTGCGGCTAAAGAAGGGGTTCGAGTAGGAATACTCGACGCTGATATCTATGGCCCTAATCAACCGCAGATGTTAGGTGTCAGTGAGAAGCCGATTAGTAAAGATGGCAAGACATTAGAGCCTGTGGTGGCTCATGGCATTCAATCAATGTCGATAGGCTATCTTATTGATACTAATACACCCATGGTGTGGCGTGGTCCGATGGCAACAGGTGCCCTACAGCAGTTATTAACGGATACGCATTGGGATAACTTAGACTATTTGATCGTTGATTTGCCGCCAGGTACAGGTGATATACAGTTGACACTTACACAAAAAATCCCTTTAGCCGGTGCTGTTATTGTGACTACGCCACAGGACATCGCTTTGCTCGATGTGCGCAAAGCCATTGCCATGTTTAATAAGGTGAAGGTGTCGTTATTAGGCGTCGTCGAGAATATGTGTACCCATGTTTGTAAGCAGTGTGGGCATGAAGAATCGATCTTCGGTGATGGTGGGGGCGAGAGGATTGCTAAAGAATGCGGGATTAACTTGTTAGGTGTTTTGCCACTTGATAGCCGGATTCGTGTGCAAGGTGATTCGGGTAAGCCTATTTTCCTTGCTGAGCCACACAGTGCTATTGCCGATACCTATCGCAGTATTGCAGAGAAAGTAAGCGATCAATTAGCTGTTCGGTCGAAAACTCAAGCTTTTCAATTTCCAAAAATTATTATTGAAAAAAAATAGCATTTAGGAACGTTATTATGTCGATTAAATCGGATGCATGGATTTGCCGTATGGCGAAAGACTTTAAGATGATAGCGCCTTTTGAATCTAAGCAGATACGTCAAACGACATCGGGTCGGATTATTTCCTATGGTGTGTCCAGTTATGGCTATGATGTGCGTTGCGCTAATGAATTTCGAGTTTTTACTAATATTAATTCAGCGGTTGTTGATCCTAAGTGTTTTTCAGAAAAAAGTTTTGTTGATGTAAAAGGAGATGTTTGTATTATCCCACCGAACTCCTTTGCCTTAGCGCATACCATAGAATATTTTCGTATTCCGCGCAATATACTGACTATTTGTGTGGGAAAATCAACCTATGCACGTTGCGGTATTATCGTCAACGTCACGCCTCTAGAGCCAGAATGGGAAGGTCAGGTTACCTTAGAATTTTCTAATACTACGCCTTTGCCAGCTAAGATATATGCCAATGAAGGCGTGGCACAGATGTTGTTTTTGGAGTCCGATGAAGTTTGTCAAGTTTCTTATCGTGATCGACAGGGGAAGTATCAAGGGCAGAAAGGCGTTACGCTACCTGTGGCTTAAAAACAAGCTGTTAGGAATTACTATAGATTTAGGGTTCTAATTTAACGAGACGTTTAAAATAATCTTGTTTCATAAAAGCTTTAGCTTTAATCAAGGTATCTTCAGCAATTTCATTAGCTCGTTCAGTTCCGTGCTTTAAGATTTTTAATACTTCACCAAGATCCTGCTCATAAATCTTCCGGCGTTCCCGCATAGGTTGGGTTAAAGCAACCAATATATCGACAAGTTTGTGTTTGCAATCGACATCTTTGATCTGGCCTTTGCGGTATTTGTCCTCTGCTTCGGCAATCCAGGCTTTATCAGGATTAAATATCTCATGAAATATCCATAAAGGATTATTTTCAACAGTGCCAGGATCTGTTGCCCGTAATCGACGTGGATCGGTATACATAGCCATTACTTTTTTTCTTATCGTATCGGCATCATCACTAAGATAAATGGCATTATTAAGTGATTTGCTCATTTTTACTAGCGTCCCGTTGGCATTAGGTGCGCCAGTGCCAACTAAACGATGTACTCGACTGAGCTTCGCTTCAATAATGGGGAATAATCCACCACTAGCGACGTAATCTTCATCTTTTGTTTGCGGATCAACACCACAATAGATTTGGTTAAAACGACGAGCGCATTCACGAGCCATTTCTAAGTGCGCTATTTGATCCTCGCCTACCGGGACAAGGGAAGGCCGAAAGCTGAGAATATCCGCAACCTGCCCTACTGGATATAATAAGAAACCAAAAGAATAATTATCCCCTAGCTTTTTATGTTTAATTTCATCTTTTATGGTGGGATTACGCATGACTCGAGGAAAAGAGAGTAACATGCTGAAGAAACACGTAAGTTCCGCAATGGCAGGAATTTCCGATTGAATAAAAATATGACTTTGCTTCGGATCGATACCTGCCGCAAGATAATCGATAGCAATTTCGAAGGTGTTTTGGCGGATTTCTTTAGGGAATTCAGCGCGTGTGGTGAAGGCATGGACATTGGCAATAATAAAATAACATTCATAGCACTGTTGTAAGGCGACGCGTAATTCTATAGAGCCTACCCAATGTCCAAGGTGAAGCTTCCCGGTAGGTGTATCGCCAGAAAGTAGTCGTGGTTTTGATTTAGTCATAATCACCTTAATTTTAGCTTGGTTGACTATTCTCCAGGCTTCATTTAACTAATTCAAGCCTTTTGCCTACATCTAATTTTATACGTGTCGAAATCTAAGTAAATAAAAAAGGAATTTTCTATTTTTCTTAATCTATCTTAACTTTGCTTAAAAAAGCATTATATAGATTTTATGAATATAAGTAATTTACTTTTTAAAATAGGTGAATTTTATGACAAGTTATGATTTTTTAGCTGGTCTATCGGTGTTGTTAATCAAAGAGCAATTTGTTTTGATATAAAAAAGGCTCCTAAATGACTTTGCTTAGTAGCACACTCAACCTAGGGCTAAAAGCACATTCCCCAGAATGTTATTGTTATTTTATCTATGTTAACATGCCGTCTTCTGCTTAGTTTAAGGAGTGTGGGCCATGTCAGACGTCCAATCTAAGAGTTCACCTAGGGTTTTTGTTGATTTATCACTAGAAGAACTAATCGACTATGCTATAGAGCGAAAAGAAGGGATACTTGCCGCCAATGGTGCTTTATCTGTAGCAACGGGTGAGCGAACTGGGCGTTCCCCAAAAGATAAATTTATTGTAGCTGAACCTAAAAGCGAAAAAAACATAGATTGGGATTCGGTTAATCAAGCTTTATCAGAAGATCGTTTTCATGCATTGTGGCAACGTGCCGAACGATATGCAAAATCAGTAAGTTTATTTATCTCGAATTTACAAGTTGGTGCGGATCCACACCATTATTTACCTGTTAAGGTTATTACTGAATATGCTTGGCATAATCTATTTGCTCGGCAACTTTTTATACGCCCAAAAGATTTTCATGGAAAAATTAGCAAGCCCGAATGGACTATTTTAAGTGTTCCGGGGCTTAAAACAGATCCACAGCGTGATGGCGTTAATAGCGACGCAACGTTAGTGATACATTTAACCGAGCGTAAGGTTTTATTATGCGGACATCGTTACGCAGGCGAAATCAAAAAAGCTATGTTTTCTGTGTTAAATTATCTACTTCCCGCAGAAGATGTTTTACCAATGCACTGTTCTGCTAATGTAGGGAAACAGGGTGACGTCGCTTTATTTTTTGGCTTATCAGGAACCGGAAAAACGACTTTGTCGGCTGATCCGGATCGTTTTCTTATTGGTGATGATGAGCATGGTTGGAGTGAAAATGGTGTTTTTAATTTTGAAGGGGGTTGTTATGCTAAGTGTATTGACCTCTCTAAAGAGCGTGAGCCATTGATCTGGGATGCTATCCGTTATGGTGCCGTGATGGAAAATGTAGTGCTCGATCCTAAAACCGCAGAGCCGGATTATAAAAATGCCAGTCTAACTCAGAACACACGGGTTGCTTACCCGATAGATTTTATTACTTCTCGCTTTCAAACAAATCGCGTCGATCGATTACCTGATGCGGTAATTTTTTTGTGTTGTGACTTGTACGGCGTATTGCCTCCTGTGGCATGCTTGACTCATGAGCAAGCCGCCTATTATTTTTTAAGTGGCTATACCGCGTTAGTGGGGAGCACAGAAGTGGGTCAAACAGAAGCTATTAAAACAACATTTAGCACTTGTTTCGGTGCTCCTTTTTTCCCGCGACCCGCAAAAGTTTATGCTAATTTATTAATAAAGCGTTTAAAAAATAGCCATGCCAAGGTGTATCTTGTTAATACAGGTTGGACAGGCGGTACTTATGGCGGGCAAGGACGACGCTTTTCTATTCCTGAAACCCGTGCAGTTATTAAAGCTATTTTAAACAAGGAATTAAATACAACAGATTTTGAGGTTTTACCCGGATTTAATCTTGTTATTCCTACCCAACTATCGGGTATTAATAATAAGTTATTAAATCCAAAAAAAATATGGAATAATCCAGCTGAGTATGATCAAAATGCGAATGAATTAATAAGTAAATTTATTAATAATTTTAATCAATTTGAAATTAACCAATCTATCCGAGATGCGGGGCCTGTTATCTATAACTAAAAGAATATGGGCGAAAAGTTCATTTAAATGTCTAATCTAAGGAGATTTTGTTAAAACTCTTGTTAGAAACATTTAGCCAGTTCTTCAGCGCGTTCTTTTGCCCCTTTAATCGCTTGTTTAATTAGATCTGGAAAATGGGCATTATCTAAAATTTCTAGGGCGCGTTCAGTTGTTCCGCCAGGTGAAGTTACATTTTGTTTTAGTTGTTGAATGGACTGTTTGCTTTCATTAGCCATACGCGCCGCTCCTAAAGCGGTTTGTAACGTTAATAAAGCCGCATTTTCTTTTGATAATCCAAGTTCAATACCTGCTAGCTGTAAGACTTCCATCAATAAAAAGAAATAAGCCGGGCCACTGCCCGATAAAGCGGCAACGATGTCTATTTGTTCTTCTTCAGCTAAGCAAACAACTATCCCTACGCTACGAAATATTAATTCAGCCGCATTTTTTTGTGCGGATGAGCAATACCGATTAGCAAATAGCCCCGTTGCGCCGCAAGCTAATAAAGCGGGAGTATTAGGCATACATCGAATCAGCGCTGCGGTTTCGTTGGATAAATAATTTTGTAGACTTTTTAAATTTATTCCCACCGCAATAGAAATAACTAAGGGTTTATTTTCCCGGATAAGATCCGCTATTTCGGTAACGACACTTTTTAATACTTGTGGTTTTACGGCTAATATCACAATATCAGCCATTTTTACCGCACATCGATTGTCAGCACTAAGATTAATATTTAATCTTTTTAGCTTATTAAGTTGCGCCAAGTTATTATTGGTAGCCCAAATGTTTTTGGCTAAATAGCCTTCTTTTAATAAACCTTTGATTAAACTGGTGGCCATATTGCCTGCGCCAATGAAGCTTATGGTAGAATTTTTCATATTTATGTTTTACTTTTTTTGCTCTAAATAGGCATTGAGACGCTCTAATTCGGTAGGAGTTCCTATGTTAAACCATAAGCCTTGGTAACATTCTCCGGTTATTTTCTTTTCCGCAATATATTTGTAGAGTAGTGATGACAAAGGAAATGTGCCGGATTTATTTGAAAATAAATCTGGATGATAAACTCCTAGGCTTGCAAAAGTAAATTTGGCTGATGTGCCCTCTAAGCTTAATAAATTATTCTGAATAAGATGAAAATCACCTTGGGGGTGAAAGCTCGGATTATTTACTAAAATAAGATGCGCCAGCGTGGATTTGTTTAACGAGTGAGATAGTAAGCGCTCTAATGGGAAATCTGTCCAAATATCCGCGCTTAATACAATAAAAGAATTAGAACCTAAAATGGACAAAGCCTGACAGATCCCCCCCCCTGTTTCAAGCGCAGTAGGTTCAAAAGAGTAGTCAATTTTAACCCCGTAAGCATGACCATCGCCTAGAGTTTCGATAATTTGTTTAGCTTGATAAGAGACGTTTATGATTATCTCTTTAATGCCAATTTTTGCTAATTTTAATACTTGATGCAAAATAAGTGGTTTATTAGCAATCGATATTAAAGGTTTAGGTGTGCTATCGGTTAAAGGGCGTAAACGTAGACCACGACCCGCTGCAAGTATCATTGCTTTCATTTTTTTTTCTCATGTAATTTCATTTGAATATTTGTTTGTAATAATTGTTTAAATTGAGCAAGCTCAGGATATTTTTCACAGGTTTTACCGATGTAATGTAATAAGCGAGAGGTCATCGGTAAATAATGTGATTTATTATCGCGATAATAAAGTCGCGCAAAAATACCTAATATTTTTAAATGTCGTTGTATGCTGATGAGATCAAACCAGCGAATAAATTTTTCTGAGTTGTATTGATGATTTAGCTTGAGCATATTATAAAATTTTAATATCCATTTATCGACTTGTTTCTTTGGCCAATCAACATAGGCGTCTCGCAATAAAGAGGCCGCATCATAGGTAATCGGTCCATAGATAGCATCTTGAAAATCTAATACACCGACGCTTTTATTCTCCAATAATAGTAGGTTACGGGAATGGTAATCACGATGTATACAAACTTGCGGTTGTTCGAGTGCTGAATTGATAAGTACTTTAAAGGTTTGCTCAAGTACATTCTTGAATTTAGGCGTTATGTTTATCTGTAAGTGTCTGCCCAAAAACCAATCAATAAATAACCCTAATTCGAAGCGTATGTGTTGTTCATTAAATAAATCTAGCGGTTGATCGTTTGGAAGTTTTGGATTACAAACTTGAATTTGATGTATAACAGATAGTGCACGCGTGTATAAATCATCGACAGTATTTGCATTTAATAAATTCAGGTATAAATCATTGCCTAAATCACTTAACAGCATAAATCCTTTTTCAATATTGTAAGCTAATATTTCCGGTGTATAAATTCCTTGGCGCGCAAAATCTTTAGCAATCGCGATAAAGGCGGCCATATTTTCCTTGTCTGGCGGTGCTAGCATTACAACATGGCTACCGCTATCCATTTGCAGTCGAAAATATTGGCGTGAACTGGCGTCATTGACTAATGGCTGTAGTTCAAAGCGGGTGAGAGCACAAGACTCTTTTAACCAAGTTTTTAGTGGTGCTAGTTGTGTTGTGTTATCAAAAGTAGACATAACATAAAGGTCCTGTCTTCAAAGTCAAATATTTTACGCGATCCTAAATAGCTAATCTTAGCTTAAGCTGTCTATTTTACACCGGAACGAACTTGCTTATCTACAAGCTTCCCCAGTAGTATAGGCGGCTTGCATCCTCCGTGTTGGTTGTTTTTCATGGAGGGCTTTTATTTATAATCGCGATAATAAGAGGAAAGCCAATATGTTTCATGGCAGTATAGTCGCATTGCTAACCCCTATGCGAGAAAATGGAGATATTGACTATGTTTGTTTGCGTAAGCTAGTTGATTGGCATATTGCACAACGTACCGATGCTATTGTTGTGGTAGGGACAACCGGAGAGGCGGCAACGCTCGATAGTGAAGAGCAAAGTAACGTTATTAAAACGGTGGTTGAGCAAACTCATAGACGTATCCCTGTTATTGCAAGCACTGGAACCCACTCTACTCGAAGGACAATCGATAAAACTAGGGCCGCTATGGAAGTAGGGGTCGATGCTTGCTTGCTAGTAACTCCCTATTATAACTGCCCTACCCAGGAAGGACTGTATCAACATTATCGACTGATTGCAGATAAAGTCCCTATCCCTCAGATTTTATATAATGTGCCTAAGCGTACTGGGTGTGACTTATTGCCTGATACAGTGGCCAAACTAGCGGGTATAGCTAATATTGTCGGGATTAAAGAGGGCCAACCTGATCGTGCAAAAAAGATTTTAGAATTATGTGGAAATAACATCGATGTTTATAGTGGAGATGATAATACCGCTTTAGAAATTATTCGCTTAGGGGGTAAAGGTGTTATTTCTGTAGCGGCTAATCTTTTGCCTCGATCTATGCATAATCTTTATGAGTTCGCAAAAAAAGAGAATTGGGAGGCAGCTGAGGAAATAGATCAGCTGCTCCGTCCATTATATGAAGGCTTATTTATTGAAACTAATCCTATACCGGTTAAATGGTTGGCTGCTGAGCGAGATTTAATTTTAACACCTAGTGTTCGTTTGCCTTTGACAAAGTTGTCGCTCGCACATCAGGCAGATTTGAGACCTATTTTAGATTTATTGGAGGCGCTACCTTAAGATGAGAAAAAAGTTAGTTTGTTTGCTATTATTTGGTTTTACGCTTAGCTTAACAGCATGCGCTTCAGTCAGCAGTTATATAAAGACACAGTGCTCCCAGTATTTGCGTAGCCAAAATTTACCACCTTTAAAAGTGCCCGCAGGTTTGCAAATCCAAAGGGACGAAAGATATGTAATTCCCGAGGTGTCTGCTGCTAGGCCTACACAACTTCCAGATTTACAATCACCCATGAGCTAAGCTACAAATCAAAATAAAAGGAAGGCATAAAGGCCTAATTTTTGATAAAAAATTTATTGGAGAGGTACCAAAGTGGCCATAATGGCGCCGACTCGAAATCGGATGGGGATTTAAAGTCCCACGTGGGTTCGAATCCCACCCTCTCCGCCAGTATTTCTAAATGCAAAATTACTACGATAAGAGACTTTTTGGCCAAGTATCGTTGTATATTTTGATCACTTATTTAAGCTTCTGTATGTAAACCTCCCAAACTTACCCCAGTTTTTAAATAGAGTAATTTTTGTTTAGGGATTGAGAATAGTATATTGGTGTTTGATTATTTAAAGCTTCATGGGGTCTTTCCTCGTTGTAATGTTTAAGCCA
>NMOS02000039.1 GCA_002290645.2 Candidatus Aquirickettsiella gammari
TGGCTTAAACATTACAACGAGGAAAGACCCCATGAAGCTTTAAATAATCAAACACCAATATACTATTCTCAATCCCTAAACAAAAATTACTCTATTTAAAAACTGGGGTAAGTTTGGGAGGTTTACAACAGCGGTTGGATTATCGTTGTAAACCTCCCAAACTTTCTTCTATTTTCCCCATTGCCTCGTTATCCTGAATAACATACTCCAGCATGTATTTCTCTCAATGGCAACCTATCCTGATTATTATCTCTGGACACCTTGAGGAAAAACCCCTCTTGCACACCCGTTGTTAGTCCATATACATCAACCTTCGGATTCATTAGTAGCTGAAAAGCTTTTTTATCATTACTTTCATACACTTTATTCAATAAAAAATAAGCGATACTTTGCTTTTTATCCGGATGCGGATTGTTTAAGTTCAATTTTAATGGAGACAGGTTATTCTCGAGATATTCCCAGTTATCTCGATAGATCTGCGGTAACATCCGGTATACTTCCGAATTAAGGATCGCCGGTGAATTTTCAGTGCGGATTAAATAAGCAAGGAGATTTCGTGCTTTTTGTTCTTTTTCAGAATCTGTACTCGGATTTCTTTCTAAGCTTCTATCCGCCGCTTGGGCTTCATTCACCGTTGCATCGATCAATCGACCAACCACTCTGGCCGCCCCCGCGCCCCTTCAGCCAGCTTCGCCTCAGGTCCAGCAGAGTCGTGTAAGGAAGCACTATGAGTAATCTCTTGCGCTGGATTAAGCCCACTGAGTGCATTCGTCACCAGATCCAATATACTGGCTTCCGATAAGCGTTCATCAATAAACCGTTGTTCATGCGTTTTCCTTAAGCGTTCTATTAAAGCCTGATATTTTTCACGCAACTCCATATCCAAATATATTTCATCCTGCAAGCGCAGCTCAGGAAAAATAATATCCGTTTTATAGCAATTCCCTGCTAATGTGAGCAAACCGGAACAATTCGCATTGTTCAGCACGGTATTTTCAAAGTTCGCTTGCACTAATTCGGTATTTCCAAAGTTCGCTTGTATTAATCTAGAGTGTTTAGCGAGGTTTAATCCCAGTTTTTCCCAATCAGCAGTTCCGCCGGCTGTTAGGCCCAGCGATAAATATCGTAAACTCATATTACCCGTTAAAAAATTATCGAGTAATACCCGTCCTTCACTTAAGAAAAAAGGGTCCAAACTCAGCGTTGTTAATGAATCAAGCCGCATTAAATGGCTTAATAAGGGTCGATGAAATCTAGCACTCAAATAATGTTTTCTTTCCGGGCCTTGCTGAAAATAAACACATTCAATTTTAATCGAACTCCAAGCAAGCCTCGATTTCAATACACTCAGTAATTCCTTTTCAAACTTATTTAATCGAACTCCAAGCAAGCCTCGATTTCAATACACTCAGTAATTCCTTTTCAAACTTATATCGAGACCGTGTGAGTTCAGCTTCTGCTTGTGCTTGAACAGGCTGTTGAAATTGCTCAAGCCGTTCAGTCCAAACTATATCCCTATAATTAATAGTGCCATTAGAAGAACCACTGGCACCTTCAGAACTACTGGAACTGTTAGAACGACTGGTACGCGTAGATTGCCTTCTCCGCACTGGAGTGACTTGGTTCGTTTGAGGATCCAATATGACATTACTTAAATGAAATTGATACGTTTTGTTAGGATCAAGTTCATTAAAACTATTTTTAAGTCTTGTAATGTGATCGGTGTTTAAGTATTTGGCTTCATATTTGCCTTCATAAATAAAAGCACCACTTCTTTTAAATTGCTCTAAAGCTTCATCAAATGCGTCCATTTATAAAATTACCTTTT
>NMOS02000050.1 GCA_002290645.2 Candidatus Aquirickettsiella gammari
CCCATGAAAGAAATAGAGTTTTTTGGTAAATTACTGACCAGGAGACTTAAAAATGAAAAAGAAAAAATTTAGTGAATCGCAAATTATCACCGTGCTGAAAGAGTATGGAGCAGGAGTTCCAGCGGTTGAATTAGCCCGTAAATATGGAATTGGAGAAAGCACAATTTATACCTGGCAAACAAAATACGGGGATATGGAGCTATCGGAATTGAAGCGCCTACGTCAGCTAGAAGATGAAAATACCCGTTTAAAAAAAATGTATGCGACATTGAGTATGGATCATGAGTTACTTAAGGAGGTGCTTGAAAAAAAGTACCACGTGGATCTGAGCGGCGTGAAATAGTAGATGAGTTGATAGTTAACTATAGCGTGAGCATCAGTCAAGCGTGTCGCGTTATAACGATGGATCGTAAAACTTATCGTTACAAACCTAAGAAAAAATCAGGTGATCAAATGATTGGGTCGTTACTGAAAAATTATTCTGCTGAGTATCCAACCTACGGATTCGGGAAATTATTTAATTTAATTCGGCTTAAAAATTATCCCTTTAATCATAAACGCGTTTATCGAATTTACTGTGAATTAAAGCTTAATTTAAAGATAAAACCAAAAAAGCGTTTAGCGCCTCGAACCGCTATTAAATTACAGCAACCTGACGGCATCAATCAATGTTGGTCGTTAGACTACATGAGCGACGCTCTAGTCAATGGGCGACGCATTCGTACAGCAAATATCATTGATGATTATCATCGCGGGGGATTAGGGATATTAGTGGCCTATGG
>NMOS02000028.1 GCA_002290645.2 Candidatus Aquirickettsiella gammari
AATCCCTATCCAAACTGACATCACTGAAAAATACTGGCAAAAACAGGAAACAATTCGTCCAAGAAATTACCACTATTTACGCTTAGCTAAAAAAATTAAAATGTCTCAGATGTCTTGAAATATCACAATTTAGCATTTCGCCATCCTGGCTTACTTAATAGTGGCGAATATGAATAAATCGAAACGACAAGGAAAAATTTTTATTGATTATCTACGAAATCAGCGCGGGGCAAGCAGTATTGCCGCTTATTCAGCCCGAATAAGAGAAAATGCGCCTGTTGCTACACCCTTGGCTTGGGAGGAATTATCTATGCATATTAAATCGGATAGCTTTACAATTAAGAACCTACCTAAACGCTTAGTCCGGCTTAAACACGATCCTTGGGCAGATTTTTTAAATTTAAAGCAAAAACTCCCTTTGCCAATGATATAATTCAATAAGCTCTTTTAATAACAACCGCAAACACTTAGAATAATAAGCAAATCCACGCTTCATTTTTTATAAAAAATATAAAATTACTAATAATATCGATCCGTAACACATGTTAACGCTACCGCCTTTATCACTTTATATCCATTTTCCATGGTGTATCCGGAAATGTCCGTATTGTGATTTTAATTCACATACCTTGGGTAGCGAATTACCCGAAATAAGCTATGTAAACGCGTTGATTCAAGATTTAGAGCAAGGCTTATCTAGCGTGCAGGATCGTCCTATCCGCAGTATTTTTATGGGAGGAGGGACGCCTAGTTTATTTTCACCCCAAGCGATTCAATATTTGTTAGTCGAAATAGCTAAGCGTTTAGAATTTTCTGATTCGATTGAGATTAGCTTAGAAGCGAATCCAGGCGCGGTAGAGTACCCCTATTTTGCTGCTTATCGCCAGGCAGGGATCAACCGACTTTCATTGGGAATTCAAAGCTTTGAAACGGAAAAGTTACAAGCTTTAGGGCGAATTCATGATAGAGATGAAGCGATTAAAGCGGTTATTGCCGCTAAAGCAGCCGGATTTACTAATATTAACCTAGATCTGATGCATGCTTTGCCAGGGCAAAATTTAAAGCAAGGTCTCGAAGACTTGAATAATGCTTTTTTATTGGCGCCTACACACATTTCCTGGTATCAACTTAGTATTGAACCTAATACCGAGTTTTTCATAAGGCCGCCTAGTTTGCCACTAGAGGACAGTGTTTTTGAATTACAAGAACAAGGGAAAGAGCAACTAGCAAAAAATGCTTATAAACAATATGAAATTTCTGCTTATAGTCTAGACACGTATCATTGTTTACATAATTGTAATTATTGGCAGTTTGGTGATTATCTGGGGATAGGTGCGGGTGCGCATAGTAAAATAACTGATATGAAAAACCAGGTGATTTCGCGCTTTTGGAAGAAAAAAAATCCTAAGGCTTATTTAGCAGCGAATAATAATTTTTTAGCTGAAGAAGCGGTTATTTTAGCCAAGGATTTGCCTTTTGAATTTATGCTAAATGCTTTGCGGCTTTATCAAACTATTTCAGCAGAATTGTTTCAACAACGGACAGGATTAGCATTCTCGAGTATTGAAAATATATTACAAAAAGCCCAACAACAAAATTTGTTAATTTACGATACAACTTGTATGGAAACAACGGAACTCGGAAAACGTTTTTATAATAATTTACTGACTTTATTTATGCATGATTAAACCTGACAAGCAATAGTCGCCTATAAAGTGGAAAAAATAAGATCCCAAATAGTATGACCTAATTGATGGCCGCGTTGTTCAAACTTAGTCATGGGTCTTGTCGAAGGTCTGGGTGTAAATTGGTTTTTTCCAGCCATGTTTTGCCAATTTCCCATATTTTCCATGACTTTTAACATATGTTGAGCGTAATCCTGCCAATCAGTCGCTAGATGTAGCTTTCCATTTGGTTTAAGTTTTTCGTGTAGCAAATTGATAAATTTTGCTTGAATTAAGCGGCGTTTATGATGCCGAGTTTTTGGCCAAGGATCTGGAAAAAAGATTTGTACTAAATCAAGACTGTGTTTAGGGATAGAGTGCGCTAAAACTTCCGCTGCATCGGCATAAATAATTTTGATATTATTGAGCTTGAGCTTTTCGATCTGTGTTAAAAGCATCGCAATACCGGGGCGATGAACTTCTATGCCTAAATAATTATTATCAGGATTTTGGCTGGCTTGTTGCTGTAGACTGTCACCCATCCCGAAACCAATTTCTAAAATAGTGCTTGCTTCGCGTTGGAATAGCTTTTTAAAGTCTAATGACTTCGATAGCAAAATATTTTGTGCGGATAATAAAGCAGTAAAAGCACAAGATTGGCTTTTACTTAATCTTTTTTGGCGATGTACAAAGCTTCGGATGGGCTTAACAGGACTATTCATTAAATGATACGATTAGGCATTCAGCATCAGGGATAGTTCTTTAACTAAGCAATCGATGCCCATCGCAACTTCATTAATCGAATGAGCCAGCATATAGGCAGGGGTGCTGACTAACTTATTGGCTTTGTCGACAACGCAATGATCAGCCATGCAAGGAATATGTTGAGCGCCTAATTTTTCTAATAGATCTGCAGTCGCTTTATCATTGCCAATGGTTATTTTTATTCCAGGCGCATAAAGCTTCGGGGCTAAAACAGGTGCGATGCAAATGAATCCAGCCGGTTTTTTTGCGTCTACTATTGCTTTGGCAAATTTAAAGACATCGGTTTGTAGCGTATAATTTTCTTTGTTTAAGCCGAAATTACATAAATTCAATGCCGCACCGAAACCACCAGGGAAGATGATGCCGGTATATTCAACAGGATTTGCTAAAGCAACATCTTTGATTTTTCCACGCGCAATGCGGGCAGATTCTTGCAGAACATTGCGCTTCGTATCTGCTAAGGTTTTACCATCGGCCATGTTGACGACGCGCGTTTGATTAATATTGGGAGCTAGGCACTGATAATGCAAACCAGCGCGGTCTAAAGCGAGTAAGGTAAGGACTGATTCGTGCACTTCACTGCCATCTAAGGCGCCACAGCCCGACAAAATTACCGCAATATTCTGTTTTTGCATTGCTTTTCCTCGCTAGAAACGTTATAAATTTGCCCTATTATTATGGTAATACGCTATTTTCTCAACCCCTATCCCAAATAGGCGACGATAAGTATGTCGAGCATTCAAGATAAATCCAGCAAAGGAAGTTGGTACTTTGACGTAATCTTACTGACAGTAGGAATCGCCTTGGTATTTGGCTTATTTTTAGGAACTAGGCCACTTAGTGTGCCCGACGAGGCAAGATATGCTGAAATCCCAAGAGAGATGTTGGTTTTACATGATTTTGTAACCCCGCATCTTAATGGGGTTAAATATTTTGAAAAACCACCTTTATTTTACTGGCTGCAAGCAGGCTCAATTAAACAATTGAACCCTATCATTGTACAAGCAGAAAGTACCTTAACTGAGACTAAAAGAGAGAGTTATGTCGGCTCTATCAGTGAATGGGCTGTTCGTTTGCCTAATGCGCTAGTTGCATTATTAGGTTGCCTATTAGTTTACGCAGCTGGACGCTTGCTTTTTGAAAGGCGTGCCGGTCTATTAAGCGCCATCATTCTAGCCTCTAGCCTGCTGTATTTTGTTTTAGCGCGTATGGTAACACTCGATATGACCTTATCGTTTTGTTTATCAGCAAGTTTGCTTGCTTTTTTAGTGGCGATAAATGGCCCCCCGGGTTTAGGACGTCGATTTTTATTATATAGTGCATATAGTTTTTCAGCCCTGGCAGTACTCACGAAAGGCTTAGTGGGGCTCTTATTTCCAACCATGATTATAGGGCTTTGGATTTTATTAACTAATCAATGGCGTTTACTGAAGCAATTGTATCTGCCAAGTGGCTTTTTATTATTTTTATTGATAGTGTTGCCTTGGCATATTTTGGTCCAGCTAAAAAATCCTGAGTTTTTCCAATTTTATTTTATTGAACAGCAATTTTTGCGTTATTCGACATTGATTGCGCAACGTTATGAACCAAACTGGTTTTTTATCCCTATTTTTATTGCCGGTTTTTTGCCATGGGTAGGTTTTTTAGTGCAAGCAATTTTTACCCACTTCCCGAGAAATTGGCAGCAATTTAAAGAAAAAAATAATTATATTTTTCTTTTACTCTGGGCGGGGTTAATTTTTATTTTCTTTTCGTTCTCCCAATCTAAATTAATTCCATATATTTTACCTATTTTTCCTGCCTTATCTTTATTAACAGGGCATTATTTTTCAACGCATTGGCAGCGAAGCTGGAATCTTAGATGGGGTTACCTGTCTATCCCTTTTATCTGGTTATGTTTAGGGATGATCGGCATCGTATCTTTATCAAATGATGCATCTACTCGTGTGGCTGAGATAGCAAGACCTTTTGTGATAATAGGATATAGTATCTTCTTACTAAACAGTGTAGTAGCGAGCCTCTATTCTATTTGGAATAAGCCTAAAATAGCATTTAGTGTATTGGCTTTAGGGAGTGTGATAAGCTTTGTTGTTTTTGCTATTAGTGTTCCTCCGTTAGATACCCGCTCTATAAAACCCCTGGCACAGGCTCTAAAGCCTTTATTGCGTCCCGAGGATAAAATAGTATCCTACCGTGATTATTATCAAGATTTACCTTTTTATTTAAATCGACGGGTATTAACGGTTAATGTAAGTGGGGAGCTAAGTTTTGGTATGCAGCATCAGGATACTCGCGCTTGGATGTTACGCGATGCTCGTTTCTGGCCGATCTGGAATAGTACTCAGCAAGTTTATATGGTAACTACTATAGAAACCTATCAGCAGCTTAAAAAAACAAAAAATCTAGTTTATTTGATTGCAAAAACACCGCAAAATGTTTTATTAAGTAATCATCCGTTATCGAAAAAAATAAACTAATGAAATTACTAATGATTAAAAGAGGATCAACAAATAATGAATAAGCCTTATCTCAGTGTGGTTATACCCGTTTATAATGAATCGGAAAACCTGGAACAACTCTACCAGCGTTTAATCGCAACCTTAGATAAAGGTAATAAGTCCTATGAGATTATCTTTATAAATGATGGTAGTCGGGATGATTCCTATGAACAACTAAATGCGTTACAAAAAAGACGGCCTAAACAGATTCGGGTTATTCATTTTAATGGTAATTTTGGCCAACATATGGCAGTAATGGCAGGTTTTGAGCGGGTAAAAGGGGAAGTTATTATTACTTTAGATGCCGATTTGCAAAATCCTCCAGAGGAAATTGCTAATTTATTGTGCTCTATTGATGAAGGTCATGACTATGTGGGGGGGGTACGAAAAAATCGGCAGGATACTTTTTTCCGGCGTTACGCCTCTAAGCTAAATAATTGGTTGCGTTATAAAATAACTAAGATTCGTTTGAGTGATCAAGGCTGTATGTTAAGAGCCTATCGACGCTCGCTTATTGATTTAATGATATCGAGTAAAGAAACCTCGTTATTTATTCCTGCTCAGGCCTATAGTCTTTCTACCAATCCAACCGAAATTGAAGTGGCACATGATATACGCAGGGCAGGGGCATCTAAATACAATATCTATCGCTTATTGCGACTTAATTTTGATTTAATGACCGGGTTTTCTTTACTCCCTTTACAGGTTTTTACGATGCTGGGATTATTAATTTCAGTCTTAAGTAGCTTTTTTGTCGTATATATGTTGCTACGTCGATTTACTGTTGGGCCAGAAGCGGAAGGAGTTTTTACCTTGTTTGCAATTGTTTTTTTCTTAATGGGAATAGTATTAATGGGTTTGGGTATTATGGGAGAATATATCGGCCGTATTTATCAAGAGGTGCGGCATCGGCCACGTTATGTGATTAAAGAAGTTATTGATGTTGAAAATCAAGGTAAGCCGTCATAATGTTTTCGCCAAAAGCTAAAATAATCGCCATTAAAATTGATGTCGATACAGAACGAGGTACCCGTTTAGGCGTGCCTAATTTGCTAAAATTACTTAAAAAATTGGCGATCCCGGCTACTTTTTTATTTTCTCTTGGGCCGGATAATACCGGACGTGCAATTAGGCGTATTTTTCGGCCGGGATTTCTGCGTAAGGTTTCACGTAGTAATGTATTAGCAATTTATGGCGTACGTACTTTATTAAATGGACTGCTCTGGCCAGGACCGCTTATTGGTAAACGTTGCGCTGCGATGATGCGTCAAACTGAAGAGGCAGGACATGAAGTTGGAATTCATTGCTATGACCATATTCGTTGGCAAGATAAGTTACATACGTGGCCAAAAGAAGAAGTATTTAAAGAATTTAAAAAAGCTTGTTTGGAGTTTCAGCGGATATTTTTACGCGCGCCACAAACAGCTGGTGCAGCAGGTTGGCAAGCGAATGCCCATAGTTTAGCCGCCTATGATGCGGCGCATTTATTATATGCTAGCGATACACGGGGCATTTATCCTGCTTTCCCTAAAGTAAATGAAAAGATTTTTAAGACACTACAAATTCCAAGCAATTTACCTACACTGGATGAATTAATAGGTCGACCTGAATTTCCATTGGATAGACTTGACGAATATTATTTGAGTTTATTACGAGATGATGTGGTTAATGTATTAACAATTCATGCTGAAATAGAAGGGATGAAGTATCTTCAATTTTTTGAGGGATTTCTTCGTAAATCAAAACAACAAGGGGTACAGTTTCAAAGCCTACAAAGTGTTGCGCGGCAAATTTTAGCGCATCCAAGAGAGATTCCTATTATCAATTTAACCCAAGCAAGTGTTGAAGGTCGTTCGGGAACACTAGCTGTTTTAAACGGTTAATATAACCGGAAGAATTTTATTGGATTCAATAACAGACTATAACCAAAAATGGTAAAAATATTCCATTTTTTCTTGTGTAAAACCGCAAGTTTCGTATAAATGTCGGGCTTTAACATTAGCTTTATGGGTGACAACTTGGCTGAAGGAATAATTTTGCGCGATACACCAGGCTAGCGCAGCATAGACTAAGCGCTTTCCTAGCCCCTGTCCTTGATAGTCGGGTGCCACACCAAGCAAGCTTAGATCGCCGCGCCCGTGCTTTTCATCAATGCTCAGCATGCCGATGATGAAGCCCTGTTTTTTAATAACGAGTACTATTTTAGCGGCTATTTTTTGACAAGCGTTGTTAATCCAGGCTTTATAAAGCGTATTTGCTTGCTCAGTCGTTAGTTTCGGATCATTACTAAAGCGAGAGAATTGCGCAATTTCAAGCGCAATACCTTCGAGTTCAGGACTTGCAATTTGCGCTGGGTAGATTTCTACGTCTGCATAAGGAAAGGCTAAGTTAAGCGATCTTAAGTCTAAGAAATAGGTTATTTTTTTATCCGCTAAAAATCCATCACAGGCTAAGGCCGCTTGCTTGGCGGTATGATCGTGGCTATCTATAGCCCAATAGACTAATTTTACGCCTCTTTTTTTAAGGCTTTGCAAGCAATTACGCAGCTTTTCTTCATTAAGGCTAGGGCTTAGGATTTTAGCGACGGATATGCCGAGGATATCGCTATCCCAATCAAGTAGTTGAGTGTTGTTCATAAATTAAGTAGAGTAGGGCCTCGTTTTGTGGCAATTTTATAAAATAACATGTTGTGCTAGAACCTAAACGCACTAGTCTAACACTTAAAATTAACCAAGCTTCTTAATAAAGTGGTGGCGTTGAGTTCTTCGCTTATTCTTAAGCTGAGCAGTAAAGTATGAGTTTAAAAATATTAATTCTAGGGGTCAATGGATTTATTGGTAGTAGTCTGTTGGAGCACTGTTTAGCAAAAACAGATTGGGATTTGCTCGGCTTGGATTTAACCGGAAATAAAATCAGTGAATTTCTCCATCATACACGCTTTCAATTTAAGCAAGGCGACATAAACCAAGAATTAAAATGGATAGAACAACAAATTCTAGCTTGTGACGTAATTTTACCTTTAGTGGCTATTGCGACACCGGCAAGTTATGTAAAAAACCCCTTAGGGATCTTTGAATTAGATTTTGAAGCTAATTTGCGGATTATTCGTTTATGTGTGAAGCATAAAAAGCGTGTTGTTTTTCCTTCTACTTCCGAAGTGTATGGAATGTGTAGCGATGAAGAATTTGATGAACAGACTAGTCATTTTGTATTAGGTCCTATTAATAAACCTCGCTGGATTTACTCTTGTAGTAAACAACTTTTAGACCGAGTTATTCATGCCTATGGTTTACGCAATGAATTGTCTTATACCCTGTTTAGACCTTTTAACTGGTTAGGCCCCAAGCTTGATGACCCGCACAATCCTAAACCGGGTAGTTCTCGCGTTGTGAGTCAATTTATCGGAAATATATTACGTGGTGAGGCTATTCAATTAGTCAATGGAGGTCAACAACGACGTAGCTTTATTGATATAGATGATGGCATTACAGCGCTGATAAAGATAATTGCGAATGAACAAGGCTGTGCTGATCAAGGTATTTTTAATATTGGTAATCCTAGTAATGATATTTCGATTCGTGAATTAGCCGAGTTGTTACTAGAACTGATAAAAACCTATCCTAATTATGCGAGCTATGCCGAAAAAACTAAATTGCAGACAGTAAATTCCGATAATTATTATGGGAAAGGCTATCAAGATGTAGAACGTCGCAAGCCGTCAATTAAACGGGCCCAAGAATACCTAAATTGGCAGCCGCATATTAATATCAAGACTAGCCTGAAGAAGATTTTAGATTATTATTTAATGTAGTGACTCGCTTGAGTACTGTGTTAAGAAGGTTTGTATCTAGCTCTGTTTTAGTATTTAAACACCAAAGTCTTGCATCAACAAAGCCCACACATTTAACGGCGTCTTTTTCAGTCATGATAATAATCGCATCACTACCATAGCTAAAATCGTGTGGTTTAAATAAATAATGATCGGGGAAAGGGTGTTCAATTATCTTAAGATTGAGTTTACGTAAACTATTGAAGAATTGATCAGGATTCCCGATGCCAGCTACCGCATGTAGTGTTTTTCCATGAAAATAGTCAAGTGTTTTTTTAATTTTAGGCTGAATAAGCTGATAAAAATAATCGGGGATTAAGGATAGTTTAAATTCATGGCGCAAAGGATTTTCTTTACTGATGACAAAATCAACAGAATTTAAACGGGAAGTAGGCTCACGTAGTGGGCCTGCCGGTAAACAAAAATTATTTCCAAAACGCCGCTCCCCATCAACAACAATGATTTCAATATTTCGACCTAGACTTGAATGTTGTAAACCATCATCGCTGATCACAAGATTACAATGGGCGCGCTTTAGTAAGGCCCTAACGCCGCGACTACGATTTGGGTCGATGACAGTTGGGCAATCCGTATGCCGAACAATCAACAAAGGCTCATCACCGACTTCACGCGCATTGCTATTTTGATGTACTTGGTAGGGGAAATGTTTAATTTTCCCACCATAACCACGACTGACAATACCAGGACGCCAGCCTTTTTCTTTTAAAAACCGCGCTAGCGCTATAACAACGGGAGTTTTACCTGTTCCTCCTACAGTAATATTGCCCACCACGATTACTGGGGCAGAAAAATAGTTTGTTTTTAGTAGATGCCATTGAAAGAGCTTACGGCGCAAAAAAATAAAAGCACAGTAAATCAATGATAGGGGCCAAATTAAATAGGCTAAAAAATTTTTTTTCTGCCAAATCTTTAACATTATTTTTTAGGTATTAATGAAGTATTAGCGCGTTTCTTTTTCAATAATCTAAATAATTTATAATGACGGATCAAAGGGGTTATAAGATTAATTAGTAGGATAATAGCGGTTGATACATAAGCTATCCATAAATAAGAACGGTAATCTCTCATTAATAAAACTTCCTGTTATTATAACTTTTTTAGCATAACATAATCTGGAGCTGCTTGCTTATAGTCGTGAGCAAGAATATTTAATTCACGTTGTTTTGCTGTCTGGGTAGCTTCGATTATTTGGTGGGTTTTATTTATTGCCAAAGTGAAGGCAATGACGGGATTTTGCGTCAATAAAAAATGGCCTAAATAAAGTGCTGAAAAAAGATCACCCGTACCGTTGATCGTTAAATTAGGTTTTACTTTCGGAGCGGATGCTAGCCATTGGCCCTCTGAGCTAGAAAGAAAGGCAATGGGTTCAAAGCGGTTTAATTCATTATTTTCTTTTAAGAGTAAGCTAGTCACGATGACAATACGAACTCCTTTGTGATGAAAAAAATCACTGGCCTGTTTTAATTCATTTAAATGATTAATTTTTCCGCCATATAAAAGCTCTGCTTCAAAATGATTCGGTGTGATAATAGTAGCAGTATCTAAACTGTGTTGGCGGAAAAAATCAGGAATATCTGCTTTAACGAAACAAGCTTTACTATTAGGTGTCGCCATGACGGGATCACACAAATAGATTAGTTCAGGATTAAATTGTCTAAATTGTTGTACTGATTCAATAATAACCTTGCCAATGGCTTTATCGCCAATATAGCCCGATAAAATAGCTTGACATTGTTTTGCTAAACCTAAAGTAACTAAACCTTGAATGACAGCCCGAATATGTTCCGCACTAAATATATCACCTTGCCAATGGCCATAGCCTGTATGGTTAGAAAACTGTACCGTATTAACGGGCCAGACCTCAAAACCCATCGATTGTAAAGGAAATGTGGCTGCTTTGTTCCCAACATAGCCATAACTGACGTGGGATTGTATTGATAAAATATTCATGACGCCCCGCTTATGAAGTTTTTAGGCTCTCCCCCACTTAAGGGGGCAAATTAATCTAGTAGACTTATCTTAAGTAATTGAAAAGACTAAGATAAGAGAGATTAAAATGCCCGTAAAAAATTGTATCGTAAATTTACCTGGATTTAAACTG
>NMOS02000040.1 GCA_002290645.2 Candidatus Aquirickettsiella gammari
CAATTTTCTCTGGCTTTTAGTTTTCTATTTTTAGAATTCATTCGTCAACTAATTTATGAAACTTTATCTATGAAATTAGGCTGCCTAACTTTAATATAAAATGTAGCGAATGTCATGAAACTTCACAGCCGAGATAACCTGGATGAGCTGTTTCAATCTCACCGCAAACTAAATCGTCATCCTTCTTCCTTTCAAGTGCTGCAACCTGGCTTTCTGTTAAAACCAGGCCTTCTTCCGCCGATTTCTTTTCAAGGGCGCTAAGACGTTTCTTGAAGCTTTCAAGATGATGTCTTAACCAGATTGAGCGGGCGCCGCTAGGTGAAACAAAAATTCCACGCTTTCTTAGTTCATTACTGGTTCTTAACTGACCGTGTGCCGGAAACTCAATAGCATGCTCTAAAACAGCTTTTTCGGTTCCGTCATCCACTCGATTTAATAGGTTAGGTTTACGACGGGTTTTATCCATCAGTGACTCAATACCACCCTCATCAACCGCGCGTTTATACCGATAAAAGGTCTCTCGAGATAAACCCATGACCTTGCAGGCTTTAGAGATGTTTTGGAGCTCTTCCGCTAAATTGATCAATCCTACTTTATTTTTAATTATTCTTTCATTAGTATGTAGCATCTAAGGTTACCCTTTGTGTTTTGATTAAAGTTTCTCGACTTCTCAAAAGGGTAACCTTACTCATTCCTTTGTGTCACATCAAGTCTGAACTATTCCAGCTAAGATTTATGGCGTTAGACCGAAACGAACTTTCCGAGATGCCGCTACTAAATATTTAGAGGAAAATCAACATAAGACAAGTCTTTATGTTGAGGCAATGCATATAAAAATTCTAGATAAGTTTATTGGAAATTTATCATTGGAATCGATTCATATGTGTAATCTTCAAAAATATATTAAGGAGCGTGAGAAGAATAAGGTAAAGAAAAGAACGATTAACTACGGATTACAAGTGGTGCGACAAATCTTAAATTTAGCTACTGATGTATGGAAAGATGAAGATAATTTAAGTTGGTTGCATAAAGCATCTAAGATTGAGCTGTTGGCGGAAACTGATAGGAACGAACCTTATCCTCTATCACAAGATGAGCAAATAAGGTTATTCAATGAGCTGCCTATTCATTTGCGAAGAATGGCTTTATTTGCTGTTAACACGGGATGTCGTGATCAAGAAATTTGTAATTTAAAGTGGGATTGGGAAATTAAAATACCAGAAGGATCGGTATTTATCATTCCTGCATGGCGAGTTAAAAATCGTAAAAATCGCTTAGTCGTCTTAAACGAGGTAGCTCGTCAAGTTATTGAGGAAGTACGAGGTTCTCATATGGAGTACGTTTTTACTTTTAGAGGTAAGCCTGTTACACGGATGTTAAATTCAGCTTGGATCAAAGCACGTAAGAGAGCAGGGTTACCGCAGGTGAGGGTTCATGATCTGAAGCATACTTTTGGTCGTCGATTGCGCGCCGCTGAAGTAAGCTTTGAAGATAGACAAGATTTGCTTGGACATAAAAGTAGTCGTATTACGACTCACTATTCACAAGTAGAATTGGGTAACTTGATTCGAGCATCCAATAAGATATGTGGAGAAGAAAAACCTCAATTGACTGTACTTCGTTTAGAAAGAAAAGGCTCTCCCCCACTTAAGGGGGCAAATTAATCTAGTAGACTTATCTTAAGTAATTGAAAAGACTAAGATAAGAGAGATTAAAATGCCCGTAAAAAATTGTATCGTAAATTTACCTGGATTTAAACT
>NMOS02000029.1 GCA_002290645.2 Candidatus Aquirickettsiella gammari
TACAAAAATGGAAGAACTGATACAACAAATACGTAAGTTGGTCTGGCACTTTCATGAACAGAGAACCGTTTCAAAACCTACCTTTAATTTCCAAGCTTATGCTAATTTATTATAGATATTTAATGAGGTTAGCTTAACTATGAGTTTGTAGCGCCGCAAGAACAAAACATAGGCCTAACACCGGCTACTTTCTCTATTCGTCAACAGTCCGCCTATGGTGTATCGGATAAGCTCAAGCCGGTCAGTTATTTGAACGATAGTTATTATGTCAACAAGACAGGGAATGCGATTATTAATTTTCGTTTTCAAGGGATTGGTCAAAGCTATTTAGCCAGTAATATTAGTCAAGCCTCCCGCCATCTCGTTAAAAACCCCCTTAAAGCGGTACTATTACGTGGCACGGACCAATCTCAAGATAATTTTATTTATTTTCTCAATCCGGATCATACGATTACGGCGTTCCAATTTGCTCATGAAGTTAATTTAGCCGCATTAACGCCTTTTTCTAGCCAAAATCAAATTGAAATACAAGATATAGTGGCTATCGATAACACCATTTATTTGTTAAAAAAGTATCTTAATAGTCAACAAATTGTTTTAGAGAAAATGGCATTAGATATCAAACTAGATGGGTTTGAAGAAAAAAATCTGTCAGAAAACGGAAAAATATCAGGCTTAGAACGTTTTGAAGGATTGAATGCGCAAGTTGTTTTTGACCAGCAAGATTACGGGCTCTATCCGGTTAAACAAGGCGGCATTCAAGTCCATAATCCGGAACAAAAAACAGGTTCGTGTTTTATTGGCCTACTGTATCCCGTTGAAATCAGACCGATGTACTTTTATGGGGGATCTCAACACGCCGACTTGATGAAAAAAATTACCAAGATTTATGTGGAGTATTTTGGATCGTTAAATTTTTATATTAGCGATCAGTTAGTTAATTATCAGATTTTTTTAAATATCCAACAAGGGAATGGATTACACCCAAGTTCTGGAACCGCCATTATTTCACCTGTTTTTGGCTGGAATCGACAAAAGACCTTTTCCATTACACAACAGGCCCCCTTTGATTTGCAGATTACTTCGATTGCCTATCAAATTAACACCCATATGATTTAGGAGTCTTATGCCACAAGCCAGTTTACTGATCCTTGCTACTGCCGCAGCAATGGAAGTAGATCAAGGGGTAATGCAAGTACAAGCCGCTAAAGCACAAGAAAACCAATTGGATCTACAAGCCAAAGCCAATGAAGTGAAATATCAACAAGATATGTTAAGTCATATGAATAACTTAGATCATGTCTTGCAAACACAAACCGTGGAGATGAGCACACGCGGTGTCGCTTTTTCATCACCTAGTTTTAACGCGGTTCAGCGTCATACAGAAAATATCGCGGCAAAACAAAAGAAAAGCCTCGACCTCTCTAAAAGCCTATTTGACAACCAGATTGCGATTGAAAAAAGTAATGTTAAAAATACCTTGTATGCGCAGTTATTTGGCGATGTAGCCAAGCTGGGCCTTTCCTTTGCTCAACTTGCCGAATAGGATTCCACGCTAATGCCGACCCCGTTCACTCAATTAAATGACGAGCCCATTCAACGCGATATACCGATAGCGAGTAAAGCTAAGGGAATTTCAGCATTTGGCCAAGTATTAGGTCAAGTTTCCAATACGCTTATGCAAACGGGATTGCAAATCGAACAGGAAAAAAGTGCGGCACTGTTGCTAAAAGCGACCAGCAGTATCGAGCAAATTAAAATGGACGCGAAGCTCAAATTAAAACTTCATCCTGAATTAGCGCAAAAGATTAGTGAAGATACAAAGCTGCAACTGGATAATATTAAAAATCATACCGCGCTTAATAAAAAGCATCAATTACAGCTCGATAGTAATGTGCAAAGCAGTGCTTTAGAGATTCATGCACAAGCCCAATTGAGTGATTATGAAACCCATCGACGCCAATTACAAAGTAGCTTTTACACGGAATGGCCGCATGTTTTACAGGACCTGTATACCTCGGTTTCCGATGATAAGCAATTTAAACAAAAAATAGATATTACTCATCAATCCATCGAAAAAGCCTTATTAGGGCGAGTCATCACGCCAGAACAAGCGAGCGTATTATTTAAAACCTTATCGCATAGCTTAGATAGCCTACAGGAATTGCATCATCTGCAACAAAATCCGGATACGCGTTCTAGCCAGCTCAACATTGCGTTAGCATCCCCTTTTGCGCAAGGCATCGATAAATCGAATACACCGATCTCACCTGCGACCCAACATCTTCAAGATTATTATCATAACGATTTAACCTTACGAGGCATTAAATCGGATTTAGTCCAAGGAAACGCGATTAATCCCTTGGCGTGGATGAAATTAACCCCTGATCATTTAAATGAAGTCACCCTTTTTGCTCAAGGTATACAAAAAACAAAGGGTTTATTCAACAACGGTGAACACTGGCCGCTGCTGAAACAATGCATGGAAGCATTAAGTAATAAAAATGGCTTATTAACTCAAACAGAAAAAGGGGAAAGAGCCAGCTTACAGCATTTAATCAAGGGTTTTAATGCTGGAGACTATGCACAGATCATTCAAGCGACACCGCAAGGACAAGCACTGCTCAAAGATTATGCCCAGAATTATAATAGTGTTGATCCACGAGCCGCTTATAACGATTATATTTCCCGATCCGTGCAGTTAGGACATGCGATGCAGATCGATAATCATTTTATCCAACCGATTCCTAATGATTTAAAGCAACAAGCACAATCTACTTTTATTCAAGGCGCTGATCCCGATAGTTTATTAGATGTTTTAAACAAGCATGATCCCGCAAATAAAGTGTATTTAGCCGCTAGTTTAAAAAAACCACTCGAACAAGAAGTGGCTTATACCGTGGGGATGTTACAAGACAGCACCGAACCAGCATTTTTAAAGCAGTTAATTCGCGCCAATCAAACCGGACAGGATTTTTCAAAAATAAATATCGCTAATGTAAAAGACTCTAACGTAAGCGATAAATCGTTAAAAAATATTCTGGTTGCTAAACTGCATGAATCCAATAATGATATTTTTTCCTATCTCAGCCAATCCAGTGATCCTTCTCGTGCCCTATCTATCGTTCAAATGGCAATGAATTACAGTAAATACCAAGGATTAATCCATCATGACTTAGCTTTAAAAAACATCAATGACTATATCCAGAGTTTTACTGATCATTTTTCTAAATCGTATCAAATCTCTAGCGGATCAAATTATTGTTTTGATCTAAAAAGTTTAGCGATTACCGATTATGAAGCGGCAATTTTAGCCGATCATATTCGTGATAAAGCCTGTGAAGCGTTAGGACTGCACAAATCCACTCTCGATAAGATACCTGACAAAGTAGATGATGCCATTAAGCAAATGTGGCAGGAAGGCGTGCAGAATCTAATTGAATATTTTGGAGGTAATCGAAATGCTTTAAACATTACCAATACACCGGATGGCTTAATCATTGCGGTTGATCAAGCAGGAACGGTGGTTTATTCGCAACCTTTTACCGATAGCCTAGTCACCTACGCACATAGGAATCAATAAATGCTGTTAAGTTCTGCTCGCCTTAAACCTGATTTTAAAGAACAGTATCAACAACAAGCAAAATTTTCTTCTCCTAGCTATATCGCTACTATCGGCGGTAATTTTTTAAAACAACTCATCGAACCCGAAATCGCTTTAGAAAAAATAGCCTCCTTAGCAGGAATTCACCCACACTTCTCATCACTGAATGATCTCTATAATGCCATACAACAGGTAACTGAAACCTCTGGATTCCCCGTTACACAAAAAATAGGGGATGGGATTGCATCCTTACTTGGATTTGCTTTAAATCCGATTAATATTGCTTTAGGTGGTGCGGGTAGTTTACTCGCTAAAGGGACTATAAAAGGAGTTTCTGCAATTGCACCGGAATTTTTATCTGGTTTAAGCGAAAAAACAATCACTAAACTATCAGGAGAAACCGTTGGAAGCTTAAGTGAAAAAGCTTTTACGGGTAGTAGTGTTGCGGCGACTTCATTACTACCAGAAAATCTAGCCGAATCCATCACACCCAATAATAAACTCGATGTTTCTCATTTAATCAGTGCTACCAGCATCGCGGGTGGCTTTGGTTTAGCTTTAGGTGCTGCGCCCTTTGCGGCGAGTCTTATTCGAACCAAACTTTTTAAACAGATAGAAACTGCTGAAGAGAAAACCTGGTATCAAGATTACCAAAAAAAATCAGATGATCCGGAATTAACTCAGCAAGCCGCTGAGATACTCAGAAAAAATAATCCAGATCTTTCAATAAATCCGTTAGAAAATAAAGTGACTGTGCCTTTATTAACTTCGAATGACATTAAGGCCTTACAGTCGGTAATTCCAGAGGAATTATTAGCCCGATATGGGTTGAATACTCCCAATGCTTTATCTAATTTCATCCAAAAAAATGCCCTGAATCGCTTAAAACAATATCCAAATTTGCGTGAAGGCTTACAAGGTATAGTGACTGAACTGGAAAATAAAGGCGAAAAAGACTGGCACGTTTTTTTATCGAGTCTTAGTGATCAGCTTGAATTAGGTCCAGAACCTTTAGCTAATAATGACTCGGTTAAAGATTATTTAAAACAACGCATTGAAAATCAACTACCTGCTACGCCATTAACCGAGCAGCGAATAGCCGGTGCTAACGATCAATTAAAACATTATCAAGACATCCTAAAAAAACAAGAAGAACTAAATTTAACGGTTAAAACTCAACCTGCCTTTAAAAAATATCAGGAGTTTAAAAATAAAACTCAGGTATTTCAGGATCTTATCTATTGTTTGCAGAGAAACGCATGAAAAACCAAGCGTGTTATGACTATGCACTCAAACATCTGATTCATTTTAAGGAAGATGATTTACAGGTTTATGTGAATGATGTTTTAAGCAAAGCCAAAAGCTTGGATAACTTGCGGAGTCAATCGGCGATTAATCAGGCGATTGAGGAGGTTAACCAGGAACATCTACAATCATTTTTTGAAGACACCTTAGTCACCCAAAACAATATCCGTAAGTTTGACGCTTTAGCGGATACCTTAAAAACTAAATCGATTGATCTGCGTTCTTTATTAGCACAGCGTTATACCAATCTAGCCAATAATCTTCCAGCGCATCAAAAAGCCGCACAACAACGTTTATTTAAGACTTTGTTTCAAGGCATGTCGGATGAGGAATTAAGTTTTCTACAAAACAAAGAGAACGATATCTTGATTGCTCGAGCCTTAGATGGTAAGGCAGGGCCTGAATTAGCTCAAAAACTGGCAAAACAAATTAATGATTATATGGATGTAAGAAATCCTGAGCTGACTATTTCTAATGCCTTACGTCTACGTGAGGTCAATAAGGATCGGTTTATCCGTGCGATTCATGATGAGGGGTTAGTCGGCCAGGGTGGACGAAGTGCAGGTACTCTCTTTAAAAATGTAACGTCTAGATTAAAAGGCGATCAGGCTAAATTATTAAAGTCCGCTAAAAATCGTTGGATTCAGTTCATCAAATCCCATCTCGATTTGGAAAAAACCTTCGCTGAAAACCTATCAAACGATGAAGTGGATCAACGTTTAGATGCTATCTTCAATAATATCACGACAGGTAAAAGTGAAATTTTTACCCGTTCCGTCATATCGAATGATCGTCAGGCGGTTGAGAGAAAAGCGCATCTATTCTTTTACTGGAAGGATCATGAGTCCTTTTTAAATTACAGTCGAGAATATGGCAAGGGTAATCTTTTTCAAGCACTTATCGGCGATCTCAATAGTTCAGCGAACCGTATTGGCACCGCAGAGCTTATGGGTGATGCGCCGTTGTCTATTTATAACGATCTACGAAAAATCCAACAAGAAAAAACCCCAAAAGGACCGCTCTGGTATCAGGGTACCGACAATATACTCAAGGAGGCGATGCAGCAAAACCAAGCGGCGGTGAGTCCTACACTCGGTGCCTTAGGTGCGAATATTCGTTCTCTAGGCGCCATCGCACGATTACCTACTATTGCGCTGAGAAGTTTACCAGATGCAGCTTACATTGCTTCTTTTGCACAACGTTGGGGTAATGCTTATTTTAAGAGCTTAGCGTATACGCTCAGTCATACGTTTGATTCCTTTGCGAATGAAGAACGAAAATTTATTGGCAAACAATTTAAATTATTAGTTGATAGTCACTTAGGTTACATGGTCCGCTTTGCTGATCTGAGTAATGGAACAGAACTCATTCATAAAGTGACGACCGGATTTTTTCGCGCTAATTTACTGGAGTCTTTTGATAAAGGAAATCGGCATTCCTTAATGCATGTCATTGCGAAGGGTCTTTATCATCAACGCCATCAATCCTGGCAAAACTTAAATTCAGTGACTCGTTTCCAATTAGAAAAATATGGTTTAGAAGAAAAAGAATGGGATCTGCTTAGAAGTAAAAACCAACAAGGTTTATTCACTACCGCTAATGTGGATGCTGTCACTGATGAAGAGTTAAAACGCCTTTATGGCCATAGCAAACCTTATTATGAGATGCGAAATGATCTCTATCGCAAGGTATTCTCCATTTTTTCTATGGCCGCTGATAATGCAGTATTAATGCCAGATAACTTTACTAAAGCCTTTATGTACTATGGGACACGTCCTGGAACAGTTACCGGTGAAGTTTTACGCATGGTGATGCAGTTTAAAGGCTTTGCGATTAACTTTGCCGATAAAGTCTTAATTCAAGGTTATCAAGATGCACGAAATACACAGATGCGTTGTCGCTGGGGCTTATCATTAGTCGCTGGCACTTTACCTTTAAGCTATTTAGCGAATTACTTTGATAATCTCGCCCATGGCAAAAGCATGCCGTTGTTTTCAGCGATGAATCGTCAAGAAAAGATGGATTATTTAATGGATCTGGTACAGCCCAATCTGGGCATCTTTATGCAAGTATTTGATCCCAAGCAACAAGATAAGCACTTACTACAGAATTTGTTTTCATCTCCCAGTGTTAATTTTTTATCCAGTGTTGCGGCATTAGGCGCCTCTGCAGTCACTTTAAATCCCAAACAGGCGGTTAAAAATATAAAGAATATGGCAAAGAATATCTTACCTGTTGATACCATGCCGGTTATAGCTCCTTATTTCAATCAATTGTTAGGCGATAAAAGCTATTTAGAACCGGGACAACAGCTTTATTACGGACGTTGAGAAATAAGAAATGCAAAAAACAAAATTACCGCAACAAAATACCCTCAATCAAACCATAGCCGATGGAAAAACAGCCGTATTTAACTATACTTATTTGATTTTAATCGCAGAAGATATTGCCGTGTTTGTAACCAATCCAGAGGATGAAGCCAATCCCGATAAAGATCTCCAGGTTCTCAATCAAGATTATACGGTGCAAGCGGTTGGTACGATGACAGGCGGAACCATTACCTTTGTTAAAGATAAAATTCCCACAGCCGGTGCTATTGTCACCTTAGTGCGTAATATGCAAATCAGTATTGAAACCGAATTTGGTAATGCGCAAAGCTTTAATGGAAATACCCTTGATGCGGCTTTTGAGCGTGTGTTACTCATCATGCAGCAATTTAATACACAACTTGCAACTGAGGGATTACAATATATTATCAATAGTTATTTAACCTCGAATTTATCCAATAAATTACCGGTATTAACCACGCAAGATAATCAAGTCTGGATCAGTCAAGGTGGACGTATTATTGCCGCGCAAACAGAAAAAACTGATACCAGTACTTTACGTTCTGAACTTAGCAGTCAAGCCTCGCATGGTGGTGATGGAACTCATTTACTGGGTTATTACGATGTTTTGAATCAACAAGGACAAACCTTACAAAAATTCTTAAATAATTTACAAAGCAGTGATGAACATAATGGTGGAGCCGATTTAATAGGGTTCATTCATAACAATATTAAAACCACGCTTGGAAACCTATTAAAAGATTTATTAACCAACTGTGTGTACCAAACCGGTGATCTCTTAATCACAGGCCGCCAGGAAACTGAACGCCCTGGCTTTTTACTCTGCGATGGACGAGCCATCAATCGAAATGAATACGCCGATCTATTTAATGCTATCGGGACACAGTTTGGGAATGGGGATGGCAGTACCACGTTTAACATTCCTAATATGGCAAGACATATCCCTGTAGGTGCCGGAGGGCAAGCAACACCGACGCTAGGAAATACCGTCGGTAGTCAAGGTGGCGAAGAGATGCATACCATGACACTCAATGAGTTAGTGGCTCATGCACACCAATTTGAGGCCGGTATTCCCTTAATTACAGGTGGCGCTGCGGGTCGCGATGTCACAGGAAATAAAACTACCTTTGCAACAAGTGCTACCGGTAACAGTCAACCTTTTAATATCATGCAACCTTGTGTGGTATTTAATTATTTTATTAAATATTGACGATGCAATTAGCTCCGTTACGTAAAGAAATTAAGGATTTAAAGCTAAAAGTTGCTAAGCACTCACAAAATCAATTTATTTGGCATCATGATGAACAAGGCAATTTGGTTCTGCAGTTTGGAAAAACAGAAACGATCACTTTACCGCTTATTACCTTAAGGCCTTACCAACAAGAAATTCAACATAAATTATTTAATGAAGGATTTAAACGTTTCTTTTTGGTTCGCCCGCGCCGTTCTGGCAAAGAAATTGAGTCTTGGACTTTACTCATTCAAGGTGCATTAACGCAACCAGGTTTGTATTTAATGATTTATCCAACCAATGTCCGCGCAAGACTCGTACTTTGGGAAGGAGCTGTTTTATTAAATGATCAAAACGAGGCAAAAAGTCTGCGATTTTTAGACATGATTCCAAAACCTTGTATCAAGCATCTCAATCAACAAGATATGACTATTCAATTAACGAATGGTGCGGTTATTCGTGTATTAGGTTCTGATATTGACCCGGATAAACTCAGAGGGGTTAATGTCTTAGGCGCTGTTTTTTCCGAATATGCCTTTTCTGATCCCAGAGTATTGCACATCCTTATGCCAGTCTTTCGACAAAATCAGGGTTGGTTTATTCTGCAAACCACCTTCAATGGCATGAATCATGCTTATCGTTATTTACAATCGATTAAAACCAATCCGGCTTGGGTTTGGCGTATTGATAGTGTTGAAAGTTTAAAAAACGATCGAGGGGAACGATATATTACCGATGACATGATTGATGAGGATCGAAAGGCAGGAATGCCAGAGTTTCTGATCCAGCAAGAGTACTACTCCGTTATTACCGTGCAGCATGAACGACTCTACTTTTCCAGAGAAATGCAAAATATCGATGAAAACAAACGAATTATCCCTGAACTTATTTTACCCAATACCTTGGTTTATGCGTTTTATGATTTAGGCGTTAATGATTCAACGGCGGTTATTTTAGTTCAATTGGATCATCTTCATAATCCAAACATTATTTACTATCTCGAAGCAAATAATCATCCAATACAATACTATATTGATGAAGCACATCGTTTTTGTAACAAGCATTATCTACGCTTACACAGTCATTTTTTACCCCATGATGGCAAAAATCGTGATAAAGCAACCACTAAAAGTACACAAGATATTTTTCAAGAGCTCGGGGAGGCGGCTTATTGTGTGCCTAAACCGCAGCGTAAGATCGATGCGATTAATCTGATGCGCAGAATGCTCTACCGCACTCAATTTAATCAAGAAAATGCTGCTCGTTTAATTGACTGTCTTAGCAATTATTCCAAAGTCTTTGATGAAAAAAACAATATTTACAAAGACCATCCCTTACATGATTGGACTTCACACGCCGTAGATGCCTATCAAACCATGACCTTAGCCATTGAAAATCAACTCATTAATGAACAGGCCTCAGAGATTGTTTACTATATTTAAAGGACAAAAACTAAGATGAAACAGATTATAAAAAATTTATTATTACTCGCACTGTTTGGCAGTATTGTCATATGGGTGGTCAGCTGTGCTTGGGCACCGTTACAAGTCAATGTGCCGGTTTCTTGGCATGACTCCCATTTTCAAGCAGAACAATTGAATACAGCGAAGTAATCTAGATATACTTTTTTTTTTCTAATACTTGAATATCATTTTCTGTAAAAGGCTTCTTGAGAATGTAGTCGATACCCGCTTCTTTGCATTTTTCACTAACTGTGCCTTCCGCATGAGCGGTTAAAGCAAACAGTGGAAGATG
>NMOS02000041.1 GCA_002290645.2 Candidatus Aquirickettsiella gammari
TACAAAAATGGAAGAACTGATACAACAAATACGTAAGTTGGTCTGGCACTTTCATGAACAGAGAACCGTTTCAAAACCTACCTTTAATTTCCAAGCTTATGCTAATTTATTATAGATATTTAATGAGATTAGCTTATCTATTTGAGATAGATAGATACTGGCAGGTTGTTTTAGATAGGTGAAATGTTCTAAGCTAATGGATGCGGTCATGACTGACTCCTTAGTTGAATTAAGGTTAGTTGGTTATGTTTGTCCTCAAAGTCTGATCACCTTGAGGGACGCTTTTAATGGCTCGTAAGAGCAATATAGCTCTTAAAGCTCGCATAGTCAATGCTTTAACTTTTAGTTATAATGCTCTTTATAGACCTTTTTGGACATCATTTATGAATAGGGCTTCTAAAGATAGTAATGATAAAGATAAGATAGTTAGACTATGTTTCGATACCCCTGTATCTTTGAGAAAAGCTTTGAAATTGCAAGCTGCTCACGATGACAAGGAAATGAAAGAAGCTTTACATGAATTAATACAAGGATATGTAGATGGAAAATTTAAATTAAATTGAACTGCTATATTATGCAAACTTTAAAAAAAGTAATCACTATTCCAGAAAATCATCACTTAAAACTTGATGTAACTTTGCCGAATTCATTTCCTACTGGCGAAGTTGAAGTTATTTTAGTAATTGCCTCGAATCTACCGCCTAAGCCTACTAATTCAAATTTGTTATCTCTTGCTGGAAAACTGAAAAAATCTATAAATTTCTCAGGTAATCCTTTAACTTTACAGAAAAAATTACGTGATGAATGGCAATCCTAGTTTATTATTAGATACTAATATTGTAATTGGTTTTTTAAATGGCGATAAGGTAATTACTAGGTTTTTAGCAACTCCTAACACAAACCAAAAAATATTTACTGTTAGCCAAATTACTCGAATGGAATTACTTGGCTTTCCTAATATCACTGTTGATGAAGAAATAATTATTAAGCAATTTCTAGATCAAACAATTATACTTGCTTTGACCGATGAAATAGCAGATAAAGTTATTGAGTTAAGAAAAAAAACTCGACTTAAATTACCTGATGCTATAATTGTAGCATCAGCTCTTGTACATCGACTTAAGCTAATCACTTGTGATGAACAATTGATAAAAAGCACTCCTACATTATTGAGTATCAACCCCAATAAACAATGAAAATTTTTTTATCATTCCTACCGATTATTATAGCCACCTTTGTAATAGGATTTGGCGCTATATTAATTATTGATGATGAATTTAGACACTCAAAATCCGCTAAAAAGAAAAATATATAATTAGCTAATTTTTTTCTTGAAAAACCTTATTTATTTAACAAATTAATAAAAGAGTAATATTTTATTAAAAGTTTAAATTAATCATTACCATTTTAGACATGCCTTGATAAACTTCTTTTAATAAATCACAATAAGGAAAATAAGAAGTGAAAACTACTATTCATCAGCCTCATGATAAATTTTTTAAACGGAATCTTAAGGATAAAAGAGTAGCTATTGATTTTTTAAAATCATATTTAGCTGTGATATTTCAAGACATCTGAGACATTTTAATTTTTTTAGCTAAGCGTAAATAGTGGTAATTTCTTGGACGAATTGTTTCCTGTTTTTGCCAGTATTTTTCAGTGATGTCAGTTTGGATAGGGATT
>NMOS02000003.1 GCA_002290645.2 Candidatus Aquirickettsiella gammari
CAGCCCAGAATGGGCCAGTGCGTGGCGGACGCAGGACGAATCGGGGCCTACTTTTAGTCGCGTGATGCGAACAAATTTTGGGGGCACGGCGGCCAAAATTTTTCGTGAGCATAGCGACTCGCTTGTTCAGCGCGTATTAATGGTAAAGCTGATTCGCATAATTATTGCGGGTATACCAATGTAAACAAGGAAGTGACGACTTATCTTTAAATTTAATTTTTTTAACCAGGGCTTGTTTGAAACGGATCCTAGCAATGGCTGCATTCTGGGCCCGTGTGGATGTATCAATCCTGAAAAATCTGAAAAGATTTATACGATGTTAAAAGCTTATTTTCAAGCCCTAGAAGATAAACCGAGCGTTATTAGTGTAGGGAGCGGTTATGGTTATCATGAGTTTCAGTTAAAAGAAAAAGTGGGCTTAGACGTTGTTTGTTATGATCAGGAAAACAAAGGATGTTTGCTTCGTTGTTACTGTGCCAATTTTCCTGAAGACAATGCGAGCATTATTCCTGAAAATTGCAGCAACAAAATCTTATTTTCAGCCTATCCGGAAGGTTATTTGGGTCAATTACTTAAATTATATAAAGAAAAAGGCGGTACTAAGCTTTGTGTTGTGGTCGAAGGGACTCTTTATTCAAATGCGCATCTTAATTATGAGCCGGATTATCGTTCGCATTGTGCAGTTGATTTGAGAGCATCTTGTTTGCTAACTTTGGAGTTAGTCGATCTCGAAAAGATGGGGGTAACAAGCTTCTCTATAGGGGGAGAAGTTTCTGGGCAACAACGTGCTGTGACCAATATGGTATTTTACGGTGATTGGGAGCACGAAAAGTTGCAGGAATTTTTACCTTGCCAGCAACTAAATTTTGTGGCAGGGGCGAGTGGATATCCTTATGGAATCTAGATCAAGCGCTTAGTTTACGGAGCCTATTAATTTATGCAATAATAGATTATTATTAATAAGGCTAATAGATATAATTTTATAGGAGGTTAGACTAATGGAAAATAATAATGATTCTTCTCAACAATCTTCAGGCAGTCGCAATGAAGGAAATTTCCGACTTCCAACTTTTGGAGAAATTGCGGGCAAATATTATACTTATGGAGCATTTAATATGCTTCTGGGTGCTAATGCAATCAGGTGCATAAACTATAATAAACTTAAACCAACTATTGAGGGGCTTGGAGAATATTTACAAATCAAAGCGAGCCAAGATGAATCAATTATTAGTGTTGGTAGTAAAAGTTGGGAACACGGGAAAGTGTTAAGTAGCTATATAACTGTTGATCGTTATGATAAAAATACGGGTATTCCTGAAAATTGCAGTAATATTATTTTATATTCTGCTATGCCTGAAGGTTACCTGGGTGAATTGCTCAGCTTGTATAGAAAAAATGGAGGAAAAAGGCTTTGTGTTGTTGTAGATGGCATGCTTTGTAGTAGTCACTATAAAAAACTTGAGCCTGATTCAGGCACATTACTGGAAACAGAACTAAAAATACTAGGTGAAAATCACTCAGTTACAGAAGTGAATATTGGTATAGCCAACCTAAGTATTTTTATGATTTTTTATGGTGAGTGGGATCACCCAAAATTGAAGGAATTTTTATTGAAGAAATCTTTATCGTCCCCCCTTGCTGTTGCTGTTTATGACTTCCTGGACTATGAATGTTACTCCCCTTCAACCAACCACCTTAAGTAGATAAATATAATAATAAATTGACTTTGTAAAGCTGATGGAAAATGAAAAAATAAATTAGATATTAGCTTAAATAGTTATCGCCCATAATGTGTGGGGTCGCTTGCTATGCTATGGTTCTTATTGGCGTTAAGCATTTTACTGGTGGCGTTCAAGAATAACTTAAGATAAATAAGATAAAAAAATCAAGGTAAAAAATTATTTTTTGCTTGTTAAATCCTATTAATTTATGTCCATAAAATTGTTAGCCATTGAATCTAGCACCGAAGCGTGTTCTGCCGCTTTGCTTTATCATCAGTTGATTCAAGAACGCTATCAGCTCGCGCCACGTCAACATTCACAGCTTATTTTGCCGATGATGCAATCCTTACTCGATGAAGCTGGGCTTAAGCTGGCGGATCTAGATGCGCTAGCTTTTTCACGTGGGCCAGGAAGTTTTACCGGAATACGTATGGCCGCTAGTATTATCCAAGCCAGTGCGTTAGCGGCTGATTTACCGGTGGTGTTGGTGTCCAGTTTACAGTGCTTGGCGCAAGGGGCTTATCGTGAGTTCCAAGCAGAGCAGGTGTTAGCAGCAATGGATGCCCGCATGAACGAAATTTTTTCTGCTACTTACTCTTTGGATAACAAAGCAATAATGCGCGCATGCGATGCCGAGCAGCTGATTGATGCGCGTCAATTGCAATCGATTTCGCTGAATAGTTTTGTCGGAGTCGGTAGTGCTTGGGACAAATACCCTGAAATATTGGCCAGCCAATTTAAGTTGCAGTTGCAGCGTTGGTATCCGCAGCGTTATCCTAGCGCCTATGAAGTAGCACTTATAGCCGCTGATGCTTATCAAGGTGGCGAATTCGTTTCGGCGGCAGAGGCGTTACCAACTTACTTAAGAGAAACAGTCGCTGTGCGACGAGGTTCAGATGGATAAATATTTACTCAGTATACTCGTTTGCCCCTTATGCAAAGCGAGTTTAGTTTATGAAAAATCGGCTCAAGAATTGATTTGTCGATTTGATCGTTTGGCTTATCCGATTCGTGATGAGATTCCTATTATGCTCGAGTCTGAAGCGAGAAGTATCTCTTTAGAGGAATATGATAGCTTGAGTTAGCTGCACGCGCTGATTAGAAATAATTGCTTTAACCGGAAAATTAGGCGCCATGTTATGATGACTAGAATGGTTTGAATACGCTTAAGCCGCAACGAATAATAAATAGAAGAAGGGAGCCTACTATGACGAGTGCCGTGATGAAATTTGATACCTTAAGTTGGGCCAAGAAATTAGAGCAAGCGGGGGTTCCTACTGCACAAGCAGAGGTTCAAGTTCAGCTTATTTTTCGCGTCATTGATGATAACATTTGCACAAAATCTGATCTGCGTGAATCTGAAGCGAAGTTTGAAATCAAACTAAAAGAGCTTGAGTTGAAGATAGAGGTGGTAAAAAAAGATTTAATCGTAGCGATTGAAAAAGTAAACATATCGATTGAAAAAGTAAAAGCATCTATTAATGCACAAATAGCAAAATGGGTTCTTGGTGTTTCGGCTATTCAAACTACGGTGTTAATCGTCTTGATTCGCACCATACATTAACAGAAATTTAGACATAGACGCGACTATTCGAACTCGGCACAATAGATACCACGATGCGATATCAAAAAGGTTAAGCTTCATGAACGCGGATTTACAACGTATTATTGACCAGGCAGCGCAGTCGATTGCCGAAACCAAACGTCCTTTTGATTTGGAGCAATTACGTAGCGTCTTGTTAGGTAAAAAAAGTGTGCTCAGTGATTATTTGAAAAAATTAGCTCAATTACCAGCGGAAGAAAAACCTCAATTAGGTCAAGCAGTTAATCAAGCGAAACAAGAAATAGAAGCGCTGTTTAGGGTGCAGAGTGAATTATTAATCAATAAGGAAATCGGTGAGCAATTATCGCGAGAAAAAATAGATATCACTTTAGAAGGATGTGGTCAGTCTATCGGTAGTTTACATCCTGTTACCCGTACCCGCGAACGCATTGAAGGTTTTTTTACTCGGCTCGGTTTTACCGTGGCGGAAGGGCCAGAGATTGAGGACGATTATCATAATTTTGCAGCGCTCAATATTCCGAGTAATCATCCCGCACGCGCTTTACATGACACCTTTTATTTTGCCAATGGTTTGTTGTTGCGTACGCATACTTCCAACGTGCAAATACGCGCTATGCAAAAGACTAAACCACCGATTAAGATGATTGCGCCGGGGCGGGTGTATCGCTGCGATTCGGATGTGACGCATACCCCGATGTTTCATCAGGTGGAAGGTTTGTTGATTGATGAATCGGCTAATTTTTCTGAATTAAAAGGATTATTAATCCAATTTTTACAACATTTTTTTGAGAAAGAAGATCTGCAAATCCGTTTTCGGGCCGCTTATTTTCCTTTCACCGAGCCTTCTGCCGAAGTGGATATCCAATGTGTGATGTGTGCCGGAGCAGGCTGTCGTATTTGCAGTCAAACAGGTTGGTTAGAAATATTAGGTTGTGGCATGGTGCATCCTAGCGTTTTAGAAAAAGCCGCTTTATCGCCGAGTCAATATCAGGGTTATGCTTTTGGAATGGGTATTGATCGTTTGGCTTTATTGCGTTATCAAATTCCCGATTTGCGCCTGATGTTTGAAAATGATTTGCGTTTTTTAGAGCAATTTTAATATGAAATTGAGTGAGTTATGGTTACGTGAATGGGTTAATCCGGCACTGAACGTTGAACAATTAGCGCAAAAATTAAGTTTAGCCGGTTTAGAGGTGGCGGCGATTAATCCGGTCGCAGGTTCGTTTAGTCAGGTCGTTGTCGGTCAAATATTAGCTATAGCCCCACATCCCGATGCATCACGTCTGCAAGTATGCACAGTCGATATCGGCAGTAAAGAGGCCTTAACGATAGTTTGTGGCGCTAAAAATCCGTGTGTGGGTTTAAAAGTTGCCGTGGCCCAGATAGGGGCGCATTTGCCGAATGATTTACTGATAAAAACGGCTAAATTACGCGGTGTTGTCTCACAAGGCATGTTATGTTCGAGTAGCGAATTAGGTCTTAGCGAAACCTTAGCCGAGGCGGGGATCTTGGTATTACCCGAAGCGGCACCGATAGGAAAGGATTTACGCGATTACCTGCAATTAGATGATTATTGTTTGGATATCCATATCACACCTAACCGAGGTGATTGTTTAAGTGTCAAAGGTTTAGCACGCGATGTTGCGGCTATTGCCCGTACCCCACTCACAAGCCCCTCTATTGCCAATGTTCCTGCGGTTATTGCCGATAAATATGCGATTAAAGTGGAATCGCCCGAGGATTGTCCACATTATTGCGGGCGTATTATTCGTCATATCAATCAACAGGCCAAAACGCCACTGTGGTTATCAGAGCGTTTACGCCACAGTGGATTGCGAACTATTCATCCGGTAGTGGATGTTGGCAATTATGTGATGCTGGAACTCGGTCAGCCTTTACATGCGTTTGATTTAGCAAAATTGAGTGGAGGAATACAGGTACGTCGCGCGCGCGCCGATGAAGAAGTGACTTTATTGGACGGTAAAAAAGTAATTCTAGATAAGGAAAGCTTGGTTATTGCCGATAAAGCCCAGGTTCAGGCGATTGCCGGTGTGATGGGAGCCGCTCATTCAGCGGTTAGCACGACGAGCAAGGATATTTTTTTAGAAAGCGCATTTTTTAACCCAGCTATTATAGCCGGTCGAGCACGGCAGTATGGATTAAATTCCGATTCAGCGTATCGTTTTGAGCGTGGCGTGGATCCTTCCCTAACGCTAATTGCACTGGAACGCGCCACCGAACTGCTGACTGAAATTGTTGCGGGTCAAGCAGGGCCGGTGGTACAAATTCAGCACGCCAATACAAAAATAGCGCCGATCCTATTTCATCTGCCACATTTCCAAAAACTGTTGGGTATTTCTTTGCGCGAAGAGCAAATGGCGGCCATTTTTCAAGCCTTGGGAATAAGTTTTGTGGCGGTGCAAGCAGAGGTTTGGCAAGTGACGCCGCCTAGTTGGCGATTTGATCTGGTACTTGAAGTGGATTTGATTGAAGAATTAGCTAGGATACACGGTTACCAACACATTCTACCGACACTCCCTAATACCCGCTTAGAATTTTTACCACAGCCTGAAACAAAGCTGCCTTTAAGTCGTTTACGCCATTTATTGATTGATAAAGGCTATCACGAAACAATTAATTATAGTTTTACCGCGCCCAAGTTACAGCATTTGGTTGCGCCACAATCGAGTGCATTGAACTTACTGAATCCTATTTCCAGTGAACTGGCCGTGATGCGTAGCAGTTTGTGGCCGGGTTTGTTAAACACCTTAATTTATAATCAACAGCGTCAACAGCTTAACTTACGTTTGTTTGAAACAGGGCTTTGTTTTCAGATAGCGCATGGAAAATTGGAACAAACAGACTATTTAGCCGCTATAGCAAGTGGTAACAAGCTTCCCGAACAGTGGGGGGTTGCGAGTACAAGCTTAGATTTTTTTAGTGTGAAATCAGATGTCGAGGCTTTGATTCATTTGATGGGTAAATCCGCTGCAATTGAGTTTGTTACCGGAACACATCCTGCTTTACATCCCGGTCAATCGAGTACATTACAGCACGCTGGACATGTCATCGGTCATTTCGGTGCTTTGCACCCTAAACTAATCGTTGATTTAGATTTAATCGGCCCGATTTATTTATTTGAATTGAAAACCGCAGCGGTTACATCGCGAAATTTACCGCGCTTCAACGCTTTTTCTAAATTCCCTGTCGTACGTCGAGATATTTCTTTTTGGTTGAGTGAGAAATATGCTGCGCAAACTATTTTAGATAAGGTTCATGAAAAGGGCGGCGATTGGCTTAATCAAGCGTATTTATTCGATGTTTATTTTTCCGCAGAAGAGAAAGAAAAGCGTAGTTTAGCCTTAGCTCTGTATTGGCAACATCCTAGCCGCACTTTAGTCGATGCTGAAGTCGATGCCTTAGTGCAAAAGGTGATAGCGAGTCTTAAACAGAGTTTTGCGATTCAATTAAGGGATTAAATACCTATATGAGCCCGGTATTAACCAAAGCGGATTTGATTACCCGCTTAAGACAGCAAGAACCAAGTCTAAGCCGACCTGCGGCGACACAATTAGCCGATGCTTTTTTTGCAGAAATAGTGCATTGCTTAGAAAAAGGAGAACCGGTTAAGATATCGGGGCTCGGTAGTTTTCGTTTACGGAATAAAAAAGAGCGGCCTGGACGTAATCCTAAAACCGGTGTGACTACCGTGGTTTCATCACGTAATGTGGTTTTGTTTCAAGCGAGCCAAAAATTAAAATCACGCTTAAAAAAACGCAAAATTTAATACTCAAGCGAGTCGCTATGCTCACGAAAAATTTTGGCCGTCGTGCCCCCAAAATTTGTTCGCATCACGCGACTAAAAGTAGGCCCCGATTCGTCCTGCGTCCGCCACGCACTGGCCCATTCTGGGCTGCGCGCAGTGGTTCCCACAATGACTTTACGGCGTGATGCGTTTCCTGCTTCGCCCGTCAACGCACGCCTATCGCGGGCTCCTTGACTTCGCACTTCGTGCTCTCCTTGTCTCGTCGAACGCTTAATTTTGTTCGCTTTAAGTTAGTGCTTGCAGCTTTGTTAAGCTCACATTACAATGAGCGCTGTTCGGCGGGGCGTAGCGCAGCCTGGTAGCGCACCTGCATGGGGTGTGGGTGGTCGCTGGTTCAAATCCAGTCGCCCCGACCATCCTGATCAGTTTAATTCTAGTTTTCTTTCCCCTTATTAAGTGTAATAATTAATATCGACGTGTGTACCACAACATGGAATCTTGGCCGTTAGTATCGGTCAGTGAAGGTTTAGCGTAAATTAAATATTGTGTATTTTACTTAAATTAGGAGATAGAGGTGGCAATTTACCAAAATATCTTAGTGGCAATCGATCTACATCCTACCTGTGATGAAATTATATTAAAGCGTGCTCACGCACTGGCTAAAGGAGGCGAGGCGAGTTTATCCGTTATTCACGCTGTGGAGCATATTAATGCATATGGTGTCGCACAAGCTTATCCGGCGGTTATTGATTTAGAAGGCGAAATGTTAGCTGAAGCTAAAAAGCAATTAGCCGAGGTCGCTAAAAGTTTTAATATTCCGATGCAACATCAATTTGTCGAGGTAGGCTCACCCAAGATCGTGATACTCGATAAAATGAAGCAGCTCAAAACCGATTTAATTATTATTGGTAGTCACGGTCGGCATGGAATTGGGGTTTTATTTGGTTCTACAGCCAGCGCGGTGATTCACCATTTATCTTGCGATGCCTTAGTGGTTAAAATACCCGAACTAAAAAAGTAATCGCTTAAAAAATAAAAGCCTCGAAGCAATTTGCCCAGTAAAGTTGGTGAGATTTGTTTATCTTAAATTTTTGAGCTACAGTAAGGGGGTATTATCCTCAAATGAGCCAAAAATAAGACGTTTAGTGTGCTATGTGTGTCACTTGCTTAAATAAAGGAGTATTTATGTTTAAAAATCCAAGCGTTTTAGACTGGATTACACTAGTTATCTTATTTATCGGTGGTTTGAACTGGGGTCTAGTCGGTTTGTTCCACTTTGATCTAGTAACCGGGATATTTGGCGACTATAGCCCCATTGCTAGAATTATTTATATTATTGTCGGTCTGTGTGCTATTTACGTCCTAGTCCGTGCGATTAGCTGCTGTAAAAGAAATATGCCAGTCGCATAAATCTTTTCTGCAGATAGTCCTTCCGTTGTCCACGGTGGGATTAATGTTTGTAAAAACGTGAAATCTGAAGCTTCACTGTTGGGTTTTGCCAACGGGATGTGTTCCTTTAATGGTTTTTAAACTGTATAAAGAAAAAGCATCCCGCTGTCACCCCGCTTGTTTGTTAGGGTCGAAAATTCAGATTTATTGACACTCGAGTGTGCTGCTCGTTAATTCGACTTTTTCTATTTTTTCAAATCGTGAAGTAATTTTATCCGCGGAGGTTTTAGCCTCTTGGATATCGCTATAGGCTTGTTGGATATGGCGGAATAAATGGTCCATACGTTGTTTAAAGCGTGAAAAATCTTTACTGAGTAGGTTGAGATGGTCTTGAATTAAATGAATTTGTTCACGGGTGGCGGCATCTTTTAAGATAGCACCGCTGGTTGTTAATACCGCCATCATGGTCGTTGGGGAGACTAACCAGACCCGTTGACGTTGGGCTTCTTCGACCAAATCGTAATAATGCGCGTGAATTTCAGCAAAAACAGCTTCGGCGGGAATAAATAACAAGGCGCCTTCAGAGGTTTCACCGGGAATAATGTATTTGGAGGCAACCGCTTGTATATGGTGGCGTATATCCTGACGAAATTGTGTCGCTGCAGCACGTTGTTCTGATTTGGGCAGATCAATATCGGTTAATTTTCGAAAACCTTCTAAAGGAAATTTGGCATCAATTGCTATACTACCGGTGGGCGAGGGTAATAATAACAAGCAATCGACGCGTTTGCCATTGCTTAAGGTATGTTGCAAACTGTAATTTTTTTTCGGTAACACATTTTCAATTAAGGCGTTTAGTTGTACTTCACCAAAGACCCCGCGCGAACGCTTGTCAGCAAGGATATGTTGTAGATTGACCACATTGTTGGAAAGCTCGGTAATGCGTTTTTGCGCTTCATCGATGAGTGCCAAACGTTTGACGACATCGGTAAAGGTGGCGGTTGTTTGGGCAAAGCCATCAAATAAGCGTTTTTCGACTTGTCCACTGATGCTCAATAATTTTTCCTGGGTGTTTTCGGTGAGTTTATCCATACGCTGACTGATATGTTGCAAACCTTGTTGCAAGCTATCTTGTAATAATTTTAAACTGCCTATTTGATGCTGATCAAATTGTTGTCGGTAGCTATTTAATTCGCGCAATAATTGTTCCTTGCTTTCCGCCGTACTGCGTTGATCGCTAATGCGCGAATCATGCAGTTGATTGAGTAAACGATTGATATCCGTCCAGCGGCTTTCTATCTGGACTAACTTGTCATGTTGACGTTCTAATTTGTAAAAATGCAACAAGGTAAAAGCCACTAAGCTGGTAAGTAAGCCTAAAGTGATATATATAAAATAAAGGGGCATTCATTTTTCCTATTGTTGAAGATACGATGGAACGTATAAAAAGTAGCATTTTTTTAATATTTTTATTGAGTTGGCCGTGCTTTGTCCATGCTGAGAATAGGGATCAACAGCGTAAACTATTTTGGCAGGCAAGACAGTTGTTAATGACACAACATTATCGGCAATTTGCCGCACTGCAAGTTCATTTAAAAGATTATCCTTTATATCCGTATTTGATTTTTATCAAGTTAAAACAGCAACTGCCGACTGAAAATAGAGCGGAAATAAATGATTTTTTGCAAACCTATTCCGATACCCCGTTAGCGCCTAAACTACGTGCCGATTGGTTAGCCTATCTGGCTAAAAAACAAGATTGGCTACACTTTATACATTATTATCAGCCTATTTATGGTACTACATTACAGTGTCATTATCTGCATTCTTTATTAGCAACCCAGCAAAAGGCATTAGCGTTTCGAAAAATATCCTCGCTGTGGCTGAATGTTAATTCAGCACCGAGTGTATGTCGTTTGGTTTTTCTACGCTGGGAACAATCAGGCGGATTAAATCGGCAATTAATTTGGAAAAAGTTAGAACAAGCTATCGCAAAAAACAATAGGGCTTTAATCCAACATGTGTCACAATTTTTACCGCGTGAAGAAAGACAACAAGTAAACCATTGGTATCAAGTGCGGCAATATCCTTTGTTAATCGAGCAAAGCGAGCAATTTGATCCTAAAGATACAATTGATCGAAAAATTTTATTGTTTGGGATGCAGCGTTTAGCGGATAAAAATCCAATCGAACTGGCAGAAACCTGGCCTTTACTGCTTAAGCGTTATGCCTTGAGTGAACAAGAACAACAAAACCTACTCGCTAAGTTGGCTGTCGGTTTAGCGCGACGAGGCGATGATAGTGCGCAAGATTGGTTAAAGCAGGTTAAACCCGCTTATGCTGATGCGACTTTACGCGAATGGCGCGTCCGTAATAGTTTATTAAATGAACAATGGGATAAAGTACTGTATTGGTTAGATCGTTTATCAGGCCAAGAACAACAGCAAGCCTGTTGGCGCTATTGGCGCGCTAGGGCCTTAGCCAAAATGCAACAAGCGTCAGCGGCGAACGCTATTTATAAACGTTTAGCCCAAGAAGTCGATTATTATGGCGTATTAGCTAGTCAACGTCTGAAGTTAAATTATCATCCGCTTACCCATAGGGTCTTAGGCGATAAGCTGGCCTTAGCGAATAATCCCGCCATACAACGCGCTAAAGAACTGTATGCCTTAGGTTTTGTCGGTGAAGCGCGCAGAGAATGGCGATGGGGACTAGATAGTATGAATAGGGTGCAATTACAAGCCGCGGCGCAGTTAGCTAAACAATGGGGATGGTATGATTTAGCGATTATCGGCGCGAGTAAAGCCAATATTCATAATGATATTAAATTGCGTTTTCCATTCGCTTATCGAGGCTCTGTTTTAGCGGCAGCGCGAAAAGCTCATTTAAATTCAGCGTGGGTTTGGGCGATTATGCGCCAGGAAAGTGCGTTTATCTGGAATGCCAAATCGAGTGCTGGCGCTTTAGGTCTGATGCAGATCATGCCGAGCACTGGCAGACAGTTAGCACGTAGTTTAGCGTTGCGCCGTGTTGATTTATTAGACCCAGAGCAGAATATTCATTTAGGCAGTCACTACCTAAGACAATTATTAAAATTATTTAACGGGGATGCGACCTTAGCAACCGCTTCTTATAATGTCGGTCCTACTCGTATTAAACATTATCAAGTTTTGTATCAAGGTTTACCTAAGGATGTTTGGGTGGAAATATTACCTTGGAAGGAAACACGCGATTATGTAAAAAGTGTACGTTTAGCACGTAGTATTTATCGTCAGGTTTAATAAGCAGTAAAAATTTATTTTGACATTAACAGTTTGTTTTATTCTTTAGCATTAAAAAATATTTGTTGCGCAAATTAGAATAATTGCTAAAAATGAACTAAACTGCTAAGTGTTAATTTACGTTAAGTGATCTTGGCAGAGGAGGACTAGCATGTCCAAGGAAAAGCAGATTTTTAAATTAAAGTTATTACCGCTCGCATTATTGAGTTGCTGTGCTTGGAGCGCAAGCGCACTTGCGGGCGGCTACTTGCCACCCCGACTTTCAGTAGATGCTAATGCTGGAGGTTCTGCCACGGTAGGACAAGCCGATCTGCTGTTGTCGCTGAAAGGTGACGAGCGGCGTAATCTGTATCTCGACCCGCAAGCGGCTTACGGCACGGATGAGCAATGGTATGCCGATCTGGGTTTAGGTTATCGCTGGATCCAAAACGATGCCGCGATCTTAGGCGGTTATGTCTTTGCTAGCCGTAGCCAAGTGGCAAATCAGAGTAGCTTTTGGATCGCTAATCCCGGTGTCGAAGCAATGGGAGGTCGTTGGGATGCACGGATTAATGGTTATATTCCCGTTGGCGGTCGCAGTGATGATTTAGGTATTGTCCAGTTTAATCGATCCAGCCGGTTTGTTTTTAGCGGCCATACCAGACGTCTTGTGACGAGCTATCTAATGGGTGATGAGACACAACAAATCGGTGACGGTGTTGATGCCAAGGTGGGCTATCAAGTGTTTCGAAATGTGCCTTTGAAAGCCTATCTCGGCGGATATTTTTTCAACATCCCTAATGCCGATAATGTCCGCGGCGGAGCGGCGGGTGTGGAATATTGGTTTGATCAGCATGTGAAGACCTTTGTTAACTATACCTACGATAATCTACAACATAGTACTGTGGTGGGCGGCTTAGCCGTTAGCTTTGGTGGAGTGAATGAATCGAGAGCCGATCCGAGTTTATCGGAACGCTTAACAGACCCAGTGGAGCGCTACCTGGCGAATCTAGGTCATGGTTCTGGAATACCGAGTGATACCGAGCTAACAAATCTGCAAACGGGTCGGAGAAGTGTGTTGAGTAATCAGAGTATAAACAATCTCCCTGATGGCGATAGCTCGGAGACAGAGACGAGTAGCGTGGCGTTTTTTAGTCAAACCGGCACACCAAACAATGGCGGTGTGGGTTTAAGCATGGCGAATTGTAACTTTGAGAATCCGTGCGGCCCGACTGATTTTAGTCAAACGGGCGTCAACACTTTAAATAGCTTATTACCGAATACGGTGATGTTCTTTAATGGTGGAACCTATCCGGCGAGGAATGGAAGCAGTGCGCTGACCTTGAATAATGGCCAAGGTGTCTTTGGAATGAACGCGAATTACAGTGCTGCCGCATCGGGTGCAGCGCGGCCTCAGTTTAATGGCGCTTTTCTCTTAGCGGGTAATAACACCTTAGACAGTCTCATTTTAAACAACAGCTTAGGTGCTTCTACCATAGCTATAGGAAGCAACGGTGGTCGAAATCTTGTCATTAATAATGTCAATATTGGTAGTGCGGCGACACCTTATGGAATGGCGATGAATTTAAACGGTGCCAGCGCTACATTGACTGGATCTGTTGTTAATACCAGTGCAAGTGTAACTCCGTCTCTGCCAGGAGCTCCAAACTCAGGAATATTATTATCGACATTTTCGTCACTTGTTGTCCAATCAAGTACCATTAACCTGGTAAGCTCCAATGCTTCAATAGAAGGGATCACCGTACTTAATGCCGCATTATTGCAATTTAATAATAGCCAACTGAATGTTACTGAGACTCTTGCGGGTGGAGGTAGTTCTGTAAGTGGGATTGGAGCACAAAACGACTCTACGGTAGTTATTAACGACAGTGGTATAGCGCTTTCAGCGACTGTGCCTTCTACTTCTGGAACAACAATACCGGGATCTGTAATAGGGTTCTTTACATCTCCTAATCTCCCATCTTTCATCACAATGAACAGCGGTACCTTAACTTTAGATGTAACTGTGCCTCGTGTTACAACATCAGTCGGGGCAGGTATTGTATTCAATGCGGTTACTTGCCTTATAAATGGAATCGCATGCTAACAGCCAATTATATTGGTTTTGGGAGTTAATAGGTGTTTTGCTGATATCTATAAGTATTAAACTTAAGTTTAATAAAAAGAGAGGAGGGAAGAATTCGTGCCCAGGGAAAAGCAGGTTTTTAAATTAAAGTTATTATCGCTCGCATTATTGAGTTGCTGCGCTTGGAGCGCAAGCGCACTCGCGGGTGATTATTTACCGCCACGCTTGTCAGTAGATGCCAATGCCGGAGGTTCTGCCACGGTAGGTCAAGCCGATCTGTTGTTGTCGCTGAAAGGTGACGAGCGGCGTAATCTGTATCTGGACCCGCAAGCGGCTTACGGAACCGATGAGCAATGGTATGCCGATCTGGGTTTAGGTTATCGCTGGATCCAAAACGATGCCGCGATCTTAGGCGGTTATGTCTTTGCGAGTCGCAGCCAAGTGGCGAATCAAAGTGGCTTTTGGATCGCCAATCCCGGTGTCGAAGCCTTAGGAAGTCGCTGGGATGCGCGGATTAATGGTTATATTCCCGTTGGCGGTCGCAGTGATGATTTAGGTATTGTCCAGTTTAATCAATCCAGCCGGTTTGTTTTTAGCGGCCATACCGAACGTCGCGTGACGACCTATCTAACAGGTGATGAGACACAACAAATCGGTGACGGTGTCGATGCCAAGGTGGGCTATCAAGTGTTTCGGAATGTGCCGTTGAAAGCCTATCTCGGTGCTTATTTTTTCAATATTTCCAATGCCGATAATGTCCGCGGTGGAGCGGCGGGTGTGGAATATTGGTTTGATCAGCATGTAAAGGCCTTTGTTAACTACACCTATGATAATCTGCAATATAACACCGTGGTCGGTGGCTTAGCGGTCAGCTTTGGCGGCGTGGATGAAGCGAGGGCCGATCCTTCTTTATCCGAGCGATTAACCGATCCGGTGGAACGTTACTTAGCCAATCTGGGTCATGGTTCTGGAATACCGAGTGATACCGAGTTAACGAATCTGCGAACGGGTAGAAGAAGTGCACTGAACAATCGTGGTACTGGTAGTGGCGGAGAAGAAAGCGAATCAGAGCTACTCGATAGTGATGTGGCTTACTTTAGTCAAACCGGCACACCAAACAATGGCGGTGTGGGTTTAAGTTTAGCTAATTGTACCTTTGAAAACCCCTGTGGCCCGACGGATTTTAGTCAAACCGGCGTCAATACCTTAAATAGCTTACTACCGAATACCTTGATGTTTTTCAATGGTGGTACTTACAACGCACTTGATGCAACAGGTAGTAATCCAATAACATTAAATAGCGGTCAGGGTGTCAATGCACGCACTGCCGACTATTCACAAGCGGCCACGGGTTCGGGACGTTCTGTTTTTAATGGGGCTTTTATCCTGAATACAAATAATACACTGGCCAATATTATTCTTTTACCCACCGCCGCTACCGCGAGTGGTACGGGTGTAACGGATAATAATGGGACCAATGGTTTTATTCGTGGCAGTCAAATCGGTAATGTCAATAATCTTTACAATGTCGGGGTAGTTATTTCCACGAATCAGTTGACGATTACTAATTCGGTTATTTTTGGTAATAATCGAGGGATCAGGGCTGATAGCGGTTCGGTGCTATTTATTCAAGGGAGTCAAATTAATACGATAAGCCCCTCGGGTGGAACGACGGGTATTAGCGCATCGAATAGTAATATTATACTAAATGATACTCAAATAAACGTGACAGCGCCCGGTAGTGCGAGTGGAAATGTTATCGGCATTAATGCCCTAAGCGGTTCTACGGTAACAATTAATGGTAGTAATACGGCTATAACAAGCTCTTTAACCGGGACTAGAGGTTCTTCAATTGCTTTGACGACGGATGAAAGTTCAGAACAGGAAATGCAAGGAGGGATTTTATCGGTATCAGGTGCGGGTACTACCACGGTTCCTACCCAAGGTTCAGTGGTGTTAAATAGTGTCACTTGTATCACTAATGGTATTACAGGTGCTTGTTGAGTGCCCTTGTAAGAGGACGATAAGCTGATGGCGGAATGGATGTTAAATGTATTTTAAAAAGTTGTCGTGTTAATTACTAGGTTGAGATCAATTGCTATTAAGCATTTATTTTTTTATCCTTCTTACCGAGTTAAGCGGCAAGAAGGATAAGTTTATTTTAGATACGTTTTTTAGCGAGCTTGTTTTTTGATCATTATCATATTCGTAACGCCGGTAACACCTTCTACTTGTTTGGCCAGCATGCCGGCTTTCTCTTTTTGTGCCATGGTATTGGTAAAACCACTGAGTTTGACTTGACCTTTGTAGCTCATCACCGAAATCGCTAAGCCTTTTATTTCCGGGTCGGCTAATAGTTTAGATTTCACTTTTAAGGTAATGACACTGCTGTCAACATATTGACCGGTTGTTTCTTGTTGCATCGCACGATGACTTGACATGGCCAGGCTGGCAGCCATCGGTAACGCGAGCAAGCTCACGATAAAAAATAACTTTGCTTTCATAGTATGAATACTCCTACTTGAAAATAAAACCCGAATCACGGTGAGTGTATAAATTTTTTCAATGGAAACAGAAGTGGGGTTTTAAAATAGATGGCTGAATAACCAAATAAGTAGCAACACCGCAATAGGAATGCCTAATAACCAAGCAATTAAATATTTCACAACCCCCCTCGCTTTACACCCTTTATTATTCCTGAGAAATAAATGCTCCTTATGGAAAGGTTAGCCAAGTCGGCTGATAAATCAAGTAATCTGATTTTAATAACGAGCATTTAAGCATTGCTACCTATAAATGGAGTTAATTATGCACATAAAATGTACGAATTGATCAAAAAACCCTAATGTATTTCTAGTCTCTTAAAGCGAGCACCGATCAAAAAAGCCTGTGACTAAAAAGGGATATCATCATCAAAGGCTTCGCTGGCCATTTCGACAGGTTGTTGATTGGTTTCTGGTTTGGGGCGGGCCGCGTAGTTGTTATGGGGCGCAAAAGAAGAGGATTCTTTGCCACCACTCGCACGACTATCAAGCATTTGCATCTCATTGGCAATGATCTCAGTAGTATAGCGATCTTGCCCGGTGGTTTTATCTTGCCATTTTCGGGTTTGTAGACGACCTTCAATATAAACCTTAGCGCCTTTTTTTAAATATTCAGCCACGATCTCAGCGAGACGTTGAAATAACACCACACGATGCCACTCGGTGCGATCTTGTTGTTCGCCGGTTAGTTTGTCCTTCCAGCTTTCACTGGTGGCCAGATTGATATTAGCCACCGCGGTCCCATTGGGCATATGACGAATCTCAGGGTCTGCCCCTAGATTGCCGATTAAAATAACTTTGTTGATGCCTTTGGCCATGTTCTGCTACTCCTGCGATAAGGAAATCTAAACGTATAGTTTTAAATTCTAATTCTTGTTGGCGAAAAAAGAAAGCTAAAAAAGAGGAGTTTTTTAGAGGTTTCTTTTCGTTATTTTCAAGGTTATAGTGTGGGGTTTCACTCATAATCTCCATGAAGTGCCTTGGTTCTTTACCTGCACTTTAATGTTTACACATTATGGATACAATTCGCATTCGGGGTGCGCGCACCCATAATCTTAATAATATCGATCTGGATATCCCCCGTGACCAGCTTATTGTGGTGACAGGTTTATCCGGGTCCGGTAAATCCTCGCTGGCATTTGATACCTTATATGCCGAGGGGCAGCGTCGCTATGTCGAGTCCTTATCGTCTTATGCGCGCCAATTTCTGTCGATGATGGAAAAGCCGGATGTTGATCATATCGAAGGGCTTTCTCCGGCAATTGCCATTGACCAAAAATCAACCTCACATAACCCACGTTCGACGGTAGGAACCGTGACGGAAATTTATGATTATCTGCGGGTATTGTTTGCAAGGATAGGCCAGCCACGTTGTCCTGTGCATGCGACAAGTCTCAGTGCGCAAAGTGTCAGCCAAATGACGGATACACTGATGGAGCTACCCAGTGAGACACGTTTGCTTGTTTTGGCGCCTGTTGTGCAAGGACGTAAGGGTGAATATAAACCCTTACTGGATAAGCTGCGCAGTCAAGGTTATTTACGCGCACGTATTGACGGAAAATTACTCGAACTCGATCAAGTGCCTAACTTGAATGCTAAACAAAAACACACGATTGAAGTGGTCGTTGATAGACTGAAGATAAAATCGGCCAATCGTCTTCGCTTGAGTGAGTCCTTAGCTACGGCGACCGCTTTGAGCGAAGGTTTAGTGATTGTAGTATTACAAGATACATCAGAAAAAATAACGCAAGAACTCGTTTTTTCGGAACGCTTTGCTTGCCCTTTGTGTGGTTATAGTATCAGTGAGTTAGAGCCGCGTTTATTTTCATTTAATAATCCAGCCGGCGCTTGTCTGCAGTGTGATGGTCTTGGTCATGAACTAATTTTTGATGCGGAAAAAATCATTCCGCAGGCGGAGTTAAGTTTGTCGCAAGGTGCTATTCGTGGCTGGGACGCACATAATCCCTATTATTCAGCGCTCTTAAATTGTCTGGCGACACATTATCATTTTTCCCAGGATGTGCCCTTTAATACACTGCCCGAAGCGATACAAAAAATTATTTTATACGGTAGCGGTGAAGTGGCGATACAGTTTCATTATAAGACTGAAAAAGGTCATCTGTATCATAAACAAAAACCTTTCGCGGGCGTAATTCCAACGCTGCAGCGCCGCTATCAAGAGAGCGAATCATCGACGCTGCGGGAAGAATTAGCGCGTTATTTGGCTTCAAAGCCTTGTGGCAGTTGTGCGGGCACGCGTCTTAATGTTGCGGCAAGACATGTTTTTATTGGCAATAAAACGATTAGTGAATGGGTTGCTTTACCGCTGGATCAATTAAAGGACTTATTTCAACAATTAAATTTATCCGGTCAACGTGCCAAAATTGCCTTGCGTCTACAAAAAGAAATCATTGATCGTTTGAATTTTTTAATCGATGTCGGTTTAGATTATCTTTCACTCAATCGCAGTGCAGATACTTTATCGGGTGGCGAATCACAACGGATACGATTAGCCAGTCAGATTGGCTCAGGTTTGGTTGGTGTGATGTATATTTTAGATGAGCCTTCTATCGGTTTACACCAACGGGATAATAGTCGCTTACTCAGTACTTTACTTAGGCTACGCGATTTAGGTAATACGGTGATTGTTGTAGAACATGACGAAGAAGCGATTCGCCATGCTGATTATGTCATTGATATGGGGCCCGGTGCCGGCGTTCATGGTGGTCGGGTTATCGCGCGAGGATCACCGGCGGCTATTATGCGTAATCCCGGTTCATTGACGGGTCAATATCTGTCAGGACAGCGACGCATTGAATGCCCTAAAAAACGGTTCAAATTTGATGCGCAGCATCTGATTAAGCTTAGCGGTGCGAGCGGTAATAATTTAAAAAATATTGAAGTTGAGATTCCCTTAGGACTCATGACCTGCGTCACCGGCGTATCGGGTTCCGGAAAATCAACCTTGATCAATGACACTTTATATCCTATTGCCGCTAAACGTTTAAATGCCGCTAGCTTGCCACAAGCTTCGCCTTATACCGAAATTACCGGTTTAGAGCAGTTGGATAAAGTCATCGATATTGATCAAAGCCCGATAGGTCGTACCCCACGCTCTAATCCAGCCACTTACATTGGTTTATTTACACCGATACGGGAATTATTTGCTGCAACTGCCGAAGCCCGTTCACGCGGTTATACACCCGGACGGTTTAGTTTTAACGTCAAAGGTGGGCGTTGTGAGGCCTGTGAAGGGGATGGTGTACTCAAAGTGGAGATGCATTTTTTAGCCGATGTTTATGTTCAGTGCGATGTCTGCAAGGGGCAGCGTTATAACCAGGAAACCTTAAGCGTGCATTATAAAGGTAAAAATATTTATCAAATCCTCACTATGACGGTCGAGGAAGCGTATGAATTTTTTAATTCCGTTCCGGTATTGGCCAGAAAATTACAGACCTTGATAGAAGTGGGGTTGGCTTACCTGCATCTGGGTCAAAGTGCGCCGACTTTGTCCGGTGGAGAAGCGCAACGGGTTAAACTTGCTAAAGAATTAAGTAAGCGCGATACCGGTCGAACGCTGTATATTCTGGATGAGCCAACGACAGGTTTGCATTTTTACGATATCGAGCAGCTATTGAAGGTTTTATACCGTCTGCGTGAACGCGGTAATACCATAGTCGTCATCGAGCATAATCTGGATGTGATTAAAACGGCTGACTGGGTTATTGATCTGGGGCCAGAGGGCGGTAGCAAAGGCGGGCAGATCGTTTGTGTGGGTACGCCCGAACAAGTGGCTAAACAAGCTGCTTTTTCCTATACCGGGCAATTTTTAAAGCCTTTATTAGGCAAGCGAAGTTTGTCAAAAAGTGAGAATGGCAGTCGTCACGGTTGATCTTGATAGCGCTTATAAAAGAAAAAACCCCTAGAACAGGGGTTTTTATTAGATAGACCAGAACGGTTTATACAAAGCGTGGTTTAGCCAAAGCTATAACCAATACCGACTGTAGCAAAATCAATATTGCTTGGTTTGTTTTTTCCGATTGGGTGAATGTGGGTATAAGCGGTATCCACAAAAACGTTGTTGCTAATGTTATAAGTTACACCAACACCGGCTTCAGGAGCCCAATTGTATTTAGCAATAGGTGCTACGATCTGAGCGTTATTTACATTGTTTATTAAGTAAGCCATACCCGCTTTGGCATACAGATTAAACTTATCAGAAATAGGTAAAATACCTTTTCCAGCCACATCAAAAGCATGTTGCTTAAGGGTGACAGCGTCATTAGCGCTAACGGAAAGATTAGACTTTTGTTTCGCTAATTGTAAATAACCGGCTTCAAGTGCCCAGTAAGGTGAAAATTGGTAACCTACTGATAATCGACCGATTAGACCACCTTGGTATTTAGTGTCTTTAGATGGGAGGGGCTTAAGAAATTTATTCTTCGTATGCACATAACCCATTTCAACATTAACATAAGGACCGGGTGTAGTTGCATTAGCGGCTAGCACGCTGAGTGCCGAAATAGCTAATACACTGCTTGTAACGATTTTTTTAAACATATTATTATTATCCTCTTTAAAGAGCTTAACTGGTTAAACAAGCCGCTTTTATAGCATTTGGTCAAAATATTGTCAATATGCACCAATGAATAAATAGCTCGGTATTCAATATTTATGTAATTTATTAGCTTGCATATGACTTATATGACTTATTTGCAGGATATTTAATAAAAAACCCCTTAAATAAGGGGTTTTTTTGAGAATAGGACTTAAAAACTAAGGTTTTTTAGCCAAAGTTATAGCCAAGGCCCACAGCAATAAAATCAATATTACCAGGGCGGTTTTTACCGATAGGTTGAATGTGGGTCCATGAAGTGTCTATGGAAACATTGGGTGTAATATCATAGCTGACACCTAAAGCAACTTCAGGCGCTAATTCGTGTCGATTGATATTAAGGCTTTTATTTAAGTCAAATGATATACTTGTATTTCCGTTATCGTCTTTTATTCCCCCTTGAATATCAGTATTGATATAAGCTAAACCGGCTTTCCCATACAGATTGAACTTATCACCAATAGGAACGATTCCTTTGGCAACAAGATCAACTAGGTTTTGCTGTAACTTAAGCGTAACTGGAACCTCTTCTCCGTCGAAACCATCTAGCTTTGCTTTACCTAAGCGCAGGTAACCGGCTTCCAAGGCAAAGTTGGGGTTAAATTGATAACCTAATGCAATACGACCGGCCAAACCGTCATTGTCCAGGTTGCTGTCACTTCCATTATGAGTATGAAAATTCAACGGCGTGTTTCTATTAATATAGTCAGTATTGGTTTTAGCATCCATATGGGTATTGGCGTAACCGAGTTGTCCGGTTACATAGACGCCTGGTGCGGCAGCATTAGCCGCCATAACACCCAACGCTGAAATACCTAAAACCGTTGTACCTATAACTTTTTTAAACATTATTATTATTCTCCTGCAAGAGTTTAACTCGTTAAACGAAAAGCTATTTAACAATCAAATTATTAAATTGTCAACTGGTGTCAATCGCTAAAAGTAATGTGTTAATAGAATCCATCACTTAATAAAACGTACTTAATTGGCTAATTTAGCTCTGAATTTATCCAATAAGAAACATAAAACCCCCGAGCAAGGGGGGGGTCAATGAATACGCGACTTCAGTTAAGTTTATTAACCAAAGGTATAAGCAACACCGACGGCGAGAAAGTCGATATTACCGGGACGGTTGTTACCGATGGTTTGAATGTGGGTAAGCGAGGTATCTACGGAGACATTCGGTGTAATATCGTAACCCATACCGATCGCTACTTCAGGTGCCCATTGACGTTTCTCTATCCCTTGCTGGGAATTTAAATCCACCGTGACAGGAATGTTATCAACCGTTGTCGTTCCTTGTATTTGCGTGGTTAAATAAGCAGCACCGAGTTTACCGTAAATATTGACATTGCTGGTAATCGGTAAGATACCTTTGGCGACTACATCGATGGCATGTTGCTTGTTAGATAAGGTACCAAAATGCCCTGGAATATATTTAGATACTTCAGTAGTGGGTAACTGCAAGTAGCCTAATTCTACAGCAAAGCTAGGAATGAGTTTATAGCCAATCGCTAAGCGACCTGCTAGCCCATCATTGGCTAAATTGGGATTTAAGGTTGAAGGACGGTTCGTATCGGCGTAACCGACTTGACCGCTAACATACAAACCTGAAGGAAGTGCTGCATTAGCCGTCATCACAGCTAATGTGCTGCTCGCTAATACACTCGTAAGGACTATTTTTCTAAGCATGATTATTACTTTCTCCCGAAGATATTATTATTAGAATTTCTATTTAAGCGCTAATAGGGATCATTGTCAATTTAGACGCTTAAATTAGTTCATATTTTTTAATATAAAAAATATAAATAACTGATGCTAACCAAAATAATAAGAAACACCGAGTGAATAAAAATCACTGCTGGGAGCATGACTGCTACCACCTAATGTTTGAATGCGATTCCAGGAAAGTTCTACCGGCACATTCGGCTTAAGGGCGTAACTAATCCCTAAACCGAAGGTCGGCTCTAAGGTGCTGGAATAATTGTTAACCCATGCACTGTAAGGGCTATTGGTAAATGTAGACGATCCTTGCGCATTAGGTCGTAGATAAGCCACACCGAGTTTGGCATATAGGTTTACTTTGCAGCCTACAGGGAGTAGCGCTTTGCCGACGACATCAAAAGCATTTTCCTTGCTCGATGCACTGGCATTGTAATTATTGCTTGTAATCGAGGTATTGTTATGACTGAAATGACGATAGCCAAATTCTATCGCCCAATGGGAATCGAATTGATAACCAAAACCCAAGCGATAAGCTAAGAGAGGATTATTTAGCCCTGGTAAAGCAACCGGTGTGTTCGCATTCGTAATAGTGATTAAATCCGTGGTATTAATGTGCGGATTAACATAACCGAGCTGGGCGTTGGCATAAAATCCAGCCATTTCAGCCTCCGCGGTTTGTGCAAGGCCAAGCGTTGCCAGCGCCAGTAATAAGCTGGGCGCGATTGCATTTCTTTTTAGCATAATGCTTCCTTCGATTAAAATGTAAAAACCGATACATGATAAAGTGTAAAACGATAGTGCGTCTATGACTATTTTATCCCAGTAAAAAATAGCTTACCTGAGTCGAAAAATTATTTTTTTACTCAACCAAAATAATAGGCTAAACCGAGAGAAAAGAAATCGGTACTGGGCGTGGTGTTATTTCCCCCGACGTTTTGTATTCGTGTCCAAGCTAATTCTAGCGGTATAAAAGGTGTTAGATCATAGCTAAGTCCTAAACCAAAACTCGGATCCCAACTATCGGAATAACCCAAATAAGAGCGATTATTGACCAGGCTGGATCCATTGGCTTTAAAATAGGCTAAACCGAGTCTGGCAAAGATATTAAAATTATTAGAAAGTGGCAGCATTGGTTTGGCGGTAAAATCCACTGCTTTTTCGCCTAAAGAAACATTTTGATTGTTTACACCGGCGACACCGGAAAAATTGACGTCGGAAAATTGCGTATAACCCATTTCAAAAGCAACATTTTGATTAAATTGATAACCACCGGCAATGCGGCCGGTAAAAGACATTTTACCATTAATGGAGAGTGCGGCGGCATTGCTGGCTTGCTGATGGGTGTCTGCTGTTCCGAGTTGACCCAAGAGGTAAAACCCGGGGATAGAGGCGTAGCTTAAAAGTGGAAAGCAACAGAAAAAAACAAAGCCTATATTTGCCCCGATTTTTTTAAACATGAAACATGCTCCTTGCGAAAATTAACGGGTTAAAAGCTAACGCTAAAAATTACTCTACCCGCACCAAGCTTGGCAGGTTTAAGTTTTTGCAAATAGCCAAAGCCTATTATACGATAAGCCGCATGAACAACCTACCTCGTTGGCGTAGTTACGTCGCTTTACTTCGATTACATCAACCTATTGGTTTATTTTTACTCTTATGGCCTACACTATGGGCGTTATGGATTGCCAGTGCCGGAGCACCTTCTTTTAAAAGTGTGGCACTATTTACCCTGGGAACCTTGTTAACTCGATCCTTGGGCTGTGTGATTAATGATATTGCTGATAGAAAACTAGATGGTTTTGTCGCTCGAACCCGGCAAAGACCTCTAGTGACAGGAAGGGTGAACTTAAAAGAAGCGAAGCTATTATTTATCGTATTGGCGACGCTGGCTTTACTGGTCGTACTACAGTTTAATTTTTTAACCATAAAACTGGCTGGACTGGGTTTGCTACTGATTTGTATTTACCCTTATACTAAACGCTATACCTATTGGCCGCAGTTGTTTTTGGGCCTAATATTTGGTGCTTGGTCAATTTTGCTGGCTTTTGCGGCACAAATTGGAAAGATACCGACTATTGCTTGGTTGGTTTTTATGACCGGTTATCTATGGTGTTTAGCCTACGATACGATATACGCAATGGTCGATAGGGAAGAGGATCGGAAAATAGGTATTAAATCGAGTGCTTTGGCATTGGATCGTTATGATGTCTTGTTTATAGCCGTGGTAGAGTCGGTTTTTGTTTTATTGTTAATTCTAATCGGAACAAGATTGCACTTGCATTTTGCTTATTATAGCATGCTGATGCTTGTCGTTGGTTTGTTGTGTTATCAACACTATCTGATTAAAGATAGAAAACCGGCCGCTTGTTTCAAGGCTTTTTTGAATAATGCCTGGATAGGGGCGTTGATATTCTTAGGGTTTTTCTTAAGCTTGCATGGCGGAGCTGTTTAAGCCTGAAATAAAGTCGATGAGTGGTTTTGAAAAGAGGTCTCATTTGTTTATGCAAACCAAAGCGATCTATCCGGGTACTTTTGATCCGATGACGAACGGACATTTGGATTTGGCACAACGCGCTTCGCGTTTGTTTGAGCAGGTTATTGTCGCTGTCGCTAAGCATCCTAGTAAAACGCCGGTTTTTACAATTGGTGAACGCATCGCTTTAGCGAAAGAAGCGTTAAAGGATTTATCTAACGTAACGGTCTATGGATTTGATGGACTGCTAATAAACTGTGCTAAGCAACATAATGCACAACTTATTTTACGCGGTCTACGCGCGGTATCGGATTTTGAATATGAGTTTCAGTTAGCGAGTATGAATCGCAACATGATGCCGGATTTGGAAACCTTATTTTTGACCCCTGCCGAGCAGCATTCCTTTATTTCGGCTAACTTGGTCAGAGAGATTGCCAGCCTAGGTGGCGATGTGGCGCAGTTTGTTCCTACAATTGTCGCTAAAGCGCTGCGAGTGAAATTTAGTCAAATGAGATGAGGGTAAAATAATCAAGCATTTAATGAATAAATAAATTTTTATTCTATTATTAGAAAAATTTCATCGTAAAATGCCTAATAATATAAAAAATTGATTGATTATAGGTACAAGATGGCTTTATTAATAACCGATGATTGCATTAACTGTGATGTCTGCGAACCCGAGTGTCCCAATGCCGCAATCGTTCAGGGTGAGTTTATCTATGAAATTAAAGCGGATAAATGTACCGAGTGTGTTGGACATTTTGATGCGCCGCAATGCGTACAGGTTTGTCCGGTTGCTTGTATAGTACCCAATCCGGTGTGCCTTGAAAGCTCAGAACAATTGTTATTAAAATATCACGCGCTGATGAAGGCCCGCTCGGTGTAGACGTTTTAGCAGCACTGGTTGTTTTTTCTGGCATCACCCCGCATAATATGCTCGCTGGACTGATGGGGAGAGTTGCTTTTCGCGTATCAAGTCCAGGTTTTTTTAGAATCGTTTACACTAGAGGGCCTACCATGGCAGTGCAAAAATCACGTAAATCCCGCTCAAAAAGAGGCATGCGACGTGCGCATGATGCCTTGACTTCCGCCACGATTGCAGTTGATGCGACCAGTGGAGAGACCCATTTACGCCATCACATCACTAAAGATGGCTATTATCGTGGAAAAAAGGTACTAAAGGCTAAGGAATAACCCCTTTAAATGTCACCTTATACACTAGCTATTGATGCAATGGGGGGCGATTACGGTCCTTCCGTTACTGTGCCTGCTGTGCTTTTAGCGCTGCAGGAAGAGCCTAGGCTGCACATTATTCTGGTCGGCGATCTCGATATTTTACAAGCGCAGCTCAAGCGAGCGAAGACGCGAGTAAAACCTGAGCAATTAACATTGCATGCCGCAACACAGATCGTTTCTATGGATGAGCCTCCGGCACTTGCTTTGCGTAATAAAAAAGATTCTTCCATGCGGGTGGCGATTAATTTAGTCAAAGAAGGTCTTGCGCAGGCTTGTGTGAGTGCCGGTAATACTGGAGCCTTGATGGCAACAGCGCGTTTCGTTTTGAAGACCATCCCCGGTATTGATAGGCCGGCAATTAGTGCGATGTTACCGACCATGAAAGAACAGACCAAGGTGCGTGTGCTTGATTTAGGCGCTAATGTGGATTCTGAGGTTGAACATTTGCTCCAATTTGCCATCATGGGATCGGTGCTCAGTGCCGAGGTGGATAATATTAAAAGTCCACGCGTTGCTTTATTAAATATTGGCTCGGAAGAAATTAAGGGCAATGAACAAGTCAAAAAGGCCGCTGAATTATTAAAAAACGCACATATTAATTATATTGGTTACATAGAAGGGGATGCAATTTATCAGGGCATTGCCGATGTGATCGTTTGTGATGGTTTTGTCGGTAATGTGGCCTTGAAAGTCACCGAAGGCGTAGCAAAATTAGTTAGTCATTATATTAAACTAGCCTTTAACCGTAATTGGTTTTCACGTCTGTCTGGTTTAATGGCTTTGCATGTATTAAAAGGTTTACGCAATCGATTGGATCCTGCACGTTATAATGGCGCCAGTTTAATTGGTTTACGCGGTATCGTGATCAAAAGTCATGGCAGCGCTAGTGTATTAGCCTTTAAAAATGCGATTAATGAAGCTATCTTCGAAGTTGAAAAAAATATTCCTGAGCGTATTCGAGAGCAAGTGACAGGTTTACTAAAGGAATCTGAACAGTCTTTATGAAATATTCGCGTATAGCGGGAACAGGTAGTTATTTACCTGAAAAGGTGTTAAGCAACGCCGAGTTAGAGAAAATGGTTGCCACCAATGATGAATGGATAGTGGCGCGGACCGGTATCCGTGAGCGTCGCATCATAGGTCCTAACGATAGCACCGCCACAATGGCGGCCGAAGCCGCAAAAAAAGCGTTAGCGGCGGCCGGATTGACGGCACAGGATGTACAATTAATTATTGTTGCGACCAGTACACCGGATCAATTTTTTCCTAGTACCGCTTGTTTAGTTCAATCGGCGTTAGGTGAGGACGGTTGTCCTGCCTTTGATATCGTCGCCGCCTGTGCTGGCTTTAATTATGCTTTAAGTGTAGCGGATCAATTTATTCGTAATGGCTCACTCGATACGGCTTTGGTGATAGGCAGTGAAAGCATGTCTAACATTATCAATTGGGAGGATCGATCGACCTGTATTTTATTTGGTGATGGTGCAGGTGCCGTTGTGTTACAAGCCGCTGATACGCCAGGTATTATCTCCGCGCATTTACATGCGGCTGGTTCTTACAAAGATTTACTTTCACTGGAAACCGGTTTAAAAAAAGCTGGCGAACCCCCGCATCTTAAAATGCAGGGCAGTGAAGTGTTTAAAATTGCGGTTAATAAATTAAGTGAGATATTAGAAGAAACCTTAGCCGCGAATAAGATAAGTACAGAAGATATCGACTGGTTAATTCCACACCAAGCTAATTTACGCATTATTAAAGCGATGGCGAAAAAACTTAAAATGACGATGGAACAAGTGGTTGTTACCCTCGATAAGCAGGGCAATACATCGGCGGCCTCTATCCCTTTGGCCTTAGATCTGGCCGTACGTGATGGCCGGGTTAAACGCGGACAATTATTATTGATGGAAAGTTTTGGTGCGGGTTTAGCATGGGGTTCTGCCCTAGTACGTTACTAAAGTAGTTTGTTAAAATTTACATGAGTCACGATGTCTAAAAAAATTGCTTTTATTTTTCCAGGTCAAGGTTCACAGACGCTCGGTATGTTATCGGAGTTTGCGGGTCACTACCCTATAATCCAAGAAACCTTTGCTCAAGCTTCACAGGTTTTAAAATTTGATCTGTGGGAGTTGTGTCAGCAAGGTCCGATTACCGCTTTAAACCAAACCGAAAATACCCAACCGGCCTTGTTGGCGGCGAGCGTGGCTTTATGGCGTATTTGGCGACAGCAACAGGGAGCAAAACCCTTGTATATGGCCGGTCACAGTTTAGGTGAATATTCTGCTTTGGTTTGTGCGGGCGCGCTGGATTTTCTCACCGCGGTACGACTGGTTGCAGAACGAGGACGACTCATGCAAGCGGCGGTTCCGGTCGGCAAAGGCGCAATGGCGGCCATTGTCGGATTAGAAAACAACAAATTGCTTAGTTTATGCGATTCGCTGGCCGAAGGGCAGGTGTTAGCGCCGGCTAATTATAATTCAATAGGACAAACCGTTGTTGCCGGTGATAGCGCGGCGGTAGATAGGTTGGTGGCGAATGCAAAACAAGCTGGGGCTAAATTGGCCAAACTTATCCCCGTTAGTGTGCCTTCACATTGTGTGTTAATGAAGCAGGCGGCGGAACATTTGGCGGAAACATTACAAACGATACATTTTTCAGTGCCACAAATACCGGTTATCAATAATGCGGATGTCGAAATAGCCGATGATCCGATTCGGATAAAAAAAGCCTTAGTCAAACAACTGTATCATCCCGTTCGTTGGGTCGAAATTATTCAATGGATGGAACAACAAAAGATAGATGAGTTTATCGAGTGTGGTCCGGGTAAAGTATTGGCGGGTTTAAACAAACGTATCACCGCTATTCCGACCTTGTCGATACAGGATCCGGAAATATTACAAAATGCCTTAGTCGGTTAAGGATTTTTATGCGTTTACTTGAAAATAAAGTGGCACTGATTACGGGTGCAAGTCGAGGTATTGGTGCGGCTATTGCTTTGGCCATGGCCGAACAAGGTGCACTCGTTGCGGCTACGGCAACCACAGCGGCCGGCGCCGAAAATATTTCTCAACGCTTGCAAGCGCACGGTTTAAAGGGAAAGGGTTTTGTTTTAAATTTAAGCGATGACGCTTCTATTAAAAGTTTATTTGCCGAATTACAAGATTTTGGTTTACCTAATATATTAGTGAATAATGCCGGCATTACGCGCGATAATCTTTTATTACGTATGAAAGCTGAGGAATGGGATGCGGTTATTAATACCAATTTAAATGCGGTCTTTAAATTAACCCAGTTATGCTTAAAACCGATGCTGAAAGCACAATTTGGACGTATCATTAACATAGCCTCGGTTGTTGCGAGTACTGGAAATCCCGGTCAAGCTAATTATGCCGCGGCAAAAGCCGGTTTAATTGGTTTTAGCAAATCTTTAGCACAGGAAGTGGCAACACGCCATATTACCGTGAATGTGCTGGCTCCTGGATTTATCGAAACGGATATGACGCGCCAATTAAATGAGGCGCAGCGAAAATTTTTATTGGAGAAAATTCCGCTAAAACGTTTAGGTCAACCGATTGATGTGGCGCGAGCCTGTGTGTTTTTAGCCTCCGATTGGGCCGATTATGTGACAGGACTCACTTTACATGTTAATGGTGGAATGTATATGAATTAAACAAAACGGCTTGAAACTAAGCCGTAGTAAAATGGCTTAATTTAACAAGTGACTTGCGTTCAGACAAGAATTGAATAAACTAAGCGACTGGTTTTATTGACACATTTAAATAGGAGAAATTTGTAGTGAGTACAATTGAAGAACGTGTGAAGAAGGTAGTGGTTGATCAACTCGATATAAAAGAAGAAGAGGCAACCATGGAAGCTTCTTTTGTGGATGATCTCGGTGCTGATTCTTTGGATACGGTTGAATTGGTTATGGCGCTCGAAGAAGAGTTTGATACCGAAATTCCGGATGAGGAAGCAGAAAAAATTCGTACTATTCAACAAGCGGTGGACTACATCAAAAAACATCCCACAGAAGCAGCATAAAGATTAATCTAGAATAGATAAAACGGTAATCATGAAAGAGGCGAAAGTAGCGGTGAAAAAAAAGCGACGTATCGTGGTGACGGGTGTTGGGATGATGACACCTTTAGGCCTTAATACTAAAACCACTTGGGAAGCGATATTGGCCGGTAAAAGTGGCGTAACACCGATCAGCCTATTTGATGTCTCTACTTTTCCTTGCCAAATTTCGGCCAGTGTTAAGGATTTTAAAGCAGAAAACTACGCTATCTCGCCTAAAGATGGACGTAAAATGGATTTGTTTATTCAATACGGTTTGGCCGCGGCTGTCGAAGCAATCGCCGATGCCAAGCTGGAAATCACCGAAAAAAATGCCGACCGCATTGGTGTTGCGGTAGGTTCTGGGATTGGCGGTTTGCCTTTTATTGAAGAGAATCACAGTCGTTTGGAGCAAGGAGGACCCCGTAAAATATCGCCCTTTTTTATCCCCGGTGCGATTACCAATATGTTGGCCGGTCAAATCTCTATCCGCTATGGCTTAAAAGGGCCGAATATTGCTGTTGTCACCGCCTGTACTACCGGTACCCATAATATTGGTTTAGGGGCGCGTACCATCCTTTATGGCGATGCCGATGTCATGGTGGTAGGGGGTTCTGAAATGGCGACGACACCCTTAGGCCTGGGTGGATTCTCGGCGTGTCGCGCCTTATCCAATCGCAATAAGGAACCTAGCGCAGCGAGTCGTCCTTGGGATAAGGGCAGAGATGGCTTTGTATTAGGGGATGGTGCGGGTATCTTAGTGTTAGAAGAATATGAACGGGCTAAGCTGCGCAATGCACCGATTTATGCCGAGCTGATTGGTTTTGGTATGAGTGCAGATGCGTATCATATGACCAGCCCAGCCCCGGATGGTCAGGGTGCGATGGCGGCTATGTTGAATACCTTACATGATGCGAATTTAGATAAAGAAAAGGTCGCTTATATCAATGCGCACGCCACTTCAACGCCACTCGGTGATCAGCTTGAATTACGCGCTATTCGTCGCGTGTTCGGCGATTATGCGAAAAAATTGGCGATTAGCTCGACTAAATCGATGACCGGTCATCTGCTCGGTGCAGCCGGTGCTGTCGAGGCTATTTTTACTATTTTAGCGTTGAAAGAACAAAAAGCGCCGCCGACGATTAATCTCGATAATCCGGGTAATCCACCGGATCTGAATATTCCAGATGATGATTATAGCGGTTTAAATTTTGTCCCGAATGTCCCACAAGAATTAAAAATGGATTATGCCCTGTCTAATTCTTTTGGTTTTGGCGGTACAAATGCCTCATTGTTGTTTGCGAGATTGTAAAATTTATGCCTAAAAGATTGACATTCCTTGCGTGTGTCATTCTTGCTCTGGTTGTCCCTTTAACTTATTTTGTTAAGCATTATTATCAGTTTTTACAAACACCTTTTAGTTCAACACAAACCATTTATATCGTATTTGAACCCGGTTCATCGGCGCATCGTCTACTAGAGGATTTACAAAGCCAAGGTTATATCGATCATCCGCGCTTTTTTTTGTTACTGGCTTATTTTAAAGGCGCGACGAGTAAACTAAAACCGGGTGAGTATTTGTTTGATCCAGGGACTAGGCCCGGACAAATGTTTGATCAAATGTTGGCGGGTCATGCGATTTATCATCGCTTTACACTCGTTGAAGGTTGGACGTTTCAACAACTAATCACCGCACTCAATGCCTTACCCTACGTTAAACATCAGTTGAGTCACGTCTCGGCGGCACAAATATTAGCGAATCTGGGTTTGCCCGCGCAAAATCCAGAAGGTTTATTTTATCCGGCGACCTATTATTTTAGTTTAGTGACCACGGACAGTGATCTATTAAAATGGTCTTACCGACTACTGGAAAAAAAATTACATCAGGCTTGGAAAACGCGTGCTGTTGGCTCACCCTATAAAAAACCCTATCAGGCCTTGATTGTTGCTTCTTTGGTGGAAAAGGAAACCGCTATCGCCAAAGAGCGACCGATGATAGCCGGTGTTATCGTGCGACGTTTACAAGCGGGTATTCCTTTACAGATTGATGCCAGTATTATTTACGGTTTAGGTAGCGCTTATAGCGGGAAATTGACTGTCGAGAATTTGCGTAAGGACACGCCGTATAATACCTATACGCGTCGAGGTTTACCGCCTACACCGATTGCCAGCCCTAGTTTAGCCTCGATTACTGCCGCATTGCATCCGGATCAGAGTCAAAATCTTTATTTTGTCGCCAAAGGAGATGGCAGTCACCAATTTTCTCAGAATTTATCCGAACATAATTTAGCCGTACAAATTTATCAACTCGATCAGCGTTACCCCTACTTAAAGAAAAAAAGTGGCCGCTTAAATTGCCAAAATTTATGGTTTGTTAGTCAGTCAATGCGGACATTTTTTTGTCAATTAAATAATTGATAGATTTTTAGGTGATTTATTGCAATTGCTCTCTGTATGACTAAAGGGGTGTTCCTGCTCAGTCGCTGATGCTTGAGTTTTTGCTGCTGAAAATAATCGGGGTGAATAAAGCATTTGCGAGCAAAAATCGCGATAAGCGATTGAATTAGTCAGCAACGGCTGGAAATCTTTTAATTGTTTCAGCTCAGTATATATGCCGCTCTCAATAAACTCGATAAAATCAGGCGCTGATTTATCAGGATAGACGGTTTTAAATTCATCCCAGATACATTCGGTAACTTTATCCTTAATGGCATTAAAAATAAACTCGACACCTTCTTTCTTAACCTTATCCATCAAATGGGTGAAACCGAGAAAGTCTTTCGCTGCTTTTGCCGTGTTGGCTAAATTAGATAAATAGTCGTTGGCGAGCTCATTGACGAGCGTCGGTAATTTTTTCGCCGCAAGATCTTTAGTAATAAAGCGAATTTCAACATCGGGATGAATAGTTTGTAATTTTTCCAGTAGCTTATTAAAAGCACCAGGGAGACAAATAGGTAGGTCGGGTTCCTTCGGTTTCTTATCTATCCCGCTTTCGGATAGATTATAGCCGCGTTGAATTTCGTATAATCCTTGCACAAATTGCCCCAACGCATCTTCTCGCGTACCGATGCGCTGCTCATCGTCATGAATCGCTGCGAACGTTAGCACCAATAGTTCTTTTAGGCTGAGCTGTGAAGTGGGATCTGTAAAGGATTTTGTCTTTAAACTGACTAAGGCGCGTTGAGCGGCTTGATTGATATTCGTTGGTGATTTTTTCACTAACGAGGATAGGTATTTTTCTATTTGATCGATAGTTTCGTCCAGAGCAGCTGTATTTTTTATTTTTGCTTGGTAACGCTTCGCTAATCGCTGAGCCGACTCAGAGACACTCTGATGAACACTCGCGGTATGAGTGCTTTGTGCGCGCTCGAATTCTTCTGCAGGATTATCTTCATTTAGTAGATTAAAAACATATCCTTGCAAAATTGGTAGCGGGTTCTGTTGTTGGCTATGTTCAATGAGTTGATTAAAGACAACGGGTGTCCATAAATGATCCGGAATATCAGACAATACAGTGGAAATAGCCTGGGTTGCCGATACAAGATCATCACCTAGACTTAATAGCTTATCAAAATTTTCTTGGGTCAATAGAACAACCCGACTGAGTTTTTCTACTATCAAGTTTAAATTGTAAAATTTCGATTGTATTATGTTGTGGGTACCATCATCGGGGAGATTATCGCCTAGATTTAACAGTTGATCAAAATTTTCTTGTGTTAATAGCTGAGCCGAATTGAGTTTTTTTACTATCAAGCTTAGGTTTTCGAGCTTCTTGTATTCCATTTCCATAAGTTGATTAAAGTTTTCTTGTGTTAACTTTAGCTCGGGCAAGGGATTATTATTATCTTCAAGCGAGTTTAGTTCCTCAATGATTGCTCTCATACTATTATAATGATGCGGGTCATAGGAATGATTAAAAGAATAGTAATAGGATTTAGATTTTTTTATCAGTGCATCGAAGTCATCTTGGCTTAAGTGCGGTGTTAATTCAGCATCCTGTAGTATAGTTAGTAGCGCGTTTAGATTATCGAGTTTGCCTTCATCGGCGCCAAAACCAGGTAAGAGTTTTTCGTAAAGATTAGTTTTTATTAAAGACTCCGGAAGCTTTGCTAATATTTCCGCCAAAAAAGAAATCGAAGTAGCTTGTTCAAATGCAAAAATCCCTCTTAAAATAGATTTCCTTCCTACGATATTGTTTGTGGGCTGTATCTCTACTAAGACTTGAAATAGCTTGCTAAGATGCGGGTATTTTATAAGGCCATCAAAGTCGCTTTGTTCAAGGGGGATATAAGCCGCTAAAAGTTTGCCAAGTACCTCAGTCAAGCGCTCAGACTGTGGATGATTTTCGATGAACGCTAGATTTTCTTTGGTATTAAGTCCACTAGGGCTTAGTAGGGCGGCAATCTTGACAGGAGGATCGATTAGCTCGGCATTTGTGTTAGCAGCGGTATAGCGGGCTTGCCGCGATGTGTAATTTGCTGGATCATCTTCTCATTGTTCTACGAAGCGCGTCGTCACGTTGTTTTCGGGTGATTTTTTTGCTGACGAGAATAGGGATGCTTTTACGCGATAGAGGGCATTACTTAGTGCCGTTATTAACCAGGAAAAGTATTTTCTTAGTGGATGGATAGCTCGTGCTAGAATTGTCGTGCGCACTATTTTTTCCTTATCACGACCCGCTGTCAACCTATCAAGATTATCTGCTGTTAAGCGTTGTGTTATAAGGGCGTCCTGCCGTATACTTGATACTCTGTCTGAATCATCGAAATATTCTTCATTATTGTCGTAGGCACGATTGTAATTAGGCATATTTCTCTATCTCCTAAATTGAGCCTGATAGAATAGTATACCTAAGTTTTCTTAACGCTAGCTTAAAACAAACTTTTAAAATTCAAGTATAATAGCTGCTTTATCAAAGGCTACTTTCCAAAATGGCTATGAAAAATGACCACGCTGCTCGCTTCGTAACGCTAGAGGGGATAGAAGGAGTTGGTAAATCGACGCAGTTAAAATTTATTAGCGATTATCTGCAAAAAAAAGGCATTGCGTTAACGTTAACCCGTGAACCAGGCGGAACAGCGCTTGCCGAAGCGATACGTAGTTTAGTGCTAGGATCTGATTTTGCTCCAGAAACTATTATTCCAGAGACTGAATTATTATTATTTTTTGCTGCGCGTGCGCAACATATTCACTATGTGATCAAACCGGCCTTGCAACGCGGTGATTGGGTGTTGTGTGATCGTTTTACCGAAACCAGTTATGCTTATCAAGGTGGTGGCAGGGGCATCGATCCGGCCTTTATTCGCAGTTTGCAGCTATGGATACAGCAAGACTTAAAAATCAATGCGGTATTATTATTGGATGCACCCGTCGATATCGCGTTGCGTCGTACCCACAGTCGTCAACAATTGGATCGTATCGAAGCGGAAAAACAGGATTTTTTTACTCGAGCTCGCGCGAGCTATCTGGAGCGCGCCAAACAAATGCCTGATTGTTACCATATTATTGATGCCAGCCGTTCCTTAAAAGATGTGCAAGTGCAGATTAAACAAGTATTAGACAAATTATTAGCGCAATGGGTGCAGCCTGATGAATAAATACCTAGCGCCTTTGCCGTGGCAAAGACAACAATGGCAGCAATTGTATCGGGCGCATCAAGAAGCTCGTTTACCACATGCCTTATTGTTGCTAGGTCAAGCGGGTTTAGGTAAGGCTTTATTGGCCGACCATTTTGCCAAAACCTTATTGTGTAAGCAGCCTATAGAAGAGGGTTTTGCCTGCCAGCATTGTCGAAATTGCGACTTAGTGGCCGCCAATACGCATCCGGATCTCGGTTACCTGGCACCCGAAAAATCAGGTCAAGGTATTAAGATTGATGCCATACGTAGTCTCATTGAAAAATTGAACCGTACCACACAAGCGGCGTATAAGATCGTTATTATCAATCCAGCTGATAGCTTGTTGCTGGCCGCCAGTAACGCCTTACTAAAAAGTTTAGAAGAACCCAGTGATCGCGTCTTATTTATTTTAATTACTGAAAAAATAGAACGCTTGTTACCGACTATTCGTAGCCGTTGCCAAGTGATTCGATTTTCTCCGCCACAAAAGGCGCTGGCTATGCCTTGGTTAGCATCGCAGCTACCTGAATCGACCGCGCTGGATAAACTTTATCAGCTATCGGCCGGGTCGCCGTTACAGGCGCTGGCTTATGCTCAAAGTGACTATTATCAATTTTATATCGATTTACTGAATACATTATCGGCTTTATGGCATCAAGAAATCGATCCGGTTTCCTGTGCGAGCCATTATTTAAAAAACGATGTCGGGCAGTTGTTGACTAGTCTATTGCGTTTAACTACTGAACTGATTAAATGTCAGTTACTGCGTGGATATGTCGCACTGGATCCGGCTTTGTCTCGTTTGGCGAAATCCTTAACAACCCCTTTTTTATTTGAATATTTTGATAGCTTAATTGCCTTACAAACGCATCTCCATAAAGTAACACTGAATGCGCAATTAATGGGTGAAGCGCTTTTTTCTTGTTGGGCTCTAAGGGGGGTAAAGCATGTTAGTTGATTCCCACTGTCATCTGGATCGATTAGATTTAGATTATTATCAAAAAGATTTAAATCAGCTGCTGGATTTTGCCAGAGCACAAGGGGTAGGGCATTTTCTTTGTGTTTGTATTGATTTAGAAAATTTTCCAGCCGTGTTAGCGATTGCCGAGCAGTTTGCCGATGTTTCCGCCTCTGTCGGTGTTCATCCGACGGAGCAAGTGGCGAAAGAAGCGACACTCAGTGAGCTGATTAGGCTGGCGCAGCATCCCAAGGTGATAGCTTTAGGCGAAACCGGGCTAGATTATTACCGTGAAAATACCGCTAAAACACAACAACAAGCGCGCTTTCGGCAGCATATACGGGCTGCCATTGCGGTCAATAAACCCTTAATTGTACATACAAGGCAGGCTAAGGAGGATACCTTAGCTATCTTAAAAGAAGAGGGGGCGCATCAAGTCGGCGGTGTACTGCATTGTTTCACCGAGGATTTAGCCATGGCCGAAGCGGCGATTGAAGCGAATTTTTATATTTCATTTTCAGGGATTTTGAGCTTTAAAAAAGCCACCGAGTTAAAGTCTATCGCGCAGCATTTGCCCTTGCAACGCCTATTGATCGAAACCGATTCACCGTATCTGGCGCCGATGCCTTTTCGGGGCAAGCCTAATCAACCGGCTTATGTACGTTATGTGGCTGAAACCTTGGCTGAACTCCGTCAATGTCCTTTAGATAAAGTGGCAGAGCAAACAAGCGCTAATTTTTTTACCTTATTTAAAGACGCAAAATCTACCTTATATTCCTCCAATGGGTAGCCGCTCGTTTTTTATAAAATAATGAATGATAGGCAAGCGAGTCGCTATGCTCACGAAAAATTTTGGCCGTCGTGCCCCCAAAATTTGTTCGCATCACGCGACTAAAAGTAGGCCCCGATTCGTCCTGCGTCCGCCACGCACTGGCCCATTCTGGGCTGCGCGCAGTGGCTCCCACAATGACTTTACGGCGTGATGCGTTTCCTGCTTCGCCCGTCAACGCACGCCTATCGCGGGCTCCTTGACTTCGCACTTCGTGCTCTCCTTGTCTCGTCGTCGGCAGCGCCAGGTCCTGCCAGTGGCTACACTTTTTTTACTGGCTGATGCCACAAAAGAAAATGCAGTCCGCTGTCACCCAGCGTCTGCTGACTGATTATTTGGTAAAAGGTGAAATATTCTTAAATGAAGATAGCGTCATTGGTTTTTCTGATCACTTTGTTTAGCAGTCTGACTGTTGCCGCTGAAACGCGCTCAGAACGCGCAACGAGTCACTATTTTGCATCGATTCAGTCTCATCGGCAAAAGTTAGCTATTTTTTTACATGACATGCCCAAAGGAGCTGATTTACATAATCATCTCGGCGGCGCAAGTAGGGCTGAAAATATGCTGCGCTATGCTGAACCTGATTTACTTTGCGTCAATGGTAAAAATTTTGCTGTGCAAGTGAATCCACGCTGTACTCGAAATTATTTATTAGCAGAGTCTAAAAAAAAACCTGCACTTTATAATGCCATTATCGATGCCTGGTCGATGCGTAACTTTCATCCTGGTAAGGAATCTGGCCACAATCATTTTTTTGCTACTTTTGATAAATATTTACCTATTCTGCAAAAGCATCGTGCTGAAATGCTACGTGAAGTCGCTGAAAAAGCTTGTCAAGAAAATTTGCTTTATTTAGAGCTTATGATCATGCCGGATAATAATCGATCCGGTCTATTCGCGAGTAAAATGGCCTGGGATGCCAACTTAAGTCGATTGCGAGAAAAAATTTTAAAAAACGGTTTGATGCCTATCATCGCGGATATTTCAAGTCAACTCGAGAGTTATGATAAAAAACTCAATACGATAGGGAGAATAAAAGGAAAAAATACTTGTGCTGATTTCAAACTACGCTATCTCTATCAAGTGTTACGCGAACAGCCACCTGTACAAGTATTTGCGCAGTTACTCACCGGCTTTGAATTAGCCACGCGCGATCCGCGTGTGGTCGGACTTAATTTGGTGCAAGCCGAAGACGGTCCAATAGCGATGCGCGATTATACCTTGCAAATGCAGATGGTTAAATTTTTACATCATTTATATCCTAAAGTAGCGATCAGTTTGCATGCCGGTGAATTAGTGCCTGGTTTAGTGCCTACGCAAGACTTACGCTTTCATATTCGTCAAGCGGTAGAAATAGCACACGCCGATCGTATTGGCCACGGGGTTGATATTCGTTATGAAGATAATGCGGAGCAATTACTCAGCGAGATGGCGAAACGACATATACTGGTTGAAATAAATCTAAGTAGTAATGCGGCGATATTAAATATAAAAGCTAACACGCATCCCTTGTTACTTTATCGACGCTATCGAGTACCCCTTGCTTTATCGACGGATGATGAAGGGATATTGAGAACCAGTCTCAGTGAGCAATATCAAATAGCGGTTTTAAATTATCGGTTTTCTTATTTGAGCTTGAAAAAGCTAGCACGTAATAGTATTCAGTATAGTTTTTTACCTGGGGCCAAATTATGGCAGGATGATAACTATCAACAGGTGGTACTTGCTTGCGTCAGTAGTTTGAAAACTAGTTTGCTCTCTGCCGATTGTCAAAATTTTTTAAATGCCAACCAAAAAGCGGATTTACAGTGGAAATTAGAACAGCAATTTCGACACTTTGAACAGCAATTTAGTAAAAATAGCCGTTAAACGCCTAAGTGATCGCTTAGAGGTAACAAAAAATAGTGGCTGCGATTCCGCCAAATACCAGCCATTTGATGAGGTAGTAAATCGGTTTATTCCATACCTTGATGCGTTTTCCGACTCGGCGAATAAAGTAAAAATATTTAAATATTCGATTAATAGTACCGGTATGATCATTTTCATCGTTAGGGGCTACCGCAGCGCCGATTAAATGACGTCCAAGCCAATGGTTAAGCCATTCTGCCCAACGATATTTTAAGGGTCGCTCAATATCGCAAAACAAAATTAAGCGATTTTGACCACTGCTATTTTCGGCATAATGAATATAGGTTTCATCAAAGATGACGTCTTCACCATCGCGCCAACTGTAGTGGATGCCATCTACATTAATAAAACAACGATCATCATTGGGGGTAATAAGACCTAGATGATAACGTAAAGAACCGGCATAGGGATCACGGTGGCGCGGTAAACGGCTATTAGGCGCTAATTCGGCAAACATAGCGGCCTTAATCGAAGGTAATGTTTTCAATAAAGCGGTGGTTTTCGGGCAGAAGGTCGCGGCGGAAGGATGGTGGCTGACATACCATTTCAGGTAAAAACGCTTCCAACCGGTCCTGAAAAAAGAGTTAAATCCAGCATCATTATAGCTATCGGAAGCCTTGATTTTCTGCTGCGCCATTAACTGGATGCCTTCATCGCGAATAAGTTGCCAATTTTGTCGTAATAGCGCTAATTCGGGGAAATTTTCGACTGCTAAATAGGGTGTCGTAGGGACACCCGAAAACAAATACATAAACGCGTTAAGTGGGGCGAGAAACGTAGAGTGATCAGACAGTTGCCGCCAAAATTTATAGCGTACCTTACCGCGTTGCTGGATATAAAAGACACTTAAAGCAAACAGTGTCATTATTAGATATTTCATTAAAGTTCCTTCTTTAAAGCTGAGTTTTTGTCTGTTTTCCTTATCAATAAGGCTAAAGAATAATCCTATTCAATTAATTTATAAAGGAATTTCAGAGATAACAAATAAAACAAACTTATAGAATAAGGGTGTATTGGCATAGAGGACCTTAGTGAACAGGACATTTACGAAGCGGGAGGGATTGATGCGCATTTGAAGGGAGTAAATTTGTTCAAAAAGGGTGCTTAAAGCTTGTTTTCAGGCGGGGCTAGGGGTACTATCAGTCCAGGTTTCTATGACTAAATAGATTAATAAAAATAACAATAAAGTGAAGTATTCTATTTCCCCAGCCGCTCGCGTTGCAATGGCGCTTAGCGCGGTATTATTTCTTAAGTTACTCTTGGCTTGGTTTGTCCCGATTACGGCGGATGAAGCCTATTATGCGATATGGGGTAGCTATTTAAGCGGCGGTGGCTATGACCATCCCCCGATGATAGGGTTTGTTTTATACCCCCTGTTGAAACTAGGTCACGCGGCGCTTATTTTGCGCTTTCCGGCGATAATAAGCAGTCTGATATTAGGCGTGGTTTCGTATCTTTACTTAAAAAAAGATAATCCGAAACACGCCGCTATAGCCAGCATCTTGCTGATGATAGCGCCGATTAGTCTGTTCAATATTATTATTACCACCGATACGCCGTTATTTATCTTTTCATTTTTGTCGCTTATCTGTGTATTACTGGCGTTAAGAAATAATGATGATTGGCGTTGGTTTGCTTTAGGCGGATTATTTTTAGGCCTTGCCTTTTTTTCTAAGTATTTTGCGGGTTTGTTAGCACTCGCTTATGCGGTGTATTTTCTTTTTATTGCGCCTAATCGTAAGCGCCTCATTGGCTTAGGTCTTTTGGCTTTGTTGACGCTACCTTTTGCATTACAGAATGCTTATTGGAATTATCAACACGATTGGGCGAATATTTTATTCAATATTTACAATCGAAATAATGACATTGGCTTTAGTTTTAAAACAATCTTAGGCTATGGGTTTATTTTGTTTTATCTCGTTACACCGCCTTTGATAATGGCAGTCTTTAAGTTTTCTAAGCAAGCACTCAAGCAGCAAGCATTATTTTATTTCTTTATGATACCGCTGTGTCTATTTTTTCTGTTGAGTTGTTTTAAACCGATAGGATTGCATTGGCCACTTTCCTTTATTCCCTTTATTTATATTTGGGCGGGGGAATATTTAAGCGGGGTAGATTTAAACAAGTTACTGAAATTTACCGCCTATTGGAGCGCTATTCAGCTTATTATTATCTTTGCACTGCTAGCGGTACCGTTAAAATCTCTGCCACATCGAACTATTCATCATCTAAGTTATAACAAGATCATTTATTTCTTTCAACATGCGAAGGTCAATGCTTGGTTGCCGCATCATTATTCGCAAAATTATATCTACGCAAGTCCCAATTATGCCGATGCGAGCTTATTTTTTTACGATACCCATCATTATGCATCGGTATTTTTAAGGGGTTCTTATCATGGCCGCGAAGATGATTTAATTAGTAATTTCAAACACTTTGATCATAAAAACTTTTTAATTTTTTCGCGTATACCCTTCGTCTCGGCCGATTATAAACCCTATTTTCAGCAAATATCTTTACATCGCTTTCAAGTTGAACAAGCTACTTTCTATTATTTGATCGGCACAAGATTCAATTATCCCCTCTATCGAGAGCAGGTATTAAAACCAATTAACGATACCTATTGGATCGATCCAGCGTATTTGCCGCATGCGCCTAGCTTTTTTTATTTAAAGTATTTTAAAAATTAATTTGCTTTTTCCGATTTCAGTTAGTTATTTCAAGCTTAAGTTATACCACTAAACTAAAAAATTCAGCGCGTATGCGCATGTTCTGTTGAAAGATCCCTAACATCACTGAAGTCTTCATCGTCGCCTGTTGTTTCTCCACGCCACGCATCATCATGCACAGATGCTTGGCTTCAATAATAATAGCGACACCTTTGGCGTTTAATTTATCCATCAAGGTATCGGCAATTTGCCGGGTTAAATTTTCTTGTATTTGTAAACGTCGCGCGTAAAAATTAATGATGCGTGGGATCTTAGATAAGCCAATAATTTGACCATTGGGGATATAAGCCATATGACAGACACCCATAAAAGGCAATAAATGATGTTCACATAAGGAATATAATTCAATATCTTTAACCAAGATCATTTCTTCCATATCCGATTGAAATAACGCATCATTTAGAATATTGGGTAATGATTCCCGTGTACCACTGGTTAAATAACGCAAGGATTTAGCTAGGCGCTCCGGCGTTTTTTTTAAACCTTCCCGCTCAGGATCTTCGCCGAGTGCGGTTAAAATAGCTTTGATGTGTTTTTCCATACTATTATTTTTTATTAAGTAACAGGTAAAAATTTAAGCTAATAATTTTTTAATCTATTTCCAGGAGGGGATTGCTTCGCCATGAAATAATCTTTCGGCGGCAGCTAACACCTCTTTAGAGTGTATGGCCTTGATTAAATTAATAAACTTAGGATTATTTTGATCTTTTGTGTTGACGACTAAAAGATTGGCATAACTTGAGTTTTTATCTTCGGCAAACAGTGCGTTTTGTTGCGTATAAAGATGGGCTAACACGGCATAGTTGGTGTTAATGACGGCCAAATCAACATCTGCCAGTGCACGCGCTAGCTGTGCGGCATCGAGTTCTTTAATCACTAATTGTTTAGGGTTTTGCACGATATCACGCGGTGTTATTAAGCTGCCTTTACCGGTATTTAGCGTAATTAAACCGGCTTTACTCATGAGCAATAAAGCACGTGCTTCATTACTCGGATCATTGGGAATTGCTACGATAGCATGTGATTTGAGTTCTTTTAACTGTTGGATTTTATGCGAATAAATACCCATTGGATAAACAAACAATTTAGCAATGGCGACTAAATGGTAGCCTCTATTATGTATCTCATTCTCTAAAAAGCGCTGATGTTGGAACATATTGGCATCTAAGCTACCCTCATTTAAGGCGATATTGGGTAATGAGTAATCGGAAAATTCGATAATGTTAATACGCAAACCCGAGTTACGTAGCGCGACCTGTTTGGCAATCTGCATCAATTCGGTTTCAGGGCCGCTTATCGTGCCTAAACGAATTTGCTGTGGATCCTGGCGATGATGGCAGGCCGTTACGCTAAAAAGTAGTAAGCTCGCTATGAAAAGATTAATAAGCAAAATCCCAATGTTTTTTATCATCATTAAATTACGCCAGTCTAGTTGAAAGATATTTAGCCAGAAAATAAACAAAAGCTTGTATTTATGCAAGTGGTAATTATTGATGGGTTAAGCGCTTTACCCAATAGTCGCCGATATATTGTATCATTTGTACCAGCGCTATTAGAATTACGATGGCCATTAACATAACACGGGCATCAAAACGCTGATAGCCATAGCGTATCGCTAAATCACCTAAGCCACCGCCTCCGACGGCGCCTGCCATAGCCGAATAAGCGGTTAAAGTAATCAGGGTTGTGGTCAGCGAGCTGACTATCCCTGGCATGGCTTCGCTTAACAAAATAGCAGAGATCAATTGCAGCGTGCTCGCGCCCATGGCTTGCCCGGTTTCTATTAAACCGGGTGGTAATTGATCGAGATTATTTTCTACCATACGGGCAAAAAAAGGAATGGTGGCTAAGCTTAATGGCACAATAGCTGCGGTGGTCCCTATAGAGGTTCCAACCAACAAGCGCGTTAGCGGAATAATAGCTAGCATTAATATGATAAAAGGGATAGAACGTAGCATATTAATTATCATGGCCAAGCTTTTATTGAGTAGTGGTTTGGCAAACAAATTCGGCTGGCGGGTGCTAAACAAAATGACGCCTAAAGGCAAACCTATTAAGAGGGCGAGTACGCCTGAGATGAACACCATATACAGTGTTTCCCAGGTTGATATTAATAATTCAAACAATAGATTCATTGACATAACCGATAATCTCTACGTGGAGTCCTTTGTGGACTAGATATTGTATGCCTTGCTGTAAAGGCGTTTGATCACCGATCACTTCAACGACCATAATACCTAAGGTGGTATCTTTCAGTAATTCAATATTAGCTTGTAAAATATTGAGATGGATACCTATTTCGCGCATTAAATGGGCCATTAAAGGTTCTGCGGCAACATGACCATGAAACAATATCCGCAGTACCGCATGGCTATGTGAATTTTTTGTGCGATTGAGTCGGTTTTGTAGTAAAGGCGGTAAGTCTTGTTTTAAGGATAGGCGCACAAATTTCTTTGCTAAAGCACTGCTAGGATGGGTGAAAAAACTAGCGATATCGGTTAATTCAATAATGGATCCTTTATCAAGCAAAGCAACACGGTCGCAAATATGCTTTACAACCTCGACTTGATGGGTAATTAATACAATAGTAATACCTAAGCGTTGATTAATATCTTTCAATAACTGCAAAATATTTCGAGTCGTTTCAGGATCGAGCGCAGAAGTTGCTTCATCACACAATAGTACATTGGGCTGGGAGGCTAGGGCGCGTGCGATAGCAACCCGTTGCTTTTGTCCGCCACTCAGTTGTGAGGGATAAGCGTGTTGTTTATCGACTAGTTCAGTTAGCTTTAATAAGGGGATAATTGTTGCATGAATCTTTGATGGGGGATAATGGGTAAATTTTAACGGTAAGACGATGTTTTCATAGACAGTTTTGGCAGAAAGCAAATTAAATTGCTGAAATATCATGCCGATTTGTCGCCGCACAGCACGTAATGCCGAGGCGTCTAAGGCGGTTAGCTCTAGTCCATTGATGCAAATTTGTCCTTTGCTAGGTTTCTCTAGCAGATTAATACAACGTATTAGCGAACTTTTACCCGCACCGCTTTGACCCACTATGCCAAAAATTTCGCCCTGATGGATATCAAGATTGATATTACGCAGTGCGTATACTGGTTTAGCAGCGCTGTAATAAATTTTTTCGACATTAAGAAGTTTTATCATCTTTAGAACGCAGTTGCTAAGTGTCCCGACTTCGACTAACTTGGTATTATCGGTAATTTGGTTTAGAACGCAAGAAAAAGTTACCTATTCAGAATACCGAGTGTTCACGGCCTTTTCGATAATTTGGGTAAATTATGAGGGTATAGCAGAAACAATTAATTTTCTACTTATTTTGCAATATAAATATATAAATTTTTAAAAAATTATTGAATGGCTTGACACGATTCTTTAAAGAACATAGCATATCCCTAGAAGATAACCTTACTGTAAAATAGCCTATAAAATAAGCTATAACGCGTCTAGCTAAGTTATTTTTTAAGCTAAAGTAAAGGACCGTTTTCTATATTAAAATAATTAAAATTAACGGACGATTTTATGATCATATCAAAAAAAAAGATAGAAGTTGCTAACACTATTCGCCACGCTTTACTCATAGAGGATGATGTTTTCTGTCAAAAGGTTCAGGGTCATTGCTTAATGAAATTGGGTTATCAGGTGGAGATAGCCGGCGATGCTAAAACAGCCATTCAGCACGTTATAAATAATACCTATGATTTAATCGTGCTGGATCTAGGTTTGCCCGATCAATCAGGTGAAAAAGTGATTACCGCAGCACGTAGTTATTTATCCAATCAGCAAACGCCACTTATCGTTGCCACAGCACATGCCGATGCATCTCTGCAGCAAAAATGTCTCTATTTGGGGGCAGATGTCGTGTTTATCAAACCTTTCTCGCAAAAAAACTTAGCCGAAGCGATTGAATTTTGTCTCGCTAGATTTTGTGACCTATCGCAATCCGTTTATCGTTAACTAGAATATGACTATCGTATTGATCGGCATAATGCGTATACAAGCGCTCATTTAGTAGGAATGAATGTCATTGCAGTTGGTTGTGGGTTAACTTATAAAGTTTATCCCATAACCAACTCTAAATAATTATTTATCTTGCAAAGGGATCTAATTATTTCCAGCTTTTTTAAAAAAAATATCTAGTTAAAATAAATTTGAGGGTTAATTATTATGGGCTGGGCGTTACGTATATTTTGCAAAGGCTGGGGATTAAGCTAATATGTAATTGGTTATGGGATAAACTTTATAAGTTAACCCGGCTCAATAAACGCAAGCTAAGGAGGGTGTGTGTTTATAGATTATGTTCCGCAATTAATTTGTCAATTTGAATCTTTATTAGGTTTACTTGAACAACTTAATTCACATATTCGATTTGATTTGGCGGAATTTCCACTCTGGATAGATGATGGTGCGGATGGTTTTGCACCAAATCGCGATAAAGTCATCTATGCACTCGGCAATTTTGGCCCTAGCGAAGCTCTATCGCCACAAGAGACCTTTAAATGTCCTGGGGTAGTTGCAGGCACCTTAGAGACTTTGGATTTAATAGGTGAAGTAAATGCGGCTAAAGATGCTTTTAAAGCCTTGCTTGCTGCGTGTCATCAAGTGATGAATCAGGATATCTGTCAATGGGTTCGCGATACATTGAAGTATGCCGGTTATCCGGCGATAAAATTAAAGCAAGTTCTTCGACATATTCCTTTTATTCGCTACCATCCACGCCGTGTTGCCTGGACTAAGGGTAAACATACCGCCAGTAAATTATTATCCCGACAAGATTCTGAGCAAATGCTGATAAAAGCGGGTCAAGGTCTACATATTGATCTACAAAGAATTAAACTAAAGGGTTTAGATGCCCAGGTTAAACTGGTTAAACATCGACACATTAAACCAGGGTGGGTGGTTAATATTGGCTCCTTTAAGCAAAACAAGCGTTCTAAATATGAAGATATCCGCACCGCATTACCTTTATTTTATCTGCATCAGCCACAACTCGCCGCACCGATAGTCTGTTTTGGCCAGCAACGGGCCAAAAAGCGTAAATTGAGAGCCGACAAACAAATTGAATCGCAACCTTTTTTGCCGTCTATTAGTGTTTACCGTTATAAAGCCACGATTGATTAAATCACGGTTAACTATTCTCTCGACCTGTTTAATTTTATTTTAAGCTTCAGGAGCTACAATCTACTTGAGAATAGAACTTAATGTGTTACTAAGCGATTTCAATTAATTAGTGCAGGGGAGTTTTAATGCCAAGCGACAACATCCCACGAGCGTCATTAGCAGCGTGTGAAAACGCCTTACTTAAAGGCAATTATGATAAATTTTTGCAACAAGCACGTCTTGTTGGAACCCCCCTTAAAGAGGAATGGAACTCCCAGTTTGCAAAGAATTCTGAAAAAAATAAATTTACTTCAAATCCGAAATTTAAAAAAATTCTAGTTGAAAAAATTGAATCATGGTCCTTTAATCCTATTGACTCAGATGGAATTAGTTCATTAAAAACTAAATTATTTAATCTTCAAACTTTTTTAGTGGTATGGGATGATCCGGGGCTATCTCGAGAAGCAGAGTCAGAAGCAACCACAGAAAATAAAAACAAACAAATACGCCAATCGATAAAACATAAAACAAACATCGATAAAGACGTTAGGTATGCCATAAAGATTACTCTTTTAACGCTGAGTTTAGCTCTTCGCATACAAGCCGATGAATATTTTTGTCATGATAATGCTTATAAAAAAGCAGGTAATTACAATGAGGAGTACTATAAGGAGTACGGTAAGGAGTTCGGGAAGATCAAGCATGATCGGCTTACATCATTTAAAGAAATAACGACGAGTGAAGGTTTACTCGAATTTGTTTCAGATTGTACGCCTAAATTAAACTCAACAGATGAAACAACAAAAGAAGAACAAACATCTACTCAAGAAATAGAAAAAATAGCTCATGCTATCTCGTCATTTCAGACACCGACTAAGAAGAAAAAGGCTTTAAAATACCTGGGTATCTTTATTGCCTGGATTGCCTCACTAGCGGCCGGTATTTCAACCGGTGGTGCTGTTTATCTCCTGTTTCCTACTTTATTAGTACCCGCCATCATTGCCGGTGTATTCATTTTTGCAGTAGGGTATAGTGCTAATTTTCGTTTTTTTTCGCAAAATCTACCTAATTTTTTGCTTAGTCTGGTAAAAAAGGGTGGGCCGACTGAACTTATCAATCCAGAAGGGAAGCGCGAGCAACTTTCGCCAGTTAAACGATATCTCTTGTTACCGCTGGCACTACTTGCTTCGCTAACCGTCGGTATAGCAGGCGCCGCTTTAACCTATACCGCTATTTTAAGCTTTGTTAGTAGTGTTTTACCGATGTTAGCGATTTTTTGGCCACCGCTACCTATCGTCATCGTAGCTATTTTAGCGCTAAGTGTTTTGGTAGTGCTCGGCGTTTCAACGTTTAACGCCATTATAGAGATGTTAAAAAAACCACTTCCTTCACTAAAAGATTTAAAAGACACAATTTTACGGGTAAAATTTAGTCAATTAAGCGCTCGTCAAATTTTTTCTCACGTCATACTAGCCTTATTAATACCGCTTGCTTTATTTGGTTTAGTTTATTTTCGCATCACCGCTGGAGTCGATTTATCGACCTTAACCGGCCTAGTTAGCGCTGTTGTAATCAGTGTTGCCGCTTTTGTTGCACAAATTGCGTTTACCGTACTCTCTATTAATAAACTCAAGGAAGTATTAGCGCGTCTTTTTGATTCTGCTCCAATCCAAACCGAGAACCCCGCCACCACAGTGCATAAAAGCACTTATAGTCGAATCAAATCTTCATTATCTTCGATTTTTGCAACGATATGTCTAGTCAGCAATGCCATTGGTAATGCGGTTTTAGTTTATACTGGCTCCGTGTTATCAATACTGGGGGCTATAGCATGCGCTCTCAACTCTTTAGCGGGTAATATACCTGAACAGAATAGGAACCAAGCAGAAAGAGCTACAGCAAATGAGGCTATTGCCAATAAGCTTATTGAATTGAAAAAAGAAGGCTTAGATAACACGGCGTCTAAAACTAACCTAGTTCTTGTTAATGATGAGCCATTAAACCAAGACAACACTATACTAGGGACTAAAAAATCTGATTGTTTTGCTGGAGGGAATATTACTTATCGCCCATTTTTCATCACTGATCCTAATTCCAATGCACCTGTTAAGATGGAAAATAAGAATGCAATGGTGGGCTGCTGCTCTGTGCGTTCTTAAAAGCTTAAGATTGACAATGCGGGCAATAAACCGTACTACGCTGTCCAATACGAATCAATTGTAATAGTGATTTACATCGTAAGCAGGGTAGTCCGGCACGACCATAAACTTGTAATTTTTGACTAAAATAACCTGGTTTTCCTTCACTATTTAGAAAATCTTTTAAGCTGCTACCCCCGTGCCGAATAGCCTGGCGCAAAATAGATTTAATGGCCTTAAGCAATCGTTTTAAATCAGCCAGCGATAAGGTTTTAGCAAATTTTGTCGGACTAATAGCGGCAATAAATAAAGCTTCCGTTGCATAAATGTTACCGACTCCGACCACGATAGACTGATCCATGAGCGCTGATTTAATTGTCAAGCGTTTATGCTGCAGCTGTTGCGTTAAGTAGTGAAGCGAAAATTGGCGACTGAGTGGCTCAACACCTAGCCGCTTGAGCAGTGGATGTTGGTAAGGATCGGTTTCGCTGCATAATAAAGCACCAAAACGACGGGGGTCGGTAAAACGTAGTAGGCTGCCATTATTAAAAATAATATCCACATGATCATGCTTATTCACGATGGCCGGTTTATCGAGTATTTGTAACCGTCCCGACATGCCAAGATGAATAATAATTGTCGCTAACTCAGTTGATAATAATAAATATTTACCGCGTCGTTTTACCTCGGTAATAGCTTGACCTACTAATCGCTGTAAATCCGCTTGAGGAATAGGCCAACGTAAATTAGCGCGACGAATAACAAACTGATGAATAACTTGACTCTGTATCAAGGGCTGTATGCCTCTGAGTGTCGTTTCTACTTCGGGTAATTCTGGCATGTGATTATTTCGCTTATGGAGATAATCTGTACTGAATTTTTTCTAAATCAGCACTAGATTCTGATTGCTCCGGCTTAGTGTTTTGAATCTTATCTAATTTTTGTATTATTTTTCGAAATCCACTCGTATCATCTTCTAGCGTATTTAAAAATTGCAGGTAACTCGATAAAGTATTTTTTGTTAATAATTTTTTAGTCAATAATAATTCTATACCAAAACACCATAGACTCAGTAAACGTGAATTAACCATTAAACAAGCCTGGATAACTTCAAATACATACTCTAGCTGAAAATTAATTTGAGCTTGTATTATTAACCTAAATATACGCATTATTTCATGCATCCATGTTTTATCTACCGGTAAACCTATCACCGTTAGCATTTCATCAGCACTATTGAGCTTATTTTGGTTTAAATCAAAAAATACCTTTTTTTGATTAAAGGATTTTTTAGCCGCAAATTGGATAGATTTCTCCCATAAATGGTTTACCTCCACCCGGTATCCTAATGGGTTGATACACTCTATAAAATAGACAAATTGTTCCGGTGTTTCTATCAATAATAAGCTAGAACTAAAAATTCCAAAATGTTGTGGCAGTAAGACGGTAATAGGGTAATTAAGTTTTGGATTACTGGCCGGCGATCCCGCATCATCACTATGATGTATACATTGTAAATAAGGGCCTTTATCTAAGGCGTCGTTCATCTCATTAATTGTTTTTAATGTTTGTTGGGTGATATTACCTAGATTTGGAAGTTCTCTGGCATAAAAATCTTGTTCAGTTTCGGCTAAATTGATTCTTTCTCTAATAGAAAGTTTTCTTAAACGTTTTTCATAGCTAATATCTGGATTAGGGCGAATATTTTCGCGTCCAAAATCCTCCCAAGGATTAAAAATAGCCAGTAAATCAAAGTCGGGGATGAATGGTCTTTTTAAGTTGGGATCGGCCAATACTTGGAAAGGCTGTTTTTCGGCAGTATATATCGCATATTCGGATGTTGCGTTTATTTCTTTTGCGTAACATAATTTTAACTGATCTTGAGCCGGAGTAGGGCAGTCGAGCGCTATAAACTCATTGTCCTCTTGTTGGGATTGTGGAAAAATAATTCTTAGCGCGACTAATTCTTGATAGCGTTTTTTAGTAATGCGTAAATCAGTTGCGATGGCATAACCTTGTTTAATACAAGCGCGTACATTTTTATTATATTTTTGCACCTGCTCAATACTAGCCGAAGCTAATTTACTGTAAGCTTGGTCTATGGGAATAAAACCTGCCCATGCTCCCCAGGAAGCACTTTTACCTTTAATATTAAAGTCTTTAGTAGGATATTTTTTTTCTTCATGTAGGCTTTTTGCAATAAATTCTACCGGCCTAAAAAGAATAACTTTATTTTTTTCTCGTGCATAATTTGCTAAAGAAATTAAATCTGCTTCGGGAATCCCTTGCTTTTTATTATTTAAACCGAGTGCCAATCTTAGCTGATAATTTTTTTTATTCTCCTTTTTAGAACTAAAAAATCCTCTAGGATTGGTGATAGTAGCCCCCAAAAATGAACTGGCATTTTTAAAATATCTTGTTTTTTAGTATAAATAGCCAGTATTAAAATAATATTAAAATATTATTTTAAAGTTGAAAAAAACTAATGCGCTTATAGAGCCCGCATGCCATCAAGGTTCTAAAGGAACAATATGGAATAATAAATAAAGAGGATAAGATTGATGTTGCTTATTGAGTTAACATATAAGAAGCTTATTGACCAAATCCATTAAGGGTTAACATGCGCAATAATATAAGAAGTTAGTTATTATTAGCGCTTGTGATTGCACTAAACTTAGCGGCTCAATAAAATGTCGTTATCTTTATCACAATCATCTAGACTAGAAATTTGATGCGAAAACGGAATACGGCCATTAATTTAATATCCAAAGGCTGAAATTAAGTATCATTGCAAAACTTACCCAAATAAAATACGGTAATAACCAGTAAACAACGGCTTTACGTTGTTGTAACGCAATGTATAGGGTGATACACAGCGTGCTCCAAAGCAATATGATATCGAGCAAAGCCCATCCAATTGATTGCGCAGCAAAAAACAGAAAAGACCATAAAAAATTTAAAATTAATTGAATAACAAAACAAACGAATAATGCAGTATTCTTCTTTCGTGTTAACCAAATTAAGCCACCGGCGATACCCATCATGATGTAAAGCACAGACCAAACAGGTGCAAAAATCCAAGCGGGTGGATTGAAGAAAGGTTTAGTTAAAGAATGATACCAGGCGTTAACGCTGGTTGCGGTCACCCAACCTTCGGTGCCAGCTATTAATAAGCAAACTGCTATGCCAATGATGCAGGGCAGAATGATAAGATTAAGTTTCATATCGACTAGTATATGAATTTATTGAGGAGTGTGGCTATGAATTTTACCAAGGGCATCTGGGTAATAGGCGGCGGCGGCATTGGTTTAGCACTTGTGGAAAAAGCTAAAACAGAAAAAATTGGGGTTACACTTTTTTCCCGACCTGACGTCGACCTGACGCGGCTTGAAGACATTCAGCGTATTTTTGCGGCTACTGATCAATTACCTGCTGTCATCGTTAATACTATTGGCATGCTTTACAATGATCAGCATTTGCCCGAAAAATCGCTGATTCATTTTCAAGCCGATTGGTTTTATGAAAGCTTGCGAGTGAATACACTGCCCGTGATGTGGATAGCACAGTGTTTGAACAAAAAGCTTAGTAAACATGATGAATTTAGCTTTATCAACCTTTCGGCTCGTGTTTCCAGTCTTTCAGATAACCGCTTAGGAGGTTGGTATAGTTATCGGGCTAGTAAATGTGTGCTTAATATGTTTATTAAAAACATTAGTATTGAATGGTCGCGATGTTTTCCAAACACAGCTATTTATGGTTATCATCCGGGCACCGTTGCTACACATTTAAGTGAACCGTTCCAAAAAAATATTGAACCGGATAAGTTATTTTCGCCCAAACAAGCTGCCGATTATTTATTTATTCAAATTCAAAAAACTACACCGGCAATGAGTGGTGATCTATTCGATTGGCAAGGCGAGCGTATTGCGTTTTAACGTAAATTCTTCATATTATTTATATTCGTGAAAAATAGCTGCCGGGAAAGTCGGGTAAAGGAAGGAAAAATTGGCTTTTGTCAGTTTCTTCGCAATGACTTCTTGGCCTGAAAGCAATAATTCGCTACCCATTTGTCCAAATATTAATTTAACAACAATAGTGGGTGTTTTGAACAAACAGGGGCGATCCAACGCTTGAGCCAAAACTTGGCATAGGCTTTTTTGAGTAATGACCTCGGGCGCTACCATGTTTACTGGGCCCGAAAAAGTTGGATTTTTAACAACGAAATCAATAGCACGCACTAAGTCCTCAATATGAATCCAGCTAATTTGCTGTTTTCCATGGCCGAGTATGCTAGCTAAGCCTAGTTTATAGGGTAGTTCCAGTTTTTTTAGCATTCCTTGTTGCTTTTTCAAAACCACACCGAATCGCATTAAAGTGTAGTTGATTTTATTTTTGAGCTTTTTTTCTACCGTCAATTCCCATTCACAAACTACCTGCTGCGAAAAACAGTGCTCTTGAGTTTTTATCAGGGTATCTTCGGCATTTTGTATGGTGTTTAAGCCGTAAATACCTACAGCGCTGGCGTTTAGAAACCGTATCCGTTCAGGAGTAGGGGAACGTAATACCCAATTAGCCAATTTCTCGGTCGGTTCAACACGGCTCGATATGATTTTTTCTTTTTGCTGAACTGTCCAGCGTTTATCTATGCTTTCCCCACAAAGATTAATCACTACTGTATAATTTTCTATCGGCTCGGTTGCTAAACCCGGGAAGTCGATAGCGCGCTGCTCGGGGAAAATTTGCTTTAATCGCCGTCTATTTCGTCCTAAAACCGTAATTTTATGTGAAGGAGCCAATGCCGACACTAGACTTTTTCCGATAAAGCCGGAAGCTCCTGCAATCAAGATGTTCATTAAAAAACTCTAGTATTTAAATTTAATCAAAAATTTTTACTGTTATCGGAGGTTATAAAGCAACCCCGTGTCAGCGCTTTCCAAACCTTGTGATATTACTATGTTTTTTCGAATGGTTTGAATCCGCGCCGTGCCGCTAAAATTATAAGCCGATAATAAAAGTTATCGGCTATAGTGTGTATTGGGTACGTTCTAAGGCCAAATGCGACAAGCCTAAAAAATACTCATTAAATTAATAACTTGCATCAGTTTGACACACCATAATTTTTACTATCAAGAGTAGCCCGAGTATCCGGCTCATTGTTATTAGCATCAGCCTCTAAGCTACGATGTCCCTTGCATCCATAAAAGCTACACCAAGCAGTTATTGGACCTGGGATCTTAGCTGCTTTTTTTAATGTTGTAATTTCAGAGGCCCCGTTTGTGCTACTTTGTGAGCACTGTACTAATACTGAGCTTACCTCATCTTCTTTTAGTAAATTTGGATGTTCATTCAAGGAAACTAATCTGATCATAAATTCTTTAAAGAACGATTCAGGTGAATTATTTTTCAGAACAGCATCTATAATGTCGTTAGCGTTAGTTTTATCATGTAATTTATAAAAAAAGATAAAAAATAAAGCATTAAGCGCTTCTTTAGGACGATTACAACCCATGATTTTATCGAGATGTTGCTGTATAAACTCTTTTCCAGCGTTATCCATATTTCCATAGAAGCCTTGGTAAATCCAAGATAGCACTTCAAGCTTACCTTTAACAATGGGATCGACCGTATTAGGATAGTTAAATTTTTCAAAAAATTTATCCATGATAGGATTTTTTTTTGCTAATGTAATGCCAAAACAATAAAGATAACTGAGCGCACATAGATCGTTCGCCAATGCCATGAAGTCTATCTCATTCTTCACTTCTCCGTTTTCATCTAATATTTTTAAAGCAAGCCTATCGAGTCCAGAGTTATAAATATTTTGATACTTCTTTATTAATTCTGATAATTCTTCCTGGTAGGCCTTGAATTCTTTATTCTTATTTTGAATCTCTTCAAAAGCGGTAACAAATCTCGCTATTAATCCCTGAGAATTCTTATTCCTATTAACTAGAGCCCACCATAGGACACTCAAGAACGTAAAAAAGTTAATTGGCTCAGAGGGTTCTTTATTGATTATTTTTAAAGGAGACAAAGCCGGACTTGCAATAAACGCACGTACGTTTTTTTGATTTAAGGTATCGATTGCTATGTTTTCTATTCTGGGATACCCCGGATCTTTTGACGAGGAATTACCAACTAACTGCTCAAATGCTTGTAAATGTTCTAGAGATGTATCTAAAAATTTCTTGAACCTATCGCTATCCAGCTCACGCAATTGAGCAAAATGGAATAACTGCAATCGTTCAAGTGTTTTGTTTGGATGATTAGATTCAATAATAGTACCGATGTGCTTTTTTATAAATTCTTTTGTAGCATCTGCAGACTGACAATACTCAAAACTGAGCCAATTTAATACCTTCGAAACCTCTAGATAATAATTAATATTACCTCTTTGTAGTGCTTCTGTTTGAAGAGTTTTACATAATTTTAACTTATGTTTTTCTACCCTACTAAACCACGCATTGAGTACATTACGGAGTGCAGTATCGAATGCATCACTAAGTTCATCATCATGCGTAGCAGCCCTCAATTTAGCCACCAATTGTTTATCATCTAAATCCTGATACAGATCCTTGTATAAATCTTCATCTTTTTTTATTTTATTTAGTGTTTCTTTTAATATATCATCTTCAAGATCTTTTAGAACTATGTTGTAAGTAGTTTTTAATAATTTGCAGATAGCCTGATTTAGTGCCTTATCTTCATCCAATCGAGCCAATGTACCACCTAGCACTTCACCTTTTAGCAACCTAAAAAATGCATTTTTTACTCTCTCATAGATCATCGTATCGTTTAGTGCGTTATCTAAATCTACTAAATTTATTATTTTTATAAATGTATTATTACTATAATTCATTGGCAAAAGCTCCATAAGCTGAAAATTATTATTTTATAGCTTTCAGATTAACAGCAGCTTAATGCTAGAAATATATTGGCGTAGAAAATTTTGGTAAGGAGTAATATTTTTACAATATTCCCCCTTATCTACTATCAAGCAAATTACTAACAGTTCGTCTACGATAAAATATTTCACTCGGCGTATTGTAGATCAAACATTTCATCGGTCTTTTATTCAGCAACTTTAATTTCGATCGAACTGTTCTAGGCGAAATTTTATCTATCGACGCGTTTTTAGAAAACCATTCTCTTAATTGTTTATTACCATTTTCTATCGTCCCTTTTTGGTAAGATTTATAGGGCTCACAGAAATAAGTTTTTATACCTAATTTTTCAGCTATTTCTTCATGTCTAGTAAACTCGGAGCCATTATCCAGGGTTAAGCTTGAAATACGGTGCTTGCCAAGCTTATCAAAAGCTTTAATTATTCTTTTAGCTGTGCTAGCCGCTTTACGATTTTTATTTTTAATAGCAAGCATATAGCGACTTTGCCGTTCACGTAATGTAATTAAATTCGTTTTAGTTTTCTTACCGAACTGCATCAAATCGCCTTCCCAGTGTCCCAGTGATTTTCTGTGTCTAATTTCATCTGGCCTTTCTAAAATAGGAACTCTATTAGGAATTAATGTCCGAGTTCGACGGCTTATTTTAGGATACCGAAATAGTCTTTTATCCCTTAAATAAAGATAATAGCGATTGCGTATTCCATAATCACTGTAAAGATAGGAGTAAATTGTTTCATGGCAAATTATACTTTTTCCATTGTTCTCCAGTTTTAAGCGCCCTGCTATTTGTTCGGACGACCAAGATAACTGTAATTTTTTAAATACATAACTTCTTAGTTGCTTATTACTGTCTAACTTTAATCCCCTTTTCCGATCTCCCGCCAATTTCCGTTTCATAAGAAATGGCATATATCCCAATCGATTACTATGGCGTTCAATTTCTCTGTAAATCGTCGAGCGATGAAAATTTAGCTGTTCTGCAATTTTAGACTTGCTAACTCCTATCTTTAATAAATGATTTATTACAATTCTATCTTTTCTTGTTATTTGATTAAAACATTTACCCATTTCTACCCTCAAAATACGACTAGTTTAACCTCCTTGTCGCAATTGAGTTAGAACCTACAGTTTGAACTCACCTTTATAATCTAGCCGGCTAACAAGAAAAACTAGTCTCTCCACAATGTACTGAAGAAGTGCTACCATACCTATAACTATTATTATTTTCTGGGTTGCTTACAGGCATAGATCTACGTGAGAAAAAAGGCTGTAAAGCACTACACTCATAAATTAATCGACTTCTTTCTGAAAGATCAGAATTATCAGATAATTGCTCAATAGGTATAGGTAATTTATGTAGTAATTTACCTACAGCGGATTGTTCCTCATCTAATTCCTTTATTTTTGTTAACTCTATAAATAAATCAGAACTACATATTTCTCTTTTCAAAATATTGTGCTCATGATGAGTATCTGTCATTCCCGTATCAATAGAGTTTGTTCGCGTCACGCGACGACTGAGACTAGGCTCCGATGAGGATGTCTCATCATCGGAAGACCTGAATTGGCGCTGGCGTGATGGCAATGGTGATACTGGACTTGTTGGTGTACCATGCACGCCCTGCTGCTCTGCCGGTTTTGGTTTTGAATTTAATTCCGATTTTTCTTCTAAGGCCATCTGTAAATTTACCAGTGTTTCTCTTAGTTCATCCAGTTCATTATTATCTGCACTTGGCCGGATATTTAAAATAGACATCAATCGAGTCCCTTCCAGCTTAGATAAAGATATTATCAATTGGTCTGATTTCATTAACTGTATGCTGTTTTTAAGTTGACTGAAGGCCGCAGATAATTTAGCAACCATTTCAGCGTCCTTATTCCTACCATAGTGACTAAATTTTTTGAGAATACTACTAAAAAAATCTAACATGGCGGTAAAACCCAAAAAAGCGAGACCTGTTTCGGACAATGCCAGTAACTCAGGACGTAAAAACTCTAAATCTCCTTTAAAATTATCCTTAATTAATTCAGCCCCTGCGGCGTAAGAAAAAACAGATAAATACATCGAAATAACAATCAATAAGATCGAGGTTTTAGGATAAATTTTAAATTCTTGTGGAACTTTAACGGCATCATCTTGCCATGAAGTGAAATAATCATAGGTGTTTTGTAGCGAATTACCACCGAAATAAGCTAATAAGACACCTAGAAAATAAACAGATGGTGCTGAAAAACTAGCTCCCATCACTTCACTACCGGTTAACTCAGTCATTTCATTGATAGGAGCCACTAAAAACCCGACGCAACTCGACATGACCCAGAAAGCGCCGGGAATATACACTAATTTTCTTAATAATCTATCCGCCGTGCTCGGTGGGTCAATAGGTCTTTTGGGAGAGCGCTCATGGATGAGTCTAAGTAAGTTCTCTAATAACAGCAGCGGATCTTGTGCGTGTTGCTGCTTTAACTCTTCTATTTCCTTTCCGACGTAATTTTTATAATTTAAACAATTTGCTTGAAATTCAAATCCATAATTGCTCAGCAACCTTTCAACCTGATCTAAATGCGTGATAAAACGCTGTTTAATAAACTGATAGTATTGATCTATTTGTTTTTGCAATTGATTTTTTTGCCGCTCTTCGGGGCTGCGACAACAATTAATAATTTGTTTAAAAATAAACTCAAACGGTAAAATGGGTAGGCGGTACAAGGGATTCTGTAAAGCCAATTTAATGGGTAGAAAATGTAATATGGTATTATCAAACTCGACAATAATACTCTGTAGTATTATAACACCCTTCGGTAAACCGGGAATAGGATATAAAAAACTAACCGCTGCCAAGGGAAAAGCCGAGATAGCAGAACCCAGTGTTACGATAATATTTTCTATTATTTTTTGCTGCGGGGTGAAGGAATTCTCTAAATAATCAGCAAGTTTTTCTGGGATCTTTTCCGCGGCTCGCATACCTAAAAAAAGTTCCGTGGAATTCCATAGTACCGCTAATGCCGGCACACAAGTACTTATTATATAATTTATACGGCTGATTAGTTCAGCCTGCTCGGACCATGCATAAGCATCAGCCGGCACCGCATATAAGCTTGCCCCGGAAATAGCCACGACGAATAAAAAACCCTGTTGGAACAGCTCTTGCTTTAAGCTAAGATGTCCATTGTCTTGTAAAAAATAATCGACTACCTGTTCTAAAGCATCAGGTTTCTGAGTCGACATTTCAATATGAACAACGGGTTCATCAATGCTGGATTGTTGGTTGATTTCTTTGATACGCTGCCACCCCGAATATCTTCGCACATCCATCTCCCTATTCTTAAATTATTTTTTTTATTATTCTTATTTTTTTATGAGACGATTTCTTTTTTTACTTAGCAGAAAATGTTAATTTTTGCACTAAACTCGACTGATTTTTGTGCCAACAGATTAATCTAGCATAATTTATTTATTTAATTCAACTATTATTTTATCTTGTAAAGACAATAAAAACTATTGAACAATTAAAATTTATTTTTAAAGAATAGATGATAGATAAATTTTTAAATAAAATGTTTACATCGATACCTTACACGTCTCAAGTACACCACGTGTAGCTCGGCTTTATGGAGATTATTGCGTCATTGGCTATGGGCGGTATACTGTCTGCAAAAATGATAAGTGGATACTAAAAGCATGATATCGATCAATCAACTGAGCATGGCCTATGGCGAAAAGCTTTTATTTTATGATGTAAACCTCATCCTGACTGATCAAACGCGTTATGCACTAGTCGGTGCTAATGGTTCGGGTAAATCGACTTTTTTACAACTACTCATGGGCACACAGGATCCTGTCGCCGGCACCATTTCTATCCCTAAAGCGGCGAGTATAGGGTGGTTAAAGCAAGACCAATTTCGCTATGAAAATACCCGTATTAGCGATATTGTTTTACAAGGAAAACCAGTGCTATGGCAAGCGATGCAAGAGAAAGATAAATTACTAAATAGTGATCATTCGAATCAAAAAAATATTAATCGTTTAGGCAAGTTAGAAGATGAAATTGCACGTCTTAATGGCTATAGCGCTTATGCCTTAGCGGCAAAATTGCTTATGGGCTTAGGGATTAGTCTTGAATATCATGAAAAACCTTTAACCACTCTGTCAGGCGGATTCAAATTAAGAGTATTACTGGCCCAAGCTTTATTTCAGGAACCGGATATTCTATTGTTAGATGAGCCCACCAATCATTTAGATTTTATTTCCATATTGTGGTTGGAAAAATACTTAAAAAATGAATTTACGGGTCTACTCTTGTTTATCTCGCATGATGTTGCCTTTATCAACCGACTTGCTGATAGCCTACTCGATGTAGATTATGCAGAGATACGTCCCTACAGCGGCAATTATGCTAAGTTTCTGGCTGAAAAAAAATTAATTGCCGAACAAAAGCTTCAAGAAAAACGTAGTGCTGAGCTTAAAATAGCGACTATGCAAAGTTTTGTCGATAAATATCGAGCCAGCGCAGCGCGCGCTAAGCTAGCACAATCACGCTTAAAAATGATAACCAAAATGGAGATTCCCGATATTAAGCAATCATCGCGTCTATCTCCGAGCTTTCCATTCAAGATTATCCGCCCTTCTGGAAAACACATATTACGTGTTAAAGATCTGGCTAAGAATTTTCAACAGAAAAAACTATTTCAACAACTCACCTTTGAAGTCAAACGCGGTGAAAAAATAGCGATTATTGGCGAGAATGGTATTGGTAAATCAACACTGCTTAAAATTTTACTCGGTTACATTCATCCCGATCAAGGTCATTATGAATGGGGATATGAAACCCATCTCAGTTACTTTTCGCAGGATCATCATGATTTACTGAATAAAAATTCCAGTGTTTTAGCGTGGCTAGAAAATCAAGCATCGGGTGCCAACGAACAATTAATTCGTAAGACCTTAGCACAAGTACTCTTTAACAAAGATGATGTCGCAAAAGATATCTTATCGTTAAGTGGTGGCGAAGCAGCGCGCTTATTACTGGCTAAAATTTTATTAGAACCCTCGAATGTATTACTCTTAGATGAACCCACTAATCACCTTGATATTGAGAGCACCGCAGCCCTTGCCGATGCCTTACGCTGCTATCCGGGAACATTGTTATTTGTCAGTCATGATAGGGATTTTATCAGTCAGATTGCTAACCGGATATTATTTATTTCACGAGAAAAAAAGCTGCAAGATGTCAAACAATTAGACGCTCTCGTATTAAATTAATTTTATCTTGTCTTATAGAGGCTTAATGCTACTCCAATTACGACAAGCCGGACAAAGCCAATCAAGGATTTTACTATTAAAACCACAACTCAAACAACGATACAGCGGTTTATTTTCCATTAACTTTTTAATAAGATTTTTTAAGCTGGTTAAATTAGTTTTATCCGCCTCGGAACAATTTTCTTGCGCTAGATGTAAATCAACTAAATGGTATAAGCCATGCAGAGAAGGTCTATCTTGCAACTGCTGGGTCAAAAATTGTAAGGCCTTATGGTTATCTTGTTCTTGAATCAACTTAACAATCGCCAGAAAAATAGGCGTTTGCGCATGTTCAGATAAAGTTTCATGTAAATAACTTAATAAATCTATCGAACCGGATTGGCGTTGCAAGTAGCATTGATTAAGGGGTACTAAGGTTTCAGTAATATAATCGGGATCTTGTTTCTTGATAGCTTGATAGATTTGGATGGCCTTTTCCCATTCTTCTGCTTCCACCGCAAGCTTACCTTTAATAAGATTGGCGCGTACACAATTTACATCGTATTTTAATGCTTGATCTAATAATTTGATGACATTTTGTTTGCCAGTGGAGTTCTTTAGTAAATTGAGTGCCATTTCGCAATGATAATGGGCAATATTTTTAACCACCTGACTATCCCATTTCGCAATCTTTTTAGCTTGTTTAATAGCCACTTCCCAACGCTTTTGTTGCTGATAAATTTCCAATAAATAGCGTAAGGCGATCCTTGCATACTCTTTATCATCGCTATGAATCACTTCAAAAAATAAACGTTCTGCTCTATCCAATAAGCCTGCGCAATAATAATCTCGCCCTAAGGCTAACAGGGCTTGTAGTTTTTGCGGATGCGCTAGATTTGGTCTTGCAATTAAATTTTGATGGAGTCGGATAGCGCGATCTATTTCACCACGGCGTCTAAACAAAACACCTAGGGCTAAATGTGTTTCAACGGTTTCCGTATCGACCTCCAATATTTTGATGAAGGTATCAACGGCTTTATCCGATTGTTCATTGAGTAAATAATTCAAACCACGTAAGTATTCAAGGTTACATTGATGTTTTTTACGCGAATTGGAATGCGAAAGCGTGCAATAAGCCACATACCACCCGGAAGCAGCGGCAAAAGGCAGCAGTAAAAATAATAACTCCAACATAAAACAGGTAGCCCTTGCGCTTGAAACAGCAAAACCACTGATTTTGAGTGCTCCATCTTACGACAAAAATTTTTATTGCGTTCCGCTTGTGCCAAACCTATGCTCAAAGCACTAATGTTGATCCTTAAATGGCAAAGCTCTTAAATTAATAAGTTCTTTTTCAACCAAATTTAAACGATGTCGTAAACATCGATTAACATACTTTAGTTTAACATAAGTAATGAAAGCAGTTAGTAAACCTAATAAGCCGCCTAAAACAAAACTTAATAGGATTAACAAGGAAAGCGGTAATCGTTTAGTCCCTAAATAATAATTAACGCTAACCAAATCGGCATTTAGACCGGCAAATATCAGCGCCAATACAACTAACAAAATAAGGAACAAATAAGTGACGATACGCATAGACTTACCTACTAAATGGGAACTTATGCTAAATCGGTTTTTATGAGGGAGATTTGGGTTCCCGCTTTAGCCAAGCAAAACCCCACTCCCCCACAAACTCATCCTTTTATCTAAGCCCATACTGATTATTTCTTGCTAAGAAACAACGGCCTATTTAGCAAGCAATTTTTCCTCTAAAGAAAGGCAATAAAGCGATATGATACGGTTTTTTCGATCAAGATTTAGAATTTTCGCTTCAATCGCTTGCCCTATCTCAAAGCTTTTGGCTTCTTCACCTAACTCTGAATTTTTAACCTGAGCTTCTAGATTATTGCCTAAATCAACTTTCATTCCTTCTTCGTTAATTTCTGTTATTTTCCCTGTGACTATTTGGTCTTTGCTATATTTATCAAAAGGGTGGGAAGATTCCGTATCCAATTGTTTGATACCGAGGGAAATACGTTCACGTTCAGGATCAATCGATAGAATAACTGTTTCTAATTCATCCCCCTTTTTGTACTTACGTACCGCTTCTTCGCCGGATATATTCCACGCAATATCAGATAAATGGACTAAACCATCGATACCACCGGATAAACCGATAAAAAGACCAAAATCAGTAATCGATTTAATTTTACCGGTAATCCGCTCACCTTTAGCATGGGTATTGGCGAAGTCTTCCCAAGGATTAGATTGACACTGTTTAATACCGAGTGAAATACGGCGTCGATCAGAGTCGATATCTAATACGATGACCTCGATTTCCATGCCCGCTTGAACTATTTTGTTGGGGTTAATGTTTTTATTCGTCCAATCCATTTCAGAAACGTGCACTAAACCTTCTACACCCTCTTCAATCTCTACAAAGCAACCATAATCAGTCACATTGGTTACTTGACCTTTTAAACGGGTAGCGACAGGATAACGCTTCACTAAATCAGCCCAAGGATCTCCCGCTAATTGCTTCAGTCCTAATGAAACACGACCTCTATTGCGTTCAATCTTCAGTACAACCACTTCAATTTCATCGCCGATAGTTAATATTTCACTGGGTTGTTTGACCCGTTTCCAGGCCATATCTGTCACGTGAAGTAATCCATCGATTCCACCTAAATCAATAAATGCACCGTAATCAGCTAAGTTCTTTACGATACCTTTAATGACTTGACCTTCTTCTAATTCGGTTAATAATTGCTCTCGGCCCGCTTGGCCCTCTGATTCGAGCACCGCACGCCGTGATAAAACGATATTGTTGCGCTTAGGATCCAGCTTGATGACCTTAAATTCGAGCTCCTTGCCTTCGATAATACTCGAGTCACGTACCGGCCGCACATCGACGAGTGAACCCGGTAAGAAAGCGCGGACGTTACCGACTTCTACCGTAAAACCACCTTTTACCTTTCCGGTCACGATACCCTTGATGACTGAATTTGCATCATGTGCACGCTGTAAGGCGGTCCACATTTCAGCGCGCTTGGCTCTTTCACGCGATAGGCGGGTTTCACCGAAGCCATCTTCTAAAGATTCAATACTAACATCGATTTCATCGCCGACCTTGACTTCTAGCTCCCCTGCTTCGTTATAAAATTGCTCAATAGGAATCAGACCTTCTGATTTTAAATTCGCATTAACAACAACACGGTCTTTTTCGATGCGGACTACTGTTCCGGTTATGATCATCCCGGTATGAAAAACACGATCGGAGAAACTCTCCTCCAGTAATTGTGCAAAACTCTCTGTCATATAGTTATATCACTTGTTCTTTTTTAGAGAACCATGGTAAAGGCGCAAAAATGCGCAATTAATATTCGGCTATTACTCGCGATAAATCACGAGAAAAATGCCCCCTGTGGCTTAAAATTTAATCTTAGCCTCTTGCAGCTTAGCTTTAATGCACTGCAATACGTCTTGAATACTTAAGTGGGTGGTATCAATGATACTCGCGCCTAACGGCGCTATTAATGGCGCCGTAGCGCGTTGCCTATCCTTGCTATCACGCAGCTCAAGTTCCGCTCGTACGGCGTTAAGGCTAACATGCTTCCCCTTCCCCTTCAACTGTAAATAGCGTCTTTTAGCGCGTTCTTCCGAACTCGCTTCTAGGAAAACTTTAAGTGGTGCATCAGGGAAAACGACACTCCCCATATCCCTTCCATCAGCGACTAAACCCGGTGCTTTGCGAAAGGCGCGCTGGTAGTCGAGTAACTCCCGCCTTACTTTGGCATAAGCACCCAATTGAGAGGCTAAATGGCCATATTCTTCGCTAAGAATTATATCGGTAATATCGTGCTGCTTGCAGAATACTCGCAGCATGTAATCGCTAGGACGTAATCTAAAATCAAGCACTAGCTGTTTAACCAAAGGCAGTAAGCTTTCTTCTTCTAAGGGTGTCTGAGTAAATAGGGCCAGCCAGGCTAGCGCGCGATAAATAGCACCGCTATCAAGAAAGTGCCAGCCCAGCTCTTTAGCTAATAAGCGACTAATAGTCCCTTTGCCGGATCCACTAGGACCATCAATCGTAATGACCGGCACTACTAAAGAAGATGAATTTTTAGGGCTGTTTAGCAGCATGATAAATAGGCTTCCCAAGCTGATTTTCGATAGCAAATTGCGCTCGCTAGCACATCATTAGCCTGATAAATACCCCGACCGACGATAATAATATCACTTGCGTTCTGAATAATGGCCTGTTCAGGCGAGATATATTGCTGCCCTAAATCGTCACCACTCATTGGGTCAAATTGTACACCCGGGGTCATATGAATAAAGCCTGGATTTTCAGTCAATTGATGCTGTGAAATAAAACCCATGACAAAATCAGGGTACTGATTTGCCATCGCGATACTGGCCTTGGTATAAGCCCCTGTCGCTAGCGTGCCCGTAGAACTCATCTCAGCGAGCAATAATAAACCACGTTGTTTGGCCAAACCAACCTCCCGCAAGCCCTGAATAATACCTGGGCCAGGAACCGTATGGGCATTGATCATATCGGCCCATTCTGCAATATGGTAGATACCGCCGCCATACTGTTGTTTAACCGTATGGCCAATATCGGCAAATTTACGGTCTTCAAAAATTAAAAATTGATGTTTATCCGCTAAATATTTAAGTTGCGATATAAACTCAGGTGTAAACTTGTTAAGAATATCAACATGGGTTTTTAATAAACAAATCTCGGTGCCTACCTTGTCGGCTAAGGCGAGTAATTCATCCGCACAGTTTATATCGGCGGATAAACAAAGATTGCTTTGCTTCTCCGCAATCAATTGACATAACGCACGCGCGCTTGAATTCAAGCAATAATCAATGCGCTTTTGATAAGTTAATTTTTTAATTTTTTTTGGCATTTACTGAATAAGTAATGGATCAAAGGGGACAACCTTGGTATCGAGATGCATTTCGGTATTGAGTCGCTCTGCCACTAATTTCATTTGCTCTGGTTTGATTTCAGGACCTACAAAAACACGTGTCAAAACCTGGGTTAGGCTATTAAATTGACGGCTATACGCTTTAAAACCTTTAAGTTGTAAGCTTAGCACTAAAGCTTTTGCATCAGCTGGATTTTTAAAGTCTGGTAATTCAATCACCCAGGCTTTAGCCGGAGGTAAAGGAAAGTTCAGCAAACTTTGCATGCTATGCATACCGTGCATACGATGATGGCTTGAGACCATAGGTAGTAACTCTGGACTAGGTTGAGCGGGTAAATTAGGCATAATAAAAGACTGTAAGGGATCAGCTCGATAATCTTTTACAAATAAAGGCACAAAAATAACCAACAGCGCCACCACAACCGTGATGGCAACAAAGCTCGAGCGTCTAAATTGAGTAGCCACTATCACTCTCAAGAAACCTATATCGCTGAAATTATACCTATAACATTTGAATTTGCGAACTTAAGTCTAAATTTGTTTTGATGATAAAAACTCCAGCTTATTTTTTCTTATCTTGTAAACCTGCTTTAATCGACTCAGGTCGACGGTAAAGTCAATAATTTTAGCTATCGCCTTAAAAAACTAAACTTAGTTAAAATGGTGATATATCGCGGCCGCGGTATGGAATGAGCCAAAAACCAATAAACTATCGTTTTTCTGCAGACTCTGATAAGCGTGTTGAAAAGCTAAATCCGGTCTAGAAAATTCCAAAATAACTGGCATCCCCTGCAAGCTCATTAAGACTTGCTTTAAGTGCTGAGCGCTTGCCCCTCGTGGAACAGTCAAATCACTCACGTACCAGTAATCCACCTGCGACAGTAAAGGACGCAAGGTGTTGACAATATCTTTATCAGCTAACATCCCGACCAGCGCATGGATTTTTCCGGCACAGACGCTATGAAGCAGTCTTTTCGCTAAACAGCGCCCTCCGGCTGGATTATGCGCTACGTCAATGATAATTCGACGTGAATTTTTTTCGATACATTGAAATCGGCCGGGCAGAAAAACTCGCTTTAAACCTTCTTTTATGGCAGCCGATGTAATTGAAAATCGGTCGCTTAATAGCTCTATCGCTTGTAGCACCGTTGCCGCATTCTGCAAGTCAATACGTGGTAGTGGTAAATCGATTAGCGAATGATGTTGGCTTTGCCAAGACCAGGATGAGCCTTGCATTTTATAATCAAACTCAAACCCTTGCCGATACAGTGGACTGGCTAAGGACTGCGCATGCTCTAAGATAGATTGCGGTATCGCAAAATCGCCACAGACACAAGGTTTATACCGACGCAAAATCCCCGCTTTTTCCTTAGCAATTGCTTCTCGCGTATCACCTAAGTACTCCATATGATCAAGATCGATCATACTGATGATAGCCAGGTCAGCGTCAACGCAATTAACCGCATCCAAGCGCCCACCTAACCCCACTTCTAAAATAATCGCATCGAGATGCGCTTGTTGTTTAAACAACCACAACGCCGCTAAGGTTGTGAATTCAAAATAAGTCAGTGAAACATTAGCGCGTAAGCTTTCAATCTGAGTAAAAGCATGACATAAGGCTTGATCACTCACACACTGACCGGCTATTTGTATTCGCTCATTATAATGGATAAGGTGAGGTGACGTATAAGTCGCCACACGATATCCTGCTGCGGTTAAAATAGCCGCGGTTAATACCACATTGGAACCCTTGCCATTGGTTCCTGCGACCGTAATAACAGGACAAGCAAATGTTAAGACGTCTAAACGTTTAGCCACTTGCGTGATGCGATCGAGACCTAAATCGATGCTTTTGCGATGACAAGTTTCTAAATAAGCTAACCAATCCTGAAGTGGTGTCGTACTTGTTCGTCGTTCATTCGGCATCGTTATCATTGATAAGCGCAGATAGAGAATAGCGTCCCTGATTAGCCGCCATTAATTTAGTTAACAAGGCGGCTATTTTATCTTTTAAAACACGTCTATCGACGATCATATCGATAGCGCCATGTTCTAGTAAAAATTCACTGCGTTGAAATCCTTCAGGCAACACTTGACGTACCGTTTGCTCAATAACACGAGGACCGGCAAAACCGATTAAGGCTTTAGGTTCTGCGATAATAATATCGCCTAAATTAGCAAAACTCGCCGATACACCACCCATCGTCGGATCAGTTAGCACGGAAATAAAGGGTAAACCCTTTTGTTTAAGCTTAGCGAGTACCGCACTGGTTTTCGCCATTTGCATTAATGAAAATAATCCTTCTTGCATGCGTGCCCCACCACTCGCCGAAATACAAAGAAAGGGAATATCAGCCTCTATAGCGGCTAGCACGCCACGCACAAAACGTTCACCTACCGCAGCGCCCATAGATCCACCCATAAAATCAAATTCAAAAGCCGCACAAACTAAAGGAATACCCTGTAGTTTAGCTTGCATCACCAGCAAGGCTTCTTTTTCGCCGGTTTTTTTCATCGCTTGGTGAAGGCGATCCTTGTATTTAAACTGATCTTTGAACTTAAGTTTGTCAACGGCGACGACTTCATTGGCTATTTCATGACGGGATTCAGGATCTAAAAGTTGTTCTAAGCGTTTTCTCGCTTTGACACGATGATGATGGTTACAGGTGGGACAAACCATCAAATTACGTTCAAATTCAGCACGATAAAGGACCGCCTGACACGACTCGCATTTAACCCAGCTATTTTCAGGCACCCCTGTGCTGCTACGAACAACCGTCTGGATGCCCTTAATTACTTTTTTTAACCAACTCATAAGATTTCCCGTTTAGAAGCATCGACATAAAATCAATGAAATGCAAAGACTTAGGTTTACCCGCGATATAATGCCTGGACTAACCCCCTATTTTCAACAATTCCCAATATTTTTGATAAATTCTTTCTGCGGCACCGACGTCGGTTTGGACCACACTTCGCTGCAAGACCTTACTATCAGGATAGATGATAGGATTATTTAAGATCGATTTGGGCATCAATTTATAGGCGGCAAGATTAGGCGTCGCATAACCGATGGCTAAACTAATCTTTTTAGCAATATCAGGTCTTAATATAAAATTGATAAAAATATAGGCGTTATTTAAGTGCGATGACCCTATCGGAATGGCCATACTATCGATAGAAACAACAAACCCTTCTTTAGGATAAATAAAATCTAATGCCTTATTCTCTTGGGATGCTTGATAAATATCACCATTCCAGCCCATACCGACACTTAAATCTTCATCAATATAAAGTGCTTTAACGCCATCATTATTAAATAATCGAATATTGGGCATTAATTGTTTTAATTTCAGATAAGCGCGTCGAATATGTTCAGGCTCGGTGTCATTGGGCGAATAACCTAATACCAGCAAGGCCATTGAAAACACTTCATGCACATCATCTAATAAGAGCAATTGATTACGATGAGATGGATTCCAAAAGTCAGCCCAATGTTGGAACTGATTCGGCGCATGCACGCGCGTATTAACAACGATCCCCGTCGTGGTCCAAAAATAAGGAATACTATAATGGTTGCCTGGATCATAAGGCTTGTTCAATAAAGCCGGATTAAGATTTTTAAAGTTCGATAATCTCGACTTATCCAGTGCTTGTAACATACCTTGTCGACGCATGCGATCGACAAAATAAGTCGATGGCACAATGACATCGTAACCGGTCTGCGGATTGGCTTTGAGCTTAGCATAAAGCGTCTCATTGCTATCGTAAGTGGTGTAATTAACTTTAATGCCTGTTTCTTGGGTAAATTCTTTTAATACCTCAGTGGAAATATAATTTGACCAATTATAAATATTGACAACATTTTCTTTGCCAAATACCGGCCCACCGATCCACAAAAGCACACACGCGATAAAATAATGAGATATACGCATCCTAATGACTCACCTTTTTAGTCGGTAATATGAGTTGAAACAAAACCACTATAAAGAGTGTAATCGCAAACATAACAGAGCATAGCGCATTTAATTCAGGTTTTAATCCGATACGAACCAAGGAATAAATATATAACGGTAAAATTTGAAAATCAGGACCTGTCACAAAAAAACTGATGATGACATCATCCAATGACAAGGTAAAACTTAACAGCCAACCGGCTAAAATAGCCGGCCATAGCATCGGAATGATAATTCGACGAAAACTCATAAAGTCGTTCGCGCCTAAATCACGCGCAGCTTCAAAGACATTTTTATCTAAGCCGCTAAGCCGGCTATAAACGGTAACGGCAACAAAGGGAATACAAAAAGTAATATGTGACAGTAATAAAGACCAAAACCCTAAACGCATTTTAAGCAAAAAAAATAAAATCAATAACGAAATTCCCATCACGATATCGGGAGAAACAATCAATACAAACAATAAACCGTGCAATAAATTCTTGCCAAAAAAACGATAGCGGTAAAGACAGGTCGCCGCGATAGTTCCAATAAAAGTAGCCAAGCTGGCGGCCAACACACCCACTTCTAATGAATGTAACGCCACGACCGCCAGATCGGTATCATCACCCAATTGCTTATACCAATCTAAAGTAAAACCATGCCACAATAAGGAATAAGTTGAATTATTAAATGAATAAACCACCAACAGGATGATAGGAAAATAAAAAAAGCAGTAAATTACCGTTAAATAGCTAAATTTCGCCAATCGGTTCATCATAATGTTGCCCTATTTTATTGGCACGTCGGTACATTAACAACAGCAAACCCATCGCCAAAGTAAGCACCATACTTACCGCTGAACCCAATGGCCAATTATGCGCCGCTAAAAACTCATTTTGGACAAGGTTTCCGACTAACAAAGATTTGGCGCCGCCTAAAATATCTGGGATATAAAACATACTCATCGCCGGTAAAAATACTAAAATAATTCCACCCATAATACCGGGCAATGTTAAAGGGAAGATAACGCGGGCAAGAATAGTCACAGCACTTGCCCCAAGATCACGGGCGGCATCAATAAAACGAATATCCAATTTTTCGATATTGGCATACAAAGGTAATATCATAAAAGGTAATAAACTATAAACGAGACCTATCATTACCGCCGTACTAGTATATAAAATGGTCAGTGGATGATGAATAATTCCCAGTGATAACAATAAAGTATTTAACAAACCCTTAGCTTTTAATATAGAAATAATAGCGTAGGTGCGAATCAATGAACTGGTCCAAAAAGGAATGATCACTAAAAATAAGAGTAAGCTTTTATATCGAGATTCTAGCCGCGCCAAGAAATAAGCAAACGGATAACTTAGCAATAAACAAATCAAACTACATAATCCGGCAATGTAAAAAGAATGCCAAAATACGGTAAAATAAATAGGATTGAGTAAAGCGAGATAATTTTGTAGCGAAAAATGCCAACGAAAAAGATTAACCGTATCATTTTCTAAAAAGCTCGTTATGAGCACCAGTAATGTAGGCAGTAAGGCAAATAAAGATAACCAGAGCCAAACCGTCGCTATCGTTGTCCATTTAAAAAGGCGATCAGCTTTCATCGGGTAAAATAACCTCCCAACCTGGGATCCAGTGCACCCACACCGATTCACCACTATGAAAATCGAGCTTCTCATCATCCTCATTAAAAAATTGGGTCGCCGCTAACAAGTTTTGGCTTTCTAATCGAACCATTAAATCTACCGTTGAACCCTTGTAAATGACTTGCTCGACGACACCCGGAAACATTTGCGAGGTATCTGTCACTTCAGTAGGCGACCAAACCTCGAGATCTTCGGGTCTCACCAAGGTATAAACTTTTTGATTCTTCGCAAAATGGCGTCGATTTTTCAAAGTAAATTCTTTACCTTCAATAACAGCATGAAAGACATGTTCATCGACCGAGATAACTTGTGTTTCAAAAATATTAACTTCACCTATAAAACGCGCAACACGTAAACTATGAGGTTCTTCATAGACTTCACGCGGCGTACCTATCTGCTCAATGCGGCCTTCGTGCATCACGACAACGCGATCCGACATTGACAAAGCTTCTTCTTGATCATGGGTGACAAAGATAAACGTAATTCCTAACTGGGTTTGTAATTGCTTTAACTCGAGCTGCATGGTTTTACGCAGCCGATAGTCTAAAGAACTCAAGGGCTCATCCAATAAAAGGATACTTGGTTTATTCACCACCGCCCTGGCAATCGCAACACGTTGTTGCTGACCTCCACTTAATTGATAGGGTTTACGCTGACTTAAATGCGCCAACTTCACCATCTTCAAGGCTTCTTCAACCTGCTGTTTGATATCCGCCTTGGCTAAACCCTTGCAACGCAATCCAAACGCAATGTTATCGAAGACATTTAGATGCGGAAATAAAGCGTAACTTTGAAAAACCGTATTAACATGTCGTTCTTGTGGCGATAATCCTTTTACATTATGACCATCAATACAAATAACGCCACTATCCGGCTCTTCAAAACCAGAAATTAAGCGCAATAACGTTGTTTTTCCACAACCGCTCGGTCCAAGCAAGGTCAAAAATTCACCTTGTTTAACCTCGAAGTTAATATCCTCTAAAACTTCTTCGTCATGGAAGCGTTTCGTGACCCCTTTGAGTTCAAGGACATTCCCATTCATTACACAGCTAACCTCACTTTCATGATGTAATGGTAAAATCGGAAGCGATTATGCAATAGACCTTTAGTAAAACCAAGTATTTTGTTCGCATTCTTCCTATTTAAACCATGAAATAAGCGGCACAAAATTTAACTCATGCTAAAAAAATCATTTTTTGGCTTAGCAATAACAAACTTTTCAGGATAAAAAACTTCCACTAAATACAAACCATTAGGACTTGCCGTTGCATCCGCTATACGACGATCCTTCGCTAATAAAACCTCTTTCGCCCAATTTAGCGGTTTTTTACCCGCACCGATACGCATTAAGACAGCCGCTATATTGCGTACCATATGGTGTAAAAAGGCATTAGCCTGAATATCTATCATGACATAATCTCGATGGCGCATAACCTCAAGATGTTGCACGTGACGAATAGCATTTTTAGCTTGACAACTCGCTGCTCGAAACGAACTAAAATCATGTTCACCCATCAGGTCATTAGCCGCGCTCTGCATGCGTAATTCATCTAAGGGATAATAACAATGGGCACTGTGTTTATTCCATAAGGCGTTGCGCAACGGTTGATTATAGATAATGTAGCGATAACGGCGTGCAGTCGCTGAAAAACGCGCATGAAATTCTATGGGCACACTTTGTACCCAATCAATACGAATATCTGTCGGTAAGTAGCTATTACAGCCTAAAAGCCAAGCCGCTTGGGAACGATCGGCGCTACTATCAAAATGAACCACTTGACCTAAAGCATGCACCCCTTTATCAGTACGGCCCGCACAAATCAGTGAAACAGGATGACAAGCCAGCTTGGCAATGGCCTGTTCTAAACAGCCTTGTATACTGGGCAATCCGGTTTGCGTTTGCCAACCGTGGTAGCCACTGCCTTGATAAGAAATACCGAACGCAATTCTCATAACATCGTCATTTTTTATTGTTAAATAGGCGCGCTTCGCGGTAAAATTTTTGCAATTGTAGAATGAGGGTTTATCGCCTATTCTAAATATTGAGACTAAACTTTATCTTTCGTCGCCAGATTAGCGGCAGAAGTCATTGCTTTAAATTGTTGTAGACGCGCTTGGGCCGCTTGAGCCACCTTAGAATCAGGATATTGTTGAACTATTTTTTCAAAGGTCTCCGTTGCCATTTCTTTGTTGCCCTTGGCAAAATAAGCTAAACCTAACTGCAACAGCGCATCTGGAATGCGCGCATCTTGCGTGTATCGGGTCGTAAAACGTTTAAAAAAATTAATCGCCAATTCAGGTTGACCTTGTAGTAAATAAAGTTGACCCAAAAAGTAATCTGCATTCGATACATTAAGATCCGCCGGATATTTTTTGACAAAGCTATCAAAACTTTCGATGGCTTCGTTATATTGCTTATTTTTTAAAAATTGAAACGCTGCTTGGTAAGCGCGCTCACTCGCCGCCGTAGGCGCTGCGTCCGCATGACGGGATATAGACTTTGACGAATCAGCCATCGATTCATTAACTGTGTTTGGACTCGTATTGGCGATAGGTGCTGCTATCGGTTTCTGGGTATAAGAATTAGCCGTTAATCGCTGACCTAAACGCTTTTCTACCGCTAAGTATTGACTACGCAACTGCTCCTCTAAAGCCTTGAGTGAATGTTGTTGTGCTTCTATTTTTCCTTGTAGGGTCTGTAATTGTTGTTGTAAATCATCCATTTGCACTAATACGGGATTTAAATTAGTGATCTGCCGTTCCAAAATAGTAACGCGCTGTTCAAGTGAAAAGGAAGCGGCATTGCTAGGTACCGTACTAGGCGCATCCGATCTCGCAGGCGGCGGTGTGTTAGCCGGAGCAGATGGTGATGGCGGTGCATCGTCATAGGCATCAACAACCGGTGCTATCGCATACGCGAGTGAAGCTAACATTAAGCTCACTAAAAATAAGCTTATCTTAATAAACTTGACTCGAAGCAATACATTCAATCGCATAACTTTAATTTCCTAACAGCTTAAGTTCTATCCGTGATAATAGGGGTTTGATATTGTAAATTAGCGCGTCGATTTTTTGCATAGTCTGCTTCACTATGGCCAAAAGCAACCGGTTTTTCAGCGCCATAACTGACCGTAAGAATTTGTCGCTCACTCACTCCATTGGCCACTAAAAACTGTTGAATGCTTAATGCGCGGCGTTGTCCTAAACCAATATTATATTCTCGGCTACCTCGCTCATCGGTATTACCCGCCACTAATATTTTAGCCTCAGGATGGCTAATAAGGTAGTGTGCTTGTACTTGCAATGACGCCATATCTTCACCGCGAATAAAACTTTTATCAAAGTCAAAATAATAGATTTGATTGCCTACCTGCATCGGATGACAGCTGTTTTCATCGCCATAATAAGCGTTTATATCACCTGCCCCTTGAGTTAGCGCGCTATCTGCTTTATTAGCCTCCATACTCGCATCGGTTAATTCACTTTTTTCATCCGTTGAACAAGCTGCCAAAATAAAACAGGTACCGGCAATGACACTGATTTTTAAAAATTTTTTTATTAACATAAACTATCCTCAATTAAATTAAATAGTTAACTCGATAAAAAAGGTGACCATATGGGATCTTGCACATCACCTTCAGGCGTTGGCAGGCGACAATTGATTCTTCCATCAATCGATGCCATGCCGAGCAAGCCACGTAGGTTAGGTTTCGATTCATATAACACCATTTGTCCATTCGGTGCAAAACTAGGAGAGGCATCATAACCGGAATGCGTAATAATCAGTAAGCTATCGTCGTCTAAATCTTGCACGGCTATATTATACATTCCTTGCTCGCGATTGAGTACCACTATCATTTTTCCATCCGGTGAAAAAGAAGCCCTGGCATTATAACTACCCGCAAAAGTAATTCGCTGCAGTCGACTATTACGCCTATCTAATTGATAAATCTGCGGTCCCCCACCCCTATCCGAGGTAAAGAGCAAAAATCGACCATCCACTGACCAAGTCGGTTCCGTGTCGATAGAAGAACCAAAGCTCACTTGACGCAAACTTTTACTCGCCAGATCCATTAAATAAATTTTGGGTGTCGCTGAATCTTTCGATAACGCTAAGGCTAACATTTTATCATCCGGTGACCACGCCGGTGCCCCATTAATACCTTTATAATCGCTTACTAATTGCCGTTGCCCGCTGTTAATGTTTTGAATATAGATACGCGGCATCACTTTTTCAAAAGAAACATAAGCAATTCGCCTGCCATCATGTGACCACGCCGGTGACATAATAGGCTGCATCGAAGTTAATAAGGGTTTAGCGTTATATCCATCCATATCCGCCACTTGTAAGCTATAAACTCGTTTATTATGCTGATGTGTCACTAATATATAGGCTATTTTGGTCGAAAAAACCCCTTTGATCCCCGTTAACTTTTCATAGATAAGATCACTAATGTGGTGTGCTAAACCACGCAGTTGCTGACTCGTGACAGTAAACTCATGCTGCGCTAAAATTTGTTTTCGACCCTGCGCTACATTTACCAAGGTAAAATAAGCACGATACCGTCCCTGACCTAGAGCTTGCAGCTTTCCAAACACCACATCATCAATGTGTTGTGCACGCCAATAAGCAACCGATACTTTATCGAGCGTATAAGCTGGCAACAAGGTATTGGATTTAGGCGTTAGCACCTTAAATAAACCACTGTGACTTAAATCATTATTTATCACCCCACTGATATTATTTTTTTTACCGAGATCATCTTCGACAGAAAAAGGAACAACCGCAATGGGTAATTGATTGGCCACACCTTGGGTGAGTTCCAGATTAAGTGCTGCCCAAGCGAACGAGCAACCCAGTAAGCTACTGATTGCTAAAAAATAAACGCTCATTAAGCGATTTTTTTTACGCCTGGCCTTATTTTTGATCAATTGTAAATAGCTCATTTATTATTCACCCGACTATTATTCTTGAATCTTAACCGCATCCTTATCAATACGTCATCTTTTAGAAAAAAATGATGATAAAACGCACCTATTACATGTAAAGCAAAAAACATAATGAGCAAATAAGAGGCTATTTCATGACTTTTGGAAAAAAATCTTGACGCGGTATGATTATTTGCCAGCGGCAAAATAGTAAAAAGGCCGTAAAATGTAATCGCGTGATTTGCCAATGTAGATGAAAGAAACCCCGTTATCGGCATTGCGAACATCAATATATACAGCCCCACTATATTCCAGTTAGCCGCATGTCGCTGCCAAATTGAAATAGACGCTGGCAAAGTAGGTTGAACATTAAAAACGCGCCACCATAACCTTAACGCAACCAGACCTAATAAAAGTAAACCAGTCGCTTTATGAAAATTATATAACGAATCTCTAAAATGAGACGGCGAGATGTTTATCATCATATAGGCCACTAAATACATACCTATAATAAGAAAAGCCATCAACCAATGAAAACATTTAGCAATTTGACCATAAGTATTCCGCGTATTTTTCATCATAAGAGGATACTCTTTCAGTTTGAACCGAAATGAAACTTAGACTACCCGTTGGCAATAAGTTTCTTTAATGCCACAGGCAACCAACACTGCCAACAATAAACTAAGCAGCAAAATCGATAAAGCCGAACGAAAATCCGCATTGGAATAAAAGGCCAAGCCATCCACCAGGCTACCATCCCATTTTTTTTCTAATAGCCAGCCAATCAGCGGTTGAAATCCAGCACCTATTATCACCGAAGCCATATTCGCAAAAGCGACCGAGGTTCCTGCAATGGCTTGCGGATTAATCTCAGAGGCCACTGCATAAGCGGTCGCAACACCGGTATTCGCTAGACCGTACAAAAATAATAAACTAAACAAAATACCTAACGGCAAATGGGGCAGCATGATAAAAAGACTGGCAAATAATAAACTAAAGCACGCCGATAAAATCAATATCACTTTACGTCGTTTGATTCTATCTGAAATCCAGCCAGTTAATGGCCCGCCTAAGGTCCAACCGATAAAAATTAAACCGATGCCCATAGCGGCTATTTCATTGCTTAAGTGATAGGTTTGGCGAAAAAATTTAACCCCCCACAACTCGGCCAGCGCGGCTGTCGGTGCAAAAAGTAAACCGGCAAATAAAGCATTCCACCAACTCTGCGGATTTTTCAGCACCTTCACAAGACCCGAGCAAGGCGAATGCATTAAATTTTTTTTAGCGATCGCCAAAGTAACTGGCTTTACTCGATCGCGCACCAGTATTACCACGGTAGCCGACAATAAAATCATTAAACCGGCAATAAGAAACAAGGTTTCGCGCCAACCCAGGTGGACCACTAAGTAAGCCATCGGCATTTGCCCTACCGCTGCACCTAACATCCCTATAGCCTGGGTTAAACCGGCCAATAAACCAAATTGCTGAGCAGGAAACCAAACCGAAGCCACCTTCAACGCACTCACAAAAGCAAATGCCGCTCCAAAACCCATCATTAAACGGGCCAGTGCTGCTACCCCAATATGGGTAGTCGATGCAAAAATCAAACACCCTAAGCCACAGATAAAAATCATGCTGGTCAACAACCAACGCAAACTAAAACGATCAACCAGTATTCCCACCGGAATCTGCATACCGACATAAGTATAGTAAAAAAAAGCCGATAAACTACCTAAGGCTAAAGCCTGTACTTTAAAATCACGCATTAATGAATCGATCATTACGCCAGGCGCAACGCGTGCAAAATACTCAATAAAAAAAGCACTTGCCGCCAGTCCCCAAATTAACCAAGGATAATAAGGATGTTGTAAACACCTTGTTATAAAATTATTTTTTGACATTATCAAAGAACCCTTAAGCTAAATTTAAACCAAAACACAAAACGCTTGTATTCACCATGGAACTTGTAAACGCGATGTCTATATTAAACAGAGTCCATTTTTTTGTCCATGAACAAACCAATCGGATCAGTTTTCAAACAGCAGTAAACCCGCCTCTCGAAATAAGCGGATACGCGGAAATAGTAAACCTAGGCTACTGAGTAATGACCCCTTCGGGTCGCACGGTCAGATTAATTTGCCGAAAGTTATTAAATAAGCCGCTATTTTTTGGTACCGGTAAGGGTGATGCTTTATAAACCGCCGTCTGCGCTGAGCGATCCAACACCGGATTACCGCTGCTCTTTACGATCAGCACCTCTAAAACCATACCCCCTGGCGCAAGATGTACGGCCAATTTTGTTTCTAAGTGCTTATTAAGCTCAGGTGGAATAATCCATTGTTGCGCAATCGATTGTAGAATTAAATGTCTATATTTGTCAGTCGTTGCGGCATTTCGCGCGGCATTGATCGATGCTTTATTCAGTGTCGTCATTTCTTGCTCTAACAATTGCTTTACATTTTTTTGTACTATTTTCAATGATTTTACTGATACTTTAGTAGGATGAATTTTTTCTTTTTTAAGCAATTTTTTGGCCGGCTGAGTGACTTTGTTTTTCGAGGAGACTATTTTTTTAACTAATAGTGGTTTTTGCGGCGCTGTTTTAATCGGATAGACTTTATGAGTCAATAACTTAGCGGAGCCATTGGCTTTGACCGGCAAAACAACCGGACTTTTTGTAATCAACACCGGCTTACTCACTTGAGCGCTAGCGGGACTAGGTTTTATTTTTTCTTGTTCAGTCGCAGGAGTCGTTATCTGACTAAATGAATTAACATCTATGGCCGTGGCATGAATAACTTGTAACGGTCTCGATGCCAAAAATAACAATTTAGTCGTATGCCGCAAACTAAAAAATAAGGCTAAAAATAACCCCACATGAAATAAGGTCGCTAATAACAGCGACGTGCGATAATTTTCTTTAGTAACGCCCATCATCCGGATGGCCACCGATTAAGCCGTTAACTTCGGTGGTGACTCTGTTAACAAACCGATATTAACCGCCCCCGCCTGTTGCAATAAAACCATTGCCCTAACGACTTTACCATAATCAACCTTTTTATCACCTTTAACAAAGACTTGACGTGGTATTTGTTTTTGTTGTGCCAACTGTAGTTGGGTGCTAACTTCTTGGCTTAAGTGTTCTGCATCGAGTGCTATTTCAGGTTGAGCGGCGGTATTAAGGTAATAATGCCCCATTTCATCAATCGACACGATAATTGGCTCTTGTGCTGGAGCAATCGTTTGTGCTTGCGCTTGTGGTAAATTAACTTTAATCCCTTGTGAGAATAACGGGGTCGTGACCATAAAGATAACCAATAGCACTAACATGACATCGATGTAGGGAACTACATTGATCTCGGATAGGGGTCCTTTACGACGTTGATACGGCGAAAATTGATTAGGAAACATGACTTGCTGTGCCACCATGAATTTGTCGATACAAAATATTAGAAAATTCTTCTTGAAAACGATGATAACTGTGCAGTAAATGTTGGTTTTGATTCGAATAACGATTATAAAAAATAACCGCCGGTATGGCGACAAACAAACCCATCGCCGTTGCCACTAAAGCCTCCGAAATACCCGGGGCGACCATGGCAATGGTGGCTGTCTGTTGTGAAGCCGACAAGGCTTGAAAAGAGGTCATGATGCCCCAAACGGTACCAAATAAGCCGATATAAGGGCTCGTTGAACCTAAGGTGGCTAAAAAATCTAAATGTTTTTCCAGCTGTTGGTGCTGTTGCGAATAGGCAATGCGCATAGCGCGTTGCACACCTTCCATAATAATGACCGGCACATTGCCGACCTGCTGATGCAAACGTACAAACTCACGAAACCCAGCATAGAAAATGCAAGCAAGCCCTTCTTGTTCATCTTCTCTACGATTTAAATCCGCATATAATTTACTCAAATCAATCCCTGACCAAAACCTTTTTTCAAATGCAGCTAGCAATTTTCGCGTGCGCCTTAGCAAAAATCCACGCTGTAAAATCATCGACCACGATACAATAGAAGCAAGGAGTAGTATCAACATCACAAATTTAACGATTCCACTCGCGGAATAAAAATAACTCCATAAAGCTGGATCAAGCGTTGGCATTGAATATCCTCGCAGACTGCATTTTGAATGGCGTTTCGCGGTAAAGCTTTAGTTTATCTTATCAGAAAAATCACAAATAAGTTGTTTCTGCCCATTTAGATGCGCAGGGAACGTCAGTGAAAAATGTAAATAGGTTTTCTTAGTCGCAATACGACCGCGTGGCGTACGCATCATAAACGCTTGTTGGATCAAATAAGGTTCAATGACTTCTTCAATCGTGTCGCGCTCTTCACCAATTGCGGCCGCCAAACTATCTAAACCAACCGGACCACCGTCAAATTTTTCAATCAGGGTTAATAATAATTTTCGATCTTGTTGGTCAAAACCTTCTCTATCGACTTCGAGCAGATCCAAAGCCTGTGATGCGAGCGTCGCGTCTATCTTGCCATCAGCCTTTACCTCAGCGAAGTCTCTGACTCGCCGTAACAAGCGATTGGCAATGCGCGGTGTACCGCGTGCGCGTTTAGCAATCTCGAGCGCGCCTAAAGGGTCAATGCTCACGCCTAAGATGCCAGCTGAACGGGTCACAATACGACAAAGATCCGACACACAATAAAATTCTAAGCGTTGTACGATACCAAATCGATCCCGCAACGGTGAGGTTAATAAACCAGCGCGTGTCGTGGCACCGATTAAGGTAAACGGCGGCAGATCTAACTTAATAGAACGGGCTGCAGGCCCCTCTCCTATCATGATATCCAATTGATAATCTTCTAAAGCTGGATACAATATTTCCTCAATAACCGGGCTAAGCCTATGTATTTCATCAATAAATAAGACCTCTCGGGCTTCAAGATGGGTTAATAAGGCGGCTAAATCACCCGCCCGCTCCAAAATAGGACCGGAAGTCTGTTTCAATGCGACGCCCATTTCATGAGCAATAATATGTGCCAAGGTTGTTTTACCTAAACCCGGTGGCCCGACAATTAACACATGATCTAAGGCTTCCGCTCTGGCGCGCGCGGCGCTAATAAATAAATCCATTTGCTCACAAACCGATGTCTGTCCTAAATAGTCAGCTAAAGCTAAAGGACGGATACGCGGAAGCAATCTATCATCTTCCGATAATTTTTTAGCGGCAATTAGCCTATCAGAGATTTGCATAAATAATTTATTTTATCAAAGAGAATTTTTAGTCGATAAGAAATAACTCAAAGCTACTTTATTATTAGCTACTTACGCTGTTTTTAGCAAGTTGCTATCAAACAGATAAGCATCAATTCAGATCATTACTACAACTTTTGTATTCCCAATAACAAATAAAGAATCTATAAAACTTTGTTGGCTGATTGCCATAAAAAAGTTGGCATTATAAAATAGTATTCAACAAATTTTTAGCGGCGATCCTCTCCTTCGCTCCATTTTATTTTTTATTTTATAGAAATTCTTGCTAATTATGTCATATAAAAAAATGGCTCAGGCTGCTAGAGCAGACCAAGTAGAAGACTTGAAAGCCGCTATCGCGTCAATCAGAAGCGTTGTGAACTTTCGACCTTTCGAAGATCCTCATTATCCCATCGATACCTATATTGCTAAGAATCAGCAAACAGCACTGCATCTAGCAGCACATCATGGCAGTCTCAAGGTATTAGACTACCTCATTGAGCAAGGAGCCAACATAGACATAAGCGATTTAAACAGTAACACTCCGGCTCATATGGCGGCTATTCACCATCAAGAGGAAGCATTACAATTGTTGTTTAATAGCGGTGCCAATCGTTCACTTAAAAATAACGATGGCCTTACTCCAGAAGCAGCGGGTTTTCTTGTCGCACCCTGTCGGGCTATCTCAAACAATGACAGCAAGTTATTAAAAACTTTACTAACACCTTCCCAGCACTTATATCCACGCAGAGATGATCAAGACAATGACGGTAACACCTTGTTACATCATGCGGTTATTAGGGATAATAAAGATTGCGTTCGTGTTCTTATTGAGCGTAACGTCAATCCTCTACTCACCAACAAAATGGGTACAGCACCTGGAGTACTGGCGGCTCGTAGGGGAAGCGTTGAAATTGCTCGGCAACTACATCCCTGTTTTTTACCCGCTAATAGACGCTAGCGTGAGAAAAACTCAAACTTTATCCATTAATCAACACTTTTCAAGGCTTGACGAATCAATGACTCCAAGGAAAGTGTATTGTCTTTAACCTGTAACACCGCGCGACTGGCTTCTTGGTTTTTATAACCCAAAGCCATCAAGGCTGAAATGGCGTCTTGCTGATAATTGGCTATCAAATCATTGGTGTTGCCATCACGCCGATTGACTAATGCCATTCCACTTAAACCTTGTAAACGATCGCGCATTTCAACGATTAATCGTTCCGCGGTTTTCTTACCAATACCCGGCACCGCTTGTAAGGCCAGGACATTTTGTTGTTCGATACAAGCAATAAATTCAGAACATGCTATTTTCGATAAAATACCTAAGGCCACCTTAGGCCCTACACCATTCACCTTTAATAACTGGCTGAATAAAGCACGCTCTTGTATGGCGCTAAAACCATATAAATAGTGCCCGTCTTCACGCACTATAAACTGGGTGTAGAGTAAAACCGGCTGCCCTAATTCTGGAAGTTGATAAAAGGTGTGCATCGAAGCTTGTACTTCATAAGTAAACGCATCAGCCACCTCGATTAATAAATAAGGCGGCTGTTTTTCAATCAATATCCCTTTTAATCGGCTGATCATCGTCTTCTTCCTCGTCGAAACCCGAGTCGAATGCCGCCCGACTGTCGCACTTGAGCATGGCAAACCGCAATCGCCAAGGCATCGGCGGCATCCGCTGTCGGCGTACTACTCAGATTGAGTAACACACGCACCATGTGTTGTACTTGTTGTTTATTCGCCGCACCGTAGCCTACAACCGATTTTTTGACTTGTCGGGCCGAATATTCACTGACTAACAATTTAGCACAAGCAACGGCTACTAAGGCTGCCCCCCTCGCCTGACCTAATTTCAGTGCTGCATTCGGATTGATATGAAAAAAAACCTGTTCTATGGCCACTTCACTCGGTTGATATTGATTCACTACCTGTTGTAAACCGGTAAATATTTTTTCTAATCGCTCAGCAAAGGGACTATTCGCTACTTTAATACAACCGCTGTCTAAATAAGTTAATTGTGAGCTTTCAATTTGGATAAGCCCATAACCGGTAATACAAGAACCAGGGTCAATCCCCAAGATAATCGATTTTTCCGCCGCCAAAATGGGCTTGTTAAGCCGATAGTGCATCATTTAAGCTTGATTCGAATAAACATTTTGCACATCGTCTAAATCTTCTAACATTTCAATGAGGTTTTCCATCTTGATTTGATCGTCATCCCTGAGATCAACATGAGTACTGGCTAACCAAGTCACTTCGCTGTTGGCCATGGTTAAATTGTTTTGCTGATAAATCTTCTTTAATTCAGCAAACTCGGCTTCGGCAACCAACACATCAATACTTTGATCCGGATAAGTTATCACGTCTTCGGCATTGGCTTCTAAAGCAATTTCTAAAATACGCGCTTCTTCAGAACCCGGCGGAAAGGTAATCAGCCCTTTTTTACTAAATAAATAAGCCACCGATCCGGTAGTGCCTAAATTACCCCCGCATTTGCTAAACGCATGCCTTATTTCAGCGACAGTCCGATTACGGTTATCGGTTAGGGTATCAACTAATACCGCAACACCTTTAGGTCCGTAGCCTTCATAGCGTATTTGTTCCATTTGCGCGCCATCTAAACCACCGGCACCCCGTTTAGTGGCGCGCTCAATGGTTTCTCGGGTCATATTCGCGGCTAAGGCTTTATCGACGGCTAAACGTAAACGGGGATTACTATTTAGATCGCCACCCCCCATACGCGCCGCGACAGTGATCTCGCGGATTAATTTAGTAAATAATTTACCTCGTTTCGCATCCTGTTTATTTTTTCGATGCTGAATATTCGCCCATTTACTATGTCCTGCCATAAACTGCTCTTTTTATTTAGACTAAACTGCCTTCGCAAAAAATTTGACTGTATTGAATCGCCGTAACCAGAGATACCATAGGCAACAACCAAATCAAACCGATGCCTAAAGTAAGCAACGTTAACACGACAAAAGCAAAACTGGTCAATAAAATTAAAGCTATATTTTTTACCAGATGTTGATTAATCGATTTAAAGGCCACGCTTAAACTCTCTTTGAGCGGCATCTTTTGATCTAAAATCAATAAGATAGCCATAAAAACACCGATGGTAATGTAGGTGTACAATAAAACAAACAAAACAAAACGTAAGCCGAAACCAAGATAAAAGATTTGCGGTGTTAACTGGTAATAATAAAGTAAAAAATTACTCGCTGAAAGGACTACAGAATCAAATAGATAAAGTAATAAACCTATCAATACCAAAGGCCGCCACGCTTTACGAAACTCAAAAACCATCTCCACTTGAATTGATTGATGACGCAGTTGATTCAAGGCCAGATAAGCGAGTGAAGCGGTTAATAACAAACGCAAAATTTCTAAAATACCCACTAAGATAAAGTTTAATAGATTATAGAATGGATCGGCGCCTAGTTGTGCACTCTCTAGTGAAGAGATAATATTATGCGGATAGATCGCTAAAAAAACATACAACGCTACGAGCAAACTTAATAAAACACAAACAATAAATAGCGTTAGGAAAAGTAAGGCAAAACCGCCCCAAAAGGTTTTCTTCATCCCCTTCACACCGCGCCACGCTTGCCTAAATATCGACATAATGGGGATGCGATAATCCCCCGTGCTGGCTTTGACTAAGTTGGGCGGTAAAGAATGTGACATAGGATGAGTGACTACCCGAAAAAGATTTGATTATACGCAATCGCTGTTATCTGCGATATCACCATAAAAAAATAAAAAATAATCTCCCTATTTTTTACCAATTTGTATTGATAACTCTCTTAACTGCCGCGCACTCACCGGGCTCGGTGCGTGCGTTAAAGGGCAACTCGCTGTCTGTGTTTTGGGAAAAGCGATGACATCGCGAATCGATTTCGCCCCCGTCATCAACATAACAAGACGGTCCAAGCCAAAGGCCATCCCTCCATGCGGCGGACAACCGAATTTAAGTGCTTCCAGTAAAAAACCAAATTTCTCCTTTTGTTCTTGCTCACCCATATTTAATAGATCGAAAACAGCCGATTGTAAATGGCTATCGTGAATACGGATGGATCCACCACCAATTTCACAGCCATTTAGAACCATATCATAGGCTCTGGAAAGACAAGTGGCTGGATTCGCTGATAATTGCGCCACCTCATTGACCTGAGGCGCCGTAAAAGGATGGTGCAAAGCTTGCCAGCGCTTTTCTTCTGCATCAAATTCAAACAAGGGAAAGTCAACCACCCATAAAGGTGACCATTCATCCTTAACACATTTAAAGTCATGCGCACATTTTACCCGTAAAGCACCTAAAGATTCATTCACCGTCTTCGCTTTACCGGCAGCAAAGAATATCATATCGCCGGTTTCTGCACCGACGCGTTGCAAAATAGCCTCTACAGTCGCCTCTGGCATGAACTTTAAAATCGGTGATTGTAAACCCGCTGCACCGGCTTGGCGATCGGTGACCTTGATATAAGCCAAACCCTTAGCACCAAAAATGGCCACGTATTGGGTATAATCCTCAATCGCCTTACGACTTAAGTCAGCACCTTGCGGGATCCGTAAAGCCGCTACTCGCCCTTGCGGATCCTGAGCCGGCACTGAAAAAACCTTAAACTCGATCGCTTGAACCAAATCGGCGATATCGACTAATTGCCAAGAAATACGCAAATCCGGTTTATCACTGCCATAACGTTGCATCGCCTGCGCATAACTCAAGCGAGGAAAGGGTTGAGGTAAAGAAACCTGTAATAAATTTTCGAATAAATCACTTATCAAGGCCTCATTGAGTGTTTGGATATCCGCTTCATCACAAAATGACATTTCCATATCGAGCTGGGTAAATTCAGGTTGCCTATCGGCGCGCAGATCCTCATCGCGAAAACAACGTACAATTTGATAATAACGATCAAACCCTGACATCATCAGTAACTGCTTAAATAGCTGCGGTGACTGTGGTAAGGCATAAAATTCGCCCGGATGAACACGACTCGGGACCAAATAATCCCGTGCGCCTTCGGGTGTTGCTTTGGTCAGCACCGGTGTTTCGATATCCAAGAATCCTCGCTCATCAAAAAAACGTCGCATCCGTTGTACCACGTGTGTACGCAATAAAAAACGTGCTTGCATCTCCGGTCGACGTAAATCAAGATAACGATAACGTAATGCCACTTCTTCACTAACCGGTGTATAGGCATCAATTGAAATCGGTAAAGGCGCCGATACGTTTAAGATAACAAGTTGCCTCGCCTGTAATTCTATTTGGCCTGATTTTAAATTGACATTTTCAGTCCCTGTTGGGCGTAAACAAACCTTTCCTTCAACTTTCACCACATATTCATTTCGTAGTGTTTCCGCTTGTTTAAAAAGTGTCGCCTGCTCCGGATTAAATACGATCTGCAACAATCCGCTGCGATCGCGTAAATCGATAAAAATAATACCGCCATGGTCACGTCGATGGTGAACCCAGCCACAAACTTGAACGGATTCATTCACGCTGCCTTTATTTAATTCATTACAATAATGTGTTCTTTGCATAATATTTCTTAAATTAAGAGGATTTTTCGCCCGATGTGTCGGCCTTGTTTGTTTTTGCTACGAGTTTTGTTGCGTCGGTATCTTTTACCTTATCGTCTTTGTGGGTTTCTTTACTGGTTTCAATTTCCTTATTAGGACCTATTTCTTTATTATTTTCGGCTTTATCGGTTTTGGTTTGAGCTGGATTCTTAAAATCCGTCACATACCAACCACTACCCTTTAAGTGGAAAGCGGATGCAGAAACTAATTTTTTAAGTGTCTGTTCCTTACAAACGGGGCAATCGACTAAGACTTCCTCTTTAAAGCTTTGAATAGTATCGAAAGTATGGCCACAAGCAGCACATTGATATTCGTAAATAGGCATAATGTTCCTCAATCTTTTCCGCGTTTAGTTAAATTTATCATGTCAGTATAGCGAGTTTACGCCTATCAATCGCTGCAAACCAAGCTAACCGAATTAATCGGCATTTTAATCCAGTGTCTATAGTTTGGCCAGCTTAACTCGCATCTTATTTTAAGTGCCGCTTGATTCCATTTCGTCACAACTTAGTCATTTTTTATCGCCTTAACGCAGGCCAATAGGCATTTGGCGGTAAAACTTTTACAATGATTGGAATAATCGACTCATACTATAGTAGTCTTTAACCCCAATTATTTATAATTTTCAGGATTAACCACTATGCGGTGCTCTCACCTCTATTTACCCACACTAAAAGAAGCCCCGGCCGATGCAGAGGTCAAGAGCCATCAACTCATGTTACGGGCCGGAATGATCCGTAAACTGGCCTCCGGAATTTATACCTGGTTGCCTTTAGGTTTACGCGTACTACGCAAGGTAGAAGCGATTGTTCGTGAGGAAATGAATCGCATCAACGCACAAGAAATTCTCATGCCGAACCTTCAACCCGCCGAACTCTGGCAGGAGTCAGCGCGTTGGGATGCCTATGGACCTGAGTTATTACGCATTACCGATCGACATCAGCGCTTATTTTGCTTTGGACCTACACATGAAGAGGTCATTACCCAACTACTGCGTAATGAATTACGTAGTTATAAGCAGCTACCGCTTATTTTTTACCAAATACAAACCAAATTTCGCGACGAAATTCGTCCACGCTTTGGCGTCATGCGCGCACGGGAATTCATTATGAAAGACGCTTATTCGTTTCATCGCGATAAAACCTCACTCAATGAAACCTATCATAAAATGTATGACAGTTACTGCCGCATCTTCACCCGCTTAGGGCTTAAGTTTCGTGCTGTTTTAGCCGATACCGGTAATATTGGCGGGAGTCAATCACAAGAATTCCAAGTATTAGCCCAGACCGGAGAGGATCAAATATTCTATAGTGACCAGAGTGATTATGCAGCGAATGCAGAACTTGCGACCTGCTTGACGCCGCTCGACCGTCCAAAGCCATCAGCCCCCTTAAGCAAAGAAGCAACACCCGGCCAAAAAACCATTGCGGCGGTAAGTACCTATCTAAAAATTGACCCGTCACATTGCCTTAAATTATTGGTGGTAAAAGGTAGAGAACACCCTTTAATAGGTCTAGTCTTACGCGGAGACCATGAATTAAATCTCACTAAAGCCGAGAAATTAGCCGAAGTAGCCTATCCTTTAAAATTGGCTGAAGAAGCCGAGATTCAGGCAGTCACTGGCAGTGCCATCGGCTATCTAGGTCCTATCGGCTTATCTATCCCCTTAATCGCAGATAGCGCAGCGGCTATTGTGGCCGATTTTGTTTGCGGTGCCAACGAAGAGGGTTTTCACTTTAGGTACGCCAATTGGCAACGCGATTGTCCACTGCCCAAAGTCGCCGATTTACGTCAAGTGCAAGTCGGTGACTTAAGCCCTGACGGTAAAGGACATTTGAAAATGCAGCGCGGCATAGAAGTGGGCCATATTTTTCAGTTAGGGAATAAATACAGCTTAGCCATGAATGCGCAAATCACCGACGAAGATGGCCGATTACAGCCCATGGAAATGGGCTGTTATGGCATTGGTATATCACGGATAGTAGGCGCTGCTATCGAACAAAATCACGATGAACGCGGCATTATTTGGCCCCTGGCGATGGCGCCGTTCCAAGTCGTTATCGTGCCCATTGCCTACCATCGCTCAGACTTAGTCAAGCAAGCGTCGGACTTACTCTATCAACAACTCACTGAACTCGATTTTGAGGTATTATTAGATGACCGACAAGAACGACCCGGTTTACTGTTTGCTGACAATGACCTGATGGGTATTCCACATCGGCTGGTAATCACTGAAAAAAATTTACAGGGAAAAAGCTTGCAATATAAAGGTCGAATTGAAAAAACGGAACAAATCATTAAAATAGACCAAATCGCGCGTTTTTTAAATGAAAAAATTCCAACTTTAGAGCCGTGAAAAACCACGATGTAAATTTTCCAGATAATCCATACTCGCGCAGTAAATGCTATTTTTATCGAGCTTTGAAAAAATTGACCTATACGCATGCTATTTAAAGCTATTTAAGAGATAGAAACCCTATGAATAATCCTCGCTATTGGCTGATGAAATCTGAACCCCGTTGCTTTAGTATTGAAGACCTGGCTAAGCGGCCACAACAAGCTGAAAGTTGGGATGGAGTACGTAATTACCAAGCACGGAATTTTTTACGCACGATGCAAGAAGGTGATTTAGCTTTTTTTTATCATTCCAGTTGTCGTACTCCTGGCATAGTGGGTTTTGTCAAAATAGCAAAAAGTGCTTATCCGGATAAAACCGCTTTTCAAATCGATGATCATCACTATGATCCCAAAAGTGTGGTGACTAAGCCGCGTTGGTATGCCGTCGATGTGCAACTTATCAAGATATTCAAATCCATTATTTCTTTACCACAGCTCAAAAAACAGTCCTTGCTTAAAAATATGCGTTTATTACAAAAAGGAAACCGTTTGTCCGTTATGCCGCTGACCCAAATTGAATGGCAGACTATTATGGCTATTATTGATACACCGCTTTCTACACCGCTTGCTCAAGAAGCCTTTAAATTTAAAATACCGACTAGCGACATCTAAATAGACCCTCTGTTACGTATAATACGTATATTTAAGCATTAGACTTATATTTAAATGCGGCTAAATTTAATATAATTACCTGTCCTGAAAATAATAAATCTAACTTAGGGAAGAGTTACTATGTCTATCAATAATTGGCCGGAAATGGAGCGACCACGTGAAAAATTACTAGCACGGGGGGCAGCCGGCTTATCTGACGCTGAGTTGCTAGCCGTGTTCGTTCGTACCGGTGTTCGCGGAAAAACCGCCTTAGATATTAGCCGAGATCTTTTGCTTCAATTTGGCAGCTTACGTCACATCGTAGCAGCCAGTTTAGAGCAATTTTCAAAAACACTCGGTTTAGGTCTGGCAAAATATGTGCAAATACAAGCAGCCAAGGAGCTTGCAACGCGCTGTCTACAAGAAATCATCCAGCGCGACAGTGCGCTAGAAAACCCACAAGATGTTTACCATTACTTAACCCACAAGCTAAGACCCTATCCTTATGAGGTCTTTAGCTGCTTATTTTTGGATAATGCGCATCGTTTTATTCACTTCGAGGAGTTATTTCATGGCAGCATTAATGAAGCGGCCATCTATCCGCGCGAGCTCATAAGGCAGGTATACGAACATAATGCCGCCGCCGTGATTTTAGCGCACAACCACCCTTCAGGTATTGCAGAACCGAGTGAAGCCGATAAGCGAATTACCCAAGAAATTAAATCCATTTTATCCGCGATTGATGTCCGCTTATTAGACCATATCATTATTGGTGACGGCGCGATAACCTCTTTCGCCAGTCAGGGATTATTGTAAATCTTTTGACAGCCTGCCGCATTTTTGGTATAAAAGCGGGCATTATTTAGAGTAAATGATCTGCATTGGGGACTATTATGGCTAGGGTCTGTCAAATAACGGGTAAACACCCTATGGTGGGACACAATGTATCCCATTCTAACCGAAAAACTAAACGTCGTTTCTTACCTAATTTACAGGTTCGTCGCCTTTGGGTGGCCACCGAAAAACGCTTTGTTAAATTAAGGTTAAGTGCGCATGGCTTGCGTATTATCGATAAGCAAGGCATTGATAAAGTACTTACTATGCTGCGTCAGCGTGGCGAAAAAATTTAAATCAGGAAGGCAACATCATGCGCGATAAAATTAAGTTAAAATCTACCGCCAGTGCTTATTACTATACAACAAATAAAAACAAAAAAACTACGCCGAATAAGTTAAAGTTTAGAAAGTACGACCCTATCACACGCAAACATGAATTGTTCGAAGAAGATAAAATCAAATAAATTTTAAAGCTAAAATCACTAAACCGGTTAAGATATTAGATAATTTAACCGGTTTTTTTTCGTTTATATAAAAAATTAAAACAAGCCGCGATGATAAGCCTTCTGTTATAGTTCCTTGTTAGCTTCGGCTGGGCGCATGAGCGGAAATAAAATAACGTCACGAATCGAAGCTGAATCGGTAAATAGCATCGCCAAGCGATCTATCCCTATCCCCTCCCCGGCTGTCGGCGGCAAACCATATTCGAGTGCTGTAATATAGTCTTCATCATAAGGCATCGCCTCTAAATCTCCCGCTGATTTAGCCAAGTTTTGTTCTTTAAAACGATTCGCTTGATCATCAGGATCATTTAACTCTGAAAAACCATTGGCTAATTCACGACCGCCTATATAGAGTTCAAAGCGATCCGCTAAGTGAAGATTTTTATCATTACGCCTTGCCAACGGAGATACATCGATAGGATATTCGGTAATAAAAGTCGGTTGTTTTAATTTCTGCTCCACCGTTTCTTCAAAAAGCGCAAATTGCAATTTACCGAGTGACGCACTAGAAGGAATATTCAAGCTGGCGGCAATTTTTTGTAGGGTCTTTAAATCGCTTAAATCCTTGATACTCCACTGTGGATTAAATTCAAGAATGGCATTTAGAACGCTTAAACGCTTAAACGGTTTCGATAAATCATAGCTATCGCCTTGATAGCTCAGGTTTGAAGTCGCTAAAATAGTTTGCGCTAATTCACGAATTAAGCATTCTGTTAAATCCATCAAATCATGATAATCGGCATAGGCTTGATAAAACTCCAGCATACTAAATTCAGGGTTATGCCGTGTCGAAAGACCTTCGTTACGAAAATTACGATTAATTTCAAACACTTTTTCGATCCCACCGACCACTAAGCGCTTTAGATGCAGTTCCGGCGCAACGCGAAGAAATAATTCCATATCCAAGGCATTATGATGTGTTACAAAAGGACGTGCTAAAGCGCCTCCGGGTATAACATGCATCATCGGGGTTTCAACCTCGACAAAGCCGCGTTGATTCAAAAATTGACGAATGCCGTTAATCAGCTGAGATCGTATTCGAAAAGTTTTTCTGGTTTTTTCGTTCGTAATCAGATCAAGATAGCGTTGCCGGTAACGTAGTTCCTTATCAGATTCCGAAAGACCATGAAATTTATCCGGTAACGGTCGCAAGGATTTACAGAGTAAATAAACTTTTTCGGCTTTTATTGAAAGTTGCTTGGTTTTAGTCCTGAACAATAAACCAACGACCCCGACAATATCACCCAAATCCAAACGTTTAATGGCTTCAAATGCCTCTGATCCAAGATTGTCTTGTTTGACATAAACCTGTATTTTTCCGGACATATCCTGAATATCAAGGAATAAGCTTTTACCCATATCGCGTTTTAATAAGATCCGCCCAGCGAGACTGAACGACTGATTTTTTTGCGCTAAGGTTTCTAGATCGATTTTTTCATACTTGGTCATCAAATCAGCGGCTAAGCTGGTCCTGCGAAAATCATTCGGATAAGGATTGGAAATACGGCGTAAATCATCTAACTTTGCTCGACGTTGTTGCAATAAATCGTCAGAATTATTACTGGTTATCTTTTCATTAGGCATTTTCAATTTTTCCACACTCAATCTAAACTGTTAAAATTTATACTCTACCCGATGACCAAAAAGGATGGCGTAGCACCCAACCTATTTATAATCCGGCTTTTAAACTCGCTCGTAAAAAAAGATTAATATTTCCATTCAGTACCGCTTGGGTATTTCCTGTTTCTACCCCGGTACGTAGATCCTTAATACGTGCATCATCTAATACATAAGAGCGTATCTGACTACCCCAAGCAATGTCCCGTTTCAAAGATTCTTGACTGTGCTTTTCGTCCGAACGTTTACGCAGCTCAAGTTCGTATAATTTTGCACGCAACTGCTTCATCGCTTGATCGCGATTCTTATGTTGCGAACGATCACTTTGTGATTGCACCACAACACCGGTCGGAATATGGGTAATTCGCACCGCCGAATCGGTACGATTGACATGCTGTCCACCTGCACCACTGGCACGATAGGTATCTATACGTAAATCCGCTGGCTTAATATCAATATCAATCGTCTCGTCCACTTCGGGTGAAACAAATACCGCCGCAAAGGAAGTATGGCGTCGTTTATTGGCATCAAAAGGTGATAATCGAACTAAGCGGTGTACACCGGTTTCAGTACGTAACCAACCGTAAGCATATTCCCCTTCAAACTTAAGCGTTGCACTTTTGATACCTGCCACTTCACCGGCAGATGCTTCTATCAACTCCACTTTAAAATGGTTTTGCTCTCCCCAACGCAGATACATGCGCAATAGCATCTCGGCCCAATCTTGTGCTTCGGTGCCACCGGATCCCGATTGTATGTCTAGATAAGCAGGATGACTATCCAGTTGACGAGGAAACATACGTCTGAATTCAAGTTTTTCTAGCTGCGCTTCTATCGCCAGTAATTCATCTGGAAAAGTTACTAATAGATCGTTCGCCGCTTCATTAATCGCTAAATCATAAAGGGCTTTAATATCAGTAAGACCTTTTTCTAATTGGTAAAAGGTATCGACAATATGCTGTAATTGAGCACGCTCTTTACCGATTATCTGTGCCTTTTCAGGATCGTTCCAGATAGTAGGATTTTGCAATTCTAACTCTAGCTCTTGTAGCCTTTCAAATTTAGCCGGATAGTCAAAGATACCCCCGTAATTCAGCCACACGGCCTTCTAGCTCTTTCATCTTCTGAATAATCGGCGCTGTTTCAAACATAGCTTAAGATTTATACCTATTTTTTAAGTATTTTTTTAATGACGTCTTTTCAAGAAGGCTATCTTCAGCACACAGCGATACCAAGCACCCGCTCGCTGCCATATTATTTTATCTTAACTTAATTTTTTCTGTGTTGAAAATCCAGCTAAACTAGCAGAAAAACTTCGTAGTGCCAAAATGCCAGTCGCTTCAGCCTGCTTGCGCCAATCTTGTAAAGCCTCTAATAATTCACGTTGCGTGGCAGTAGTACGCCCCCAAATCGCCTGTAACTTAAGACGATAATGATACACTAAGGCCAACACCTGATAGTTATTGATCACTTCTGCAATCTGCTGTTTCCCTTCTTCATTTAACAAAGACTCGGTACGGATCAATGATATCTTGGCCCGCTTTAATAAAGCTTTACTGGTCATATTAGCTTTTAGCCTTTCTTCTTGTAAAACAGGTAATAGCACTTCTCGACTATAACGCGCTAATACTTGAAAACGATTGGTGATAAGTGCCGCTAAGGTATCCGAATCAACACTGGATTTACCGGGAATATTTCCAAGTTTTGGCGATATCCGTTTAACCTTTGATAAACCTAATGCTTGCAATAAGCGAATATAAACCCAACCCAGATCAAACTCCCACCATTTCACTGAGAATTTGGCTGAGGTCGGAAATGTATGATGATTATTATGCAATTCTTCCCCGCCAATAAAGGCACCCAGCGATAAAATATTACGCGATGCATCAGGACATTCAAAATTACGATAACCCCAATAATGGCCTATACCATTAACTACGCCGGCGGCAAACAAAGGAATCCATAACATTTGTAAAGCCCAAATAGTAATACCGGGGATACCAAATAAAACAATATCAATAACAAACATGAGTGCTACACCCGCCGCACTATGCTGAGTATAAACATGTCGTTCCAACCAATCATCCGGCGTTCCCTGACCATAGCGAGTCATCGTATCCTGATTTTTGGCTTCTGCGCGATAAAGCTCCGCACCTTCAAAGAATACGTTTTTGATCCCTCTGGTTTGAGGACTATGTGGATCTTCTTTGGTTTCACACTTAGCATGATGCTTACGATGGATAGAGACCCATTTTTTTGTTTCCATCCCCGTGGTTAACCATATCCAAAAACGGAAAAAATGACTAATCGCTGGATGCAACTCTAAGGCACGATGCGCTTGCGATCGATGCAGATACACCGTAACGCCGACGATGGTAATGTGGGTTAATATTAATAAAGCAACAACATAACCCCAAAACGATAAATTTAATAACCCGTATAATAATAGTTCCACAGTTAACCTCTTATATTTTATAGCTATCCTAGCGTTTTCGACTCCATCAAGCTAGCTTATTTTCAAACTAGACTTAAAAGATAAAAGCCCCAAAGTGTTCTAACACCGAAACTTTATTCTTCTCTACCTTCTATCAATTTAACAACTTTTTTAACCCCGGCAGACTCTCTGGCAATCGATACCGCTAAATTAGCTTGTTTTGGCGTTGCCGCACCGAGAATAAAAACAACGCCATCCTCGGTGACTATCTTGAAATTATTCGATTTTAGCGTTCGACTCGCAAACATCTTTGTTTTAACCGCTGAAGTTATCGCCACGTCTTGAGCACGTCGATACACTGTAGTAGGGATACCTAGGGTAATTTCATTAAACACCCGTTTGACTCCGGGTATGGACTTGGCATATTTGCCAGCCCTATTCTTTAGCTCTTCATCATAAGCCTGACCCGTTAACAAAATAACCTGATTATAACTCACCGCGGCAATATGCGTTTCCGCCGCTAAAACAGGGTCATTGGCTAATTTTCGATTTATCTTAAAGTTGAGTTCCTCATCATTTTTAATCGTATAAATAGTTCGCGGATCGGTCACGAAACTACCTGTTGTGGCACTACCAGCTACAAAAGCACCGGCAAGACAGCCTTGTAAGCCTAAGGATAGGAGTAAAATAATAAATATTTTTTTCATTTCTATTGCCAACCTCTAATAAACAGGATGATTAATCGTAAAAAACGCCGCTTGTGCCAACTCCATTAATTGACTAGGGAATAAACCTAGAACGATTAATAGTATAGCATTAATACTAAGGGCAAGGTAGGCATCCGGTGCTACCATCAAACGGGGTAATATGGGTTCAGGCTCCTCAAAATACATCACTTTTATGACATTAAGGTAATAATAAGCACCGATAATCGCAAAAATAATGGCTAAAGTGGCCATCCATAGCTGATCTGCCCCAATTAGGCCTAATAAGATACCTAATTTAGCAAAAAAGCCTACCGTCGGCGGAATCCCGGCCATAGAAAACATCGCCAATAGCATTACCAGTGCTAACCAGGGGCTCCTCGCATTAAGCCCTCTTAAATCATTAATCGCTTCCACCTGACCTGATTTACTGACAACAACCAATAGACCAAACGCAGTGAGCGCCATAAGACCATAGGCCAGCAGGTAAAATAGACTCATCGCATAAGCTGTCGCCGTGCCGGCACTTAGGCCTAATAAAGCATAACCGATATGGGCTATCGCAGAATAAGCCAACATACGCTTTAGATTCTCCTGCGCAATAGCGACCAGATTGCCTAAACCAAACGAGAGTACCGCAATAATCCCTATCAAGGGTTGCCAATAGCTATGTAGGCTAGGTAGCGCATCTATCAACAGACGTATCGCTAAGGCAAGTCCGGCTATTTTCGGCGCGGCACTGATAAACAAGGTAACGGGGGTTGGCGCGCCTTGATAAACATCCGGTACCCAAAGTTGAAAAGGCGCGGCCCCTAGCTTAAAGGCAAGACCGGCTACGATAAAAACAAGACCTGTCGTTAACAGGATGGGCGATTGCCCTCCTTGGAGTAAAACCTGGTTGATGGTTGGAATAATTAAAGAATGGGTCGCGCCATACAATAAAGAGAGACCATACAAAAACAAACCCGAAGCCAGCGCACCTAAAATAAAATATTTCATCGCCGCTTCAGCGGCATCACTGGGTTTTCGTTGCAAAGCCACTAAGGCATAGAGTGGAAAAGATAAAAGCTCTAAACCGAGATAAAGAGTTAATAAGCTATTTGCCGAGGTCAAAACCAGCATACCCAGGATCGAAAATAAACCTAATAAATAATATTCTCCTGAATTAATACCCAGATGCTTTAACGCATCGCGTGCATAAACAAAAGCAAAAATACTGAAAAAAAGAATGCTCAACTTAATAAAATAGGCAACCAGATCCCAGATATAATGCTGATGAAAAAGTAATTGCGCCGGGATTCTATATAAATGAGAAACCAATACCAAACTAATCAGCAAACTTAGTTGGCTCGCGGTATAGGTCAATAGACTGTTTTTCTGTTTAACAAAAAGTTCCAATAACAGAATAACACAGGCCATAAACAGTAAAGCAACTTCAGGAGCGGCTGGAAAATTAAGTAATTGTTGTAGTGTCATCATAATTTAGTCTGCAAACTCCAATGTAAAATTGAGTCTATAGAAGTGTGCATTATCGTCAATAGAGGCGCTGGATAAACACCCAGTAAAATAATTGCTAGGGCGAGTAAAATAAAAATCAACTTTTCAAATCCATGAATATCACCACTTGCTTCCACCAAAGGGTTAGTAATCTCGCCAAAAAAAACGCGTTTATACAGATAAAGAGTGTAGCTAGTACTCAGAATTAAGGTGCTGGCAGCAATCGTCGTAATCCAAAAACTAGCCTGCATAGCACTCAGGATAATCATAAACTCACCAACGAAACCGGAAGTACCCGGCAATCCGACATTCGACATCGCAAACAACATAAAAAAAGAAGCTAATAAAGGCATACGCGTTGCAATGCCACCATAATCTTTAATCAAACGACTGCGAAAACGATACGTCAACATACCCACCGCTAAAAACATAGCGCCGGAACTAAAAGCATGCGAAACCATTTGTACCATCGCACCTTCTAAACTCATATAGGCCATTAAGGTATTGTGACTATGTGCCATGATGGCAAATAACATAAAACAACCCAGTACCACAAAGCCCATGTGCGCAATCGAGGAATAAGCAATCAAGCGTTTCATATCCACTTGCGCTAAAGCCACCAGCCCAATATAAACGATAGCGATTAAGGCCAGCGCTATCATAAAGCCATCGAGTAAACGACTAGCATCTGGCACAATCGGTAAGCTAAAACGTAGAAAACCATATCCGCCTAACTTTAACATTAAAGCGGCTAACACCACTGAACCACCGGCCGGCGCTTCGGTGTGCGCATCAGGAAGCCAAGTATGTAAAGGCCACATCGGAATCTTGACCGCAAAAGCAATTAAAAAAGCCGCAAAGATCCACACTTGTTCTGGCATACTGAGTTTTAAGGGATAAAAACTCGCAATCAAAAAGTTTTGCTGTGGGTTATGCACGCCTAAATAAAGTAAGGCGATCAACATTAATGCCGAACCAAAAAAGGTATATAAGAAAAATTTAATCGAAGCATAAGAGCGATTATCGCTTCCCCAGACACCGATACTAAGATACATAGGAATCAATATCGCTTCCCAAAAGACATAAAACAAAATCGAATCCGTAGCAGCAAAGGTTCCAACCATCATACCTTGCATCATTAAAAATGCTGCCATGTATTGTGCAACCCGTAGTGTTACACTGCGCCAAGCCGCCAAAATAACGAGTAAGGTGGTAAAGATCGTTAACAAGATTAACGGTAGCGAGATGCCATCAATACCTAAAGAATAATTGATATTATAAACACTGATCCAAGGAATATTTTCTTGAAATTGCATACGACTTAATGCGGGATTAAAATCCAAATAAAGTGGTATACATAAAGCCAGCGTCACTAAGCAGGTTATTAAGGCGGTGATGCGTGCCCGTTGCGGATAGCGATCGCCATCGATAGCGACTGCAATCACACCGCCTAATACAGGTAACCAAATCAATAAACTCAATAAATGGTTTTTGAATAACAAGGCTAAAGAATCAAGTAAAGTTAACAGCATTTTCTTAGATTACAATTAATTTATAAGGAAAAAACCAACAAAAAAATAATGACACTCAACACCATCAACAAAGCATATTGATAAATGAGCCCCGATTGCAGACGACGTAATACGCTAGAGAGCCAACTAATACGCCTTCCTGATCCATCAATCAACCTATCATCTAATACATTCGCATCGACGCTAAAAAATAATTGTGCTAAGCGCCGTCCGCCATCGGCAAATACACGCTGATTAAAGGTATCAAAACCATATTTATTCACTAAGACACGGTAAATCCAAGAAAAATGTCCTTGTAGCCAAAAAGGAAGTGTCGGAATTTGCAAATAACATAAATAAGCCAGCAAAATACCTGCTAGCGCAAACAGTGTCGCCAAACTGAATAAATTTTCGCTCAATGCCGCTTGATGACTCGGTAAAATAAAAAGGCTCGCTCTGAGTAACCCAGCCCCTGACTCATTTAAGAAGTCAGGGGCCCATAAGAAACCGGCTACTAGCGAAGGAATGGCTAAAGCGATTAAGCTGAGCTTAACCAGCCTCGATGTCTTCTGACAATAGCGCGCTTGAGCGGCGTTACTACGCGGCTTGGTATGAAAAACCAGGAAAAAAATACGGAAAATATAAAATGCCGTTACCAAAGCGCCGATTAAGACACAATAATACGCATAATGCGCCGCCGGTAAATGGGAAGCCTGTACCGCCTCAATAATGGCATCTTTGGAATAAAAACCAGAGAACGGTGGTAAAGCCGCCAAAGCCAATGCGCCCACTAAAAAACAAACATAAGTGACTGGCATCACTTTGGCTAAACCACCCATTTTGCGGATATCTTGTTCATGATGCAACGCTAATATCACTGAACCAGCTGCTAAAAACAACAAGGCTTTGAAAAAGGCGTGCGTCACTAAATGAAAAATACCCGCCGCATACGCCGATGCACCTAAAGCAACCATCATATAGCCGAGTTGCGATAAAGTTGAATAGGCAATCACGCGTTTAATATCATTTTGCACGATAGCCACCAAGCCCATGAATAAAGCCGTTGTTCCACCTAGGATTAATATCAGGTTCATAACGCTGGGCGCATATTCATAGAGCGGTGAAAGACGCGCGACTAAGTAGACACCGGCTGTCACCATCGTAGCGGCATGGATCAAGGCTGAAATAGGAGTAGGACCTTCCATCGACTCAGGGAGCCAAACATGTAAAGGCATCTGCGCCGATTTACCCATCGCACCTATAAATAATAGAAAACAGATTAAAGCGATAACCGAAAAAGAACGGTGTGGAAAAATACTGATGCTCATATTCTTTAGCAGCGGTGCTTGATGAAATACCTGTAGATAATCCAAACTACCGACATAATTAAACAATAAAGCGATACCAAGAAAAAATCCAAAATCGCCGATGCGATTGACTAAAAAAGCCTTAAAACTACCCGCATTCGCCGATTCCCGTTTAAACCAGAAACCAATCAACAGATAAGAAACCAAACCCACGCCTTCCCAAGCAAAAAATAACTGTAGAAAATTATTAGCACTGACCAACATCAACATCGCAAAGGTAAAAGCCGACATGTAACTAAAAAAACGTTTATAACCCGGATCACCGGCCATATAAGTGATGCTATAAATGTGCACTATCAAGGAAACAAAGCTAACGACAAGAAACATCACCACCGTCAAGGGATCAATCAAAAATCCGATATTAAAGCGGAATTTACCGGTAAAATCCCACAGATAAAGATTGGCATCATAAGCCGTGCTGTGCAAAAAAAATAATTGATAGGCAAAATAAAGTGATAAAACAAAGGAAAACGAAATGGCTAAAATAGTGACGCCATGCGCCATACGACAACTAACCGCTCTACCACCTAATCCGGCTATTAAGGCGCCCACCAAAGGAGAAAAAACCAGTAGCAGACTAATTAACTGAAAATGTTCCATTAACCCTCTACCCCTTTAAGCGCGTTAATGCATCGACCTGAATCGTATGCCGAGTACGAAATAACACAATGAGTATCGCCAAACCGATTGCCGCTTCCACCGCGGCCACCGCCAAAATAAAAAACACAAAGATTTGACCCGCTAAATCAGCGAAATAATGCGAAAAGGCAATGAAATTCATATTCACCGCTAATAACAACAATTCGACACACATCAATAAAATAATGACATTTTTTCGATTAATCAGTAAACCCAACAAACCTACGCTAAACACAATAGCACTGAGTATTAAATAATAATTCAATGGAATCATCTTTTTTTCCTCGATTTCATTTTTATAATGCGCAGTCGATCAGCTGCTTTCACCGTAAGCTGCTGTTCAGGAGAAATTGCTTTATTAACGAGTTTTTCTCGAAAACCCAAAGCAATACTGGCAATAATACCGACTAACAATAAAACACCGGTAATTTCAAAAGGATAGGCGTATTGAGTATAAAGTATATCGCCTAAAGCTTGGCTATTATTCACATGGGTCGAAGCGGGAATTAAACCGGCTGCACTCGAAATAGGAAACACGGTATAAATAAGTAAACTCAATAGCAGCAATATACTGAACACCACATAAGGAAGATAAAGCACAAAACCCGATTTTTTTTCAGCAAGCTCAATATTTAAGGTCATAATAACGAATAAAAATAAGGTCATTACCGCGCCGACATAGACTAAAATCAATATTAAACCGAGAAATTCAGCTTCTAACAAAATCCATAATGCTGCCGCGGCAAAAAAAGCCAACACCAAAAATAAGGCGCAACGTACTGGATTACGCAACAGAACCGTCATCAAGGCGGCGGCAATTAGCAGCGCCGCAAATATAAAAAAAACACATTGTTGCAGAGGAAATATCATAGAAATGCTTTTATATTTAAACCGATAAATTTAAAACTTAAATCTTTTACTGGGGTTTTATCGATAAGGCGCATCTTCTGCTCTCTCCTTAGCAATTTGTTGTTCATACTGATCGCCGATGGCCAATAATTTTTCTTTCGTCATGATCTGTTCGCCGCGATTTTCAAAATGATAATGCGGTATATTCGTTTCAACGATCGCATCCACAGGACAAGACTCTTCACAAAATCCACAATAAATACATTTAAATAAATCAATTTCATATAAGGTGGTGCGACGCGAACCATCATCGCGTGGCGCCGCCTCAATGGTAATAGCCAGCGCAGGACAAACCGCCTCGCATAACTTACAGGCAATACAACGTTCTTCGCCGTTAGGATAACGACGTAAAGCATGTAAACCACGAAATCTAACCGAACGCGGTGTTTCTTCTTCCGGAAACTGTACCGTCACTTTTTTCTTAAAAAAACTCCGACCGGTAACACCAAGCCCTTTAAAAAGCTCCCACAGTGTAAAAGTTTTTATCAGTTGTGATATTTTATTCAATAAGTTCATGTGTTAAACCAAGGCGCACATTTAAATTGCACGGCTAAGGCGATCAAAGCTATCCAGAGCAAAGTCACCGGAATTAATATTTTCCAACCCAAACGCATTAACTGGTCGTATCGATAACGTGGAAAAGTAGCGCGTGACCAAATAAAGAGCCCCAAAAAAGCCGTCATTTTGATAAAAAACCAAATGATACCCGGAACCCAAGCAAATGCGGCGGCTAAAAAGGCAATTCCTTGAAAAGGTGATAACCAACCACCCAAAAAAAGTAAGCTAGCAATGGCCGATATCAAGATCATATTCATGTATTCGGCGAGAAAAAATAACGCAAAACTCACACCCGAATATTCGACGTGGAAACCCGCTACAATCTCAGATTCCCCTTCGGCTAAATCAAAAGGAGCCCGATTGGTTTCAGCGATACCCGAAATCCAGTAACAAACAAATAAGGGTAGCAATGGTAACCAGTACCAATGCCAAATTCCACCTTGTTGTCGGTTGACTATCTCGTCAAGATTCATACTCCCTGCCGCTAATAAAACACCGACAAAACAAAAACCCATGGCAATTTCATAAGAAATAGTCTGTGCGGCGGCACGTAAGGATCCGAGCAGAGCATATTTAGAATTAGTCGCCCAACCGGCCACTAAAATGCCATACACGCCTAAAGAAGTAATGGTAAAAAGATACAGTACCGCGGCATTAATTTGTGTTAAGGCTAAACCTTGACTAAAAGGGATCACCGCCCAGGACGCTAAGGCGGGCGCAATGGTGATAATGGGCGCTAAGATAAATAAATAACGATTAGCGACTGTCGGCACAATGATTTCTTTAGTGAGCAACTTAACGACATCGGCAATCGGTTGCAGCAAACCTAATAGCCCTACTCGATTTGGTCCAATTCTAACTTGTATATAACCAATACCTTTACGCTCAATAAAGGTCAAATAAGCCACAGTAATTAATAACGGAATCGTAATGACGATAATCTTAATCAGGATCCAAATCAGTAATAATAAATCATTCAGCATAGATTTCGACCACTCCAAATGATGCGCCTAAATCCGCTGTTTCTTCATAACCGGCGGGTACATAAACACAATGATCAGGAACACGTTCATCAATCAGTAAAGTTAATAGCGCCTGACCCTCCCCTTGCCGAAGACGGACTAATTGATCGGCGCTGAGTTTTAATTCGCGTGCCAATGCCGCATTCATAAACGCCGCAACCTTATCATCGGTGGCGGAAGCTTGTAGTGCGAGGGAGCGACGTACTAAACTATCGATGCGATAAATTGGCCATTCGCTGATCCGAGTCATTAATTTTTTAGCCACCGGGTGAGTCGATTGCGGAATAGCATTAGTATCTGATCCAAGCCATTTTATATCGGCGATAAAATCCAGTGATTGATTGGCTTTGGCACGATATTGATTCAGCGCAGGCTCGAGCTCTTCACGAATAAACGCATGACAGGAATGATTAAAATCGGCCAATTCGAATAAATTACCTAAGGTTTGTAATAATTTCCACGCTGCGCGCGATTCTCCTATTGTAGGAATTGCCGCGGCAAAGCGCTGCCAACAGCCCGCCATGTTAACAAAGCTACCCTCAATTTCAGCCGTAGTGGCGATAGGCAATATCACGTTGGCCTGTTCGAGCAAGGATTTAGCTTTAAAAGGTGATAAGGCAACAACGAAATCAGCTTGCTGTAAAGCCTTACTCACACGTTGCGGATTAGCGCAATCCAAGTTCGGCTCGATATTCAGTAACAGATAAGCGTGTAGATCCGCTTTAAACATCTCGGCGGCGGATAAACCCGGTTCAGCCACGTTTACCCCACACGGTAAACGATGCGGAACAGCACCCGCTAACCAGCCGCCGGCACTGTTGGCACCTTCTGTTAAATAAACCCATTGGGCCCCACTGTGTTGGGCAATAAATTGTGTCCATTGTCTAATTAATGCCGCTTGTGGATGATTATGTGCTAAGGCCCCTAAAATAATCAGCGGTTTTTCAGCGGATTTTAATTGTTGGGCGAGTCCTATTTGTGCTGGACTCAGCGTCACTTCGGCCAAAAGTGAAGTAGACTGTTCATCGGCTAAGGCCTTGGCAACACCTTTTAACGTGGCTAGGAAGTCATGGGGACTGACAATCATTTTTTCCGTTAAGGAAAAAGGAAAAACGAGGTCTAAACAATGAATACTCGCTATTTTAGCGCCGGCTAAATTCGCTTTACGTAAACGATGTGCGGCTAAAGCTTGCTCATAACGAATATTAGCACCCACCAGTAGCACAAAAGAGGCTTTTTCTAACTCGCTAAGCCTTATTCCAAGCGGACAAAGGGGAGCTCGCGCCTGATCAGAGACATCACTTTGATGCAAACGATGATCGATATGTGGCGAACCCAAACTACGCCATAACTTTTGTAAATAATAAAATTCCTCGGTAGTACTACTCGGTGAGGCTAAAGCGCCCATCGCATGAGGACCGTATTGTTGCAAAATTTTTTTCAATTCAACAACGACTTTCTCCAGCGCAGTCTCCCAATCAACCATAAACCACTGTCCATTTTCTTTGATATGTGGTTTTGTTAAACGTTCTTGACTGTGAATAGCGAGATAACTGTAGCGATCCCTATCGGATAACCAGGTTTCGTTAATCGCTTCATTTTCACGTGGCACCGCCCGCATAATCTCACCACGGCGGCTATGCCAATAAATATTAGAACCCAAACAATCATGCGGCGCAATCGATGGTGATTGCACTAACTCCCAAGCACGCGCTCTAAAACGAAACGGTTTCGAAGTCAGTGCTCCCACCGGACAAAGATCAATGAGGTTTCCAGAGAGTTCTGATTCCAAACTGTGTTCGATATAGGTACTGATCTCGAGATCTTCACCGCGATTTAATAAACCTAATTCTTTAATTCCGGCAATTTCCTGACCGAAGCGGACACAACGCGTACATTGGATACAACGCGTCATCTCGGTTGCGATCAAGGGTCCTAAGTTATCGTCTTTGACCGAACGTTTTCCCTCGCTAAAACGCGCATTGGATTGGCCATACGCTAAGGAAATATCTTGCAATTCACATTCACCACCTTGATCGCAAATAGGGCAATCCAAAGGATGATTAATCAACAAAAATTCCATCACCGCACGTTGTGCTTCTTTGGCTTTGGCGGATGTAGTGAAAACCTTCATCCCAGCGGTTACTGGTGTGGCACAAGCAGGTAAGGGTTTACCTGATTTTTCAACCTCCACCAAACACATACGACAATTGGCCACGATGGAAAGTTTTTTATGATAGCAAAAGCGTGGAATGTAAATACCGCCTTGATCCGCCGCTTCAATAATCGTGGTATTTTGTTCAACATGCAAAGTACGACCGTCTATTTCAATATCTATCATGCTTCCGCTCCCATTTTTCGCACTGGCATGTTAGTTTTCAGGCGATAAAGGCTGGTTGTCACGGGAAACCACTTTCTAATCGGTGAAAAACTAATATTCATGCGAATCACCAACTGGACAGCGCTTATGTTCAATATGTTCAATAAAATCATCACGAAAGTGCTTAATAAAACTTTGTACCGGCATCGCCGCCGCTTCACCAAAGGCACAAATAGTATGCCCGGCAATCTTTCCGGCGACACTCGTTAATAATTCTAAATCGGATAAACAACCCTGACCCTGTTCGATACGATATAACACGCGCCACATCCAACCGGTTCCCTCACGACAGGGTGTACATTGTCCACAAGATTCTTCTTTATAAAAATGTGCAATACGAGTCAGAACCTTAAGCATACAAGTGGCTTCATCCATCACGATCACCGCCCCTGAACCTAACATAGAACCGGCTTTAAGAATGGAATCATAATCCATATCGGTGTTTAACATCACCTCGGCGGGCAACACCGGCATCGAAGAACCACCCGGAATAACCGCTTTCAATTGCCGACCGTGATGAACACCGCCCGCTAAGGCTAATAATTCTTTAAAAGGTATACCTAAAGGCACTTCATAATTGCCCGGTTTATTCACATGGCCTGTGACACTAAATAATTTACAACCGCCATTATTAGGCTTACCCAAATCTAAAAACCACTGCCCACCGTTTTGCAAGATAACCGGAACAGACGCCAAGGTTTCAGTATTATTAATCGTCGTCGGACAGCCATATAAACCGTAATTAGCCGGAAAAGGCGGTTTAAAACGCGGAAAACCTTTTTTTCCTTCTAAGGATTCCATTAAGGCGGTTTCTTCACCGCAAATATAAGCACCGGCACCCATATGATTATACAACTGCAGTTCAAATCCTGAATCTAAAATATTCGTTCCTAATAAACCGGCCGCATACGCTTCCTCTAAAGCGGCCTCACAACGCTCGAAAGGTTCATGGTATTCGCCGCGGATATAATTATAGCCAACACTCGCCCCCATCACATAAGCGGCAATCGCCAAACCCTCAATTAATTGATGCGGATTAAAACGTAATATATCTCTATCTTTACAGGTTCCCGGTTCGCCTTCGTCGGAATTACACAGTATATATTTTTGACCCGGCGCACCTCGGCTAATAAAACTCCATTTTAATCCAGTCGGAAAACCAGCCCCACCGCGGCCGCGTAAACACGATGTTTTCAACTCCGCAATAATATGTTCAGGGGCGGTTTTTTCCTTTAAGATTTTTTCCCACACCTGATATCCACCGACACGCCGATAACTGGCTAAGCTCCACGGCGGATCAAGATGTAAAGTACGGAAACAAATATCATTCGCCATCTAAATTATCCAACACTTTATCTAATTTTTCGGGCGTTAAATCTTCATAATAACGCTTACCTATTTGTACCACGGGCGCATTCACACAAGCCCCTAAACATTCCACTTCCCGTAAAGTAAATTTTTTATCGGCGCTGGTCTCACCGAAGCTGATCTGTAAGCGTTCTTTTAAATGCTTAACAAGTTTGTCACAATCTTTGAGCAGGCAAGAAATATTGGTACAAACCTCAATCTTATGTCGGCCAACCGGTTCTAGTTCATAAAGGGTGTAAAAAGTAGCCACCTCATAGGCGGTCACCCGCGACATGCCTAAATAATCGGCCACCGCATTAATCAATGCCAGCGACAAATAACCTTTGTTATGTTCTTGCGCTAAGGTCAAAGCCGATAACACCGCCGATTGTCGGCGTTCAGGCGGATATTTTTTGGCCCATTTATCAATCGCTGCTTTTAAATCAGCGGGTAAATCTACGCTTTTTTCAGGACTGGCTTGCTTCATCGATCAATTTCACCAAATACGATATCAAGGCTCGACAGTATAGCGACTAAATCGGCTATCATGTGTCCGGAAACTAATTCATTTAACGCCGCTAAATGGGGAAAACCGGCGGCGCGTATTTTAACCCGATACGGTTTATTGGCGCCATCCGATACCATGTAAATTCCAAACTCACCTTTAGGATGTTCAATCGCCGCATAGGCTTCTCCTGGCGGCACAGAATAACCTTCGCTAAATAATTTAAAATGATGAATCAGTGATTCCATATCACTTTTCATCTCCACACGAGGTGGTGGCACAATCTTATGTTCCGCTAAGGTCACAGGGCCTGGGTTAGCGCGCAACCAATCGACACATTGTTTGATCAATGCATTCGACTGGCGCATTTCTTCAATACGGACCAGATAACGATCGTAGCAATCCCCTTCGCGACCTATCGGTATATCAAAGTCCAACTCATCATAAACCTCATACGGTTGTTTTTTACGCAGATCCCAAGCCACACCCGAGGCACGCAAAATAGGTCCGGTACAGCCTAGTTGCAAAGCGCGTTCGGGTGATAACACGCCGATGCCGACCGTACGCTGTTTCCAAATCCGATTATCCGTCAGTAAGGTTTCGTATTCATCGATAAGCTTAGGAAAACGCGTCGTAAAGCTTTCGATAAAATCGAGTAAACTGCCGTCTCGATTGGCATTCAGCGCACGCGTTTCTTTTTCGTTATGCCATTGTGAGGATTTATACTGTGGCATTTTATCCGGTAGATCACGGTAAACACCGCCCGGTCTGTAATAAGTCGCATGCATACGCGATCCGGACACCGCTTCGTAGCAATCGATTAAATCTTCACGTTCACGAAAACAATATAAAAAAACCGTCATCGCGCCAATATCTAAGGCATGCGCACCTAACCAAAGTAAATGATTCAGTACACGGGTAATCTCATCAAATAAAACTCGAATGTATTGCGCCCGTTTAGGCGCCGTGATGCCTAATAATTTTTCGATAACCAACACATAGGCATGTTCATTACACATCATAGAGACATAATCTAAACGATCCATATAGCCAATACTTTGGTTATAGGGTTTAGATTCAGCTAATTTTTCCGTGGCACGATGCAATAAACCAATGTGCGCATCCGCCGATTGGATCACCTCGCCGTCTAACTCCAGAATCAAACGCAACACACCGTGCGCGGCCGGATGCTGCGGACCAAAGTTTAAGGTGTAATTACGTATTTCGGGCATGCAACACTCACTCTGGTTTTTTATGAAAACACGTTAAGGCATTTTCATGGGTGGTTTTACGAATCGTTTTCGGCACTAAGGTACGCGGCGTTACGGTCACGGGTTGATAAATAACCCGCGCTTGATTGGCGTCATAACGCACTTCAACATGGCCGGTTAAGGGAAAATCCTTACGGAAAGGATGACCAACGAAACCATAATCCGTTAACAAACGGCGCAGATCAGGATGACCGACAAAGAAAACCCCATACAAATCAAACGCTTCGCGTTCATACCAATTGGCTGCCGGCCAAAGCGTGATGACAGAGGGCACTTGCGGCGGCTCAGCCCTTGCAAAAACCCTTAAACGTAAACGCTGATTATGCACCAGCGATAAAAAATGATAGACCACCGCAAAGCGTGGTTTATGCCAGGGTATAGGGCGCTGTTCACCACTGTTATCAACACCCCGTTCAAAGCCGGTTAAACTAGCCTGATTGGTTTCCCATTCGCTGACTCCATAGTCGGAATAATCTACGACACAGATATCCACTAATAACTCAAATTTAAAATCTGCTTCATCACGCAGCGCTAAACAAACCTCAAGTAATTGTTCAGCAGAAATTTCCAAGCTTATTTCATCTAGCGCAATGGTCATCTCTTGAATCACATCGACAAAACGTTGGTTTAGTTTTTGAAGTAGCGGGACAGAAGCTGACATACTTAACGACGCTCGATAAAGTGAGTTCGGTTAATTTTATTTTGTAATTGGATAACACCATAGACCAAGGCCTCGGGTGTTGGAGGGCAGCCCGGCACATACACATCCACCGGCACGATGCGATCACAACCACGCACCACAGAATAGGAATAATGATAGTAACCGCCTCCGTTGGCACACGAACCCATCGAGATCACCCAACGCGGTTCTGCCATTTGATCGTAAACCTTGCGTAAAGCCGGTGCCATTTTATTACATAAAGTCCCTGCCACGATCATGACATCTGATTGCCTTGGGCTCGGTCTGAAGACCACACCGAACCTATCCAAGTCATAACGTGCCGCCGCCGAATGCATCATTTCGACCGCACAACACGCTAAACCAAATGACATCGGCCACAAGGATCCACTACGCGCCCAAGCTAAAAGCTTATCCAAAGATGTCGTTGCAAAACCTTGTTGTTGTAATAAGGGTTCTATTCCCATTGTAATGCGCCTTTTTTCCACTCATAAATAAAACCTATCAAGAGTAACCCCAGAAAGATCCCCATGGCGATTAAACCGGGTAAACCAATACGTCGCAAAGAAACTGCCCAAGGAAACAAAAACGCCGTTTCGAGATCAAAAATAATAAATAAAATAGCGACCAGATAATAACGTATATCAAAAGGCAAACGCGCATCAGCTATCCCTGGAAAACCACACTCATAAGGCGATAATTTAGCCGCATCAGGATGTTGTGGCGCACTCAAACGGCCAATAAATAAAGCTGCCACACCGACGAACAAACCAAAGGCAATAAAGATGAGGATGGGAAAGTAGGCTTGCAACATAGTTCTTTGAATACCCGGAGCAATTTTACCGTTAGTATACAACCTTCGCGGGGCAAAATTCCATACCTAAACGTTGAGTAGTTATAAATAGCAAAAGTAGCGTCAATGATTATCTTGATAACTGTAATAAAGCTTTCTTGGCCAGTGAACGAACGCGTCACCTGCTCCTATTGAGCCTATTTGCGACTTCGCTGATTGCATTACTTAGCACCATTCTCATACCCTTAGCCTCGGTCGGCATTACATTAACGGTCTTGCTGGCAATTACATTATTGGCCATTAACATCAGCACAACCGTTATTCAATCCAAGCATCATCAACAGTAACAAGCGCTGGATAGATTAAAAGCGGTCTGCACGCAATCTGAACCCGAACATCAGCGTAAAAAAACCAAGTTATTTAGGCCGTCCGATGAGCCTAAGCTAACACTCGACAAAACGCCTGAAAAGCTGCAGCGATTTAGATCGCTATTTACATCGACACCTAAAAAAAACGAATCCGGAAACAAGTCGTGATGATAATGAATTAAGTTATGAATCGGTCACGAGTCATTTAAATGAGTTAAGTCATTTCAGCCGCTAAAAATTTGCTGGCTAACCCTAAACAATTCAATGCCTAAGCCGCAAGTTCTACCCCTTGCAAACAAAGACAGCTTGAAATAGACTTAAAGCTCATTAGTACGATGCATTAAAATAGATGACACGCCAATGATTAAACGAATTTTCTTATTTTCTATCACTTTATGGATAAGCGCTCAGACATTTTCTAAACCCAATGACGACTGTCACCCTCAAGCCAATCCAAATCTATCCCAATATATTATTGGCTATGGTTCACTGATAGAAACCGCCTCTAAAAAAGCCACCGACAAGACCAGCGGTGAAAACAAACCGGTACTCATCGACCATTACCAACGCGGTTGGTTTGCTAAAGGTTTATCCATTGGATTGAGCACCACCTATTTAGGCGTTATTAAAAAAGCCAACGCCCATTTTAATGGCACCCTATTTAAATTAGCCTCGGTTAATTCCTTAAAAAATTATGACCGTCGGGAAAAATATTATTGTCGCCTCTTAGTGAAGAGCGCCGATATCCATTTACTCATTGATCAAAAACTACCGCTTGGCCAATATTGGATCTACGCATTAAAACCTGAATTAATGGCAGCACCCTCGGCGCGTTATCCGATCGTGCAATCCTATGTGGATATTTTTTTAGCTGGCTGTCTCGAGATTGAAGAAAAATATCATTTAAAAAACTTTGCCGCGGCTTGTGTTAATACAACCGGTGATTGGTCGCTGCATTGGGTTAACGATAGAATTTATCCGCGCAGACCAAGCGTGTATCAAGCCAAAGCGCTCGCTATCGATGCACTATTGCAGCAACAAATACCTCGTTTGTTTCATCAAATTCAATTAGCAACAAACAATTAAATAATTTTTTAATCCTTACTTTTTCACATCACCAAAAGGATGATATTCTGTTAAGATTAGTTTAATGATTAGCGGTTATAGCTTTTTTGTTCTTATTTGAAAATAAACAAAATTAAAATTATCTAGCAACCTAGTAACAACAAAAGGATACCATTTATGAAGCACATCTTTGCAATTGATAAGTCTGGCTCTACCGGTGGACCTAACAGTAAATACTGGAATAAAGTTCAAGAGATAATAAAAAAGACGTCAAGCGATGACGATAATACTCTCTATATTCTATGGTCTAGCTTGAAAATAGGCTCTTTTACAGAAATAAAAAATATCCCTGGTCAATATGGGGGTCAAGGCTGTACCAATCCATTTGTATTTGTTGATTTCTTAAGTAAAGAAATAAAGAAAGAAAATATACCGTCTTCAGATCTAAAATTGACGATCATTACAGATGGTGAAATAGCGACCCTAGGCAGACCGAGTAAAGAAGATACTGAACAATGTATTAGTAAATGCGATAAAACGTTAAAATCCTTAGAGATTAAATTTTCAGATCTGCAGATCTATTTCATAAGTACAGATGCAGAGAATAGTTCAATGAATTTGTCAGTAGCAGTACCCTTCACTGATAGGGCTAAGAAATTTAAAACATATGTATATGATTTATTAGAAGGCCAAGAATTAGAAAAAGCGGTAGAAAAAAAACTTAAAGAGATCGGGCTTGATTGCGACGATAACGACGAAATAAGAAATGGACTGCAAGGACAGTTAGCTTTAAATAAAACAAAATCAATTAAAGAACAAATTCGTCTTGATTTAAATAAATATCTAAATAATCCCCAACTATTTGTTCAAGAGTCTGATGAAATTATAGGTCAAATAAAGGATCAAAACCCAGGCAGGGACGCTCAGGCTCCACAACTCCAGAGATTGCACCAAGAGGCAGTAAGTTTACAGAAAAATTTACTAAACACAATATTAGCCGATAAAAGAAAAGTATCAGCAGATGAAGATAAGGAGAATTTTATTCAGCTCAGGGAACTCTTAGTGGAGACTAACGCTAATACTTACACCAGTAAGGGGAGCAAGAAAAAAGAGATCTTGAAAAGGATGAAGGATATTATAAAACCATGCAATTCAGACGACTTAGAATCTTTAGTAAACGAAAGTATTAAAAATATAATAAGCTTATGTGCCAAAGGGATAAGTGTTGATTTTAGAGATTCAAACCGTAACAATAACCCTAAAAATAATAGGTTAGCACGTGCTGAAGGAACTAATGATTCAGTACCGCTTAATGACCTTGAATTAGGCGATATCGCTGATAGCGCCTATGAATGTTCCATCATGTTTGATAAGGATATCCCTTTATTATTCGTTCCTAAGGGTAATGCTACTGTTTTTTCTTCTCTTGAAAACTCAGATGCGTATACAAACAACCCTTTATTAATCTTAGATAATCCAAACTTAATTAGTAGACTTAGCGAAATTATAGATTTGGATATCGGATTAGAGACGGCTATAAAAATGAAATTAATTAGCGAAGATAGAGATACGGATAGCGAATTAAACGCGTATAAAACATCGAAGTCAAAAACACTATTCTTATCTCCCACTACGAGAAGACAATTAGGCGCATTTCTCTCGCTGGAGAATAAACCTAATCATAACATAGCCAACCGGCACGCTTTATCCGAGATTTTTTTTGGAAACAATAAGTTACTTAGTCTATCAGCACTATGGCTAGCAGTCGTGTATTTTTTTTGTAAAGAACACAGATACAATAGCGAGGATGAAAATAGTGTTAAATTAATGAACGCCTTCAAAGCCTATCTCATAGAATGCTTAAAATCCAGTCGTTCCCGTATCACTTTATCGGGTGACGCAGCGATTCAACCATTCTCTGAATGTCCCTTAGATCTTGCAATATACTACTGTGTCATTAGTCCATTTATTGATGGATGCGAAGATGGGCCGAGTAATCGATTAAGGCACATAATAACTGAATATCATCTAAAATTATTAGACCTATTAGGATATTCGTACGATAGAGAATGGACACTGCATCAAATAACACGTTACCGCGTGTTCGAATTGATGATGCGCGAAGAAAAAAAGCTAAATTCTCAGCTGCGCAACTGGCTGCGTTGCTCCTTTCAAAACTCCATGCGCTTAGAAGAAGATGGACGTATCGTTTTATTAAACGGAAAATCCACTTTAAACCCGGCGTCGCTCCGAGTTAGAATTAAATCAGTCGATAAAAAAGACCTGGGCGACCAAGGTAATAATGATTATTTACATGAATTCCCTCTTCCAAAATTAGCTAATAAAGATGAAGGGAGCAATGGCGAAAGATTAACCCTTGAGCTGATAGATGCGACTGCTCTCGATGAGACAAGTGATGAATACCTGAAATCCTTATCTATTACAGAGCTCTTTGCGCTGGAAAAGTTATTAGATAAAACAAAAACCACGGCAAAAATCATTATACCGAACGACTTAATTCTCGGGTCTATCCCTGATCCAATAAAAAAGTATGGCTACCCAGTAGAAAATGAGCAGCTTTATAAAAGTATAAATCATAAAGTATCACCTATTACAATGCGGCCTCCTATGGTGGATGCTTCAGGTAACTATTGGAAGTTAGCATCAGAAAAAAAGCTTGGCTGCAAACCTGAGCAACAACTTTCTGTCTATAATTTTTACCAAAATTATGTTAGAGATAAACGGGATTATCCAAGTAAGGATAATCTTATACGCTATATAGCGGATAAACAAGCCCGTAAAATGGGACCCTTAAAGTATACACTTCCCAAAAATATTGAATATATCGTTGAAAAAGTCATTTCAGATTATTCAGAGGCAATGGGAAAATCGAAATTATCACCAGATAGATTTATAGAAAAAGTTGACCAGAGTAGCGATATCGCTAAGCGTTTTGAATTGGATAATTCAGATCTACGTATGCTCGAGCATATTTTATCTGAAATGGGATGTGAACTTAGCGATAAATCGATAGTAGAAGCTAAAGAAATTTTCTATGAAAGAAGTCTTACTTTATCTAACGAAAAAAGTAAAGTTTATGAGGATAGAGAAACTTTTGAAGAATATCATTTTCCAAAGGTATTAAAAAAATATCATACTGCAAAAGAAGGATTTCAAATGCATAAATTTTTTGGAACTTCGGCTAGTAATGAGACAGTAAATAGTCCTTCGAATGGAAGCTACTCGTTTAGTAAATAAGCACACTTAAAAGCAGCAAAGACATATTAGTTTTTGTTGCTTTTTTATTTATTAATTAAGTTCGCACTTTATTCAAAGTGGGTGTTTTAGTGAATCTAAACGGCGATGGCGTGCCATCGCCAACTCTATCAACTCGCTCAGTAACTGTGGGTAGGAAATACCCGAAGCTTGCCATAATTTAGGATACATACTGATCGGAGTAAATCCAGGAATAGTATTGAGCTCATTAAAATAAATTTTTTGTAATTGCTTTTCGATGAAAAAATCAATTCTGGCCATACCGGCACAATTTAAGCGGGTAAAGATCTGAGCGGCATAACTTTTTAGTTGTGTTAACTGCCCTGCTTGCAATACCGCCGGAATAATTAATTCGGCGCCCTTGGCGTCCAAATATTTGGCCTTATACGAATAAAACTCATGACGCGGAATAATTTCACCGGCGGTACTGAGCAAAGGCTCCTCCCCCCAGTGTGAATTTTCTAATACGGCGATCTCAATTTCACGTACCTCGAAGGCTTTTTCCAATAAAACCTTAGTGCTATAAGTGAAGGCAAGTTCAATTGCTGCGCTTAGATCAGTAGACTTTTTAACTTTAGTGACGCCTAAACTGGAACCCGAATTAGCTGGTTTGACAAACAGTGGATAGGATATTTTTCGCTCAATTTCTGCTCTAGATTGCGCCTGTTTAGTCGACCATAAACCGGAATTCAGTGTTAAAAAGGGAACCACCGGAATAGACTCGCCACTGACTAAACGTTTCGCCATATCCTTATCCATGCTCAGTGCTGAACCTAATACATCAGCACCGACATAGGCTAGGTCTAATATTTCCAGTAAACCTTGTATCGTGCCATCTTCACCGAAGGATCCGTGTAACAGCGGAAAAACCACGTCGCAAATCGGTTTTTTACCATAATTGAGTTCCGCTATACTCGTTAAAGTCGTTGAGGTTTTGGTCTGCAGGGGCAAAGCGCTGACTAATTCTTGTCCTGAGAACTGGCTGACATCGTTAACAAAACAATATCCTTGTTTATCAATACCAATAGGGATGATAGTGAATTTATTTCGATCTAAATGTTTGATCACGGCGGCCGCCGATTGTGAAGAAACCTCATGTTCAGCCGATCGGCCACCATAGAGAACGGCAACTTTTATTTTTGAGTTTTCTTTAATCGACATAAGGATTTCTCGAGAAGTGATGTGATGAAATACTGATTATAGAGGCTTAAACACTTTTATATAAGTAGTTATTTCATGCTCAAACCTTGCAATACTAGAATAAGGGTTTATAGCCTGAAACGCGTAGTGAAGAAAAGATTCACTGAGAGGTTATAGGGAAAAAATTTTTTTTAAACGCTTAAAAAGGAAAAACCCGCGTAGAGCGGGTTTTTGTAAGTAGCCTGGCGGTGTCCTACTTTCCCATGGGGGAACCCCAAAGTATCATCGGCGCAGAACCGTTTCACGACTGAGTTCGGAATGGGATCAG
>NMOS02000042.1 GCA_002290645.2 Candidatus Aquirickettsiella gammari
TGGCTTAAACATTACAACGAGGAAAGACCCCATGAAGCTTTAAATAATCAAACACCAATATACTATTCTCAATCCCTAAACAAAAATTACTCTATTTAAAAACTGGGGTAAGTTTGGGAGGTTTACACTGTTTTTTTAATTGTCCCGACATTAAGTGAAGAATGCCCTCTGTGGAAGCGAGATGAGGTGAGCTTAAGTAGTCTGCGGCTCTTTGATTTAGAGCCGCAAGCACTACACACTGAGCTTCAACGTTATTGGAAAAGACCCTTTTGGCAACGATGGTGGTTGAGTTTATTTACGTCGATTAATAACAAGCGCAAGGCCTATGCTTATTATCAGCGCTGTCTTGCCTTTAGCGAAGTGCAGAAACAACATAGCTATACGAGTTCTGTTTTTAGGATAGGACAAGAACGAGCTATCCTTTTAGAGCTGGCGGCTTGGTTTGATCAAGACATAAAATACGCTGAGAAGATTTTAGAACAACATGCAGGTGATGTAAATTGGCTACAAAGTCAATTTACATCGATATTAAATCAACGCGAACAAAAAACAGAGCAAAGACTTTTAAAGTATATGGACAAAAAATTAAAAAAATTACCGGCGGTACGAAGTCGAATAAAAAAAGGATCTCAAGAGTTAGAGAAGCTTATGCGTGATTATTTACTATCAGGATTATTTCCCCCCGATCAAGTCAGTGCTCACAATGAGGGGGCTACCGCGTCTAGTGCGGCCTATGAGGCGACAGAGGATAGCGTTTTATCGGATAAGCAGGAACTCGTTTATGTAGGCCCTGCGGTAGCGACAAGAAATACGCTTGGAATGTATCCTAGCGGAAAAGCGAATCTGGGTGATATAGATTCGGTAGGCGGTTGGGTTAACTCTCAACGAGAGGCGATAGTAGGCTTGTTAGAGGAAGGAAGGGCTGAAGCATGTATTAAGATAAAAGCATTATTAGAACAAAGTCTCAATAGTATAAGGATGGTGATAGAGCCACAGATAACTGGTTATCAACAACTGATCAATGACGCTAAACAAGGTAGAGTTGAGTACGAGATAGCGATAAAATGGTCAGAAGATCTACAGTCCCGCCTAATAAAATTTTTTCGAAGTAGTGCACTGTTATTTCATCCGGATAAATCAAATGGAAACAAGGATTTAAGCCGGATACAAACGGAGTTATTTAAAGAATTTCATCAACTCTCAGAGACTGCACTGGAAACATTGAGAGCAGGTTTGAGAGTACTCAAAAATTGCATTCCCCAATGGAAATCAAAATACAAAGGCGTTTTAGAGGAGATACAACGTGATCGTGAAAAATCCAGAGCAGAGTTTGAGGAAGCGATGAAAAGGAGTGTAAAATTGAAAGCGCAGCTTGCAAGGATGGAAGAAAAGCTTGAAAGATTAAGTGATTTATTGACAGAAAACATGGCTATGCATCGCTCATCAGAAGAAGCGGTGTCGTCACAAGGCGAAGAAAGACCTGGAACTAGCACCGATTTTTTTACCCGGCCCGCTCCATGACGAGCGGTTAACTTGTGAAGTTTCATGACATTCGCTACATTTTATATTAAAGTTAGGCAGCCTAATTTCATAGATAAAGTTTCATAAATTAGTTGACGAATGAATTCTAAAAATAGAAAACTAAAAGCCAGAGAAAATT
>NMOS02000030.1 GCA_002290645.2 Candidatus Aquirickettsiella gammari
TACAAAAATGGAAGAACTGATACAACAAATACGTAAGTTGGTCTGGCACTTTCATGAACAGAGAACCGTTTCAAAACCTACCTTTAATTTCCAAGCTTATGCTAATTTATTATAGATATTTAATGAGGTTAGCTTATTTCATCCGGATAAACAACAATCGCCTAATGAGTCGATTAAGCAGATACAGCATGCGCTATGTTGTCAGTTTTTGCGCCTGCGAGAAATTAGTCTCAACAAGTTGAAGCAAGACATTAACATCATTCGGCGCTTAATTCCTAAGGAATCAAATTTTGAGAAATAACAACAACGCCAGCGCGAGAAATCCTTAGATGAAGTACTACAAGAATATAGGAATTTATATCAAGAATTTACGGATGATTATGTTAATTTTTATGAGAAAGAAAAAGAGAGGCACGACGCGAGGATAGCGAGACACGACGAGATGATAGCGAGGCACGACGCGAGGATAGCGAGGCACGATGCGAGGATGGTAGAAATTCAAGAACTGCAAAGACAAGTCGAGGCCGCCCGTATGGCGCCGCAGCAAAATCAAACCACTGCGTCTGATAACGAAACCGCCGCAACGAGTTATTCGTTCTTTACCGCGCCGTGATGCGTTTTTTTAGCGAGGGAGTCATATTCCGCTTAGGGCAAAAATTTGATTGCAAAATAGCAGATTAGCATGGCTTGTCAGCCATGTAATTACTTACTTTGACAGGCGAGCGCATTAAATTTACCAGGCATTTTTTCCTTTCCTGTACTGAAAAAAAAGATTAAAATAAAGAGAACAGTTAGGGATATGGGTATGAGGCTAGCTTAATTAATATAATAATCTTTTTGCTCCTGGAATATAATTTTTATGAAAAAAGCCTTGATCTTAGTGGATTTACAAAATGATTTTATGCCCGGGGGAGCGTTAGCGGTAGAACATGCGGATGAAGTGATTCCGGTTGCCAATCGTGTACAGCAACATTTTAAATATGTGGTGGCAACACAAGATTGGCATCCAGAAGATCATGCGAGTTTTGCCGCTAACCATAAGCATTCTTTTCCGGGAGAGTTCATCCAACAGGCCGGATTATCACAGGTACTTTGGCCGGTGCATTGTGTACAAAATACCAAGGGCGCTGAATTCGTAAAAGGGCTTAAGCTGGATCACGTCATTAAGGTATTTCGTAAAGGCAGCGATGCTCAAGTTGATAGCTACAGTGGATTTTTTGATAATGATCATCAAAAAGAAACCGGTTTAGCGGATTTTTTAAAAAAATTACAAATCACTGAAGTTTATATCATGGGCGTGGCGACCGACTATTGCGTTAAATATACCGTTTTGGATGCCTGTAAACTGGGATTTAAAACCTATTTGATTGAAGACGGATGTCGAGCAGTGAATGTAAATCCGCAAGATGGACGTGTGGCTATTTCTGAAATGCAAACCGTGGGTGTGAAGATTATTCAAAGTGATGAGGTAGAGAAAGAGAATAGGGTAAATAAGAAAATAAAAATAGCTGACCTTGTCTAAGCACGCTGCACAGGGAAGCTAATGACTTCTGATAGGTTATTAGCTTTAGCAACACGCATTAAAAGCCGATCCAGGCCTAAAGCAACGCCGGCACAGTTGGGAAGGCCGTGGGTTAAAGCGGCGAGTAGGTATTCATCGATGGGTACAGAGGGATAAGCGCGTGATGCGCGTTCATTTAAATCATCAGTAAAGCGTTGTCGTTGTTCTCTGGCGTCACTGAGCTCGTGAAAACCATTCGCCAGCTCTATCCCGTCGAGATAGACCTCAAAACGTTCAGCCACCGCTGGATTTCCGCTACTTATTTTCGACAAAGCGGCTAAAGAAACCGGGAAATCATAAATAAAGATTAATTGTTTCGGTAATTGCGGTTCTATAACATGCGCCATTAAGAAATTTAAGTAATCATTTAGATTGCTTAAACCTAGATTTTCTGCGGATAGTTTGCAATGAGTTAGAATTTGCTTTAAATCTTCTCGCGTTGCTCGATGCGGATCAATATTAAGATAGCGTTGAAAGATCTCCGCATAGCTAAAGCGTTGCGCGCTGTCACAATCCAAAAGTGTTTTTAATAAGCTTTCGACCTCATCCATTAAATGGTGGTGATTAAAGTCGGGTCGATACCATTCTAATAAGCTAAATTCTGGATTATGGTAACGGCCTGATTCACCTTGATTACGAAATGCTTTGCTGATTTGATAAATGGGACCGCTCCCGGCGGCTAATAAGCGTTTCATGGCAAATTCAGGTGAGGTTTGTAGATAGAGTGTTTGTTGTTGGGAGTTATCTAAAACATAGTGGGTTTGAAAGCTATGTAAATGGGGATCAGTGACCGTGGCATGCGCCAGTAGAGGGGTCTCTACTTCTAAAACGCTACGTTCAAGAAAAAATTGACGGATTTGTGCTAAAAGTTTTGCCCGTAAAGCTAATAAGCTAATAGAAGTAGTCGGCCGCCATGCCGTTTTAGGATCCAGCATGTTGTTTGGTGAGTTCTGTTCGGAGTATTAAACGTTTATAGTCGCGTTCTGAGATTAGGCCCGCATCAAATTTACGTTTTGCATCCAGCGACATCGGTTGACCGTATTCTTTGAGTAAGTGACGCGTTATGGCGCTGATATTTTCTAATTTAGAATCTAGCAAAATATCCCGCAATTTTTCGTCAAAAATTAAAAATTCACGTAAGGCGATACGTTTGCCATCGAGACTCGGAACCAATTGTTGCCAAATAACGACGCGAATAGTTTCGATAATGTCGATCATCCTTGCTTTTACTTCATCGGCCGGAAATGAATTCACCAGTCGTCTTAATGTTTCAGCGACACCGTTACTGTGTAAGGTGGTATATACCGGATGCCCCGTTAAAGCCGCTTCGATAGAGGCACTGATTGTTTCAGGATCACGTGCTTCACCGACTAAGATGAGACGTGGTTTACGACGTAAGGCATTACGTACACCGGCGGCGAAACTCGGCAGATGTCGGGGTATTTCTGATTGACTGATAATGGCACTGGGCATCGTGATCGTATCATAAACAAATTCTATCGGCGCTTCATAGCTGAGAATTTTGCGATGACTCTCTGTTTTTTCAGCCAGATCACGGATAATGGCCGCTAATAAAGTCGTTTTACCTGAGCCGGTGGCACCCGTTACATAAACAATACCTTGCGCAGGCGCCAAGGCATCGACTAATTGCGGCTCAAGATTGAGATCAGACATTTTAGGCGGGGTACTTGGGATGGTTCGAAAGCTGATTTGAATGGCATCATGACCTGCTACCAAACATCCGGTTGCATTGACTCGAAATCGATAACGTTCATTGCGATTAGGCCGAAATTCATAGTGGGTATCGATATCAACACCACTTAGAATTTGTGCGCTACCATTAGGTCCGTAAATGAGATTCAAGATTTCAGCGACTTCGGTATTGGATAATTTACGCTGCGTGATACGCAATAGGCGACCATACACTTCGGCAAAAACAGGTTCACCGGTTTGTAAGGTAATATCAGAGGCGGCTAATTTTTGACAATGAATTAACAGCTGAGCTAGGCAAGCGGCTGTGGTAAAACGTACTGGCTCATTCTTTAGTAGGTGCACTGTCATGCGTTACGATGGATTTCCATCGACCGGGATTAATTTGTAATTTGGGCAATGAAGTAATACGCAATAATTGGTCATTAATGTGTAGCGCAGAATCATTACCGGTTATACCTAGATCAGTCTGTGCCACAAAAGGCTTACTGACCATCCCTTTGAGTAATAAGCGACGATAAAGCGCCATCCCGTTATAATCCCGTGTTAAGCGGGCTAGGTTATCATTGAAAATAGCGTCGGCTTGCTGAACGCCATCTTGCCAACCGATAGTGGCATATTTTTTCCATATAATACGTTCTTCAGCTGTTTTCGGTAAAAAGGCCGGTAAGGGTAACTCGGGATGTTGGTAATCCATCCAAATATAATTACGCCATTGCGGTGGAGCGGTGATAAAGTGCGCCTGACTAATAATTTGGTAAGCGCGATCATCGATACGCAAGGTTTGCGCATCGGCAAGATTAAGTGAACTATTTCCCTGTACTAATACAGGGGGTACTACGTTATGATCGAGTAAAATTAAATTAAAATTAAAAATACGATCCAAATTGGATGCGTTTTTGCTAAGGACCTGATTAATCTGTTCAGAGCGCCAAGCAAGACCTGCTTGAGCGCCGATACTCATGGCAATGTCTTGTAATGCTTGTGCGTGTAGACCAGTCATTTGTTTTTTGCTAGGAGTCGCTTTAGCGTGCAGATTTTGTAGCTGATTTAAATTATTTAAATTACCGACCGTTTGATAATTAGGCTGGGTCGTACTGCAAGCGACAAGAAAGCTACCCAGGCTCAAGCTCGCCAATAGACAAATAGCGTTTTTTCGATAACTTGTTATTCGTTTCATCGTAAATATTTAAAATTAATTTCTAGCATAACGTAATTCGATGGTCTTAATACCCGGATAAACCAGGATATTTGCCTTTTCACCGGCTTGGAGATTGATATCACGAATGATATATCCTAATGAGGTATTTTGTGACGAAACCGTCACCAAGATAGGAATAGCCGGATGATGTCCTATTCGCTCTAAGCGATAATGCGCCAGCTTAGCAATACGCTTTAGCAGCGGCTCTATCGGGCCCGACCAGTCGACCGAGGCGACAATATTTTCCAAACCCGAGGAGCCCGGATACGGTAAAGGCTTACTGATAGGGGGGGTTGAAGCCTTCTCCAGCGCTTTTAATTCATTCAATGACTGGCTAACAGAACGTGCCGCTTCCGCAAGCCTGATGGAGGCATCATCTGAGCGCGTGTTAATGGAAGGGGTAACGGAATCCGGTAGATTTTGTGTTGCACACCCGGCTAGGAGGCTTGCAAAAAGCGCGACTGTTATTTTTTTCATGTCTTATTTTAGATAAAATTCTCTACACTTATCCTGGCATTGAAACAAGAAGGTTCCATAAAGTCAAGACATGCTTTTTATCGTTTCAGCTTAATCAAGCCGTACTGTACTTTCCCGGCTATTTTACATTGTTGGATATGCCAATTTGGCGGCAATAAAAGGTTTTTAAGCGTAGCTTCTGTCTCAATATAAATAATACTTTCATGGCTAATTAGCTTTTCTTTGATCAGCCAATGACAGGCGTTTCCAAGCAGATTTTGATGAAAAGGAGGGTCGAGAAATACGAGATTGAATAAAGGTTTCTCTCCCTTGAATATCGCTGCAGCATCAAATGGAAATCGTGCCTGATAAACCGCGGCTTTATCTTCAGCAGCGAATAGTTTTATTTGTTTTTCTAAATACGGGACCAATGTCGCAGATTGCTCAATAAAGGTGACCGATTTAGCGCAGCGGGAGAGCGCCTCGAAACCTAAAGCACCGCTACCGGCAAATAGATCCAAGCAATTGGCATCGCTTAGATAAGGCGCTAACCAATTAAATAAGGTTTCTCGAATGCGATTTGGGGTAGGGCGTAATCCAGGGACCGTCGGAAAATGGAGTTTCCGGCCGCGCCACTGGCCGGCAATAATTCTTAGTTGAGCTTTTTTCATGAAAAAACACGACTTTGATTAGACGAATTCAAATTAGGCAATTTGCGCTAAGACTTTTGTAATAAAGCTTTATTTTATAAGTTTGTTTCATTGCTTGGCAAAACTCCTGTTATTATAAACGTTTCATTCAAGTTATTTCTAGACCATGTTTAATTTTTTAAAACACAAAGATGTAAGCAATGATATCGATAACCTCACCCCTGTAAAGAGTAGTTTTTTTAGTCGTATCAAAAATAGCTTACAAAAAACACGCCATCAATTAACCGAAGGCTTGGCTAATTTAGTCTGGGGTAAAAAAACCGTTGATGCGGCATTAATTGAAGAGATTGAAGAGTTGCTCTTACTATCAGACGTAGGCCCTGTTGTCACCGAAGAAATTATTGGGCAGTTAACACTTCAATTAGCACGTAAGCAATTAGCCGACGGCAATGCCGTATGGGAAATTTTACAACAACAGTTAGGTGACTTATTAAAGCATTCTGAACAAGCTTTATTTATAGATCCTGCGCATAAACCTTATCTTATCTTAGTCGTGGGGGTTAATGGGGTTGGTAAGACGACCAGTATTGGTAAATTGGCGCATTATCTACAAAAACAGGGAAAACAGGTGATGTTAGCGGCCGGTGATACCTTTCGTGCCGCGGCGACCGAACAATTAAGTATTTGGGCGGAGCGAAATAAGATCCCTATGATTGCACAACATCAGGGTGCCGATAGCGCTTCAGTGATTTACGATGCTTTTCAAGCGGCTAAAGCCCGGAATGTCGACGTTTTAATTGCCGATACGGCGGGTCGCTTAGCGACTAAAAATAATCTGATGCAAGAGCTACAAAAAGTAAAAAAAGTTATCGGTAAACTCGATGCCACCGCCCCCCATGAAATTATGTTAGTACTCGATGCTGGTACCGGTCAGAATGCTTTATTGCAGGCAGACGCTTTTCATGCAGCGGTTTCTTTAACCGGTCTTGTGCTGACTAAGTTAGATGGTACGGCAAAAGGCGGGATAATTTTTGCGCTGGCCAAAAAACTGGCTTTACCGATTCGCTTTATTGGCATAGGCGAAGGGATTGAGGATCTACGGGTTTTTTCGGCCAAGGAATTTACCGAGGCGTTATTTGTCAGAGAATCCTAAGGGGGAAAGCTTTGCTTTACATGCGTGCTTAAACTAAAAAAATAGCTTAAAAACTTTGCTAAAATGAAATAATTTCTTTATATTCGCTATCATGGACTTACTTGGCAGCAATACGGATGTCAGTGATTATCATCTAATTAATGAAGAGTCGAAAAATGAGACAAGACGAGCAAGTTTTTAGAAAGTATATGTGTTTACTCTGTGGCTACGTTTACGATGAGGAAAAGGGCTGGGAGGAAGATGGTGTTGCCGCAGGGACGCGTTGGGAAGATGTTCCGTTGACTTGGCGTTGTCCTGAGTGCGGTGCCATGAAAGAAGACTTTGAAATGGTAGAGATTTAATCTTAGCCGGGTTGCACTTCAGCCAAAATCACAATAACGATAAGTAATAAAGTTGGAAATTCATTAAAGCAGCGATAAAATAAACTTGAGTGTTTATTTTTGTCGTGTTTAAAGTCTTTCAATAATTTTCCGCAATAACCATGAAAAACGATGAGTAGACCGACTAAAATTAGTTTTATATGCATCCACATGGCTTGGGAATAGTAGGCGGCTGAAAAACTAAACAAGATAAATCCGAATATCACGGTTAACAAAGCCGCTGGCAGCATAATAAAATAATAGAGACGATGCTCCATCACTTTAAAGCGTTCGATGCTGACGGTATCATCGGCAGTGGCATGATAAACAAATAAGCGCGGTAGATAAAACAGACCCGCAAACCAAGCGACCATAGCGATCAGGTGTAGGGCTTTAATCCAGGCTAGCATAGGGAATGAACACGGCAAATTTTCAGGATGTTGTACATAGCTGACTAAAAAGTATTATTGAAATTGAATATGAATTATGACCTAATTATTCCAACAATCAAAGATTATCTTTTACAATTACAAACTAAAATTTGTCGAAGCTTAGAGCACGAAGAGGAACAAGCCAAATTTTTAGTCGATGATTGGTTGCATGATAATGGCAGTGGCGGAGGCAAGACCTGTGTTTTGAGCGACGCTTCGGTGATAGAACGAGGAGCGGTTAATTTTTCGCATGTCTTGGGTGAGTGTTTGCCACCCAGTGCTAGCGAACGACATCCCTGTTTGGCGGGAGTTCCGTTTCAAGCCACTGGTATTTCTCTTATTATCCATCCGCGAAATCCTTATGTGCCGACGGTACATATGAATCTGCGTTTTATCGCGCTGGAAGGTAATGACACGCAAACATCACGCTGGTGGTTTGGTGGCGGGTTTGATTTAACCCCTTATTATGCTTTTTTAGAAGATTGCCAACATTGGCAGCGAACGGCTAAATTAGCGTGTGATCCCTTTGGCTTAGAACTCTATCCGCAGTACAAAAAAAATTGTGATGACTATTTTTATTTAAAGCATCGGCAAGAAGCACGTGGGATAGGCGGAATATTTTTTGACGACCTTAATCAATGGGATTTTGCCCGTTGTCTGCAATTTGTTCAAAGTGTCGGCGAACATTTTCTCATCGCTTATCTGCCGATACTAAAGCGACGTAAAAACCATCCTTATGGCGATCGTGAGCGTCAGTTTCAAGCGTATCGACGCAGTCGTTATGTTGAATTTAATCTTATTTATGATAGAGGGACCTTATTTGGTCTACAAAGTGGCGGGCGGGTTGAATCGATTTTATTATCCATGCCACCGCAAGCTAATTGGCATTATAATTGGCAAGCAGAACTCGGTTCTAGAGAAGCCGAATTAACGCAAAAATTCTTGATTCCAAACAATTGGATTAGTTAATTTTTTGAGTAGCTTAGATGATTTCTGTTAAATAGCTGAAGTTATTTTTGTGAATTAATGTTGATATTAGCTTATTATTTATAACCACATTTTCCAGCGACGAGACAAGGAGAGCACGAAGTGCGAAGTCAAGGAGCCCGCGATAGGCGTGCGTTGACGGGCGAAGCAGGAAACGCATCACGCCGTAAAGTCATTGTGGGAACCACTGCGCGCAGCCCAGAATGGGCCAGTGCGTGGCGGACGCAGGACGAATCGGGGCCTACTTTTAGTCGCGTGATGCGAACAAATTTTGGGGGCACGACGGCCAAAATTTTTCGTGAGCATAGCGACTCGCTTGATAAAAATATTTTTTTTAAATAAAATACTAGTCAATATTAAAAATATAATTTATAATTTCAAAATAAAAAAGATTAGGCGAAATAAATAAGAAATAACCGATAATAAAAAGAATTTTGTAATGCCAACAACATTTACTAAAGCCTATGATATTTCAAGACATCTGAGACATCTTAATTTTTTTGGCCAAGCGTAAGTATTGGTAATTTCTTGGGCGAATCGTTTCCTGCTTTTCCCAGTATTTTTCAGTGACTGTAGTCTGGATGGGAATTTGTTTTTCTAGTGCTAAATAATGCTCATAGGGGGTTTTTCCATTTAGAGAAGCATGTGGACGCTGATGATTATAAAAATGTTCCCAATCC
>NMOS02000043.1 GCA_002290645.2 Candidatus Aquirickettsiella gammari
CTTGTTGCTCCTGCGGCTCCATTTTGCTATCCGCTTGGATACTCGAAAGACCTATGATCCCGGCCAAGGGGGTTCTTAAATCATGCGCCATGTTCATCAGAAATTCTTGTTTAGCAATTTCTGCTTGCTTGCTAGCTGTAATGTCTAAAGAAGTTCCTATGATGCCTATTACTTTTTTAGTTTTAGGATCATAAAGTGGTATCTTTCGAGAAAAAAATATAATTTTTATTCCAGCATATCTATCAACGATTTCTTCCACAGAATATTCTTTTTCTGTTTCCATGACCTGTTTATCAATTTTTTGCAAATAACTAGCTTGCGCTTTCCAAGGTAAATCAAAATCGGTTTTTCCAATTAAATCTTTACCTGATTTGTATCCTAAAAAAATAGCCTGCGCATCATTAGAGCCTTGATAGACTCCTTCCTTATCTTTCCAATAAAAATGTCCTGGAGCTTTTGCTATGATATTTAATAAACTTTCATAAGTATTCGTTTTAGTCATTTTTAGCCTTTTAATTAAGGATATAACTTAGTGGTATTTTTTTGCTATATGATGGCGCTCCATCTAAAGATGGCCGTCTAAAAAAAGGTAATACAATAGAGTTATCTAATGTATTTTTCCTATAAGAGTGATTTTCATTTAGAGAACTTTGTCTAAAAAAAGAGGGGGAGCTAGAATTATTAGATGTTTCACATTGTAGGGTTTTAATTTTTTCAAGCGATTTGCTTAGCTGTGTTTCTAATCTTTTATTTTTATTACGATCCTTCGTTGGCCGCATATCCAACCAATAAAAAGGATTTTTGGTTCTATAATTTTTATTAATATGTTGAATCGAAAAATCTAATACCTTTGTTGCAATACCCGGGTAAACAATAGCCTTATTGTTATTTTCTTTCGCGAGCACTTGGAACACTGCACACTCTTCTCGTAAAAAATTGCAAGAATTTATTTCTGCTTTTTCTTGATTGAATACGATACTGGAATTGAGCCTAGAAGGCCGCTCAGTATATTCTCTTGAGGAATTTAAAAGAGCTTCCTGAAATGCGGTATTTTTCATGCTTAAATCTATAATTTCCTGACTATATTGCTTAAAATCCTTGTCTTCCTTTAAGGTTGCCCAATGAATAAACTCATAGTCTATATCTAATTTAGAAAAATAAGGTTTATATTTTTTAACCCATTGCTGTCCTCTCTCTTCAGATTCTCGTAAGGCGTCTATTTCTGATATATTTTCGTCTACTTCAATATTAAATCGCTGTAAGCTATCTGCTACAACAATAATAGTTTTTTTAGGTTTTATTTCTTTAATAAAATTTACAAAACGCTCTACCCATTTCCCTTCAAACTTTTCTTTTCCAACACTAACAAGATAAATTATATTTTTTTCATTTAAAGGGATTTTATCTAGTTGATACTTTGGAAAAGTTCCACAATGCGCTATTCGAAAACTAGGAATTTTTTTAGAATTATTTTTTTCTCTCATGGTATACCTAACATACTAAATGTACGATTTTAATGCGATGTTATTGAAATGTATTTCAAAAAAAGTGTCAATATTTTATAAAATTCTTCATAACTTAGCCTACTATATCCTAAAA
>NMOS02000031.1 GCA_002290645.2 Candidatus Aquirickettsiella gammari
GTTCATGAATCTTGGCATAACCGGCTACCAAAATAGTGCTCACGACGCAGCCTTGTAAAAACCGCGCCGCTAGAAACCAGGTAATAGAGGGCGTAACGCTACAGATGAAGGTAGCTACTAAAAAAAGCAGACCGCCTAGCAACAAGATCTTCTTGTGCCCATAGTGATCCGACAGCGGGCCTAGTATTACTTGAAATGTCGAAGTACCGAGAAACCACAGGGCAATACTCAGCTGTACAGTTGCATTGGAGACATTAAAGACTTCTCTTATCTGCGGCAGGGCCGGCAAGAATAGATTGTTGGAAAAATACAAAGGGAATTCATACAGAATTAAACTCAGCGGGAACCAAAAGCTAATTTTTTTATGGGTTAATGACATCATGTTATTCTTTTGTGAGATAAAAAAGGTTTAATTATTTAAACGCTAGCCATTTTTTCTGATAAGCGCTTCGCAGCGATGAAAAAAGCTTTGTGTTAGATCTTCCATAATGGGTTGGGGATATGCGGGTTGAAAAAAATGAACGGCGTTGTGACGTGTGGGAAATATCAAACATCGCACTGCGGTGAGAAATTGGCTGAATAAAGTCCTTAGCTGCTTCCAGAATGAATGCATTTCCTGTTCTTCACCCGGCATTAAATCCAATATCTCCCTTTGATAGCTTGAGAGAGTCTGCGTAATCTGGCGTAAGAGGTCTTTGCCCGCTTCTTTTTTGACCTGTTGATATTGTAAATTCGTCATCGGAGCTATAAAGATCACCCCTGCTTCTGCGCAGTGGGCAAAATATTCATCTAAATAGTTTTGCAAGCGCTCAATCAGTTGCTCCGACCTATCTTTCAGAATGCCCGGCGGCACTGGCCATACACAAACATGAAGCTGATTAATAATGGCTTGTAATTTATGTCTATCCTCTTCAAAAAGTTCAAGTTGATATTTAATGCCGCTGACATCCTCTAAAGCAGCACAAACGGACTCTTCTTCCACCCAAGGAGTCTTAGGCCATTCCCCCCAATAATAACGCTCAAAGCGCTCAAAATAAGTAGGATTGTCGATTTTCCCATTAAGAAGTTGTCGAATAAGGGCGCGATGATTTTCTCGATGGTGTCGTGGATTATAAGCCGCCAGGTAATCCCCTAATTGACGATAATGTAATACGGCTAATTTAGGCGCTAACGAAGCAAATATTCGATGGGTTGGCTTTTCTGCTTCGTCCATACCGCTTACGGTAATACAGGGCAATTTTAGGGGGTAAGCGGCGTTAAATGCCTGGATAAATTTATTAATGACTTGTTTTTTTTCCATTCTAAGGGTTGCTCTTGTTTTATCTGAAAATTTAACCATTGCTGGTGCTCTTCTATGATGGCGAGAGCCTCATAAAGGAGGCGCTTCAGTCTATTGAAATAATCAATCTCTTCTATCTCCGTTGCCTCTTCTAAAAAACACTGCCATTTTTCTTGAATCAGTTTTAATTGAAAATAAAATTTTCTTTGGTACTTAGGTGTTTCAGAGCATTTTTTAATGACCTTTTTCAAATAAGCGGCTGTACAAGGCTTCGGTAAAATACTATCCGCTCCCATCGCTAGATATTCTTCGTGGTCTTTTTTATTGAGATGGGCACTCCATACCAGCAAAATAGTATCTAAATTGAGTTCGCTCTGACGTACCGCTTGAAGCACATCAGTGCCATATCGATCCGGTAAACGTAAATCAAGTACTATCAGCTCGTAGATTTTACTGCTTATCTTTTGGATAGCCGTCGTGGCATTCCCAGCACAATCCACTTGATAGCCAAGATCACTCAAATGACAAGACATAACCCGTTCGCAGGCCACGTTGTCCTCTACAAGCAATGCACGTCGAATTATTGACAAACCCGTCTCTAATTGTTGTTCTTCCTGTAGCACCATTTGAATTCCTTAAACCTGTGTGTATGTAGGTTTCAAAAAACAAATTATGCAGAAATAAATAATGATATATAAGCTGTCTAAATGGACAGTAAAAATTAATTTGAATAATTTAATGTGATATTTTCAAATAATTTCACTGATAATTCTGTAATATCATTGACATGAAACTTTTTAATTGCATTCGTTCTATGATGCTTAATGGGGCTATGAGATAAGCCTAAAATGCTTGCTATTTCCTTAATCCGCTTCCCTTTACTGGCTAAAGGAAGACATTTTTTTCTTGATAGCTAAGTAACTTGAAATCTTTAAAATAGCGATAATTAAGTAAATCAATGATTTATTTTAGGTGAAATTTTTTAAATCAGGATTATAAAAAAAGTAAATTATATCGAGCTATTAATTCAAATAATTCCTCTGCTTTATGCTTTATTTGTTTAAATAATAGTCGTAATTTATTCGATTATTTTGGCATGATTTGTTTCCTGATGAGAAACATAACCATGCCAAATTTATAAGAGCTTTTTACCTGTCAATTTAGACAGGTAGACAAAGCTATTTATTTATGCTCTACAAATAATTATATTTAATACCTAATGTGATAGCTTCGGCTATAACATAAAGAGGAATCACTTTTTTACCTTTTTGAGAAATTGGATCTTTCAGTTTTGAGTTTATTTTAATTTTATTACAGTTTGAAGAAATTATAAAAATAGACAAATACTATAATTACATTAAGCAACCATTCGTGCATTATTATCATGTTTTCTAGATCTATTCGATACAATTTCTACTTGTACATTTAAACCTTCGCGATCAAGTAAATCTTGAAGCGATAATCTAATAAATTGTTCTCTCGAATAACCCAATATTTTAGCATATTTTGATGCCAACTTAGGGCTAACAGATTTACGCTCATGCTCAATATCGCATAAATGTTGCTTGCTAATCTTAAGTTTAGTTGCAAAATCAGTTTGAGATAATGCATCAGCTTTGCGAATAGCCCAAATAAGCTTGCCAAAACTAAGTTGAATTTTAGTAATGTTTTCGATTTCTTTTAAAGTTTTCTTTGTTTTTTTACTTTTAATACTCATGTTTATTAACCTCCTTAATTTCTACAAATTTGATAAGGCCTGATTTATTGATAGTATATATAGCCCGATAAGCAATATTCAGACGTATTGATCGTTGTCCTTTTCTTTTTCCCTTTAAAGGCTCATCATGATAACCCGGTATTTTTCTGACTTCACTTAACCCATAATGGCCTACTGCATCCACCCACATTTGCAGTTTAACCGCAATGGACAAAGGGACTTTTTTTAAGTCTTTTTTAGCCTTTAAAGATAAGCGAATATCGAAAATATCTTTCATATATGCTTATAGTACACTAAATAAGTGTACTAGTCAAGTGCCACCCAATAAATATCGATAATTAAAGTCTTTAAACCAATAGTATTTATCAGCCTTAATCGGATTTCTGGCTTCCATTAAAATAATGGCCTTTTTATCTGATAGCTGCATAATTTCATCGGGTGTCATCAGTGGGCGGGATTGGAAGTTAATATTTTCACTTCGAGAGCCTGGATGATCCCCATGACTCGTATTCACTGAACTGGAAGATACTTTGACGGTTTGGGTTCCCATGACCTCTGAAAAAAATTTGGCATCTTCTCGATCGTTTAAGGCAAAAGCCACTTTAACCTTACTGTTTAAAAACCCTTTCGCATCATAACGACCATAGACTGAATAAATTTGTGCAAGGTACTGCACTATAATGAGGCATCGCATCCGATAGCTTCGGAGAAAAGACAAGCCCTCTTTTAACTTATTAATACGGGCCATATTGCCAAATTCATCCATTAAGGCTAATACACCGTAAGGTTCATCCGCCTGTGGCTCATGTGATGAAATCACATGGATGAGTTGTGCCCAAAATAAGGTTAAAATTGGACTGAGGCGCTCTTTATCCCCATCTGGAATTTGAATATAGATACTCATCTTTTTTTTTCGAAGTTCTCTAAAATCAAAATCATTTCCTCGCGTGGCGTATCCTACAAGGGGATCGTTAAACAACCCCATGCGAGCATGAAAGTCTTTCAAGATATTTTTTTGAGTTTTCTCGTCAGCACCTAATAATGCAAAAGCATTTTGCTTAAGTGACTTTGAAAATTCTTCATGAACAATTACTTCATTTGCTAGCCATGCAAAAAAGCTTTCTTGTTTAGACAAATCATGAATTTCCGATAAGCGTGCCTTCCCTTTTGTCTCTAATAAATATAGCGAAAGCGTTAGAAATAGTTCACGAGAGGATTGATACCAGAATCCATCGCCTAACTTAGTGGCTGGAATTAAGGTTTCTGCAATCAGTTGTAAATCTCTGATACGACAATCAGGATGATCGCTCACATAAAAAAACGGGTTATAACAAGATGTACTTTTATGAATATCAGCCGGTGCCCATAAAAAACACTTGTTATCTAGCTTATTTTGTCGATAAGAGCCCGTAAGTCGAAAAAGTTCCCCTTTTAGATCATTAAATACCCCCGAGCCTGTCCATTCTAATAAATTAGGTATCGCAATCGCCGTAGTTTTACCGCTTCCTGTCGGCGCTACCACTAAAACCCCTTCAAAACCAGCAAGCCGCAAGGTTTTTCCGTATGCTTTTCCGAGAATAATCCCTTGATCGGTGAACAATCCTGCTTTCTGAATCTCAAACGCAGTGGCAAAATGTGCTCGGCCAAATACCTGTTTCGCTTTGGTTTTTGCTGAAAAACATTTCCCTATCAACACTATAAACAACAATGAATAACTAGCTAACAAACAAAGGATTAAATGATCGGTACTTTTTTCAGGTAATCGTAAGAAGAGTGAAATGATAAACCAAGGGTAAGGTTGGAGATTAATCGCTTCCCAATAGATAAAAAATGCGAGTCCCAATACACTTAAAAGTAAAAAAGAACTCCCGTAAAATAGCATCTGCTGTGCAATCGCACGTTTAATACCCCCTTCCAACCACAAAAAGCATGCGCTCATTGGCATATAAACTACCGTAAACGCAATCAACGTCGGAAGGATAAATCCATGGCGTAGAACTTCAATAAAACTCCATGGCCAAGCGGTATTGGGCAATCCTAACAAACATAAAAGTAATTGGTTGCTGAGTATTAAACCGATTAAAAGAATAAGCGTTACATTGAGCAGCCTAAAACGATAGTTTTTTTTTAAGCGCTGAAATTTCATAAAAAAAACATCAAGCATGGGGTAGTTGTCCATATTTGTAATACACACTTTGGATATGGCGTCCATGAGCGCCCTTTCCTACTTGGATAATAATATCTACTACTTCATTGATTTCGCGTAGAATGTCTTGATCCGACATGGAGGGCACATTATTTTGTTTATAAAGTTGTGTCATGCGCATAAATGCAATACGGGGATTATTGGCATGAATGGAGGTCAATGATCCCTCATGTCCGGTTGAGCTGGCGCTTAAAAAATCTACTATTTCTCGACCACGTACTTCACCCACGATGATGCGATCAGGCCTTAAACGTAAACAACATTGCACTAAATCTTGCATAGAGACTTTTGCCAGTCCTTGGTCCCCTTTACTACTTAACAAACTCACTTGATTAGGATGCGGAATATCAATTTCTCTGGCGTCTTCCAGTAAAATAATACGCTCACTTAAGGGAATATGGCGTAAACAGGCATTTAAAAAGGTTGTTTTACCACTCGATGTTCCGCCCGAAATCACCATGTTCTTTTTTAATTTAATGGCACATTTAACAAACTCAGCCCAATTTTTTTGTTGATACAAAAGGACTAATTGTTTTTCATCACCTAATTGGGAGAAATGATCCGCCTTTACATCAAAAGCCACTGCGTTTTGGTAAAATTGAATCTTTTCGTAATCTTCTAAGGAGAAATTACGGACGATTTTTCGCCGAATGGATAAGGTGTGATATTTTGCCGTCGGCGGTAATACGATCTGAAGACGTGAGCCATCCTGCAAACTCGCCGAGAGTAATGGCTTTTTTTCGCTAATTTCCTGCGCATTTTCATTGGCAATCAACTGAAACAATCGCATCACAGAACGTTGATCAAACTCAGGCACCTCATATTTTTGTAATTTTCCACATTTTTCAACATAAATCTCGCCGGGCTTATTCAACAGAATTTCAGAAACTTCACTATCATCCAGCCAAGCTTGAATAGGTGCCAGCAAGCCACTCGAATCGGGTGCGTAAGATCCCATACTAACCTACTTTTTTATAGCCTAGACTTAAGCTTCTTTAAGCGAAAATAACTTAGTGATTGGCAAAAAATGAATAACTCGTTCCGGCTGTTTCGTTATCAGACGCAGCGATTTGATTTTGCTGCGGCGCCATACGGGCCATGAATAGTCTTTCCCATTCTTGCATTTTCTCCCTTGCTTCGTCTCGATCGGCTCCCATCCTCGCTTCCGCCTCTACGTATATCGTTTTTATCTCGGCATGATGTTCTTTCATTTGCACTTCCATTTCCTTGTAGATCGCTGTTACTTTTTTTTCATAGTTTTCATAAACGGCGGTAAAATCCTTCAAAAATTCTCGGCAAAACTCTCTATATGCTTGTAATATCTCTTCATGATCTTCTGCCCGATAATTTGCCTGTTGGATAATCTCAATCTCGGCTAGCAGCTGAGCAATACTGGTTTTATACAAATCCTTAATCTGAATAAATAGCTCATGTAGTGTCTGCTTAATCGATTCGTTTGCGATGTCATACTTATCCGGATGAAAAAGCAAAAATGCCTTTTTTTTAAAAAAAGGTTTTAATTGCCATTGTAAGGCTTCGGATTGTTGGCTCGCTTGCCGATAGTTGAGTCTTCCCGATTGCAGCCCATCAACCAGTGCTTGATGTTCCCCTAGCCGCGACTTAATGATGTGATGGATTTCCTGAAAACTATTTTTTAAAAATGATTCTATCTTTTTTCCCTTATTTTCCAGGCTATCCTCTCGTGCCAATAAGCGCTTCACCTCTTTTCGTTGCTGCTTAATCAAAACTTCAATCTCGTTTGTATTTTCTAAGCTATTATTGACCGGCATTTGAGCCGCACTATAGCTACTGGCGGGCGGTGATATATTCCTTGATGGCCGAGCCTCCTCAGCATACAAAATTTCACTTTTAACGAGCGGTAACATTAGGTTTGGCATGAAGGGCGACAACTGATCTTTCACCTGTTTCACACCCTTTAAACAAGATTCTGTAAATTTTTTCATCATTTTTCTCATCCCCCGATATTCTTTTTTTAGGGTATTTCGTAATAAAATTTGCTGCTCGTCGCTTAAGCCTTTTAATTGCTTTTCCAATAACTTAAAAAACCTCGCTTCTTGTTTGCGCGCATAGGCTTGGTAGCGTAATAAAAATTCATCCTCTGTTACCTCTAAACTTCTTAAGTGTCTATCGATCATTTGTTCAAATTGTTTGATATCTTGCCGTAAGTAAGGCAACAGCGGTTGGATTATCGTGAAGTCCACTGGAAAATCACTTTTCTGAGACGCAGGTAGCCACTGTCTTTGTTGCAACTCTCGAAAGGAAAGGCATTGTCGATAGTAAGAGTAAACGGCTATCTTGCTATTAATCCGGGTAAATACGCGCAACAACCATCGTATAACGCGCGATTTTTTTCGATAATCATTGATCTGTTGTTCAAGTTGTTGCGGTTTAACCTTAAACAAGCTGAGCTTATTTTCCAGCACCTCGTTTTCTAATTCCCAAAGTGGATACGTTTTGGAGAGGCGAGGAGTCACCTGAATGTATTTTGCCCCTTGTTGCCAGGAAAACCCTTGAAAGGGTTGCCTGGCCAGCCACTGACCTACTTCGTCGAGTAGTAATTTTTCTAACATAACTCACCACGGGTAGATAAAAAGCTTTAGCGACGCACTGGAAAGAACGAATAACTCGTTCCGGCGGTTTCGCTATCAGACGCTGCCGCTTGGTTTTGCGGTAATCCCATACGGGCCTTGAATAGTCTTTCCAATTCTTGCATTTTCTCCCTTGCTTCGTCTCGATCGGCTCCCATCCTCGCTTCCGCCTCTACGTATATCGTTTTTATCTTGGCGTGATGCGTTTTTATCTTGGCGTGATGCGTTTTTATCTTGGCGTGATGCGTTTTTATATTGGCGTGATGCGTTTTTATCTTGGCGTGATGTATTTCCTCTCGCACTTCCATTTCCTGGTACATTGCTGTTATTTTTTGTTCATATTCTTCATAAACGGCATTAAAATCCTTCAAAATATCTCGGTAGAAATCCCTATGTTTCTGTAACATCTCCTCACGCTGCCCTTCCCGATGATTTGCCTGCTGGATGCGCTCAATCTCGGCTAGCAGCTGAGCAATACTGGTTTCATACAAATCCTTAATCTGAATAAATAACTCATCTACTATCCGTTTAAGCGATTCGCTTGCAAAGTGATATTTGTCCGAATGAAAGAGCAAATATACCTTTTTGTTAAACAAGGGTTCTAATTGCTGCTGTAGGGTTTTGGATTGTTGGCTTGCTTGCCGATAGTTGAGTCTTCCCGATTGCAGCGCATCCACCAGTGCTCGATGTTCTCTTAGCCGAAACTCGATGATACAACGAATTTTCTCGAAACTGTCTTCCAAAAATAATTCTACCTCTGTTTCCTTATCCAGACTGTTTTCTTGCGCTAACAAGCGTTCCACCTCTTTTCGTTGCTGCTTCATCAAAACTTCAATGTCGCTTGTATTTTCTAAGCTATTATTGACCGGTGTTTGAGCCGCATTATAGCTACTGGCGGGCGGTGATATATTGCTTGATGGCCTATACTCCTCGCTAGTCAAGATTTCACTTTTAACCAACTGCTGCGTTGGATTTGGCATGAAGAGGGAAAGTTGCTCTTTCGCCTGCTGCACGCCTTTTAAGCAAGACTCTGTAAATTTTTTCATCATTTTTCTCATCCCTCGATATTCTTTTTTTAGGGTATTTCGTAATAAAACTTGCTGCTCGTCGCTTAAGCCTTTTAATTGTTTTTCCAATAACTTAAAAAACCTCGCTTCTTGTTTGCGCGCATAGGCTTGGTAGCGTAATAAAAATTCATCCTCTGTTACCTCTAAACTTCTTAAGTGTCTATCGATCATTTGTTCAAATTGTTTGA
>NMOS02000051.1 GCA_002290645.2 Candidatus Aquirickettsiella gammari
GATTTAATGCTGCCTTTTCTTCTTCGTTAAGTTTAAGTTTTATCATCCGCTTTAAGGTGTTAAAAAATAATACTCAACAATAAATTATATTTAATATTTTTTCTAGATATTTAATGCAGTCCGCTTAATAATAAGCCTTTTTTAAAGTAGGAAATTAATTCACTCTGTAAGGCTTCGGATTGTGGGATAACTTGCTGATAGTTGAGTCTTTTCGATTGCAGCGCATCAACGAGTGCCTGATGTTGAGCCAGCTGCAACTTGACTACGGCACGGAGTTGTTCGAGGCTTTCTTCTAAAATTGCTTGTGTTGCATGTTCTAATTTGGGCTGCAGTGTTTCATTAAAGCTATTATCAGTCAGCGCTTGCGCCCCACCGATACTATCACGCAATGGCGTATCGCTTGACAGCCTATCCTCGCTAGTCAATATTTCACTTTTAACGAGCTGCTGGGTTGGATTCGGCATGAATGGAGAGAGCTGATCTTTCACCTGCTTCACACGCTTCAAACAAGAATCTTTAAATCTATTCATCATTTTTCTCATCCCCCGGTATTCTTTTTTTAGGGTATTTCGTAATAAAATTTGCTGCTCGTCGCTTAAGCCTTTTAATTGTTTTTCCAATAACTTAAAAAACCTCGCTTCTTGTTTGCGCGCATAGGCTTGGTAGCGTAATAAAAATTCATCCTCTGTTACCTCTAAACTTCTTAAGTGTCTATCGATCATTTGTTCAAATTGTTTGA
>NMOS02000032.1 GCA_002290645.2 Candidatus Aquirickettsiella gammari
TACAAAAATGGAAGAACTGATACAACAAATACGTAAGTTGGTCTGGCACTTTCATGAACAGAGAACCGTTTCAAAACCTACCTTTAATTTCCAAGCTTATGCTAATTTATTATAGATATTTAATGAGGTTAGCTTAGAGTTATTTTATTAGTAGCCATTATCAACCCCAACGTTGCTGATGGTTAGCGCTATTAAGGTATTAGAAGTATCTTGATAGCGTGAGGGTGTGCTTTTCAGCACACCCTTTTTTGTTTGTAATAAAGCTATATTAAAAGCATAAAGATAATAAAAAAATGGGAAGAATTTCCCGAAGAAGAACATCCCTGGGAAATTTTGCGAGTGATAAAAGTTGATTTTATGAAATTGATTTTTTAAATGCGATTTGCTAAGAATGGGAAAAAGCTTTAAGATTTTCTCAACCATTGTCGGTGTACTCCGATTGATGGCCAGGCACCGGTAGGGTGCTAGATACACTCTATCGGAGCCCCCTTAACGGGGCTGGCGGGTTAGGATTAATTATTAAGTAAGTTTTTGACACGCTCCTCAACATTGAGGGGCGTTGTCTCTTCATCTAAGACAAACGCCTTGTCGATCTCCAAATAACCGTCTTTGATCGATGTGCCGATTCCCATCAAGTTTTCTAAATCGGCTAAGGTAAATTCCTCAATAGTGGCTTTATTAAAAAAACGAAAGATCTTTGACGGCTCAATACCTAGTTGTTTAAATCGGTTAAAAACAATATTTCGACGATTACTTAAGGTTTTTTGATCGCCTACGGCATACTTCACTGCTTTCTCATACACTCGATCGATCAAAGCTTTTGGAATTACCTTAAAGATGGCATTTCTTAAAGCAATAGAACTTGCTGCATTACCAGTGAGTGTTTGCATATCACTACCATAGGTCGCACCACTTGCCGTCACAATGCTTCGTTTAACTTGACTGCTAATACGGACATTTCTTTCTAAATCCCAAGCAACCCCTTCGGCCGTAATCGCTTTTCCATCGTTTTCAACAATTCGACTGGCCGCATGAAGATTGCCCCAGCTGGCGGCTGCAATTTCAGCTAATCGAATAGAGGCACCTTTTATTTCGGTGACTTTACCGTCTTTGCTTTTTCGAGTGAGACAATAAAAGCAGGATTGAGCCGTTTCTTCATTTTGTGTCGCTAATTGGGTTGCAAATTGAATAAAATTATCTGGGTTTCGGGGATAAGCTTTAGCGGTTGTGATCTGCATATCCAATTCAGCGCGAACCAACTTACCTTGATCGCTAATTAATGCTTGATTCATAATTATTCTCCTATTTAAGAAAAATGCATAACGGGGAAGTGAAATTTCTTGTATTTCGTAAGATGACCATTCATTGGTTTCTAAACATTGTTTGTAATCGGCTAATAATTTTTTAAACTCACACCGTCCTTGTTCTAATGAAGCTTGATCTAATGGATAAATTGAAGTGGCATAAGGCGCAGATTTTTCAATAATTAAAAAAATAAATTCTTTTATTATTATATTTTTTAGAATTTTTAATGCTTCTTGAATCATGGCGGCTTGAATGTGGTAGCCATATTCATGTATCGTTTTTGAAAAAGCCCACTCGGATCCATCCTTAGTCGTTTTCAAATCCGCTACCAAATTAGAACGTAAAATATCCGGCCGACATTTACATAAAATATCGGTATCTGGATCAGTCCAGTATAAGGATTGTTCTATCTTTGCCTTTTCAATAAGTTGCGTAGCCAGCTTATTTTTCTTAAGACTGGCCACCATGTGTTGTAGAGTTTGATATTGATGGACAGATAAAGTTTCTTTCTTGCCTAACTCAGATTTGATCTTTTGCCAACGTTCTATTCCATCCTTGGTGACTTTATTAAACTTAGGCATGACAAAGTATCGTTTTTCAAACTCATCGGGTTCTAGCACGTAAGTATGTAAGGCATTGCCTAAGGCCTGACAAGCTGTTTCTTGTTCTGTTATATAATCTGGATTGAGATACTTATACCAATAGTGATAAGGAGAACGCTTAAACGCCATTAGAGCACTCCGACTTATCCCAGGACCTTGATGATAGTCTTCAGCCGATAAATTATAGATCCCTGGCCTAATGACTTTTTCAGAAGCTATAATCTTCAGCATAAAAGCCTCCTTTTTCTTCTTGTTCATAAGCGGCATAAAAAGCTTGCTTGTCTTCTTCTTTTTCTAAGGCGCTGTCGATGCAATAAGCGACATGGGCATCATGCATGGGGTGGGTTTCAAGTAAAACCGCAACCAAATGCTCATAAAGTTTACGTAAACTCTTAAAAGAACCTTTGCTTTCTAAGACATCGGCAATCAGCTCATTTAAATTGCCAAACTCGGCATCAATAACACGCTCTTTATTTTCTCGAAGGGCTGCAATGCCTAACGCTAATCGCATTTCTTGATTTAAATCCGTATAAAGAGAAGCCTTTTGATCGCGTACCGCTTGCTCAATCAAAGCATCAAAATGATTCCAGAGTGGTTTATTATTTTCCATATAACGCTTAGCATTACCAGAATAAGAAGTATTGCCAAGTGCTATATGTGGCATTAGTTTTCTTCTAAAATTACGCATATGCTACCTCCTGTTTTTCTAATTCTTCTAAAGCTTTTGAATAGCGTTCAAAACCATTAAGAGTTTCAATATCTTTAGCCGCTAGCCGAAGGTACTTAATTCCTTGAACTTGGCAAATGTATAGATCTTCCAGATCTTTAACGGGTATATACCCTTTATCAAGTAGGCTATGTGAAGATTTTGTATACCCTTGGATGAAAGATAAAAGCTGCTTTAATGCTTCTACTAAATCATTGAGTTGAGAAGAAATTTGATACGTTTGTGATAGATAATCACTGGCGGGTTGTTTTAGGTGGGTGAAATGTTCTAAGCTAATAGGTGCGGTCATGATCAACTCTCCGGGTTGGTTATGTTAAATGTCCTCAAGGTCTTGTACACCTTGAGGAACGCTGATATTTAGTTTTTACATACTAAATTCCTAAGTTCATGTTTTCTTAATTTTCAGTTATTACCATTTTAGAGCTCTTTGTTTTCTCTTTAGCAATTTCTATAAAGGTTTCTAAACGTACTACCCTTTTATCTATATCTCTTACTTCTTTGGATAAGACTCTTATGTCTTCAGAAACACGGGTAATTAAATCATTCATTTTTATAACCCCCGAAAGGGCTTCAAACAGTTTGCTGCTAATTGCCATGGCTATCTTTTTACCTGGAAAGATGAGATAAGGTATTTCTAAGCTCGGTATGAGCTTCTTTTAAAGATTTCACGGCTTGTTTACTAGATTTAATAACCGCTTCTGCAAGTAATTCTAATTCTAATTCTTTTTGCGTTCCATGTAATTCGAATGCATCAATTGCTCTTCTTGCTATCTCTGCGATAGATACCTTTGCTTCTGCAGCAAGATTATCTAATTTAACACGCTGATCAGAACGTATAAATAATGCATGTCTTTCCATAAGTTACCTCTTTTTTACTTATTTCAGCATATACGTATTGCATATGTCAATATTAATTAGATTGAAAAATTTCATAAAAATATACCAAATAATCATATATTTTGATGATTATTTAAAGTTGTGTTGCCAAGTGCTATATGTGGTATTGAATTAGCCATGCGCCACCTCCAATTCTGCTAAAGCAACGGAGTATGTTTTGTAATGCTCATTTAGGATTTTTTTACGCTTAAGTAATTCAATAATCATCCCTTCTAAGAAGAAAAATTCTTTAGAATAACTGGATGGTAATTCTTTAAGTGTCGCTAAAGGAATATCTCCTTTATCCAACGCGTTGTGGCAATAACAAGCTTTCGTTTCGATATTAAATAAAACTTCAGTAAGCTTATCTTTTAGTTTATATAAATTTTTAACTAAAATATCTATTTGAGATAGATAGGTACTGGCAGGTTGTTTTAGATGGGTGAATTGACTTATTCTACCGGTTGCGGTCATAACTAACTCCTCAGTAGTTGGTTGTGTTAAATGTCCTTAGGAGTTGGTCCTCCTAGGGAACGCGCATAAATTTTAGTGCATGGATCGAATTAAGGTGACTAAAACAGTAGCTTGAATGGCAGAAACACCTAATACCCATTTAGCTATCTGCGCATTAATACTGCCTTTAATTCTTTCAATTTCTATAATAATATCCTTCCTTACTTCTGCTAAATCTTGCTTAGTACAAACATTGTTTTCAATAATTTCCGAAAACATTTCAACTTGCGCTTCGGCTTGTTCAGAAGGTATTCCTGCTTTTTCAAGTTTTTTTGCCCAGGCTAAAGTATCAAATTTCATAATAGCGCTCGTCATAGTGAGATTCCTTATTATATATTATTAAGCTATTCAGTTTGCTCTTAAAAGGCTTTTTACAATTACTTAGTTACTTTATTATAAAATTATAAAATTGTAAATACATATTTTTAAAATTTTGTATATTTTGATATATAATCTTTTATTATTAAATAATTGGATCAATTTTAATGAAAACTGCAAAGCAAAAGAGTCATAAATTGGCTAGAGTAGCTTGTGAATTACCTGAAGAAATGGCTAAAGCTTTCAAAGCTAAAGTGGCATCTCAAGGTCTAAAAATTAGGGATGTAGTGGTTAATCTGATTAGCGAATACCTAAAAGAAAAGTAACAGCAATAATGGTAAAAGTTTCTAAATCTAAAAGTAATGTAGAAGATAAGTTAGTAAGAATGACTTTTGACGCGCCTGCTTCTTTAAGAAAAGCATTTAAAATAAAAGCCGCCTTAGAGGACAAAGACATGAAAGATATTTTTTGTGAATTTATGAAAGAATATGTAAAGAAATAACATTTTTATTTAAAATTCAGATTAAATATTATCTTTTAAGATTTTTAAAGGTAAGATTAGCTTCCCTCTTACCTTCGTAATTATTGCCAATAAGTCTCTTGCAGGATACAATAACAATGCAAATAGTTTTAAAAAAGCAAATAGAAATTTATGTTGAACGCAATGGTCAAAGCCCGTTTGTTAACTGGCTAGAAGCTCTAGATCCACTAATTAGGTTCCGTGTAAAAGAACGGTTGGATCGAGTCGCCTTAGGCAATTTGGGTGATTATAAGCAAATTAATAAAGATATTTTTGAGTTAAGATTAACTTTTGGAGCCGGATATAGAATATATTTTTATAAAGAAGATAGCAAAATTATCCTTCTTCTATCAGGCGGCAATAAATCGACTCAAAAAAAAGATATAAAAAAAGCAATTAGTTACTTAAATGATTATTTAGATGAGTAGTGTATGAAGAAAAAAATTGATTACCAAGAATATTTAGTTGATTCTCTTAGCGATCCTGAAGAAGCAGCTGGTTATTTAAATGCTGCTTTAAGCGAAGGTGATACCAAAGTCTTTTTGTTAGCCTTATCAAATGTTGTTAAAGCACAAGGCGGTGTTAATAAACTAGCAAATAAAGCACATAAAAGTCGAACTAGTTTATATAAAACGCTTTCCCCTAAGGGTAATCCTTACTTTAAAAATACTAGTGAAATTCTTTCAGCTATGGGGATGCATCTTGTTATTGAACCTAAAAATATCTCCCACAGTAATTTTTAAAAGCAAAAGAGACAGAACAGTTAAAAGAGGAAAAAGGTATGAGTTATGTATTAAGTGCTGTCCGTGAAGAGGTCGAAAAAAATCATCAATCTTGGCTTCAGCAAGGTCGTCAAGAGGGCGAGCACCGCAAAGCTTTATTAATTGCCAGAAATTTATTAAAGAAGAATGTTCCCTTGTCTGTCATTAAATCAGCAACGGGGCTATCTGAGCAAGAATTAGCCTTAGAAGATGCCTAAAAAATAGGCTACGAAAAAGCCGCGGCATGAAATAGCCAAAAGCCTTTTAGCAGAAGGCTTGCCTTTAGATTTAGTCAAAAAAGTGACTAAATTACCTGACTTGGATTTGTCTGAATTAGAGAAAGCCTAACCGTAAAGTTGCCATTCGTCATGGAGCGGGCCGGGTAAAAAAATAGGTACTAGTTTCTGGCCTTTCTTCCGGCATTGCGTTCTGATTCATCATCCCATTTTCTATCAATAAATTATTTAGTCTTTCAATTTTTTCTTCGATTTCAGCAATACTCGCATGTATCGCCGTGTACTTTTGAGTGAGCATCGCATCCATCGTCGCTTGCGCTTGTGCTTGCTTTTGTGCTTGCGCTCTTATCAACTCCTCAGATCTTGCTTTGGAGTTTTCACGATCACGTTGCATTTTGTCTAAAATATCTTGGTACTTTGATTCCAGCTTGGGAATACAATTCTTCAGTGTCTGTAGACCCTGTCTCAGTGTTTCCCGTGAATTCTCTGCGAGTTGATTAAATTCTTTAAATAATTCGGTTTGTAGGCGCCTTAATTCCTCATTTCTATCTGATTTGTCTGGATGAAATAACAGTGCACTACTTCGAAAAAATTTTATTAAGCGGGGCTGTAGATCTTCTGACCATTCTATCGCTATCTCGTACTCAACTCTACCTTGTTTAGCGTCATTGATCAGTTGTTGATAACCAGTTATCTGTGGCTCTATCACCATCCTTATACTATTGAGACTTTGTTCTAATAATGCTTTTATCTTAATACATGCTTCAGCCCTTCCTTCCTCTAACAAGCCTACTATCGCCTCTCGTTGAGAGTTAACCCAACCGCCTACCGAATCTATATCACCCAGATTCGCTTTTCCGCTAGGATACATTCCAAGCGTATTTCTTGTCGCTACCGCAGGGCCTACATAAACGAGCTCCCGGCTGTCTGATACAGCACCCAGCTGCTCTGTTGCCTGATCGTTGTTAGTGCGGGCTTGCTCGGAAGGAAATGGGTATAGCAAATAATCACGCATTACTTTCCCTAACTTTTGATATTCTTTTTTTACCCGACTTCGTAGGTTAGTTCGCCCATCTTTTGTTGTTATCTTCTTTAATCGTTTTTCCATAAGTTTTAAAAACACACGCTCTCTTTTTTTCTGGTACTGACTTAATACCGATGGGAAGTAATTCTGCAACCAATTTAAATCACCGCCATGTTTTTCCAGTATCTCCTCACAGCGTCTTGTGTTTTCACCAACCCAATCGACTAACTCTGCCAATATAGCGCGCTCTTGTGCACTATATTGTAAATTAGAAACTGTATCATGATGTTGCTTCTGCACTACAGCAAAAGCAAGACAGCGCTGATAATAAGCATAGGCCTTGCGCTTGTTATTAATCGACGTAAATAAACTCAACCACCATCGTTGCCAAAAGGGTCTTTTCCAATAATGTTGAAGCTCAGTGTGTAGTGCTTGCGGCTCTAAATCAAAGAGCCGCAGACTACTTAAGCTCGCCTCATCTCGCTTCCACAGAGGACATTCTTCTAATTCCGGGATAATGGAAAAAACAGAAATCCATTTTTTACCGCGCCACCACGACATCCAGGTAAAGGGTTTTTTTGCCAAGCGCTGTTCTATGCCCTGTAATAAGCTATTTAACATGCTCTCCTTGAATAACATCTTCCTTCAATCACATTACCTTCTAGCAAAATGATGGGCTCTAATTTCTGGCCTTTCTTCCGGCATTGCGTTCTGATTCATCATCCCATTTTCTATCAGTAAATTATTTAGTCTTTCAATTTTTTCTTCCATTCCAGAAATTTTAGCATCCATCGCCGCTTGCTTTTGTGCTCGCTCTTGCGCGTGCGCTCTTATCAACTCCTCAGATCTTGCTTTGGAGTTTTCACGATCACGTTGCATTTTGTCTAAAATATCTTGGTACTTTGATTCCAGCTTGGGAATACAATTCTTCAGTGTCTGTAGACCCTGTCTCAGTGTTTCCCGTGAATTCTCTGCGAGTTGATTAAATTCTTTAAATAATTCGGTTTGTAGGCGCCTTAATTCCTCATTTCTATCTGATTTGTCTGGATGAAATAACAGTGCACTACTTCGAAAAAATTTTATTAAGCGGGGCTGTAGATCTTCTGACCATTCTATCGCTATCTCGTACTCAACTCTACCTTGTTTAGCGTCATTGATCAGTTGTTGATAACCAGTTATCTGTGGCTCTATCACCATCCTTATACTATTGAGACTTTGTTCTAATAATGCTTTTATCTTA
>NMOS02000033.1 GCA_002290645.2 Candidatus Aquirickettsiella gammari
TGGCTTAAACATTACAACGAGGAAAGACCCCATGAAGCTTTAAATAATCAAACACCAATATACTATTCTCAATCCCTAAACAAAAATTACTCTATTTAAAAACTGGGGTAAGTTTGGGAGGTTTACAAGAGGACTATCAAAAGGCGTGCAATCTCTTAAAAGAAAAAATGAGTTTATTGAAAATTGTACCTAATAAATCTATTGTTAAGTCAAAAACTAATCATCATTTAATAAATGAAGAAATAGCTATCACGGCAAATATTGATATTCCACAACAAGTTGAGTCAGAAAAAAAGCTTGAATGTACTCCTATTGCGAATGATTTAAATGAGAGGCTGTCTCAAGTGCCCAATGTAGTTTTTTCTGATATACCTTTAGATACAAAAGAATTAATAGCGCTTGAAGATATAAATAGTCCACCAAAAGATTTAGTTATCAATGAAAATATTTTAACAATTGATGTTGTCAATAAGACATTATCCGATCAAGAAAAAATATTAAATAAAACTATTCTAGAAGGATATGAAAATTGGAATATAGGGTTTGAAAAATGGAAATATGAAAAAAGTTTAAAGTTATATAAACTTCTCCATGTTATCGAAAGTTGTGCTATGTCAGTATTAAATAATAGTGGCAATGCCTTTTTAAAATATTTATCCTTATATAAACGAGAATTCGTCGAAAAAAAATCTGAGCTTATGCTACAAAAGGAACAAATAATTTCTTTTTTTGACAAATCTGATAAAGCGAGGGCATTAACTAATTACTTGTATCAATATGAAGAATGGTTAGACAGTATTTTGCATCGCATTACTGTCTGTAGGGCACTTATATTGCAAAATGATAATCAGGCTGTGATAGTAGAGTCCCCACGTTTGCCAAGCTTGCTTGCTGATAACAGAGCGGAGTTTAACAGTTTATTAGCTTTTTATTTAGGATCAACGGATAAATATAATAAATTTAGGGACGATTTAAGTATTGAAGAAAATAAATTGTCTGATTTGAATCGGAGTTTTGTTAAGCAAGTTCTTACTATGGTTTCATTGGCGGGAGTAGAAAAAGAAGGAAACGTATTAGCCGAATTTAGTGAGCAAATGGATAAGGTTAGTCAACTAAAGCTCGCTATTGAACAAGAGTATGAGAATAAAAAGCGTATAAAGGCTAAACTAGTATCAATAGCAAACCCTGAAATTGTCAAATTTTATCTGAGCCGTATCGATCCTTGTGATGCAGAAACTATAAAAGCGAATACTGAAAATAATCTACTTCCGATTAATCCCACTTGTATTCCTATACCTCCACCGCCAGCATTCAATGTTTACATGGCAGCTAATCCAAACAAATTTTATCCTATGCCTCAAGCAACTACTCATCTGCTTCCAAGCTTTGCTCCAGTACCCTATTGTGATATGTATTATCCGAATCCGATGTAGTTATTTTTTCCCAAGCATTATGATAATCATTTTGTCGGGTTTAATCCCTTGAAAAGCATTTTGAACTTGTTCTAAGCTTACCGCTGCAATTTTTTCTGAATAAGTATCTAAATAATTTAAAGGAAGCTGATAAAAAGCTATTTTTTCTATTGCAGCCAAAATACTTTCATTACTGGCGAAGGAAAATGGAAAGCTACCAATAAGCGCTTGCTTGGCCGCTAATAATTCTTGTGTACTTGGGCCATTAACTAGAAAATCTTTTAATGTTTTTTCTGTAACGGCCAATGCGTTGGCCGCTTGATCGCGGCGTGTTTGTAGCACGATTAAAAAAGGGCCTGTGACTTGTAGTGCTTTAAAACCGCTATTTATGCCATAGCATAATCCTCGTTTATTTCTAACCTCATTAAAAAGCCGTGATGTAAGTATGCCCCCACCTAAAATTTGATTGCCAATGAGAAGTGGAAAATAATTAGCATCCTTTGCCGCAATGCCAAGTTGACCTAAAAAAATAGTGGTTTGTTGTGAAGGATAAGCTACTTTTATGACGCGATTTTTTAGTGCTGGTGGTAAAGGCGTTGCAGGAGGAGTGCTTTCTTGCCCTTTAGGAAGCGCAGCGGCAAGTTGTTCAGCAATGCTTGCGGCTTTATCTTTGTTTATATCGCCTACAATAGCAATCATTGCATTTTTTGCTACATAATGATACCGATAAAAATCTACTATTTTTTCTTGGGATAATTGCTCAATACTGGCCTTATTTCCTAATAACGACGAAGCATAGGGATGTTGGCCATATAAAGCTCGATAAAAGGTTTTAGCGGCGATAATGCTGGGTGTCTGTGATTCTTGTTGTAGCGATATTAAGGTTTGCTTTTTTATTCGATTGATAGCCGATTGTGGAAAATCAGCGCCTTTAAGTAATCCAGAAAATGTATTAAATGCGGGATTGAAAAATTGTGCAGCGCTTAATGAGCGTAGATTTAATACGGCCATGTCTTGGTTAATGCCAGCACTATAATGTGCTCCTACTGCTTCAAAATGATTTGCAATTTGATCCGCACTTAGGTTTTGCGTCCCTTGATCTAGCATTTGTGCCGTAAATTGTGCAATTCCTGGAGAAGACTTATCTTGTGATGAGCCCGCATGAAACAGTAGGCCGATATCTATAATAGGGATCTTTTTTTTAGCGACGTAGTAAACCGGTATCCCATTTTGGGTATACCAATGTTCAATTTTAAGTAACGCTTGCGGAGGTTCTCCTCTTACGCCGGTAATAAAAAATGTCAATAGCAAAGTAAAAATGTAACAATAAAACTTAACGTACATACGAAGACCTTTTAGTTGATAAAGAGTCGGAATGAATAGAATTTAGTGGTAAAGGAACTAAATAAGCGACTGTTAAATGAGATGCTTGCAGATATTTGCTGGCAACTATTTGTATTTGACGTGGTGTTACGGCATTGATGTGTTTGAGATAATCTCGTTCTATTTGCCAAGGTAGATTAAGTGCGGCTAAACTGCCAAGCTCATAAGCTTGAGCCGTAATAGAATCTTCTTGATAGGTTTTGTCGGCCGCTATTTGTGCTTTTGCACGAGCTAATTCTTCAGAACTGACCATATAGGTGTGTAGTTGTTTGATTTGTTCTAACAGGCTCGTTTCCAGTTCCGATAAAGTGTGCCCGGGCGTCGGTGTTGCTTGTAATAAGAATAAATTATTTAAACGACTTATCGGGTTATAAGATGCATTAGCATCGGCGGCTATTTGTTGATTTCGAATCAGGTTTTTGGCAAAACGAGCACTATTGCCACCTGATAATAAGGTCGCAATTAGATCTAAAACATAAGGATCCGAACTATTGAGATCTGTTTTAATAACAGGGACCGGATAAGCCATGACTAGCCATGGCAATTGAGCAGGAACAGAAATAGTAAGGTGCTTTTCACCGAGTGGTTGAATATTTTTTTCGGGTTTTATGTTGGGAAGGGGTAATGGTTTTAGCTCAGCAAAGTATTTTTCTGCTAATTGATAGACTTGATCAGGTTTTACATCACCGACAACAACGAGTATGGCATTATTAGGTGTGTACCAGGTTTCATACCATTTACGCAAGTCATCAACGGTCATGTTTTGCAGATCGTTTTTCCATCCTATGACAGGATGGTGGTAGGGGCTTGCAACAAAAGCAGCGGCATTGAGACGTTCTAACAGAATTTCTTGAGGGTTATCATCAACACGCATACGCCGCTCTTCCATTACAACTTGAATTTCTTTAGCGAAATCTTGTGAACGGAGTAATAAATTTCGCATTCTATCCGCCTCTAATTCGAAGCTAATAGCTAATTTATCAGCCGAAAATTTTTGATAATAAGCGGTGAAATCTGAATCAGTAAATGCATTTTGCTCACCACCATTTACGGCTACTTTTTTTTCCAGTTCACCAGGTGCAAATTTTTCGGTTCCGCGAAACATCATATGTTCTAGCGCATGTGAGATGCCTGTAATCCCCCGAGGCTCATAACTACTCCCTACCTTATACCATATCTCTGCAATGACAACCGGTGCACGATGATCCTCTTTTACCAGTAAACTTAATCCATTTTTTAAATGGTATTCATGCACATCATTTGCCCAACTTAAATGTGGTAAGGCTATTAAGCCCAAATAAACGAGAATTTTTCTAAAAACCATGAATTAATTTCCTTAAAAAGGTATATTTAGCCAAAAAAATGAATAAAAATGGCTTAATACTAACAATTATTGCCATTATTTGACATCAATTTTATAGCATTTCATAATCATTAGGGTAATATAGCCGCGTGTTTTAAGAAATATTTAAATAGCTAAGCGCTTCTGCCTAAATAGGGTGATTGCAAACGAGGTCATTTTTCATGCCAAAGACAAAAAAAAATGGGAGTTTTAAGTTTGAAAAGGCTTTGGATGAGCTCGAAAAAATCGTTGAGCAAATGGAGCGGGGGAATTCCACCTTAGAAGATTCGCTCGAGCAATTTAGCCGAGCGGTCGGCTTATTAAAAGACTGTCAATTGACCTTGAAAAAAGCTGAACAGCGTGTGCAGATTTTAATAAATTCTGACTCAAATCAGGAAAGTCAATTGTTAGCTTTTGAAATAGATGAAGAATTAGTCTAGTGAATGTTGAGGCTGACCTTACAAAATATCAACAACGTGTTAATCAATTATTAACACATTATTTGTTAGATCCAGCACCGCTGTCAGAACCCTTACATGATGCGATGCGCTATGCTGTTTTAAATGGCGGTAAGCGTTTAAGGCCTTTATTGGTTTATACCTTAGGAACTGCATTAGGATCTTCGTTAGAAAGTTTAGATCAGGTGGCATGTGCACTAGAGTTAATTCATGCGTATTCATTAATTCATGATGATTTACCGAGCATGGATAATGATGATTGGCGGCGTGGAAAACCAAGTTGTCACAAAAAATTTGGCGACTCGATGGCTTTATTAGCCGGGGATTCCTTGCAAGCTTTAGCGTTTGATGTGCTTCTTAAGGCGCCATTAAGTCCTGAAAAACTTATAAAAATGCTCAATGTATTGGTAAAGGCGGCAGGGCCATGGGGAATGGTGGCAGGGCAAGCGATGGAGTTTAGTAGTAATGCTAGTTCTGCCGATAAGTCGAGCGTTGAAACCATCCATGCTTTAAAAACAGGCACTTTATTCGCTGCTGCGCTAGAATTGGCTGGAATAGTTGCTGATTTACCCAAAGAGCAGCTTTTAACCCTATCGCAAATCGGAAATAGATTAGGTTTGGTTTATCAACTTCAAGATGATGTTTGCGACAATGAGTGTAGTCGTTATTGGCAGGACCTGAGCATAAGGGAAACCTATCTACAAGGTCTGGCAAAGCATATTTTAAAAGATTTAGCCTCTGTTCCCTCGCTCTTTTCGCCAAAAAATAAAGCTTTTAATCTATTATTAAAAACTATGTTTCAATCTAAAGAAGTGGCTATCACTTATCAATAATAGAGATAATTTTATTTCTTTAATGAGAGTAGGGCTGTTATAATTGCTGCTTAGTTTTTTATGAGGTGGATTTATGCTGAATTCCGATTCTTATTTAATTCTGGCTTAAATCTAAGGTGATTAACTGAGCGCTTGTAACCATTAAATTTACCGGCGCTCTATTATTAAACGAGAGGAAAATAATCATATGTCTATGTTAAAAGTAGGGGATAAACTACCTGAATTTAAACTCACCGCCACAGTTGATATGGATATCAACAAAGCATTTACCGAGATTACGCATGTTTCTTATCCAGGCAAATGGTTAATACTATTTTTTTGGCCTAAGGATTTTACCTTTGTATGCCCTACTGAGATTGTGGCATTTAATGAACTCAATGGAAAATTTAAAGAAAGTAACGCGGTGTTGCTAGGTGGTAGTACCGATAATGAATTTGTACACCGCGCTTGGCGACAATATAATAAAGATTTGAACGATCTCTCATTCCCTATGTTGAGTGATATTAAACGAGAATTATGTAGCGATTTAGGTATATTGGATAATGAAGCAGGTGTAGCACAACGAGCAACGTTTATTATTGATCCAGAAGGTATTATTCGCTTTAGCATGGTAACTGACTTAAGTGTGGGTCGTAACCCTGAAGAGGTATTACGCATACTGCATGCCTTACAAGATGGAGGTCTTTGTCCCTGTAATTGGCAAAAAGGTCAGAGCACTATTAACGTGGCTGAAGTAGCTTAGGTTCAGTCAACTTGATAAAAAACCTGTGTTCTACGGGTTTTTTATTTCTAGGTAACTATGAAAAAACTGACACCCGAAGAGGAAAGAATCATTTTATTAAAAGGGACTGAGGCTCCTTTTTCAGGAAAGTATTATCGTTTTAATGAAGATGGAACTTATTCCTGCAAGCAATGCGGTTCGTTATTATACAATTCTTCTGATAAGTTTGATTCAGGTTGTGGCTGGCCGAGTTTTGATGACGAAATAGTTGGTGCCATTAAACGATTGCCAGATGCCGATGGCCATCGTACCGAAATTCTTTGTGCTAAATGTGATGCGCATCTTGGTCATGTATTTCTGGGTGAAGCGCTTACCTCTAAAAATGTCCGACATTGTGTTAATTCAATATCCTTAGATTTTATTCCAAAGCATGAAACAAAAGGTAAACTAGATGAAAATTTAAAAGAGTCAGTTGAACAAACTGAAACGGCTATTTTTGCGGGTGGATGTTTTTGGGGGGTGGAATATCTGATGAAGCATTTACCTGGGGTTATTTCCGTAATATCGGGTTATACCGGTGGTAATACGACTAATCCTACTTACCAGGATGTTTGTAATCATCAAACGGGTCACGCTGAGGCGGTGCAGATTATTTTTGATCCGCGTAAAATAACTTATGAAACATTAGCCAAACGGTTCTTCGAGATCCATGATCCGGGTCAAGTTAATCGGCAAGGGCCCGACAGTGGCGACCAATATCGTTCTGAAATTTTTTATACCACCTCTGAACAAAAAGAAATCGCTGCAAAACTTATTGGTATTTTAAAAGAAAAAGGTTTTCAAGTCGTAACTAAGCTCACTCCTGCCACACATTTCTGGAGGGCAGAAGATTATCATCAAAATTATTACGAAAAAACTAAAAAGCAACCCTATTGCCACTTATATATAAAAAAGTTCTAGTTAATGACTCCATGGAAGCTTAAAACTCAAATGAGTTATTAAACCTTTTAGTATCTAGTGTAGACTCAAATGTATTGATGGAATTAATGATACGATTCCCCGCTTCTAGCGTTATATTTCCGTCTGGTTTAAAGAAAACAGGATATTTCCCCCCGCTTATTTTTCTGGCTATCAGATCGCCTAGTAATAGTGCGCCATCTAGGTTGAAGCTATTTGTTGTTACTCTGTCACAGGGAATATTAAAAGTATCTACCTCTAGTAGTTTAGGTACTTCATTCCTTAAACTAGGGAATTTGAACTGGGACATAGTTTTAAAAATGTCAACCAGGTTGCTCATCCAAAAAGAGGGTCCACTTGCTCCGCTAGTGGCATAATCGTGTAAACCTCCCAAACTTACCCCAGTTTTTAAATAGAGTAATTTTTGTTTAGGGATTGAGAATAGTATATTGGTGTTTGATTATTTAAAGCTTTATGGGGTCTTTCCTCGTTGTAATGTTTAAGCCAGTGATCTGTTATGTTCTGTATTTCTTGTATATTTCGAAATAAATACCTATCTAAAACAGCCTCACGATAAGTTCGGTTAAATCTTTCGATAAA
>NMOS02000004.1 GCA_002290645.2 Candidatus Aquirickettsiella gammari
CAGAAGGGTTTCATCGTAAAATGAAATTGATTCAACGTCGCGCTTATGGATTTAAAAATTTTGAAAACTACCGCTTAAGAGTTAAAGTTCTATGTGCTTAATCTGCCCCCTAAAGTGGGAAAGACCCGGCGTGATGCGTTTCCTGCTTCGCCCGTCAACGCACGCCTATCGCGGGCTCCTTGACTTCGCACTTCGTGCTCTCCTTGTCTCGTCGAACGATAGGCTATTTTTCCAGAACGCTTAATTTACCTTCTTTTTCCTTCCATTCATCGGCATCAGCCGGCGGATCCTTGCGATGAGTAATGTTGGACCATTTTTTAGCCAGTTCTGCATTCAAAGTTAAAAAAATCTCATATTTCTTGGGAAGATCATCTTCAACGTAAATCGCGTTCACGGGACACTCGGGCTCACACAAACCGCAATCGATACACTCGTCGGGATGGATAACCAACATATTCGGTCCTTCGTAAAAGCAATCGACAGGACAGACCTCGACACAATCGGTATATTTACAACGAATACATTTTTCAGTTACCAGATAGGTCATTGGAATTCGGTAATAGCTTAAGCAAATAAAAGTAAAGATGACGAACGTAACATAAAACTAGTGTTAAGCTGGTGCCCGGGGCCGGACTCGAACCGGCACAGTGTTACCACCGAGGGATTTTAAGTCCCTTGCGTCTACCAATTTCGCCACCCGGGCAAATAATTTTTTAATTAATTGATTCTATTTCTCTATTTGGAGGCTAGGGCCGGAATTGAACCGACGTACACGGCTTTGCAGGCCGCTGCATAACCACTCTGCCACCCAGCCAAGTTCTCATCAAGACCGCTTTCCAATTCAAGCTTATTGCTCGCTTTACCCAGCGTCTCAAACAAATAATTTTTTTATTGAATTTTAAAAGATTTATCGCTAATCTTTTATTTTTTAAAATTTAATAAACCACTTAATATTTGGAGCGGGAAACGAGGCTCGAACTCGCGACCTCAACCTTGGCAAGGTTGCGCTCTACCAACTGAGCTATTCCCGCAAAACGGGTCATATTGTAACTGCATGAAAAATACTGTCAAGAAGATAAATCATGCCAAGCCACTTTTAAGTAAAGACACATACTCCATAAGGTTAACAACGCTGCCAAATAAAGGAGTACATAACCTGATAGTGCTAAGGCAAACCACGCGCCTGGCTTGTAAAGTAACAATAAAATTAATGCTAACATCTGCACCGTTGTTTTTATTTTTCCGATCCGAGTCACCGCGATACGGGTACGTTTACCAATTTCAGCCATCCATTCACGCAATGCAGAAACCATAATTTCACGGCAGATAATAACGATGGCCGGGATCGCAAGATAAGGCAAGACTCTATCGCCTACCAATAAGACTAAGGCCGTCACTACAATTAATTTATCCGCAACCGGATCCAAAAATGTACCCAACTTAGAAACTTGACCTAGGCTGCGCGCTAAGTAACCATCTAACCAATCTGTCATCGCGGCAAAGATAAAAATGATAGCCGCTAATACATGACTCCCTCGAAAAGGTAAATAAAATAATAAAATAAAAACCGGGATCAAAATAATGCGCAGAAAGGTCAATAAATTAGGAATACCCATAAAGGGAGCACCACTCGCTAAACAGAGAATTAAAATTTCACTCATACCAGTCTAACCTTTTAGCTTATCCTTTTAAAGCTAAATAAATTTGCTTCGCGAGGCTTAAACTAATGCCTGGCACCTTGGCAATATCCTCAGCACTCGCTGACTTTAATGCCTGCAGACCACCAAACTGACGCAATAATTCGCGCCGACGTTTTACTCCAACACCAGCAATACTCTCCAGTAATGAAGTGCGTCTTTTTTTGGCCCGTCGTCCACGATGAGCCGTTATCGCAAAGCGATGCGCTTCATCACGCATCGTTAAGATAGCCTGCAATGCCAAGGGATCAAGCGATAGGGTCATCGGTTTGCTTTTAGTGGCTAAAAATACGGTTTCAAGACCCGACTTACGCGCAGGGCCTTTCGCCACGCCTAATAAGAAAATACCACTTATCTGTAATTCTTCGAGTACTTGCTCGGCTTGTTTTAACTGCCCTTTTCCGCCATCTACAATCAAGATATCCGGTAGATTTTCCTCTTCGAGCTTCAACGCTTTATAACGACGCATTAAAGCTTGTCGTAGTGCCGCATAATCATCGCCGGGCGTGACTCCCGCAATATTAAATCGGCGGTAATCGATTTTCCGCGGCCCTTCGGGATCAAACACCACACAAGCGGCTAGCGTGGCTTCACCTTGGGTATGACTAATATCAAAACATTCTAAACGTTGCGGCAAGCTATCCAGCTGTAATGCCACTTGCAAATGCTCGAGTTGTTTATAAAAGCTTAACTTATCCGAAAGGTGGGCCACCAATGCGTGCTTGGCATTTTCCATGGCTAATACCAGCCATTGCTTGCTTTTGCCACTGGCTTTATCGACTAATTTAAGTTTATGTTGTGCGTGTTCGGCTAATGTCGCCATTAACCAAGACTGGTCTTGAATTTTTTTTGGGATCACAATTTGTGTCGGGATACTCGGCATTATTTCGGCGTGCAAATAAAGCTGCGCCATAAACGCCGCCAGTACTTCCGTATCACGACTGTTTACTGGGACCTCTGGAAAATAAGCCTTAGCACCCAATAAGCTTCCATGACGTACATTCATAACATACAGCGCATAATGTGCCGCTTGATGCGCTAAACCAATAATATCCAGATCACCTTGGCCGGTACTTATGACCTGCTTTTGTTGAATTTCACGTAAGGCTGAAATTTGGTCGCGGAAACGGGCCGCCGATTCATAATCAAATTCATTGGCGGCCATTTCCATTTGTTGGGCAATAGTGTCAATAACGGTTTGATTTTTTCCTTGTAAAAATAAAACCGTGTGTGCCACATCGCGCTGATAATGTTCAGCGCTAATCAATCCCACACAAGGGCCAGTGCAACGTTTAATTTGATATTGTAGACACGGCCTGGTTCGATTACGAAAAAAACTATCTTGGCAAGAACGGATTTTAAATAATTTTTGCAGTAAATTTAAGCTGGCCCTAACCGCCATTAGGCTCGGGAAAGGACCAAAATAGCGGTAATTTTTAACCCTCGCGCCACGGTAAAAAGTGAGGCGCGGATAACGGGGATGAGAACTTAAAACAATATAGGGATAACTTTTATCATCGCGTAATAAAACATTGTAACGCGGTTTTAGTTGTTTAATCAGATTACTTTCGAGTAATAAGGCTTGGTTTTCGGTTTCTGTTAGCGTGGTTTCGATAGACGCCACTTGTCGCATCATCAGTGCAATACGACGACTTTGTTGCTGGCGAAAATAACTGCTAATGCGCTTTTTTAAATGTCGCGCCTTACCCACATAAAGCACTTCCTGCTTAGCATTTAAAAATAAATAAACCCCAGCGCCCTGACTTAGGAAAGGAAGTTGCTGCTTTAAATTCGAAATATATCGCATCCCGCACTCTTGCTATTATCATTATCAAGTTATGTTATTTATTCATCTCATCAAACATCGCTTTAATTTTTTTCAAACCCGGTAAATTAGGAAACTGGATTGACAACGCATCGATTAAAGCCCCTACCCCTTTAAAACCTGTTTTAGTGCTCGCCTGCTGTTGATTCAACTCCTTGGAAACACTCGCTTGCTGATTTTTTAGTTGCTCTTTTATCATCTGCACTTCCTGACGTAATGCCGCACAACAACTAGTCTCATCTGCCGCCCATGCAGGCATTGTGGAAAAAATAAATAAAATTAACCCTACCATGGATTTTAATACAGACATCGAAAAAACCTCCTGATACAAAAGAATTTTTACACACTGAGCGCGAGTAAATAGACATTTGGCGGTAAAATTTTTTCAATATTAGATAAGGGTTTATTGCATTTATTAGTGAAATTCCTGATAAAGTGACTATTCCTTTTGACACTCAGTAAAAAGATAATAGTCTAAAGCCTAAATTTATGCGAAATATCGATTCTATGCACCAAAAAATAGCTTTATCGCTACCCATGGGTATCTTTTATGATGGGATTTGAGCTTAAAATTAAATCAATTAACTTTTATAAGTTATTGTTTATCGGAATAACCTTCTTCTTCTTCTAATAAACCGTAGCGTAGTGCTAAATGGGTTAATTCGACATCATTATGCACACCTAATTTTTCATACAGGCGATAACGATAGGTATTCACAGTTTTCGGACTCAAGCAAAGCTTTTTGGCGATTCCATTAACTTTAGTCCCATGGGTTACCATGTACATCACTTGTAATTCTCGTTCTGATAGCTGCGCAAAAGGCGATTTAGAGGCGTCAGAAACCTGGCGTAAAGCCATTTTTTGCGCAATCTCTAAGGTGATATAAATTTGACCCGTCACTACCTTACGGATAGCGGTAATTAACTCTTCCGCATTGGTATTTTTAGTAACATAACCCGCCGCTCCGGCGCGCACCAAGCGATCCGGAAAAGGACCTTCGCTACAGACAGTCACAACGATAATTTTAAGCTTGGGATTAACACGAATCAGTCGACGAGTTGCATCCAAGCCACCTATCCCCGGCATTTTAAGGTCCATTAAAACCACGTCGGGCTTGGTTTCCTTGACCAAATTGATAGCAGCTTCGCCACTTTCTGCTTCACCGATAACATTAATATCGCGAACATCTTCTAATAAGCGCTTCATGCCTAAACGTACTAAGGCATGATCATCAACGATAACGACGTTAATCATGGAACGCCAACTCCTCTTGTCAATTGCATTTTTTTGGCGGAGGGGCAGGGATTCGAACCCTGGAAGGAGTTGCCCCCTTAACGGTTTTCAAGACCGTCGCTTTCAACCGCTCAGCCACCCCTCCTACTCAACCTATAGATATCACTCTTGCGAGCAAAGTATGTACTGCTAAATTTTATACATCCAAATACCCTGGCTATACTAGCATAAAGTCTATTAGGATGTAGAGTATAAACAAACGAGCTAAAAACTGAACTAAAATTACCGTTATGAATCGTTTATCGGTTCTACCCACTCATAGCTTGCGCTGAACCGAATGCCGTTTTTGTTTAAAAAATTGCTGTAAACGCTCGGCACAACGATCAGCTAATATTCCATCGGTAAAATCGAAAGAATGGTTGAGACCTTTGAGCGATAAAAGATGAAACAGGCTCACTACAGCACCCAGCCGATTATCGTAGGCGCCGAAAACAAGCCGTTTAATTCTAGCTTGAATCATGGCACCGACGCACATCAAACAAGGCTCTAGGGTAACGTATAAGGTAGCCCCTAATAAACGATGATTATTGCTTTGTTTAGCTGCCTGCTTTAGTACTCTCATTTCAGCGTGGGCAGTCGGATCGCATTTTGCAATGGTTTGATTATAGGCGGTGCTGATTAACTGCTTGTCCATCACAACAACAGCGCCTACCGGTACCTCGCCTGATTTTTCTGCATCATCCGCACAGATTAAGGCTTGCTGCATGTAATAAATATCCGTCTCAAGTTGGCTCATCACGGAATCGACTTTACTAATAATATTTTTTATATTAAATCCCGCGGTTTTAGCGCGGGATTTCCTTTGATGACACTTAACTTACGCTTCAACATCACAAGCAAAAGCTCAGCTACTATTTTTTACCGTTACACATCTGGCAATGATCACAGCCACAGTGACAGGATTTTTTACCCATTTTGGGACAACACAAATATTTAATCAAGGCACCTACCGCTAAAATGGGCAGCATGATATCAAAGAAGCGAGAAACCATCACGATGTAATCAACAGAGTCTGGTCTGGCAAGACTCGCGGCAATCGCCATGATAACCGCAATAATAATAACTACGGCTGGGAAGAATTTACGACACATAGCAAAGATCTCCTTGCAGTTTTAAATAGATTTTAGGCCTCTGAACGCTGAGATGGACACGGTTGTATATTTTATTTCACCGTCGCATTGCGTAGCAAATACTATCATAGTTGGATTTTATTGTCTTTGCCTAAGCGCTTCGAATAAACAGATACCGGCGGCCACTGAAACATTCAAGCTGCTTACGCTGCCTTGCATCGGAATGGCCATCAATCCATCACACAGCTCCTTGGTCAAACGTCGCAAACCTTTACTTTCTGCACCTAATACTAAACCCAGTGGCCCAGTTAATGAGGTATTATAGAGGCATTGTGTGGCAGATGCATCCAAACCATACAGCCAAACCCCGGCCTTTTTTAATTGACGCAAAGTATTGGCCAAATTAGTCACGGTAATCAACGGCGTTATTTCAGCCGCCCCAGCGGCTACTTTTCGTACAATCGGCGTCATTCCCGCCGCACGATCCTGCGTAATCACCACCGCATCCACACCCGCTGCATTGGCAGAACGTAAACAAGCGCCTAGATTATGCGGATCTTGAACCTCATCTAATAATAATAAAAAAGCCGCTTTGTTTGTCTCTATCGATCCGGTTACAGCGAATTGTTTTTTAGCCAGCAACTTTAATAAATCGTGCTCGCCAAGTTGAGCCGAAATTTTTACTTCCGCCAATAAACCTTGGTGAGGGGCATAATCTGACCATTGATCGCAGTTAATTTTTGCGATACTCAAGACGGGAATTTGATGATATTCGGCCAGCTCAATAATATCCTGTATCCGTTTATCCTCGCGACCTTTTTGTCGATAAAGTTGGAATACACGCTCAGGATACTTTTTTAACAGCGCCTCAACAGCATGGAAACCAAAAATAAACTCTTTTTTAACTGAATGACGCATGGTAAAATAGAATAATGGAGATTAACCGACTCACACTTTAGCATAAGGACCTGCGTGCCGACACCTCATTGCTTAAAACTACAAATCAATCCCGAATGCTTGAGCTTTTTAAAGAGCTACAGGGGACCGTTATCTGAACGACAAAAAATTTTCAAGGCGAAGGTGGAAGAAACCTATCGCCAACTGTCTGAACTAAAAATGCAAGCTCCTTCTGAATTTAGCAAAGCAAGTGAAGCGGAAATTGCTCGAGGCGCTTTCTATGCCTTAACGCGCTCCTTAGAAGAAAAATTTTCCAGTAAGAGAAGCATTCATTTAGCAAATCTAGAATCTTGCCTTAAAGAAGAATTTAACATTGAAGATGAGCCGACAAATTTTATCATTCGCTGCTTGGTAGAACCGATTGGACTTCCTTTATCATTACCCATACTGGCAATTTTGCTGCTAACAGAACATTATAGTTGCAGCAATGACAGCGGAGAACTTGAATCAATATTTAAATATGTACTAAAAGCAGAACCTTGCTCAAGCGAATCGGTGGAAAACGACAAAGCTGTTTTTTTTAACATGACCCTTCCTGTCAAAGAAATAGCCTTTGAAAAAATAATTCGTATCGGGACCGCTCGCATTCACTTTACTATCAGCCCTAAAAAGCAAGTAAAACTCGGCCCTATTGACGTGATATTAAATTTTACCGATGAAACAAAATCCGCACAGTACCAATCCACATTGGCTAAAAATTTTAACGGTTGGCTGTTACACCAGAACGAACTCGAAAAAATTATCGCAACCCCTTCGCATATAACAGACTTATGGCTTATCCCTGTGTTGAACTTAGTGGCTTTAATCGTCACGATTACGCTCATTACTTTATACCTAATGCCAATTATGCCTTTGTCGTTTCCTCCAATTGTATTAATGATAGGTCTATTGCTAGCGAGCTTTATCAACATAGGGTGTTATATAAGTGGAAAAAACAGCCAAGATAAGATAAAACGACCCATTTACTTATTTAACCGAACCAAATCCCCCAGCCAGTCCAACTTGTTCGGAAATATGCAAACAACCTCTTTTTTCGCCCCTTCAAATGAATTGAATCCTAGCAACAGCTCATCAGAGTCGCTCCAAATGCCGCGCACGAGCCGATAAGACGCGACGGCTATTTTCTTTTGTTACGTTTTTTAGTTTCATGTGGAGCGCTTTTTGCCGCTGGCTCGATAAGTTCAAAATCAATTTTGCGCTGATCCAGATCAACCCGACCGACTCTCACGGGTAATCTATCACCTAAACGATAAACAATCCCGGTACGTTCTCCTTGTAAACAATGTCGATTCGCATCAAACTGATAATAATCATTATGTAAAGCGGTCACGTGGACCAAACCTTCGACATAAATATTTCGCAACTCGACAAACAAACCAAAACCCGTCACATTGGTAATAATACCATCAAACACTTCGCCAACCCTGTCGCGCATGTATTCACATTTCAACCAATCTAATACCTCTCGAGTCGCTTCATCGGCACGTCTTTCAGTGCTGGAACAATGTTCACCCAAACGATGAATACTGGCCCTATCATAGAAAAAATCCTTGGCTTTACGTTTCGCTAATACATGTCGGATAGCGCGGTGAACTAATAAATCCGGATAACGACGAATCGGTGAGGTAAAATGGGTATATGCATCGAAGGCTAACCCAAAATGACCAATATTTTCAGGGCTATAAATGGCTTGACTGAGTGAACGCAACATAACCGTTTGAATAAGATGCGCATCGGGTCGGTGGCTAATTAATTTTAATAAAGTGGAATAGTCTTCTGTGCTAACTACTTTTTTACCGGGAAAACGTAGGCCCAGTTCCGCTAAAAAAGCTTTTAAATCGGCTAATTTCTCTTCAGCCGGCGCGGCATGGACACGAAATAAAGTCGGTATTTTGGCTTTCAGTAGAAAACGTGCCGCCGATACATTGGCTAATAACATACACTCTTCAATGATTCGATGTGCAACGGTTCGCTCGCTGGGGATGATCTGTTTAATTTTACGATCGGGCCCAAAAATAACCTGCGTTTCGGTGCTTTCAAAATCAATCGCGCCCCTTGCTTCACGGTTCTGGCGTAACAATTGATACAAGGCATGCAAATTTTGTAAATGCGGTAATAAACTTTTATAAGCGCTAGGACATTTTTGCCTCTCTAACCAAGCCGCCACTTCGTTGTAAATCAATCGGGCCCTCGAATGGATCAGTGCGGGATAAAATTGGAACCGCTTCAATTCCCCTTTATTTGAAATCAACATATCGCACACCATACAGTGGCGATTGACGTTTGGTTTTAACGAACAAAGCTCATTGGAAAGAATTTCCGGCAGCATCGGTAAGACACTGTTTGGAAAGTAGACAGAATTACCACGTGCTTGTGCTTCTTTATCGAGCTCACTCTGCGGATTGATATAATGACTCACATCGGCAATAGCCACCACTAAACGCCATTGTTTTTTTTCTCGCTCGCAATAGACCGCGTCATCAAAATCCTTGGCATCGGCACCGTCGATGGTCACAAAAGCAAGCGATTGCAAATCAACCCGATCCGCTTGTTCATCCTGGGGTAAAACACCGGCTTGCAAGGCCGCTATTTCTTCCTGCACAGAATCGGGCCAAACATGGGGTAGATTATAATTACGAATCGCTACCTCTATTTCCAGCCCCGGCGCCATATGTTCGCCTAAGATTTCAGTAATCCTGCCGATGGCTTGTTTGCGAAAACTAGGATAACTGGTAATCTCAACAACCACTATCTGGCCCGATTTAGCGGCGCTTTGATCATCTACACCGACTAAAATATCTTGGCTAATGCGGTTATTGGAAGGAACGACAAAGGCCACTCCCTTTTCGGTAAAAAAACGTCCCACCAATGAGGGGGTATTGCGCTCTAATACTTCAGCTATCACCCCTTCACGACGATTCCGTCTATCGGTTCCTATAACGCGTGCCAAAACACGGTCGCCATGAAAAACCAATTGCATTTGACGAGCACTTAAATAGAGATCATCACTACCATCATCCGGAACCAGGAAACCAAATCCATCACGATGACCAATAATGCGTCCTCGCAGCAGATTCATTTTATCCGGCAAACCATAGCCTTCACGACGTGTTAAAACAATTTGACCATCTCGCTCCATCGCACGGAGACGACGACGTAAGGCCTCTTGTTGTTCCGGATCACTTAAACCCAAACACTGCGTGAGCTCTTCACGCTTGATAAGATGACCACATTTTTTTAGATAATCTAAAATATATTCCCGGCTGGGAATCGGATTAGGGTACTTTCCAGCCTCGCGCGCTGCATGAGGATCAAGCACTGATTTAGATTTTCTCGCCATAGTTACCACTCATTAAATGACTTCATCCTAAACTATATTTCTCGCTATGTCGCCCAGTAGACTCTGCAACAGACTAAGCGCCACCAAACCCGCCGTTTCGGTTCTTAAGATCCGCGGCCCTAGGCGCAAAGGACAATAACCTGCCGCTACGGCTAATTTCGCTTCATTTTCTGACCAACCGCCTTCAGGACCTACCAATACCACCACACTTTGACAGTGCGATGACGCTAAATGATTATCTTGCCTCGCTTGCGGCAATAAAATAAGTCGTTTATCCGCTTTTAGTGCGCTTAATCCCATATCAAAGGTCATGGGATTTTCTAGCGCCGCAAGGCGTGTTCGGCCCGATTGTTCACAGGCGGCCAATATCACACCTTGCCAATGTAAATAACGCTTCTTCCACCGCTCTGGTGATAACTTAAGTGTGCCGTGCGCTGTTATTAAGGGGACTAATCGAGTCACACCTAACTCGACAGCTTTTTGCAAAACATAATCCATTTTATCCGATCGAAGTACCGCCTGCGCTAAAATGATATCTAAAGGTGATTCTCGTTCAACCGCCTCATAGTGACCCAGTTTTGCCGAGACAGTTTGTTTATTTTGCGCCACAATTTTAGCGTTAAATTCTCCACCGGTGCCATTAAATACAATGAAATCATCCCCGACTTGCAGACGTAATACCCGAACTAAATGCGCCGTCGCTGGTTTGGATAAGCTTATAATTTGTCCACACCTTAATGCTTGTGGTTGATAGATACGAGTTAGACGCATAGAATGCTCAAATGACCTCGACTTATAGTTTACTCATAAAATTTTGGTGATGAAAAAAATTAGCCTGATTATTGTAAGCGTTTTACTAGCTGGCTGTGCTAGTTTTAACTGGCAAGCCTCATCCCGCGCTCAAGCTAAAACAATCAACCACTATCTTCCTTGGGAAAAGCGTAAAGCGCAACTTAATAACTTACAAAATTGGCAAGCCCGTGGCAATCTGGCCGCCCGTACCACAGACCAGCAGGGTGTTAATGCTTCATTTAGTTGGCAACAACACTATCATTGTTACCAACTCATTTTCTTTGGACCTTTAGGGTCACAAAGCGCCGTACTTGCCAGCAACCCCGAGCGTGTTTGTTTGACCACGCATCGACAAACCTATACCGCGCAAAATCCTGAATCTTTATTAGCCGACCAATTAGGTCTACGCTTACCGGTTTCGCAACTTTATTATTGGTTACGTGGTTTACCGGCACCACAATCACGTTATACCACTAACTTAGATGCCTATAACCATTTACTCAAGTTACGACAATCCGGTTGGCAAGTTAACTATACTCATTATAGCAATAGTGGCGTGATCGATTTACCCGATCGTCTCGAAATTTCTAATGAGAAATGGCAAGTGCGCATTGCCATTTCTCATTGGGATCTGCATTAATTAAAATGCGTAGTTGGCCAGCTCCCGCTAAATTAAATCTTTTTTTGCACCTAACCGGACGCAGATCAGATGGCTATCATGAACTACAAACTGTTTTTCAATTAATCGATTACGGCGATGAATTAAGTTTTACCCCGCGAAAAGATCCACAGATTAATTGTACCTGTCTTTCATTATTTAACCCTATCACAGCGGCCATTATTCCCGATGCAGACAACCTCGCCATTAAAGCCGCGCGATTATTACAAGCTAAGCTTAAAAACGCACCGGGTGTCGATATACTAATCAAGAAACGTATTCCCATCGGCAGTGGTTTAGGTGGTGGCAGTTCCAATGCCGCCACCACCCTACTGGTTTTAAATCATTTATGGAATATCTATCTTAGCTTGGACGAGTTACTTAGCTTAGGTGCGACACTGGGCGCTGACGTGCCTTTATTTGTCAAAGGCGAAACCAGTTGGGCGGAAGGAATTGGCGAACAATTACAAACGATTCGTTTAACGCAAAAATGGTTTGTGCTACTGATTCCACCTCTTTCTATTTCCACGGAAAAACTTTTTTCACATCCCCGATTGACATACAACACGGCAGCCATCAAAATACAGACCTTTTTAAGCGGATCATTAGACACGCATAATGATTTTGAAAATATTCTTCGGCAGGACTATCCCATGATGGCAGAAGCCTTAGACTTTTTAAATCATTTTGCTCCCGCTCGCTTATCAGGGACTGGCGCTTGTGTTTTTGCAACACTCAATAGCAAAGCAGAAGCAGAAGCGCTATTAGAAAAAATAAAAGCGCCCTATCGGGGCTTTTTGAGTAAAGGCTTAACCACATCGCCTTTACGACAGATAATGAATAATTGGGGTGTCGCCAAGTGGTAAGGCACCGGGTTTTGATCTCGGCATTCCTAGGTTCGAATCCTAGCACCCCAGCCAATACGATATCCATTGACCCTTTTTATTTAACACAATGAGGTTGCTCTGTGTCTGAAATGATGATCTTCAGTGGGAATGCCAATCGATCTTTGGCGGAAAAAGTAGCTCAACATTTAGGCAAGGAGTTAGGTAAAGCGACCGTTGGACATTTTAGTGACGGCGAAATCATGGTGGAAATTTTAGAGAACGTCAGAGGACAAGATGTATTTATTATGCAACCGACTTGTCCACCGGTTAACACTAACTTAATGGAACTTATCATTATGGCCGATGCCTTACGCAGAGCATCCGCCAAACGTATCACCGCAGTAGTGCCTTACTTTGGTTATGGCCGGCAGGATCGACGTATTCGCTCTTCACGTGTCCCTATTACCGCCAGGGTCGTCGCTGACATGATGACGGCGGTCGGTATTAGTCGATTACTCACCGTGGATTTGCATGCTGATCAAATCCAAGGATTTTTTGATATTCCGGTGGATAATGTCTATGCCACACCGGAAATCTTAAAAGACATGGAAGAACAAAAAATTTACCAAGGTCACGAACCTTTAATTGTGGTTTCACCGGATGTAGGCGGCGTTGTGCGTGCCCGCGCGATTGCCAAACGTTTCAACGATGCGGATATTGCCATCATCGATAAACGACGCACTGGCCCTAATAAAACCGAGGTCATGCATGTCATCGGGGAGGTAAAGGATCGAAATTGTTTACTCGTCGATGATATCGTCGATACCGGTGGAACGCTCTGCTTAGCGGCGCAATCTTTAAAAGAAAATGGCGCAAATCGAGTCATGGCTTATTGTACCCATCCTGTCCTGTCGGGAAATGCGCTGACTGAAATTAAAAACTCGTGTATCCATGAACTGGTTATCACCGATAGCATCCCGCTGCGCGATGAAGTCCGTCATTGTCAAAAAATACGACAGCTCAGTCTCAGTGATATGTTAGCTAAAACCATCTGTCGTATTAATTGCGAAGAATCGGTTAGTTCGATGTTTGATTAAAGCGAATAGTTAACCCTTATCGTGCACAATAAATTTGCTCTTAAAGGCTAGTACTTTGATTAAAATCCCCGTAGACTACGGGCCTTAACTTAGCCTGGTCGCGGGTGTTAAGTATTTTTTGAATCTTGAGGAACTATTATGTCTACTAATCATTTATTTGAACTCAACGCAGAAGTTCGAGAGGTGTTTGGGTCGGGTGCGAGCCGCCGTCTACGCCGTCTTGAAAATCGCGTGCCGGCTATTTTATATGGCGCTTCAGAGCCTCCCCTGCCTGTCTCTTTAGAGCATAATCAGGTCGTACGGGCATTGGAAAATGAAGCCTTTTACTCGCATATTTTAACCATAAAAATAGACGGTGTTGAACAAAAAGCGGTACTCAAGGACCTGCAACGCCACGCTTATAAACCCCGTATCTTACATGTGGATCTGATGCGCGTTTCAGCCAAAGAAAAGATGACTTTATCCGTGCCATTGCACTTTAAAGGCGAAGAAATTGCACCCGGTGTCAAAGAAGCCGGTGGTGTTCTGAATAAATTACTCAATAGTGTCGAAGTCCGTTGTTTACCCAGTGTCCTCCCTGAGTACATTGAAATCGATGTCTCCCAATTAGGTCTGGATGAATCGATACTTTTATCACAAATCAATTTACCTACCGGGGTAGAATTAACCGCCGCTATCAGTCACGAAGATGATCGCCCTATTGCCAATATTCACATTCCACGTGCCATTGTCGAAGAAGAAACAACCGCGGCGCCTGAATCCGCTGAAGTGCCGGCTATCAATGTCAAAGAGGATGCAGAAAGGGATGCCAATGATGCGGGCAAGGATGAAAAGAATAAAGATAAGCCTGAGTCTGGCAAAAACTAACTTAGCACTCAAACGCGTATGTCAACTTATCCAATACAGTTGATTGCCGGCTTAGCCAATCCGGGTAAGGAATATGCTAAAAGCCGGCATAATGTCGGCGCCTGGTTGCTTGAAGCCTTGTTAAAGCGAGAGTCCTTATCGACTTTGAAGACTGAAACCCGGTTTCATGGTTTTGTTTCAAGCTGGTCACTGGCGAGCGGAAAATGCTGGTTATTCGTCCCTAGCACCTATATGAATGATTCAGGTCGAGCCATCGGGGCACTCGCCAAATTTTATCGTATCCCACCTAAATCGATACTCATTGTCCATGACGATTTGGATCTCCTGCCCGGCGTCTGTCGATTCAAACAAGGTGGTGGTGAAGGGGGACACAATGGCTTAAAAGATATTGTGCAGCATTTACAATCGAAAGAATTTTGGCGTCTACGCTTAGGCATAGGTCATCCCGGACAACGCGACCGGGTACACGATTATGTATTAAGTGCCCCTTCTATCGCTGATCGGCTAAAAATAGACGCATCCATCGATCGCGCACTGGATACCTTGCCCACTTTCGTGCAAGGCAATCAACAAGAAGCGCTACAAATTTTACACACGCAAGAAGAATAACCGGAACAACATATGGGATTTAAATGTGGCATCGTAGGACTTCCTAATGTGGGCAAGTCGACTTTATTTAATGCCTTAACCAAAGCGGGAATCGCCGCGGCAAACTATCCTTTTTGTACCATAGAACCTAATCTGGGCATAGTCCCTGTTCCCGATCCGAGGCTGCAAGAATTAGCTCAGATTGTTAAACCACAACGCATATTACCGACCAGTATGGAATTCGTTGATATAGCCGGTTTAGTGGCAGGAGCGGCACAAGGTGAAGGTTTAGGCAATAAATTTCTGGCCCATATTCGCGAAGTAGATGCGATTGCCCATGTCGTGCGTTGCTTTGAAGATGCTGATGTGACCCATGTCGCCGGAAAAATAGATCCTATCGCCGACGTTCAAACCATCCATACTGAACTCGCTTTAGCTGATTTAGAAGTTGCCGAAAAAGCGCTATTACGACTTAATAAAGCCAGTAAATCAGTGGATAAATCGGCCTTACTGAGTAAAAATTTATTAGAACGTGTTATTCCCACCCTCAATCAAGGTCAGTTGTTACGTAGCCTCACTTTGAGTGCCGATGAATTAGCTCTATTACGCCCTTATTCTTTTTTAACCTTAAAATCCACACTCTATATTGCTAATGTGGATGAAAATGGCTTTGTTAATAACCCGCTACTGGATCAACTAAACGAATATGCAAGACAAGAAAACGCCCAGTTAGTGGCTATTTGCGCTAAATTAGAAGAAGATTGTATCGATTTAAATGAAGCTGAGAAACAGGAATTTTTACAGGCATTTGATTTAAAAGAAACCGGCTTAGACCGCATGGTACGAGCCGGTTATGATTTACTCAATTTACAAATTTTTTTTACCGCCGGCATCAAAGAAGTGCGTGCCTGGACCGTGCATAAAGGCGCCACTGCGCCGCAAGCGGCGGCATGTATCCACACCGATTTTGAAAAAGGCTTTATTCGTGCCGAAGTGATCAGCTTTAATGATTTTATTCACTATCACGGTGAACAAGGCGCAAAGATAGCAGGTAAGCGGCGTTTAGAAGGAAAGACCTATCTCGTACAAGACGGTGATGTGATGCATTTTTTATTTAATGTTTAACATGCCCCCTTTTCTATAAAAAACCCGATTGGGCTGTGTGTGCATCACTCGTGACATCATCGAGCGTCGGATCGATCATAGTTGAGAAGTAACTCGCTCTACCAGCGACTCGGCTCGTGGTAGCCGCCAACAAAGTATTTCTAGCTTGATGAGAAGAATGATGACGCCGTCGGTGTAGCAATTCTTGGCTCTGTCCTATACTGCTTTTAGCGGAAGAACAAGGTGTCCATAGTGAAGATTCTTTTCCCTCTTTTACACTCGATTGGGAGGAAGAATAGGGTGATCGCAGCGAAGATGCTTTTCTCTGTCTTACACTCGATCGAGAGGAAGAATAAAGCAATGGTAGCAAGGGCTCTTCCCTCCACCCGGCATGGGTTGAACCTGAAGAATAATACCTTGGTAATGGCGGCGTTTCTTCTAATGTTATATTATCTGGGCTTGATAATTGACGCGCTAGAAACGGACCTGTTTTTTCTAATTTTGTATACGCTGGATTTGAAGAGCGGCGCGTTTTTGGCAAACATAATGGATTAAAAAATTTATAGTTATCTACAAATTGTTGAATTTTATTCCGTCGCTGTTTATTAAAAGTACAAAAGTAATCTAAAAATTTAGGATGACGAAACCTATGATAAACGGAGGCTGACACTCCATAAGTGTGCAGAAATACACATCCCTGATAACCATACTTGTAGCTCTTAAAATCCTTTCCATCCTTAAAAAGTTGCGGATCATATTTCTTAGCAAAGCACCTTTTGTATTCACGCGATTGCTCTGCGGTTAATTGCAAAAACATATTAGGCAAATCCGACGTGGTACTCGCCTTTGCATGAAACGAATCATCACGCGCAAATAATAAATCTTCGTCGATCTCTTTAATTCCCGTTGCGGTCATTAATTCGGCCAAGTTGACGGTATAACTTAGAATACAATCATAGATACTGCGTCCATTCACAGTATTTATTCCCTTAGTTTGTTTAATTTTATCCGCCGCCTGTGTATAAAGAAGATGGGTGTACAGATGCAATAAATCTTTCTGGATGTGTTTAAGATCAGGGGTTATTTTTTCGCGCTGATAAAATCTTTCAAGATAAGGAAAAACCGCCATCGTCATCATCAAAAAAATAGCTTGACCGATCAGGTCATTTAAACCAGGAATCAGTTTTATTCGCTGATAAATTCTTTCAACATCCGAATAAACTGAACTTAAAACGGGTTTCTCCTTTAACAATAAAAATTCACGGATATAGTTTTTTTTCGAAACTTCATTAAAAGGGGCTATGTATATTGTTTTTTCGTACTGCTCTTTTTTATCGTTTGGTATTAATATTCTGATAACGATTAAGCATTCACATTGAGCAAAAATTTGCTAAAATACACGGACAAGTTACTTTTTAGTGATTTTATCCATTATAATCAACGCAATTTAGCCACAATAGCCTAAAAAATAATTAAACAATTTATGAATCTACCTCAGTTGGATGACATTATACCGAAGCGCTGGATATTATTATTACGTTATTATCTCCCGTTTTGTAAAAAACCCGCTCCTTTCTACTTTAAATGTCGCCAACTTATTAATGAGCTAAAAAGAACCTCGCCCAATCATCTTTTTCCGTTAAATAGCCTTCCTGATTTATTATTTATTCTGGATACCTATTCTAAAAATGACACGGATTTAATCTTTGTTGCCAAAAAGATCATTGCTCTAATTAGTCCTGAACAATACCAGCAGAACGATCACTTACTATTAAAAAATATACTGCTCAAATTTGATCCTGAAAATAATCAAACGGTTATTTTAAATCAACTGCTTCTGCAAATACCGGCTAAGGCCTATAAAGACATTATTTCACTATTAACCCTGAGTAAAAATAAAATATTCGAATTGATTAAGTGGTGTGGCCGATTAGCAGATAAATTCTCTTTAGAAGATAAATTGAATTTAATACTCTCCTTACCGGAACGACTCATTTTAAACCAAAAAACACTATTGTATTCGTTGGCATTCACCGAGCTAGAAACCCGTATTAACCCTGCTAGCGGCGATATGGCCAAAACATTAACTTGCTCTGAAGCGCTGGTAGGTTTTATTCTTAAATGGCAAAAATATTTAAATCTTTCAACGCAATGCTTATTTAGGCTGTTTAATCAATGGCTAGAAGCAGAAAGCCAATTATTCATGTCTTATATCAATGCACTTGATATCGACATACGATTTACTTTTTTCGAAAATTTATTAGCGAGTTATAATGACACCGCTAAAAACAACGAAAAATTTCTACGCCTCTGTCCGCAAGCACAACGATCCTTATTTATAAATCGGCTGATTGACTATTTATTCAAATCTTTCATTCCCGAAGCAAAAGAAACACTCATCCTAACGAGAAAACCATCGGATAAAAATGACCCCCGCTTATTGATACTAAGGAATCTACTCGAAGATTCAAGCGATTATTCGCTAAATCCATTCCAATTGCTTGCACTGATTAGTTTAACTGGAGAGCCACTTTCCTTAGAAAAGCTCAAAAAAATCAAGCTAGACGCTTACTTTTTTCTGGAATCGGCAAAAAGTTTCCCAATCGAGCTACAAGAATACGTCGCTGAAAGTAATATAAAAACTATAAAACTTTTTATACGCGAAAATATTATGCCCGAGGTTCCCGATAACAATGAACGTTATAGTATTAAGAAAAGACTATTAGATTTTTTTCAAGATAGTTATCCTAACACCGATCAAGATCCTGTTGCGGCGTTAAGGACAATTATTGAAAAAATACCATTAAAATTTGAATCTACATTACAAATTTTATTCACTTTATTAGAACCACTTTATTTGCTTCTAAAAAATCCAGCTATCCAAAGTTCGAAACAAAAGCGATTCATGGCCGCTGAAAAAGTACGTTGTGAGGCCGAAGAGCGCGCAGAAGCGCGGCGCGAACTTAAAAGGCGTATCGCGAGTGGTCAGCAAAGCAGCATATCCATCCAACGGATGAAAGAGCTGTATGGTCAAGAAGCTGAAACAATACAAAAAATATGGCAAAAAAAATCAGTTATACAATTTTTTGATGCGAACGATGAAATGGCACTTAAAGCGGCATCTCGAGAAGCCAAGGAACTTATCCAATTAAAGCGTGAATTTTCCGTTAGTTATTAAATAAGCAATTATTTGCCCATTTTAATAACGTAACTGGCTTAACAGATCACCGTTGAGCCATTTACGCGGCAAGCCGATGAAGTTATTGTCAGATTAGCGCCACTAATTGCTTTTTTGATCAAGGCCGTTGAACCGTTAACAGCCAATGTTGCTTGGTTTATATTGACTAGCCCTGTGCTACTCGCTGCACCACCCACTATATAGAAGGTCAAATTAATTGACGCTCGCTGTCAAAAAAAATAACACCCTCTAATGAATTTTATAAATCTTACGATATAAAACACCGTGCTATAAAAGCTTATGGGTTTGCATCCAATCATCGTTATAGATCTTGCTGAGGTATTTAATGCCGCTATCTGGCAAAATCGTCACAATAGTAGCGGCTTGTTTTAACTGCGCGGCTAACTTTAACGCCGCCCATACATTGGCACCTGAAGACCCCCCCACTAACAGTCCTTCTTCTTGCGCTAAGCGACGCGCGGTCAGAAACGCATCTTTGTCGGTAAAAGGGATGACATCATCCAGCACTGAAAAATCCATCGCTTTGGCTAAATGATCCTCACCTACCCCTTCGACAAAATAACTACAATTACCTACCGCTAAAACCTTTCCGGTTTTAAAATATTCCGTGTAAATAGAACCCACCGGATCGGGCATAATAACCTTAATTGCCGGATTTTTTTCTTTCAGAAAACGACCGACACCGGAAACCGTACCGCCAGTGCTGCCTGAAGCAATAAATATATCTACTTCACCCTTGCTTTGCTGCCAAATTTCCGGTCCCGTACTGAGATAATGCGCTGCTGGATTCTGTGGATTATCGTATTGATCAATGCGGAAACTATTCGGAGTTTCCGCCGCAATGCGTTTTGCCACATTAACATAATGTTTTGGTGAATCAGGCGCCGCTGAGGTCGGCGTCACAATAATCTCGGCCCCATAAGCACGCAGCGCATTTTGTTTTTCCAGACTCACCTTATCGGGCATGGTTAAAATAGCGCGATAACCTTTAATCGCCGCTAACATGGCAATAGCCGCGCCGGTATTCCCCGAGGTATTCTCGACAATCGTGCCTCCTGGCTTTAACTGACCACTTTGTTCAGCTTGCTGGATAATGTGCGCGACGATTCGGTCCTTAATACTACCACTGGGATTCATAAATTCGCATTTTACTAAAATACGAACGTTCTTATTCGGAACTAATTTTACTAATTCCACTAAGGGGGTATTGCCAATCGCCGATAACATATTCATTTTTATTAATTACACTAAAAATTGTGCAATGGCTTGACCCATATCCGCCGGTGATTTGACCGTCGTCACTCCCGCTTCTTCTAGGGCTTTGAATTTCTCCGCAGCTGTGCCTTGACCACCGGAAATAATAGCGCCGGCGTGACCCATACGCTTCCCAGCGGGTGCTGTGACACCGGCGATATAGGCCACGACCGGTTTGGTGACATAGGTTTTAATAAAATCGGCGGCTTCTTCTTCTGCACTGCCACCAATCTCACCGACCATCAGTATCGCTTCGGTCTGTGGATCTTGTTGAAATAAACCCAACACATCAATGAAATTCATCCCTGGAATCGGATCACCGCCGATACCGACACAGGTGCTTTGACCGAAACCCAGGTCTGTGGTTTGTTTGACCGCTTCATACGTCAGTGTCCCTGAACGCGACACAATACCAACCCGACCGGCTTGGTGAATATATCCCGGCATAATACCTATTTTACACTGATCGGGTGTAATGATACCGGGACAATTGGGCCCAATTAAACGGGCGCTGGTATTATTTTCTAAATAAACCTTGACCGCTAACATATCTAATACCGGAATACCTTCGGTAATACATACAATCAATGAAATCCCCGCATCCGCCGCTTCGATGATAGAATCCTTACAAAAAGGCGCCGGTACATAAATAACGCTGGCGTCGGCGCCGGTTGCCGCAACAGCATCGGCTACGGTATTAAATACCGGTAAATTTAAATGTTGTGAACCGCCTTTGCCCGGTGTGACGCCGCCGACCATTTGTGTGCCATAGGCTATCGCTTGTTCAGAATGAAATGTGCCTTGCTTTCCGGTAAAACCCTGACAAATAAGCTTCGTGTTTTTATCGATTAATATACTCATACGCGTTCTTTTACCTTTAAAAAAATATTATACGGCGATAGGCGATTTAACCGCCGCGATGATTTGCTCGGCCGCATCGCTTAAGCTTTTCGCCGCGATAATATTTAAACCGCTAGCGGATAATTTTTTAGCACCTAAATCGGCATTATTACCTTCTAAGCGCACGACAACCGGAATTTTAACCCCGACCTCTTTTACCGCTCCTATGATGCCATCGGCGATCATATCGCAACGGACAATGCCACCGAAGATATTGACTAAGATACCTTTGACTTTTTCGTCCGACAAAATAATTTTAAAAGCTTCTGTGACACGCTCTTGCGTCGCACCACCGCCCACATCCAAGAAATTAGCCGGATTACCGCCGTGTAATTTGATTAAATCCATGGTCGCCATGGCCAAACCGGCGCCATTAACCATACAACCAATGTCGCCATCGAGTGCAATGTAATTTAATTCCCAGTCATGGGCACGATTTTCACGTTCATCTTCTTGCGACGGATCACGCATCGCACGACATTCGGGTTGTCGAAATAAGGCATTATCATCGACAACCACTTTAGCATCTAAACAAATAAGATGGTCTTGCTTATCGATAATCAAAGGATTAATTTCAACCAAACTTAAGTCCCGCTCTACAAATAGCTTGCCTAAAGCGAGTAAAATTTGACTAAATTCTTTTAACTGTGGCGCATTTAACTGCAGCTTAAAACCAATCTCGCGCGCTTGATACGGCATAATACCTAACAAGGGATCCATGCTAATTTTTAATATCTTTTCCGGTGTTGCTTCAGCCACTTTTTCAATCTCTACACCACCTTCGGTACTCGCCATAATCACCACACGTCGAGTGCTGCGATCTAATACAGCGCCTAAATATAATTCACGTTGAATATCACAAGGTTGCGCAATCAGCACTTGATTAACCGGCTGCCCATGTGCGTCGGTTTGAAAGGTCACTAAACGTTGACCTAATAGACGCTGCGCTTCTGTAGCTAACGCGTCTTTACTATTGACATATTTAACCCCGCCGGCCTTGCCTCTTCCGCCAGCATGAACCTGTGCTTTGACCATCCATGGGCTACCCCCTAAGGCTTCGGCCACGCGTAAGGCCTCTTCGACTGTGCTGGCGGGTTTACCCAGCGGGACGGGCAATCCATACTCGCTAAAGAGTTGTTTACCTTGGTATTCATGTAGATTCATGGATTTCTTTTTCTCCTAATTATTACTTTTAAAAAAACGATCTACTTTATGTTTATTCACCTAAATGCGAGGCAAAATATTTACGCATTAAACGTCAATCAATAAACGCGCTGGATCTTCTAAAAACTCTTTAATGGTTTTTAAAAAATTGACCGATTCTTTGCCGTCAATAATACGATGATCATACGACAAAGCAACATACATCATCGGTCGAATCACAATCTGGCCGTTTTCTACCACCGCACGTTCTTCTATTTTATTCATCCCGAGTATGGCGCTTTGCGGCGGATTAATAATCGGGGTGGCCAAAAGCGATCCAAAAACACCGCCATTGGTGATGGTAAAAGTGCCGCCGGTCATATCTTCGATGGCAATCTGATTTTCTTTGGATTTACGGCCATAATTAGCAATCATTTTTTCAATATCGGCAAAGCTTAAGCTATCGGCATCACGTAAAATCGGTACGACTAAACCGCGCTCCGTCGATACGGCAATACCGATATCGAAATAGTTATGATAAACCACGTCATTGCCATCAATAGACGCATTAACCGCTGGAAAACGTTTCAGCGCTTCGATGACCGCCTTGGTAAAAAAGGACATGAAGCCTAAACGGGTACCGTGTCTTTTTTCAAAACTTTCTTTATAGCGGTTACGTAACTCGATAACCTTGTGTAGATCAATTTCATTAAAGGTCGTCAAGATAGCCGCGTTATGTTGCGCCGCCACCAATCGTTCAGCAATACGTGCGCGCAAGCGTGTCATCGGCACGCGTTTTTCCAAACGGGACGCGGCTTGCGACATGGCAACGCGGTTACTGTCGGTTTTCATCCCATCCGGTAGTAATGTAGAAGCAGGTGATGCGGCTTGTGATTGATTTAACACATCCTCGCGGGTCACACGACCTGATTTGCCACTGCCTGGGATATTTTCTAAGGATAAACCTTGTTCGGCAGCACTACGTCTTGCCGCAGGGCCGGCTAAGTTTTCTGTAGCGGGGCTTACTGGTTTAGACGACTCAGCCTCAGAAGTTGATGTAGATGTCGATGCAGATGGCTTAGCTGTTTTCATACTGGCTTCCTTGTCAGTGTTAAGATGCGCTAAAATTTCTCCCGCTTTAACGACCGTGCCGACCTGTTTTAAAATTTCACCCATCACTCCGTCGGCGGGTGCCGGTACTTCTAAAACGACTTTATCGGTTTCCAGATCGACTAAATTATCATCCCGTTTCACATTTTCACCGGGCTTTTTATGCCAAGTAACTACCGTGGCATCCGCTACCGATTCAGGTAGCATCGGAACCTTGACTTCTATACTCATTTTCTGGATTCCTCTATAAATTTTAAGCTTCGTCTTTGTTTAAAAAAGCTAGCTTAAGGCTTCTTTAACTAGCATTTGTTGTTCTTGGGCATGAACAAGTGGTGAACCCACCGCCGGTGCGGCGGAAGCGGGCCTGCCGACATAATGCACGGTTTGTGACTTAGCGACACACGATAAAAGATGGTGTTGGGTACAATACCAAGCACCTTGATTTTTAGGTTCTTCTTGGCACCAGACAATATCTTTTACCTTGGGATAACGCGTTAATTGTGCCGTCAACTCACTGTTTGGAAAAGGATACAGTTGCTCTATACGAATCAATGCGGTGTTATCTTGCTTTTCGGCACGAACTTGTTCAAGTAGATCATAATAAACCTTACCACTGCATAAAACGATACGTTTTACTTTTTTCACATCGGCTTCGCTGTCCGGAATCACGGATTGCCAGCCGCCGCTGGATAATTCTGCCAAAGAAGAAACGGCTAATTTATGCCGTAATAAACTCTTCGGTGTCATAATAATCAAAGGCTTACGATAAGGCCGTAACATTTGCCGGCGCAACAAATGAAAGATCTGTGCCGGTGTGCTGGGAACACAAACCTGCATATTATCCTGCGCACAAAGCTGTAAAAATCGCTCTAAACGGGCTGAAGTATGTTCTGGTCCCGAACCTTCATAACCATGTGGGAGATATAAAACCAAACCGCACAGTCTGCCCCATTTTTGTTCCGAAGAACTTAAAAATTGATCGATAACGACTTGTGCGCCATTGACAAAATCACCATATTGCGCCTCCCAAATCACTAAGCTATTTGGATTCGAGATCGCATAGCCATACTCAAAACCCATCACCGCGGCTTCAGAAAGTATTGAATCAATCACGGTAAAGGCATGGGGATGCTGGGCAATTTGTGCAAGCGGCACGATGGTTTGATTGGTATTCACATCATGTAAAACGGCATGACGATGAAAAAAGGTACCGCGTTCACAATCTTGACCCGAAAGCCGCACGGTATAATTTTCATGTAACAAGCTCGCATAGGCCATGGTTTCGGCGTAACCCCAATTTAAAGCTAATTCACCAGCGGTCATTTTACGCCGATCTTCAATGATCTTAGCCACTTGAGCTTGCAATACAAAACCACTGGGCAAGGTTTCTATCCGCATCGCCAGTGTTTTGAGTAACTTCGCATCCACCGCTGTATTAACCTCAGTACGCCAATCTTGATAACGATAAGCTCGCCAATCAATACGATAAGGATTGTCATAATCTGCGCTAAGACGATTCACCACCGCTTGGCCGCTATCTAAACGATTTCTATACTCATCGGTCCATTGTTGTAATTCTTTCGCACTAATAACACCTTGTGCCATTAACGCATCGGCATAGTGTTGCTTTAAGGTTGGCAGTTGTTTAATAGTCCGATAAATTAAAGGTTGTGTCGCCGCAGGTTCGTCAGCTTCGTTATGACCATGGCGGCGATAACAAACCAAATCAATCACAACATCTTTTTTAAAGGTTTGACGAAAATCAAACGCTAATTGCAGAACAAATAATACCGCTTCCGGGTCATCGCCATTGACATGAAAAATAGGGGCATCGACTATTTTAGCGGGATCGGTACAATACCAACTCGAGCGCGCATTTTGCGGGTCGGTGGTAAAACCGACTTGATTGTTCAGCACGATATGTAAAGTACCGCCGGTACCGTAACCGGCGGTTTGCGATAATTCAAAGTTTTCCATCACGATACCTTGACCTGAAAGCGCTGCATCACCGTGGATCAATAAAGGTAATACCTGCTTTTTACCGCTATCCTGACGACGTTCTTGACGTGAACGCACTGAACCTTCCACAACCGGATTGACAATTTCTAAATGGGAGGGATTAAATGCCATGGCAATGTGCATAATACCTTGATCGGTTTTGATATCGGCGGCAAAGCCTTTGTGATATTTTACGTCACCGGAACGATTTTCTTGGGTCAATTTCCCCGCAAATTCCTCAAATAATTTAGCCGGTGATTTACCTAAAATATTGATTAATACATTCAAGCGACCACGGTGCGCCATACCAATGACAATTTCTTGAACTGTCGCCGCACTCGCGTAAGTCACTAATTCTTCGAGTAGCGGGATTAAGCTATCCCCCCCTTCGAGTGAAAAACGTTTTTGTGCGACAAATTTATTACCTAAAAATTTCTCTAAGCCATCGGCACGTATCAAACCCTTTAAAATAGTTTTTTGCATCGCTGCTGAAAAGGCCGGTTTACCCGCCACCGATTCAATACGCACTTGTAACCAAGTGCGTTGTGCATGACAAGTGATATGCTCATATTCAAACCCTATCGTCCGGCAATAGATCTTTTTCAAGCTGGCAAGCACGCTTTCCACGCTAGCACTTTGCAAACCCAACAGGCCTTTTAAATTGACCACCTGAGAAAAATCTTGTGTATTAATACCGTGATTTTCCAGACTTAAATCAACTATTTCGCGCTTTGCCGCCAAAGCTAAGGGATCAAGATGGGCTTGATAATGGCCATAGCGACGATAAGCGGCAATTAAACCCAGTAATCGATAGTATAAATCCGTTATCCCAGAACCCGCCGTTGCCGTAGCTGCCGCCGGACGCTGAGCCAATTCGGCAAAATAGGCGCGAATATCGGCATGAGAGACGTCCTTTTCTTTATCACCCAATTGACTAAAATAGGTTTGCCATTCGGCGCTCAGCTGACTTGGATCATGTAAATATTGCTCATATAAGGCCTCTAAATAAGCGCCATTACCGCTAAATAGATAGGAGTTTTTTTCTAAGGTCTGTAATGGTAATTTTAAGTGCGCAGTCATGGTGATTGAATTTTACCCTATTGAGGGATCGCTTGCATTAACTGAGCGGCAGGATATCCCGCTCTTATAGAAAGCGATCCTTTAAGTAACAGCTACGGCTCAAATTTTTTAGTTTAGAAAAAAATCTGAGAACTTTCTTATTCTTTCTCTCTAATCGTCACTTTTTAAATCAAACCTCTTCCTGTAACAATGTTTTTCGAATATGGCCAATCGCTTTGGCCGGATTAAGACCTTTAGGACACACGCTGGTACAGTTCATAATGGTACGACAACGAAATAAGCTAAAAAGATCATTTAACTCGGCCAAACGCTGTTCTTTTGCCTCATCGCGATTATCGACTAAAAACCGACACAACCAGAGTAAAGCAGCCGGTCCTAAAAACTTATCGGGATTCCACCAATAAGAGGGGCAAGCACTGGTACAACAGGCACATAAAATACATTCATAAAGGCCATCTAATTTTTCCCGTTGTTCAGGTGATTGTAGACGTTCTTGCACAGGAGATTCGGTATTATTGATTAAGTAAGGCTGTGCCTTTTCATATTGACGATAAAACGGCTGCATATCGACGACTAAATCTCGAATCACCGGAAAACCCGGTAAGGGCCTTAAAACCACCGGCGATTTCAGCGATGACAGCAAGGTAACGCACGCCAAGCCATTTTTACCATTGATATTCATGCCATCGGAGCCGCAGACCCCTTCGCGACAGGAACGACGAAACGTAAGGCTTTGATCCTGTTCCTTCAAGGACTCCAAAGCATCGAGCAACATCATATCCTTACCCGCCTCTAGGGTCAGCGTGTAATCCTGCATATAAGGCTTTTTATCGATTTCTGGATCGTAACGGTAAATGGAAAATTGCATAATTTAACCTAGTGTAAGCTTTTACGAAAGCAGGTTTCTGTTAATAAACCCTGTCTTTAAGTTCCATCGGTGGCACAGTCAAAGGCTTCCTATTAACCGCTCGATAAGCTATTTTAGCTTCAATAGTAAAATACAGTAAATGTTTTAACCAATTCTTGTCATCTCGCTTGGGAAAATCCTCACGGCTGTGTGCACCGCGACTCTCTTCACGCGTCAATGCCGATACTGCAGAAGCATAAGCAACTTCCATGAGGTTATCTAATTCTAGGGCTTCTATTCGCGCGGTATTAAAAACCTGACTCTGATCGCTTAGCACCGCATGGTTTAAGCGTTGCTTTAATTCTTTTAACTTCACTAAGCCTTCTTGCATGTATTTCGCGGTGCGGAATACACCAAAATCAGTCTGCATAGTTTTTTGCATGGCATGACGAATCTCAACTAAACTCTCACCTTGAGTCGATTGATTCCAACGATTTAATCGCGCTAAAGCGAGGTCTAAATCATCCTCGCTAATAGCCAGTAAGGGTAAATCCTGTTTTAAAGATTCTTCGACGTGTAAACCGGCTGAACGACCAAAAACAACCAAATCCAGCAAGGAATTACCGCCGAGTCGATTCGCACCGTGCACGGAAACACAAGCGCATTCACCGGCAGCATAAAGACCTGCGACCACTTGATCCTGTCCTTCTTTATTGAGCGTCATCACTTGACCGTGTACATTGGTTGGTAAGCCACCCATCATATAATGACACGTGGGCACAACTGGAATGGGAGTGTTAATCGGATCGACATGGGCAAAAGTAAGTGCGAGTTCACGTATCCCGGGTAAGCGCTTTTTAATGATATCGGCACCCAGATGATCAAGTTTTAATTTGACATAATCGGTCCCCTGCGGATCAAACCCATTACCGGCACGTAACTCTAACGCCATCGCCCTTGCAACGACATCGCGTGAGGCGAGATCTTTAGCATGTGGCGCATAACGCTCCATGAAACGCTCGCCGTTTTTATTAATTAAATAACCGCCTTCACCTCGACATCCTTCCGTAACCAGAACGCCCGCGCCGGCAATCCCGGTCGGATGAAATTGCCACATCTCCATATCTTGCACCGGAAAACCAGCCCGTAAAGCCATACCAATCCCATCACCGGTATTGATCATCGCATTAGTCGTCGATTGAAAGATACGCCCGGCGCCACCTGTGGCTAAAATAGTCGCGCGGCTATGAAAAAAAACCAGCTTACCGGTTTCTATGCACAAGGCGGTTAAACCCGCCACCTGACCTTGTGCGGTTTTTACTAAATCGATGGCATACCACTCATTAAAAAAATGAGTTTTGGCTTTTAGGTTTTGTTGATACAGCGTGTGCAGTAAAGCATGGCCGGTTCTATCGGCAGCCGCGCAGGTACGTGCGGCTTGATCCCCGCCAAAATTTTTAGATTGACCACCAAAAGGGCGTTGGTAGATTTTCCCGCTCTCCATACGCGAGAAAGGCAAGCCCATATGCTCGAGCTCATAAACAACTTCCGGCCCTGTTTTACACATGTATTCGATACTATCTTGATCGCCTAAATAATCAGAACCTTTTACCGTATCGTACATGTGCCAACGCCAATCATCCGCGTGCGCATTGCCTAAGGCGCAGGTAATACCACCTTGCGCGGAAACCGTATGCGAACGGGTCGGAAAAACCTTCGATATCAGTGCCACTTTCTGGCCGGTATGGGCTAATTGCAGTGCCGCACGCATACCGGCGCCACCAGCACCCACTATCACCGCATCAAACGTATAACAGGGTAACGCCATAAAATTAATTGCCCCAGAAAATGGCTAAGCCCCAAATAAAATAGAGCAATAGCGCCATAATAATAAATAATTGTAGGATCAAACGTAAACCCGCCGATTTAATATAGTCAGTGATAATAGTCCACATGCCTATCCAAGCATGCCAAAATAAGCTCAATAAAAATAGGCTAGTAAACAAACGCATCGCAACATGCGCAAATAAACCTTGCCAAATGGCATAATCGATCGGCCGGTGAGTCATGATAAACACTAACAGAAAAATAATGTACGCCGCCATTAACACCGAAGTGGCGCGCTGTATCAACCAATCGCGCATCCCGTTACCGGATAAACTGGTGACATTGGTTAATTTTTTTACCATAAATAAATTCCCATCCAAGCAGTGAGTAATCCTGCCAGCAACATAGTCAGCGCAGCACTCAAACGCGCTTGGATTAAACCCTCACCGATACCGGCGTCCATCACTAAATGACGAATTCCAGCCAATAAATGATAAAAAAGTGCCGCTAAAAAGATCAAAAGTAAAAATTTAGTAAAAAAATGTGTCAAGCAAGCATGTAGAGTGAAAAAACCTTCCGGACTACCGAGTGATGCGCTCATTAGAGCTAAGATTAAGGGGATGACTAAAAACAAAAAAAACCCGGACAGACGATGCAAAATAGAAGCGATCGCCGTTAAAGGAAAGCGCATGCTCAGCAAATTAAGATTAACGGGTCGTTTACTCACAAGTTGTAAGCCTTTTAATGAAACTAGGGTGAAAAAGACTGGGCGATTATACGCTTAAATAAGGTGCAATTACAAATTAGCTGCTCTCTTGCTCGGCTAAGTGAGCTCAGACTATCGCCGTAAATAATTTACTGCACCTGAGCGTGTCAGCCAATAACGCCGATACGGAGCGGTTGTTTTTATTCAAGACTGTTACCCAACAAAAAATTCCTATAAGCTAGCGATGGAAAAGTTTAACTTTTACTTTCTAGGATATGGAGTCATGGATAATAAAAAAAATAAAATTCTTAATAAAAGCATACGATCTATTTGCGAACGTCACGTTGATGCGCTGCCTAAGTTATTTAACTTCTTTACCCAAGAAAAAGAACAATTCGACGTCGTTAACTTAGCGACTTTGATATACAACCTCAACAAACTGATTCCAAGAAAAATCATCCACGCCGAAACAAAACATTTTATAGAGGAAGTGGTTCGCTTTATTCCCTCTCCTCGGTTTCGGTTTGACGGGCAAAGCATTGCCAATATACTAATTACGCTCTCAAAATGGACCCTCTCGATCCATGAAACGCCCTATAGAGAGGCGATTAACCATTTAACCGTGCTGATTTTCGAGCAAATAGATACGTTTAATGCAAAGGAAATAGCCACTATATTAAATGCGTTTTCAAAATGGCGTATTTCACCCGATGAAAAACCTTATAAAGAGGCTATTCATTGTTTAGTGCAAGCTATCCCTAAACGAGTCAACACATTTATTGCGCAGGACATTACCAATAGTTTAAATGCGCTTTCAAAATGGGATATTTCACGCCATGAACCACTTTACCGCGCGTCTATTTTAGCGTTAGTAGGCGTTATTCCCCAACGAATAGAACAATTTAACACACAAGGCACCGTTAATAGTTTAAATGCGCTCTCAAAATGGGATATTTCACTCACTGAAACGCCTTACCAGCAAAGTATTCCTTGCTTAATACGTGCAATTCCTAAACAAATAGATAAATTGAATGCACAAAATATCGCTAATAGTTTAAATGCCTTGGCAAAGTGGCCCATCTTAGCCAATGAAAAATTTTATAAAAAAACCATCCTTTGCTTGCTAACAATTATTCCAGAAAAAATAGCTTACTTTAGCGCGCAAAACCTAGCCAATAGTTTAAATGCCCTGGCAAAATGGCGGCTACCTATCCAACAAAAGCCGTATCGTACTAGCCTACAGTGTCTGTTAAAACAAGTTGAAAAAACAGTTAAATTTAATGCCCACGAAGGGATATCGCTGGCCTTTGCCTTATGTTTATTTAAATTTATTGCGCCTGACGATAACTTATTTGAAAATAATGAAAAAATAATTCAAAGCTTGTTCGCGCGTCATAAGAAAATTTGGCTAAAACAACTAGATGACACCGTGGCCAGGCAAATTTATCAAATTAATTGCTATCAGCCTAACATTATCCCTCTTGAGTTTATAAAAGCCATTCCAAGTTTCACGTCAAACTTTAAACAAAGCAGGCTTATTAGCTCAAAATTACAAAAATCGGTACTAGCGCATTTAGGACAGTTAAAATTAAACTTTGTAGCAGAATATTTTATTAAGTTTACCCATGTCGATCTAGCTAATCCTAAAAATAAAGTGGCGCTACAAGTAAATGGACCTTACCACTATGAAGGCGAAATCTTAAATGTATCGAGCCAATTTAATAATCATTTACTGGAAAAACTAGGTTGGTCAGTCATCATGGTTGCTTATTTTGAGTGGGATAAACTAAACAATCATCAAAAAGAAGCCTATCTCAGCGATAAACTATCGCCTTGTATCAAAAAACCAAGCTTGTACCGCGTACATCCGGGAAATATTAAAACAATAAATCGGTATAAAAGCATCGCTATCCAGGAGGCAATTTCAGTAAGCACTCAACAACCTAAACTAGAAAAAAAACGCATTCGCAATAGAAAACTAAAAAAAGTGATATTAACGCCACTCAAACAAATATGGAACGATCTAATCGAAAAAAAAGTAATCCTGGAAAAAGTAAGACCGGATGAACTACAAGCCGCTTATGGAATTTTTACCTCGGCTTATCGAACTATCGTTATGCAAGATGCCTTAAAATCACCGCAAGAACTGGATGCATTCAAAAAAATAACTGCTGAGCAATTAGATCAGGCTATTTACTTGAAAAAAATAGAATTATTTTCACAAAAAACTATCGCTGCTTTCTTTCAATGTAAACCCTATCAATACGGTCTACGTCTCGATGCCAACAGCCATCCATCAGTCGCATTTAGCCAAGCAAACTTAAAAGTAAGCTTTCAAAAAAGATGTCGTTAATGACTTTCACAGCGATGAGAGGGTATTATGACCTTCCGCAAACAAACCGACTAAATGAGCTAACTTCTGCATCTCATTAGCCTTTAATTCGCGCCAATGACCGCGACTTAAATCTTCCGGTAAATCAATAGGGCCATATCGAACCCGCATCAAGCGACTGACCTTAACACCTTGGGACTCCCATAAACGTCGCACCTCGCGATTACGCCCCTCTTTAAGGACGACATGGTACCAATGATTAGCGCCCGCTCCTCCGCGCTCTTCAATACGCGTAAAGGCTGCCATGCCATCTTCTAACTTAACGCCTTTTCGCAAACGATGCAGAATTTCCTCATCCACTTTACCTAACACCCGAACCGCATATTCCCTTTCTACTTCGTAAGAAGGATGGGACAAGCGATGCGCTAATTCACCATCGTTAGTAAAAATTAATAAACCTAAGGTATTAATATCTAAACGCCCTATCATGATCCAACGTTCACCACGGATAGGTGGTAAATTTTCAAATACCGTAGGTCTATTTTCAGGATCCGATCGTGCACAAATCTCACCTTCAGGCTTATGATAGATTAAAACACGTCGTTTAAAGCCGAGATCACGGACTAAACGTATCGCTTTGCCATCGATAAAAACCTTTGCCGTCAGATCAATTCTATCGCCGAGTTTAGCCAGTTGATTATTAATACGAATTCGTCCTTCTCGAATCCAACGTTCTATTTCACGCCGCGAACCTAGACCAAGATGGGCTAATACTTTTTGTACTTTTTCAGACATGCTCAATAAAACCTAAGGATTTTAACTCTGTGTTTATAACCTATCTGCGGTATAAGTCGCAACTTAAATCACATCGATTCGACTTTCTTTAAATGACCGATTAATGCTAGACTCTGAAATGGTTTTAAGGACGTAAAACTCAGCAACAGGAATGCTATGCTAGCGAGAATATTCATTGCGCTGTTATTGATACTGACCGTCGTCACGACTTACACGCAAACGCATCATACAACGATGTACCATCCATATCACTTAGATCTCATAAAAAATCCATTGGCGCCTAAAGCCGCCTCCGCTAAAACACAAGAAATCCATAAAGCGCTTTTAGCACAACTTCCCTTTGACAATCGCGATGATTACAGTTTAGCCAAAAAAGGCTTTATAGCGCACTTTCCTGGGCTCAGTATAAAAAATAAAGACGGTCAAATCGTATGGTCGTTACGGCCTTATGATTTTTTATCGTCAAACGACGCACCTTTTACGATCAATCCCAGTTTATGGCGCCAAGCCCAGCTCAACATGAATAACGGCCTCTATAAAGTGACGGATTCCATTTATCAAGTACGCGGCTTTGACTTATCTAATATGGATATTATTGAAGGCAAAACCGGTATCATTATTATTGATCCGCTACTCAGCAGAGAAACCGCTAAAACAGCACTCGAACTTTATTACCAACATCGTCCTAAAAAGCCTGTCATCGCCGTTATCTACACCCACAGTCACGCCGATCACTTTGGTGGCGTACTAGGTGTCACCTCTGAAAAAGAGGTCACTTCGGGCAAAGTCAGAATTTTTGCCCCAGAAGGATTTCTAGAAAATGCAGTCAGTGAGAATATATACGTCGGTAATGCCATGAATCGACGTGCCATGTATATGTATGGCGCTGCTTTACCGCCCGGTGAAAAAGGGCAAGTAGACGCTGGATTAGGAAAAACACTTTCTTCGGGCGCAATAACACTTATTTCTCCTACCGATATTATTAAAAAAACCGGCGAGCAAAAACGGATTGATGGGATTGAAATTATCTTTCAAATGGCACCTAATACAGAAGCGCCGGCAGAAATGATACTTTACTTCCCGCAATTTAAAGCCTTGTGTATGGCCGAAGATGCCAACCATACCCTGCATAATCTTTATACCTTACGTGGTGCAAAAATACGTGATGCGGTCGCTTGGTGGAAAGCACTTAATAGATCGCTTGAGTTATTTGGCGATAAAACACAAGTCATTTTTTTCCAACATACTTGGCCAGTATGGGGGCAAGCCAATTTGATCAGCATGCTAAGGAAACAGCGTGATTTATATAAATTTATACACGATCAAACACTTAATTTAATTAATAAAGGCTATACCGCAACTGAGCTCGAGGATCATTTGAAATTGCCTGAAAATCTTGCCCATGAATGGTTTAATCGTGGTTATTATGGTTCGGTTTCCCAGAACGCAAAAGCCATCTATCAATACTACTTAGGCTGGTATGATTCAAACCCAGCCCATTTAGATCCACTTTCTACTATCGAAGCAAGTCGAAAATATGTCGCGTATATGGGCGGGCCTTCTGCCATTCTCGCAAAAGCACAACAAGATTATCAAAATGGCGACTATCGCTGGGTTGCCGAAGTCATGAATCACGTTGTTTTTATCGACCCTGATAATCAAAAAGCGCGTCAACTGGAAGCAGATGCCCTAGAACAATTAGGCTATCAAACAGAAAATGCGACTTGGCGTAATGAATACTTAATGGGCGCTTTTGAGTTACGTCATGGAAAACCCAGCGCAGGCATAAAAGGACCGGTGACACCTGAAGTATTAAAAGAGATCCCTATTTCCATGCTTTTAGATTACATGGGTGTTCGCATTAATGCCCGCAAAGCCGATAATAAAACCATCAGCATTAACCTAAATTTCACCGATAATAAAGAACACTACGGCTTAATGCTAGAAAATTCTGTTTTAATTTACACACCTGAAAAGCGGATACCTTTTGCCGACACGACAATCCGTTTAAGCAGAGATACACTGAACCAAATCTTATTGAAACAAAAAACCATCGATCAAGCTATCCGTGACGGGAGTATGCAGATCACGGGCGATAAAAACAAATTAACGGAACTGTTGAACATGATGGATGAATTCCCACCTATGTTTGACATCATTACAGCCAATCCGGCTAATGACTCTACAAAAAATTAAAATGCAACACAAAGCATTTAAGAGTTTTCTAGACTTTTCGCGCTAAGTTTCTACCGCATTCAAATCTGCTTTAGGCGCACCCGCGGTAGAAATAGGAACCATGCTCACTTTCTCTAACAATGGAAGTTCGGGAAAAGCAGGTAATTCGGCTAATTCTTTTAGACCCAAGTGATCGAGAAACTGCTTCGAGCTAGCATATAAATTAGGTCGCCCTGGCACCTCACGTTGCCCTACTACCTGGATCCATTCTTGTTCCAGTAATGCCTTCATAATAGCCGGACTCACACTCACACCCCGTATCGCTTCAATGTCACCCCGCGTAACCGGTTGTTTATAGGCAATAATGCTCAAGGTTTCTAAAAAAGCACGCGAATAGCGCGCTGGTTTTTCAGGCCAAAGTCGTTTGACCCAGGCATTAAGTGGTAGCGCGGTTTGAAAGCAATAGCCACTGGCCAATTGTTTTAAATGGATACCGCGATGCTGATAATCCTCGATTAATTCCTGCAGTCGCTTTTTCAGCTGCGATTGAGTAGGTCGTTCTTGCTCGTCGGCAAATAGATCCCGTAAGCGTTCTAAGCTAACAGGCTCACCGGCGGCAAGAATAGCCGCCTCTAATACGGATTTGATCATTTGATTTTCCATAAGCAAACTATAGCAGTTATTTATAGGCATTTCGCGGTAAAAATGTAATTTTTATTGGAGTTTCACAGTAAAATTTTTACAATAGTAGAATGAGGGTTTATGACCTATCCGATACGCATCAATACTTCCCTGTAGCGCTTAGTGAACAGGATGTTCACTAAGGGTCTTCTATACCATAAACCCTTATTCTACAAGCCTATTTCATTTATTATCCACGAAACGCCTATTTTAAATGGAGAAGGTGGGATCCTGCCAGTGGAATGCGCTTTCTCTGTCTATTTTTAGAGTTGTTCCGATCTTGTGTAGTCGAAGTAATTAATGTTTAATACACCTGTCACCAGGGGTGCCCTTTGCGGCTGAGAGAAGATTCGTTCAACCCTTATAACCTGATCGGGCTAGTACCTGCGTAGGAAGTGTTGTCATGAAAACAAAAAATAGCCTTTGTGCTTTATCGCCGGCATTTACATTAGAGTCGTTATTTCACGATCTCGTCTTGATCCGCCAGACTAATCCATTAATTCACAATATCAGCAATCTAGTGGTCATGCCGATCACGGCGAATATCTTGCTCGCCTTAGGTGCCGCACCCATAATGGCGCATGCTAAGCAGGAATTAAGCGATATTATCCAACTCGCACAAAGCTTAGTCATCAATATCGGCACATTGGATAAACCCTGGATCGCCTCGATCAAAATAGGCCAAAAAGCAGCTTTAAAGTGCGCTATTCCCATCGTTTTGGATCCAGTAGGTGCCGGTAGCAGCCGCTATCGAACTAAAACAGCGCTTAAAATTCTAAAACGAGGGGTACACATCATTCGCGGCAATGCCTCAGAAATTATGGCCTTAACCGATGCTACGATAAAAACAAAAGGGGTCGATTCGATGCAAACCAGCGTAAACGCCTTAGCATCGGCTAGGACCTTAGCCAAGAAATACCATTGTATTGTCGTTATCAGCGGTAAAATTGATTTTGTCATCAGCGCAACACAAACAGTCGCCCTAAACTATGGAACCCCTCTTTTAACCAAAGTGGTTGGCATGGGTTGTTCCCTAACCGCCATCATTGCCAGCTTTTTAACAGTTAATACCGATGCATTTGCCGCCTCAGTACATGCCACCGCCTTGATGGGTCTTGTGGCTGAATATGCCGAAAAAAAATCAACCGGGCCAGGAAGCTTTTATACACAGTTACTTGATAGTCTGTATTCGGTACAAAAGACAGACTTACAGCCCTTTATAACAACAGCGATCCCTGTATGCGCATAGATTATTCCTATTATTTGATTGCTGACGAATACGCTTGTGCGCCACTTTCTATAGAGGAGGCGGTAGAGCAAGTGATTGATAGCGGTATTAGCTGTGTTCAGCTGCGGATGAAAAATCAATCCAAGGAAAAAATAACCGTCACGGCTAAAAATCTATTACGCTTATTACAGCCAAGAAATATCCCTTTAATCATTAATGATCATATTGAGATCGCTAAAGCCCTGGATGTCCAGGGTGTGCATATCGGTCAAAGCGATAAACCTTATCGCTGGGCGCGCAAACAATTGGGTTATGAAAAGATTATTGGCCTTTCACTTGAAAACATCCAACAAGCCAAACAATGTCGTCACCTCGATTGTGATTATTTTGGCGTAGGACCTGTGTTTGCCACAAGCAGTAAAAAAGATGCCGCTACCCCTTTAGGAATGACGCAGTTAAAAAAAATAAGCCGCTTACTAACGACTCCCTTAGTCGCTATTGGTGGAATTAATCAATATAGTCTTCATTCCGTGCTCAGCACGCCTGTTGCCGGCGTTGCCCTCGCTGCCGCTATTTTTTCCGCGCCAAATCGACGCCAGATGGCTCAACAATTAGCCCAACTTATTTTAAACAATAAATCATTATGTTAAAAAAATCTTCTCTAGCCAGTGTTGTTACTATCGCCGGTACCGATCCTTGCGGTGGCGCGGGAATACAAGCCGACATCAAAGCCATTTCAGCAACGGGCGCTTATGCCGCCAGCGTCATTACTGTGTTAGTAGCACAAAACACCTGTCATGTAACAGCCATTCAAGAAATTCCATTGTGCTTTATACAACAACAAATAGACGCGGTATTCAGTGATTTAGCCATTGGCGCTGTGAAGCTGGGCATGCTCTACCAAGAAGAGATTATCCACTTACTGGTTAATAATTTAAAAAAATACCAACCTCCTTTTATAGTACTCGATCCGGTGATGATCACTCAAACAGGCCATTTACTCTTAAAACCACAAGCCATCAATGCCCTGGTTAATGATTTATTTCCCATCGCAACACTGATTACGCCGAATATCCCTGAGGCAGAAACGATATTAAAAAGTCCCATTAACGACTTCAATAGCCTACGAGACGCCGCCATCACACTGGCCAAACAATATAAGATTTCGGTACTCCTTAAAGGTGGCCATCTAAAGAGTGTCGATTCACCCGACATTTTTTATGATTACCCAGAACAACAAATCCATTGCTTTAATACGCCACGCATTAATACGCAAAATACGCACGGAACCGGTTGTACCTTATCGTCCGCCATCGCCTCCTATTTAGCGCAAGGCGAAGATTTATATCATGCGATTGCAAAAGCCAAACATTATTTAAGCCAAGCCATCGTAGCGGCAAAAAACCTAAAACTGGGTCGTGGCAATGGGCCTGTGCATCATTTTTATTTTTTAGCCAAGGAAACACCATGATATTTGACCAGATGCGTGCCATTGTAGCCGATGTGATGCCAAAAATTTACGCGCATCCTTTTAACCAAGAGCTCGCACTAGGAACCTTGGCTTTAGAGAAATTTATTTTTTATTTAAGCCAAGATGCACTTTATCTGACTGACTTCTCTAAAGCATTGGCACTCATCGCAACACGGCTTCCACACGATCATCAAACTGAATTATTTATTCAGTTGGCATTGAATGCGATTAAAGCCGAACGAGAACTACAGGCTGATATCCTGAAAAAATATGCCTCCCATCTACCTAAAATCAATGAACCCAGTCCATTTTGCTTTATGTATAGCAATTATTTATTACGCATGGCGACTACCGCTGAAGTTGAAGTGGCCGTAGCCAGTTTAGCGCCCTGTTTTTGGGTTTATCAACAAGTTGGACAAAAAGCAGGGGCTAAAAAAATAGCTAATAATCCCTATCAAGCATGGATAGATTTATATTCAGGCACTGAGTTTAATCACTCTGTCGATTCACTGATAGCAACACTCAATGAATTAGCCGAAAACACAACGCTCAACACACAAAAAAATATGCAGAGCGCATTTAGACGCGCCACACAATGTGAATGGAAATTTTGGCAAGGCGCTTATCAACAAGAATCGTGGCAAATTTAATAAGCGGCGCTTAAGGAAAATATTTTTAATAATTAACTCTGATTAAATAATCACTTAAAGAAGATACTATTGTTTATATCTTATTGAGCTGATATCATAAAAAATAGAATAAAAGTAGATTTCATTGATAAAAAATGGCGATAATAAAATTAAAAAATTAATTACCGATCAATAATTAATTTTTTAGAATTATAGAGGGGTATTAAATGTTAAATGGATATCAATTCGACGCTGCGCTTAATCTAGACAAGGTTTTCAAATGCACTCCACCACCCAAGATTAATTTTTCCATACTCCCTAAGTTAGCTAAAGATTGGCGTGCTGAATTAGAAGTTATCCTTTACCAATCCGAAAGTTGCTTAGAAAAAAAGAGCCTCGAAAAGCATTTAGGCGCAGATTCTAGTTATCAATCAAAAAAAATATTGGCTGAACAATTACAACTTATTTATTATCGTTTACAAGGTGATTTAGATACAGAATTAGGCCAACTTTCCGATGATGCCAGGAAGGCTTTACTCAGTAAACTAACAGAAGAAATAACACAATGTACCGCTGGCTTCCACAACCGAGTCAATGCTATCGTTGCCTCTTTTCAAAGACCGCGTAATCTCGAGCAATTGCTCTACCTGGTACGAACAACGATAGTAGAAGAGGTAGCTTTCTCGCTGACCAACGAAGTCCATGCCTGGAATCAGGTTAGTGTCATCGCGGCGACTGAGGGCTTGGGCATAAAACCTATTTTTTCTGGCGATCCTCATTCAGGGAATCTAATCGATGATAGCATTGGAAAGGCTTTACGAGAAAAATTTCAGAAAAAATTTACCCCTTTTAACTTACCCAATTTATTAGTCCATGCTTTAATGGGACTACTCCCAGAATTAGAGGTAGAAAAATCAGAGATAGAAACAGGGGAAAAAGAGGGTTTATGCTCAGAAACAGTCGAAAAAATCATTAAGCTGATTAAATGCTATATACCAAATAGCATCACTTCCGATCCACTCGATTGGCAAAAATATTTTAACATCTATGAGGATTGTATCTTTAATGTGAATTGGAATGCCGTGTATCGATATTTTTATCAAGAATTATCTAAAGAAAATTATTTTAAACAAGCGCCCGAAATACATCATCTGGTTGACCGCGCTTATTACCACCTGACTTTAACGGAGCCTGATCCAACGGATCATGAATCTAGTTACATTAATCAACTCTTTGATAATCAACTCTTCGATGAAAAAGACTATTCTAATTTCGATTCCAGCTTACTCTATCAATTAGAAAAACTAGAAATTAACTTTCCAGATTATTATCGCCACGTAACGGGCAACCCTAGCTTAATTAAGCGTAGTGTAGAACTTATTCCTTATTTGCAAAAAAAGTTCCCTGATAGTGAGAATTATCGGTCTGGAATAATGCAAGGATTTCATTTATTGACCACCTTAAATTTAGAGGTGGATGAATATGTTATTTTAAGGATAGCCTATACATTGCTACTAAAGAATCAAATAAACTATACACCCTTAATGCTCGCAGCCCTTAACGACCCTAATATCGTAGAAGGTATTTTAAAGTTCCTCATCCAACATCAAACAATCATTGATATTGATATATGTCGGCAGCTATTCCTAGCAAAGGATAAATATGATCGTAACGCCCTGATGCTAGCCGTAGCCTATCAACCAATTGCAGCCACGTTGATGCTATCATTTTTCGATACATATCTTTTATCATCTCCCGACAAAACCATCAAAAAATCTGCGGTTGATTTAATCCAGGAAATTTTTTTAGAAAAACAGGGTAATAATTATAATGTTCTGATGTTAGCTGCGAGTAAGCGAGCACAAATTGCTCTGAACATCCTGGGATTTTTAACAAAACATATCTCTAGCTTTGCCCAAAATACCCTGCAAACCTTATTTACCGCAAAACAAGACAATAGTTACACTGCCTTTACATTAACCGCATCGAATCACCCTGAATACGTAAAAAATATTTTATCTTTTATCGAAAAGCATATAAAAAAATTCGATCCCGAAGCCTTACGCGAATTATTTTTTTCAGGCCAACAAGGAACTGCTTGCACCGCTTTGATGTTAGCCGCGGATAATCAAGCCGAAGCAACTCAAGCTATTTTAGACTTTATTAAAGCACATATAGAAAAGTTTGATCCCAAGCTGATTCGGCAGATGTTTCTAGAAAAAGATGGGCGCGAATATACTGCCTTGATGTCAGCCGCAAAAGCTCAAACTGAAACGGTAAAAATTATTTTAAGCTTTATCGAACAACACCGTAACATATTTTTTGATGACCAATTATTAATTGCAGAGGTTCTGCTCGCCAAGGATGAATTCGGCACTACCGCCTTGATGCTGGCCGCCGAAAATCAACCCAATGCGATGATACTTCTTTTAAATTTTATCAATAAAAATATCGACATCCTAAACATTCACGTAATTCGAGAGTTACTCTTCAAAGAAATCCATGATTACGAAGCCAGCATGGGTGTTTTCCTGGGCGGTCGATTTAATACCAGAAAAACCCTGTTAATGGCTGCGGAACGAAAACATCCCCAAGTGACCGAAGCACTTTTGTCATTTATAGATGAACATATTGAACGGTTAATGCTGGAAAAACGCAAACATCCCCAAACAGCCAGCACACTTGATGAACATGCTAAACGATTAGAACCCGATATACTCACACAACTATTATTAGAAAAAGATGGCGCCGGTAATAATCCTTTTATGCGCGCATGTACTAAGCATCCAAGGACGATGAACGGCACTTTGAACTTCATTGCCAATATCACTGAAATGGAAAGTGGTGCCTTCAATAGCGTTCAAACAGAAATAGCTAATTTTATATTCATGCAACTAGCTCGAATGTCCTTGGAAGAACCCGAAGAAAAAACCATCGTCGACAAGATCTTACTCAGTAGTTCACCGTTATTATTAACACATTTCACTAAGAACTATTTTGCCGAACGCCCGGCTAACCTAGCCTATATTACTAATCAATTATTCGAATGTTACTTAGAAGAGCTTGAAGATAGAACAGTAAGGCATATTTCTTATACTACCCCGTTCTCTTTCTTTGGATGGCGTTATTCTACCCGCGAAAAAATGGATGCCGCTAAGAAACTCAAAGAAATTGTACAGCTTGATTCTTTTAGTTTACAACAGTTAAATGAACTCGATAAAAAAAACCGTTATCACTGGCCCTTAACGGAAAGCCGCTTGGGTAATTTATTTGCTGCTTACCGTAGCATTGCAGACAATGCAGTTGATAATCGAGCAGAGACCCTCCATATTCTTGATAATAACAATACCATTACCCCTATTGAGAAACCGAGTACCTCTGCGGCTTATTTAAAGCAATCAGTGGCCTAGTTTCCCTGCACACCGTTGTGCGGGAATGGATGTTGATTAGACTGACTTATAGAATACCTTTATGAATGTGAGTAAGGACGAGGGAGTTTACTGGTAAAGCCTAAGTAAAGTGCAATAATGGCCACGAGCAGATGGAAAAAACTATCCGACATAGTGACATGGGCAATACCTAAATTGCCATTCACCGCAAAACCCCAGATCGCAATGCCCGCATAAATTACACCAAAAAACTTAAAATACAAGCGCGTATGAACGACAGAAGTACTCGCTGATAAGGCAATCAAGCCGGTAATAATATAGAAAAGGTTTAATAAAAGCCCTATCGTAAAGAAATTGAACAGTAAATGATTGGGGGTAAGAGGAGGAACAAAGCCCAATATGCCTAAAAGAATAAAAAAAATCGCAAAAATTAAGGCCATCCCTCTTAACAACACACCAAGACCCCCTTTTGCTAAGGCTTTGCGTAAGCGACTAAAGTGACGAGTATAGTTAACTTCTCGAAATAATCAAATAGCCTGCGCTGCTCATGAAGATCACAAACAGCGCGCTAAATGTCTAACAATTAAGCATTAGGATTACAAAATCAAGCTTACCCACAGATTCTGTGAATAACTTTGTGGACAGCATTGGGGGAAGCGAGTGAAAACCTTGACTTATAAGTCATCCTTACAATTTGTACAAGCTTTAAGCAAAAGAAAAAAATATCCTTTTTTCAAATAGTTATCTTATGTCAATCAGAAAATTACTTTTAGTGCTGTTAAGATTAAACCGAATAAATTAAATTAATATCCCTTGTGCAAAAGTCCTGTACATTCTTGGATAAAGTAAGCGTTGTCAATAGGTAGTCTATGGAAATTTATAACAAACTCTTTGAAATTTTAAATCCTGGTGATCTGCTCCTCACCGCCAATAAACGTTTAATTTCGTTTTTACATAAAGCGTATGCCGATTATCAACAAACACAAAAAAAAATGCGCTGGCCAACACTTTCCTTGTTTACTTTATCGCGCTGGTTAGAATTACTGTGGGAAAAACAACAAATAGAACAACAAAGTTTTCCTTTTCGCTTACTCACAGAACAACAAGAATATGTCATTTGGCAAACTATTATCAATAAATCCCCTTATCTTTTATTAGATACGCAGGATACCGCCAAAAGAGCACAACAAGCTTGGCAACTACTCCATCTGGCACAACTTAATTATAGATCGTCTCACTTTAAACAAAATAAGGAAACAGCCAACTGGCAAACCTGGGCCAGCACTTTTGCTGAGCTTTCTAATACCTACCATTATATCGACGCGTGTAGTGCTACGAATCTTTTGATCGAATTATTGCAAAAAAAAATACTAACTCCGCCTAAACGTATTTTTTTGCTGGGATTCACCGAACTTAATCAGCAATATAAAAAATTATTAGATTGTTTAGCCGAACAACATTGTATCATCTCTCACTACACACCCGCTTATAGCAAACCTAAATTACAACGTTTAAGTTTAGTGGATAAAGAAACAGAATTTCGCAGCATGGCACTATGGGCCCATCAATGCGAGCAAGCCGGTAAAAGAAATATAGCCTGTGTTGTCCCTAATCTTATCGAACAGCGACCGCAATTGCTCAGGCAATTTAGTGAGGTATTCACCGAACTAACCCCAACAAGCCTACATCGACCGCCTTTTAATATTGCTGCCGGCAATCCGCTCAAAGAATTTGCTCTGATTCAAACCGCCCTAACGATTATTGAATTAAAAAATATTAATTCCTTTAGTAAAGTGAGTGGATTGATACGCTCACCTTATCTAGGCGGCGCTCAACAGGAGCAATCACAACGTGCACAACTGGATATTAACTTACGCTGCCATAGTGAAAGCAAACTAAGTTTAGCCGTCCTAGTCGCGGCGAGTAAAAAACAAGCTTGTCCACACTTAGGCCACTTAATAAGTCAGCTTATGCCATTACTCAAAGAATATGAGGGTAAATCTTTAGCTAAGCCCAGTTTGTGGGCCAAACACTTTGCTAAAAAATTGCATTGTTTAGCTTGGCCTGGTGAACGCAATCTAAACAGTTGTGAATTTCAATTGCTTGAACGTTGGTCCGAATTATTGACTGAACTGGCGGGTTTGGATTTTATTCTGGGCCCAATAAGTCAAGCACACGCTTTACAACAACTGCAAGAATTAATTGCCAATTGCTTATTTCAAGCTAAAACACGCCATGATCCTCCTATTCAGGTATTAGGAATATTAGATACTGCCGGTATTTACTTTGATGCGATGTGGATAATGGGTCTAGATGATAAAACCTGGCCAGTCGCTGCCAAAGCAAATCCATTTATCCCTCATTTTTTGCAGCGACAACATCAGTTACCCCATGCATCGAATGAACGGGAATTCTATTTTGCACATCTGTTGACACAAGGTTTAATCCGTAGCGCGCCAACACTTATTTTTAGTCATGCAGCGCAAAACTTAGATCAAGTTTTACGTCCCAGTCTATTAATTAACGCGATGCCCTCGATAGAATTGAGCGAATTAACACTGCCGCATTACCAATCACGCGCGGAAAAGATACGCGCCACGCAAGATTGGGAATATTATCACGATGAGCAAGGTCCAGCGCTACCGGGTGAGCAATACTACTCGGCGACGAGTCAACTGCTTCAATCGCAAGCGACTTGTCCTTTTCAAGCCTTTGCACGCTTTCGTTTAAACGCTAAATTTTATCCCTTGCCAGCAATCGGACTCAATGCCAGGGATCGTGGCATACTTTTACATCAAGTTTTAGAGCAATTTTGGAATACCTTAGTGAATCAAGAGGCACTCTTGCAATTATCTGACGTCGCGCTCGATGAGCAAATCGATACGGCAATTGATTTATGTATAGTCAGCTACACTAAAAAACGACCCTTTATTTTCAAACCTCACTTTATCGATATAGAACGCCGTCGTTTGCGTAGTCTGTTAAAAAATATCGTTGACCTAGAAAAACAACGTCCGCTTTTTATACAATCGCTACATGAACAAAAACAAAACTATACACTCGGTAAACTGGCATTGAATTTACGTATTGATCGGATCGATCAACTGGCCGATAACAGTTACCTCCTCATTGATTATAAAACTGGTCTCCCTACGACAATAAATTACTTAGAAGAACGCTTAGATCATCTGCAGCTACCGCTGTATTGTTTAGCCTATGCTGAAACCGTACGCGGTTTTGCGCTGATGCATATTCGTAGCAATACCCTTGCGCTACAAGGGATCACGGCAGAAGAAACCGGGATGACGCAACTAAACTCACTCAAAAAACTAAAGACAACGCTGGTTCTACGCAGTTGGTCCGATCTGCTCAAGTATTGGCGCGCCTTATTAGAAAAATTAGCACAGCAATTTGAAATAGGTTTTGCGGCAGTGGATCCGAAACGCGGTTCAACAACTTGTCAGCAATGTGATCTAAAGTTACTGTGTCGCATCAATCACTAGGTCTATGCATTTTTAAAATTGCTGAGCTTAGGGTAGCAGAGTCTTCCCGGTGGAATACGCTTCTTATTTTTTTGCGACACTGATAGCGCTTGTTGCGGCAACACTTGGTGAAGAGCTCGGTTCTTTTGGCAGTTCGATAAAAAAAGCAACCGGCTTATTAAGATCCGTTTTTTGAGGCGAAGACGCTAATTTTTCATTTAATTTTTTTAAACCTGCTGCAAGCTCTACAATAACCGCTAAGGGATCTTGGTTGACATTCGCTATTAACCCCTGACCCAATCTAAAACCACACAGCTCAGCTAAAAGTCGATTACTTTCCGCTAAATCAGCTTGTTGCGCATGCCTAAATAATTCTTCTATTAATATGTATTTTTCAGTTTCGTCGCCGTCTTTAGCCATCAGACGATTCATGCGCATCAAATTGATCTCAAATAACACCGCATGTAGCTTTTTGGGCTCCGTAACGGCTCGCTTATGGGCTATTAATTGATTAAATGCATACGCTACGATCTCGATAATTTTTAGACCAACTTCTTTTTCTGGTTTTCCTTTGGCAAAATCAAATAAACGCAAGCCAAGTTGCAGATAATCGATTTTTAGACCCGTTCTCGCTGAAAAATCAAGAAAAAAATCTAATTGTTTGCTGAGCTTATCCCAGTTTTCAGTACGAATAGAGTACTTTAGTTGATGTAACCTTTCATCAAGACATGGCTCGCCTTTTATTTCTTTAAGCGCTATTAATGCCTTAAGATAGTTTTGTTTATCATAGACATAATATCGACTCTTTTCCGCTACACTCCCCATTGGCCGATAAGATTTTATCGCTTTTATTCCCAATTTTTCTAAGATTTTGATTTCCCTATAGTGATAACCGAAATCGATTTCATAGCGACCTTCTGCATTAAGCGAAAAATTACGATAATATTTCTCATTGATAAATGAGTGTATTCCAACTGGAACAAGAAACTCACTCGCCGTGTCATGGGTTAAAAACTGATATAAACTGACAGAATCTTTAAGTGCACTGACTACCTTATCCCGTGTCAGTATCAACGTGGTCTTATCACCTCCTATTTGACAGGTAAATATAATTTCGGGATAGCGTTCCTTATCCGCCGTAATGTTTTGATTTAATACCTTAAGTGAACTGTCCTTAGGCCTGTCGCTAGCTTTTTTTACCACTGCAGACCATATTTCTGCTAAAGAATTACTGGGAAAATTTTGTTGTATATCGCTTATTAACATCTCTATATGTGCAATACTCAAACTAAGGCCGTAGGGAGCCAAATAGTGGGTCCAATAACGGTAAGCTTCTTTTTTAGCCGGTTTCAATAATATCGAATCAACATGCAAGGATAGTTTCATCACATTATCTTTAATTAGCTGATAAGGAATAGTTAATCGAACACAAAATTCCTTCTCTGAGCTAGACTTAATTTCATCCACTAAAACCTGAGAAAAATTCCTGCTCGCACAATTTTGTAAATCTTGCACAAATTCACTGACCGAAACACCATAAGGGGTCCACAAATCAATATAAAAACTATTATGTTCTTTTTCTTTATTGATAGGGGAAAACTGGCAGCGCTCTGGGACTAAGTGATAGCCAAAAAAGCGCAGAAATGCATGTTCAAAGATATCAGTCGAAATGCTGACATCATGATATCGTTCTTCGAAGTAATCATTTAAGCTTTTAACTAAAATTGCATAATTCAACATCGCTATCTATCCTTGATGATTAAAATTGGTTTAAATTAGCTTATACTGGTTTAAAAATCCACCTATACAACATCGCCAAAATAGCAAACTTATGCCCATGAACACACCCTTTGTCATTGCAGATGCCCCGCAACGCCAACACGCCTTGGACGCAAACCTATCATTTATAGTGCAAGCGCCGGCGGGTTCCGGGAAAACTGAACTGTTAGTACAACGCTATTTAACATTACTCGCCCGCGTCCCGATTCCAGAATCTATTATTGCGATTACCTTCACCCGTAAAGCCGCCAACGAAATGCGTCTCAGGATTCTTCAAGCCCTAGAACTGGCTCATAACACCCAAATACCAACCGACAAAGATAGCGCACGTTATCAACTTGGTAAAAAAGTATTGGCGCAAGATCAACGTTTAGCGTGGAATTTATTGGCTAATCCTAATCGGCTACGCATCTTAACCATCGATAGTTTCTGCCAATCCTTAACCCGGCAAATGCCTTTATTATCCCAATTAGGCGAAAAATTAACACCGCTTGATAATCCACAATGCTTGTATCACTTGGCGGTACAAGCATTGTTAACCCATCTCGAAGATAAATTACCTTGGCAAGATGCCTTAAGCCATTTATTGAGCCACTTGGATAATAATTTTCAGCAAGTCGAAGCACTACTCTGCCAAATGTTAGCCCGACGTGAGCAATGGCTCGCTTATCTGTGCCATCATCAAACCCATTTACGAGCACAACTCGAACAAGGTTTATACCGTATTAATCAGAAATTATTAGCCCGTCTTAATCAACTAATCCCTCATCACTTGAGCCAAGAACTCTTTTATTGCTTAAATTTCTCCTTACAACAAACGCATAAAAAACCCTTAGAAAAAATCGGCAACCTCGATTTTTGGCAGGCCGCCACGACCTTATTATTAACCGGCGGTAATGAATGGCGAAAACAACTGAGAAAAAGCGAAGGCTTTCCAGCCACTTCAACGCTAAAAAATAAAACTGAAAAAGCGCAATACAGTGCGATAAAAAAAAGGATGAGCGATTTGATCGTGTGCTTAAGCCAACAAACAGCACTGAAAGAAGCGCTAATTGATTTAAAACAAGGGCCGCCGCTGCACTATAGCGAAACACAATGGCAAACGCTGAATGCCTTATTTGAACTATTACCGGTCTTAGTTGCCCATTTAAAAATTATCTTTCAACAACAACAAAAAGTAGATTATAACGAAATCTTACTCGCCGCTTGTGCGGCTTTAGGTCAAGCAGAAAATCCGAGTGATCTCGCCCTGCGTTTGGATTACCAAATCGAACATCTATTAATTGATGAATTTCAAGATACCTCGAGCACCCAGTTACAATTAATCGAAAAACTAACCGCCGGTTGGCAAAATCAGGATGGGCGAACACTGTTTTTAGTCGGTGATCCGATGCAGTCTATTTATCGATTTCGTAAAGCCGAAGTAGATTTATTCCGACAGGTTCAACAAAACGGGATCGGAGCGATTCAATTACATTCGCTCTCCTTGTCGGTTAATTTTCGCTCCCAAGCCGGCTTGGTCAATTGGGTTAATCACTGTTTCAGTCAATTATCCGCGCCATCAGACAATATAAATTCGAGTGCTGTCCACTTTTCACCCGCTACCGCTTACGCACAAGCAGCGAGTCGCGATGCCATCCGCTATCATTGGCAGACTGAAAGTGATGCGCTAGCTTCCAAGCAATCAGAAGCAGAAAAAATAGTCAAGATCATTCAACAAATCAAACAACGGGATCCAGTCGCTACTATCGCTATTTTAGTCAGAGCGCGCCGCCATTTATCCGAGCTATTGCCCGCTTTAAATGCAGAAAGCATTGCTTATCAAGCCATTGAAATTGATAGTCTGGCTGAAAAATCTGCCGTACAAGATCTACTCGCCTTGACGCGTGCCCTACACCATCTCGGTGACAGAATTAGTTGGTTGGCTGTATTACGTTCACCTTATTGTGGTTTATCCTTAACTGATCTGGAAAAGGTCACTCAGTTTAGCCATGAAAACTGTCTCGCGTTGACTATCTGGCAACAACTTTTACACTTTGAAATGATTCCACTCAGCGATGCAGCAAAACAACGTTTGCGCCGCATCGTACCCGTCCTTGGCGAGAGTCTGAGTCAACAAGGCCGTATCCCTTTAACGTGCTGGATAAAAGAAACCTGGCTAAACCTAGGTGGCCCTACGACCTTAGCCAACGAGGACGCCATAAATTACATCGATGCTTTTTTAGATTTTCTCGACCGCAAGCTAAGTCAGGAAGGTGATAGGCTGGATTTTTTTAAATTAGATGCTGAACTGACGCAAATCTATCTACCCACTTTGAGCAAATCAGCACAGGCGGTGGAGATCATGACGATACATAAAGCAAAAGGACTCGAATACGATCATATCATCTTACCCAGCTTACATCGCAGAGGCCATACCGAACAGCCGCCGTTATTGCTCTATAGTGAAAGAATCGATGCGGCGAAAAAAAAAGATTTGTTACTCGCACCACTCAAAGCCAGTTGTGAAGAACAAGATTTAATTTATAATTATCTTTTTCAAGAAGAGAAGAAAAAGAATGCGGCGGAGTTAACGCGTTTACTCTATGTCGCCAGTACCCGCGCCAAAAAATCCCTACATCTGCTCGCAGCACTCCGCTGTGATGAAAAAGGCGCTATTAAAACACCGTCGTCGCTTTCCCTATTAAGTCATTTATGGCCGGCTATCCAGATAACGCCCGATGATATTTTATCGTTAGCGCCGCTAAAAAATACCTCTTTACCTCCACCTAAGCGATTATTAAAACGTTTAAGCGCCGATTGGCAAGCACCCATTGCGCCCAAGCAAGACATGGCTTGGCCTGATAGAACGTCTAGTCCTTTAGTCTATCAATGGCGATTACATCCCGAGAGGATACTTGGCACTGTGATACATCGCTTGCTCTATCAAATCAGCCAAGAGGGTTTAGCAACTTGGGATCTAAAGAAAATAAACGCCGCGCAAGGAATGTTTATTCGACTACTGGCACAAAATAGTCTATTAGCCGAACAAGAACAGTCCGCTTTGTTAAAATTGAATACCTGTTTACAGAAAACCTTAAGTGATCCACGTGGACGCTGGATTTTAAGTCATCAACATCAGGCGGCCGAATCTGAGCTGGCATTAACCGCGCTACTCAATGGAAAACCACAAAATCTTGTCATCGATCGAACGTTTATAGATACGGCGGGTGTACGCTGGATTATCGATTATAAGACGACAACTTACACCGGAAACAAACCGGCTGATTTCTTAAAAGATGAAATGCAACAACACAAATCGCAATTGGAAACCTATGCCCAGGCATTCTCACTGGATCCTAACGCAAGTGCCAGTCAAATAATCTGTTTAGGACTCTATTTCCCCATGACATCGCTGTGGTGCGAATGGGTCTTTAAGAATAAATGTAACACTGAACCTGCTTGAGTCCTTTGTGCTTGAAAAACATAACCGGCACCGATAAATAAACTGACCCACAATAAAGCACTTGAATACGCAAACAGGGCAAAATAACGCCACGGAAGTCTTAAGCCGCCAGCAACATATCCGGTTAAATGCCTCACCCCGGGAATAAAGTAACCGATTATTAAGGCCCATTTACCCACCCGCTCAAACCAATTATGCGCTAATTGATAACGCTTTTTAGTTAAGCCGATATAGCGGCCCCAGGTTTGACTCAGATAATGACCGGTCGCTATCCCTAAGACATAACTACCACTGATTCCACAACAACTACCCGCATAAGCAGCAATTAAGCTGGACAAAATCGCTAATTTTCCTTTTGCCATTAAATATCCGAGTAATAACAACAAGGACTCTTCAGGAATCGGCAAGGCAAAGATCCCCAGCGCAAACCAAAAAAAAATAGCCAGGCTGCCGTATTGATGAAGCCAGGGTAAAAAACGATCGAGCAAGGAGGGTAATAACATAAACCTACTATTTTAAATAAAATATCAAATGACACCCTCACTAAAGCGTCGATATCCGCTCATCATGAATAATCTTAACAAGCTTACTGTTTTTTTCGTTTAAATTTTTTATAGACTTCGTTATCATTCCGTTTTCCGATAAAAGCAATAATGATCGTGTTTTTTTCTGAATTTATCCGATAGATAACGCGGTATTCACCGATATCAACTCGATAATAATCTGAAGTGCCCTTTAATTTTTTTGAGTCTTGGGGCAGTGAATTGACACGCAAGGATTCTAAAGTCACCGCTATTTGTCTTCCATGTTTAGTGGGGACCTGCTGTAAAAATTTTAAAGCATTTTTAGTAAAACTAATTTTTAGCATTACGTAATGATTTTAAAAAATCTTCGCTTTCTCTTTCACTGACGAGTCCTTCCATTTCTGAAGTCTTTGCCAACATTTCCCACAGTTTATCTTGCGCGCCTTCTAATAATTGATAGGCTTTTACGGATAATACGATAGCGACCGGACGCCCTTTTTTTTCAATCAGCACGCCTTCGCTTTGGGCGGCGTCAAGCATACGACCAAACTCGTTTTTTGCTTCCCTGGCTCCAAGTGTTAACATAAATCACCTATAATGTTTCTTATGTTTATAATAGCTCTTATAGCTATAAGAAACAAGCTTTTATGCCGCTCGCTTAAAAGAGATGCTTACATTCAATACCTTTTAAAGCCTTAGCTTATTTGATTTTAAGCCTTAAGCTTTTGCCGGATCTTTTATTTTAGCCGTTTCAATTTCACTGACTTCAGATTTATCCGATTTAGCGGCATCAAGCTTAGTATCCGCTACTTTATTGACCTCATTGGCCTCGACTTCATTATCCGCCACTTTATGATTGATAATCGTTGTATCCTCGACATTATCCATAATATCATCGTCGTCTTCATCATCATCCTCTTCACTCAGCTGTGCATAACGATTCATCGGATAAGGTAAAATAATAACCTGAGTGCCAATATCGGCAAAATCTTGATTCAGCCATTGTGCATCGTCTACGAATAAACGTACACAACCATGGCTGGCATTGTAGCCAAGTACACCACCGTAAGAGCCGTGCATGGCAAATCCACCTTTAAAGAACATACAGTAAGGCATCGGTGCACCGCCATAAGGTTTGGGAAACTTGGTCGACCGACAGCCCGGTCCACGCTTATCGTAGACCTTGAAGCTTCCCGACGGGGTGTGACAAGGTCGTCCTAAATCAGGACACCAATTTTGTCCACTGGATGCCGGTCCCCAGCGAATAATATTACCCGCAGGACCATAAGCCGCCCAGGCGTTTAATGCCGGTGAATAAATGATCATCTTCCGACCGGTGGGAACTCTATAAGGGGAAAATGGTGTATACTCCATCCAATTCGTGCTATCGAGATTACGTGGCGCGGCAATGCGCATGCCAGGCCATAAACCGCTATTCATGCGATTAATCCGCTGCACTAGCTCGCGTCGTTGCGGATTCGGGAACAAGGTATACCACGTTTCCCCTTTCCCGACGACGAGACAATACAGCCTCGGGTCATTACACAAGGTTTGTAATAACCAACCCCGTGCAGCAAAGCTGTCGCCGTGCATGATGAGAAAGATAACAACTAATGCAAGCAATACACTAAGCCTTATGAGTATACGCATATATCGCTCCTTCCGCCTGTTTCAAGCGGTTCGTTCGCTTTTTAACAAAGCGTTTACTCTTAATAAAAGGATAGTCTATTTTAAAGACTAAGCGGAAATATCATGTTGAAATTGGCTGAGAAAAATCGTAAATGGTGGATCTTGCTCGCTATGTCGAGCTCCTTGGCACTGGTATTTATTGACCAAACCGCCTTAGCGGTCGCGCTCCCTGCCATACAACGGGAACTTAATCTCAGCAATAGTCTTAGCCAATGGGTCATTAATGCGTATTTATTGGCCTTAAGTGCGATTATCCTATTGGGTGGAAAAATAGGCGATAGACTCGGCCACAAACGCGCCTTTTTAGCGGGGGTGATTGTCTTTATTACCGCATCGACCTTAGCCGCCTTAGCCGAATCGGGCGCTTGGCTTATCACAGCACGTGCTATTCAAGGCATCGGCGCTGCCTTTATGATGCCCTCGACGAATGCCTTAGTGACCAATGCCTTCCCGGCACAAGAACGTGGCAAAGCCTTAGGTATCTATATTGCCCTCGCTACCATTTTTCTCGCTTTAGGGCCCTTACTCGGCGGTTTTTTAACCCAAGTATTTAGTTGGCGGGCTGTCTTTTGGATCAATTTTCCGATCGCTTTAATCAGTATTATTTTGGCTATTTTCTCGGTTCCGACTTGGCAGCGACGTGAAAAATTAAATATCGATTACCTAGGATTCTTTATTTCGGTCATTTTGATCAGTGGTTTTGTACTCGGTTTTATGGAAGCCCCGAATTGGGGTTGGACCTCTTTACCGATTATGAGTTTATTCCTATTGAGCATCATCAGTCTTATTGCCTTTATTAGCTGGGAGAAAAAAATATCCCATCCACTGGTCGAACTAACCCTATTTAAAAATTTGACTTTTACTACCCTGTTCAGTGTGCTACTGATCATTCAGGCCGTTGCCATCGTCTTTGTATTTTTGCCGATCTTCTTACAGAATGTTTTACATTATTCACCGTTAATGGCCGGTTTACTCTTGTTACCGGCCATGGTGCCGATTATGTTGATGGCCCCTGTCGGTGGTCATTTACGTGATAAATATGGGCCCACCCTCCCTATGTTTTGCGGTGCTTTACTGGTGGTACTAAGTCTTATTTGGATCGCTGTTTTCAGTCATCACAGAGACTACGCGTGGTTATTTCCCGGTTTATTGGTTTATGGAATCGGCATGCCACTGATATTATCCGGTATCATGGCAACGGTGATGAATATGGTCAGTGCTCAACAACGCGGCATGGCCAGTGCTATTTTTAATTGCGCGCGACAATTTGGTAACACCATCGGTTTAGCCTTACTCAGCGGATTATTAACCAGTGTCAACAAATGGCAACTCAACTTCTTTTTACATCACAGTCCAGTCCCACTTTCGCGACTCAAAGAACAACAAATCGATGGTCTATTAGTCCAATCGGATCAGGCCATGAAAGCTATTGCGCATTTATCCCTCGCGCACATCGAGCAACTTAAAATAGCGGCACTCAACGCTTATACCAGTGCCTTTAGTATGGTCTTATTAGCGGCGGCGATCCTGGCCTTCGTTCCACTGCTTTTGGTCCTAAAGATACCGCGTAAAAAAATAATAAAAATAAGTTAAGCAGGAAATAGAATTTGTTAGCCACTTAACTTAACTCATTGATTTACCTTTCTGTAAAATTATATTAGCATGGTATTTCTTTAAAACAAATGGGCGGTTTATTATGGATTCAATGAATTTAAAGGAAAGTATTTTAGCGGAGTATCTTAAGATTTTTAATGAGTGCCAACACCATATGAATGATGTTTATGATGAGTATCGAAAAATCGATCGTTCAGCTAATGCTGCTGATTATTACGCAATTTATCGCGCTAGCTGTACTATAGCTAATCTATTTTTTAATATGAAAGAAAACATTAAAGCTAACAATTTTGCTGCAGCGGTTACCCCCGTTATTTATCCCTTTACTCGTAGAATAAAGTATGCAAGCTCTGTATTAAACCTAAAAAAAGACCATGATTACAGTCGGTCCCACGCAAAGCCTCCTCACTCAGCAACCCCACGGAAGCAGGGTGGTGTGCTGTTTCCGTCTGCATTGTCCGGCAGGAAATACGCCCGGGAACGCCTTCAAATGCGGCTTCAAGTCCGCAGCCCGCGCCTAGCGCTAGATAGCGAGACGCACGTGCTACCGATCATCAACGATTTTTCGCGGGCTAATATACATGATATTTTCCCTACGGGTCCTGGTAGTAACTCACTATATTACGAAATAGAAAAAGTATTAGAGAAGAATCCGGAAACAAAAAAATCATTAGGGAATTTACTGAAATATACAATTAACGGGCACGATTATTATGAGGTACGGGATAAGATTTTCACATTGATAGTGTCAATTATCCAACTATATCAAGCACTTGAAGAAAAGGAATGTAATGAAAATTCTTCACTTTTTCACTACGATTTTCAAGAATCCATAGTTGGATCGTCTGATGAAAGTAAAAATATTTCTTCATCGGTGAAAAGTAAAGCGCTAAATCAAAGAACCAGCAACCAGGAGGAGTTGATGATGGGCGAAGTAAAAAACAAATCACGACCCTGTAAGCCTAATAAAGTCACGGCGAAAAAAGACGATCCGCAGCAGATGATCCAAACATGGATGATTCCGGCGCGGCCGATGCCGGTCGAATTGGGGTCTAGAATGAGTCCCATGGGCACGACGAGGACAGAAAATATTTCTTCTTGCTGGCGTGGCAGCTCACTCGATAGCGTAACAAATAGTTTTGAAGCACTAACTACTGGTACGATGATTGACGATACTCCTTCTCCATCACCCGCTGTTCGATCCAAAAGACCTACTCCTCCGACGAGACAAGGAGAGCACGAAGTGCGAAGTCAAGGAGCCCGCGATAGGCGTGCGTTGACGGGCGAAGCAGGAAACGCATCACGCCGTAAAGTCATTGTGGGAGCCACTGCGCGCAGCCCAGAATGGGCCAGTGCGTGGCGGACGCAGGACGAATCGGGGCCTACTTTTAGTCGCGTGATGCGAACAAATTTTGGGGGCACGACGGCCAAAATTTTTCGTGAGCATAGCGACTCGCTTGCTATTCAAGGAAATAATTCGGCGACGAAAACGATAAAATATCCCGGCGAATTAAGGACCTTGCTCGAAGAAAAAAGCGAACAAGAGAATTATTCTTCTGCTAATGAATCAGCACTTTTCCAATGTCGAAATTAAACTGAGTAATGATAATTTAAGACCTCCGCCACTCCGTACCGGTGGCGGTATCTTCGAGTGCAACACCCAAGCTCAACAATTGGTCACGAATTTTATCCGCCGCTTGCCAATCCTTTGCTACCCGCGCTTTGTTGCGTGCTGCAATCAGCTCGGCTATCTTTTGTGTTTCGTCTTGTTTGACACCCACTTGTAAAAAATGATCCGGGTCTTGTTGTAAGAATCCTAAAATACTCGCCAAAGCTTGCAAACATTCGGCTAATTGGCGCGCTTTTTTTATATCGCCCTCACGTAAGCGATTTATTTCGCGTGCCAATTCAAATAACACCACCAAAGCATCCGGTGTATTAAAATCATCGTCCATCGCAATTTGAAATTTTTCTTGATATTCCTGAGTCAATTCAGAGCTATCCGAACGCAAAGCCGCTGACTGTGCTGGGCCGACTAAACCACGTAAACTGGTATATAAACGCTGCAAGGCCGCGTGGGCAGTTTGTAGATTCGCTTGGGTGTACTGTATCGGGCTGCGATGATGACTCAAAACTAAAAAATAACGGATCGCTTCGGCTGGATATTCGGCTAACACATCACGCAAGGTAAAAAAATTACCTAAGGACTTCGACATCTTTTGACGATTGGTTTGCACAAACCCAACATGGATCCAGGTATTAACAAATTTTTTATCCGTTGCCGCTTCGGATTGGGCAATTTCATTTTGATGATGCGGAAAAACCAGATCTAATCCGCCACCGTGAAGATCAAAGTGCTGGCCTAAGGCTTGCATCGACATCGCCGAACATTCAATATGCCAACCCGGTCGCCCGGCTCCCCAAGGCGACTCCCAGCTCGGTTCATCCGCTTTAGCTTTTTTCCACAGCACAAAATCTAACGGATCTTTTTTACTGAGTTCAACCGCAACGCGAGAACCACTGCGTAATTTTTCCAGATTTTGATGCGCTAATTCGCCATAGGATTTAAATTTCTCTACCGCATAACAAATATCGCCATTATCCGCTTTATAAGCATAGCCTTTATCGAGCAAGCTTTGGATCAGATCTAACATCGGCTTAATGGCGTCGGTCGCTCTAGGCTCTTTATTCGGTGGCAGAATATTTAACTGGGCAAGATCCTCATGCATCGCGTCTATCATACGCTGGGTTAGTTCGCTCATGGTTTCATTGTTTTCTTGGGCGCGCTTAATAATCTTATCGTCGATATCGGTAATGTTACGCACATAATGAACCTGGTAACCCCGACTCTTTAAGTAGCGCACCATGACATCAAAAGCGACTAATACCCGTGCATGCCCAATATGACAAAGATCATAAACCGTCATACCGCAGACATATAAACCGACTTTTTTTCCCTGTAAGGGTTTAAAGATCTCTTTTTGTTGCGTCAATGTATTATAAATTTTTAACATCGTAAATTCTCTGGCGTATTTTTTTATCGCCGATTAGCTTAAATAATTTGACCATTTCAGGACCCTCATTGCGCCCAGTCAGCGCGAGTCGTAAGGGGGAAAATAAACGCTTACCTTTTAGATTTAATTTTTCTTGTAACTGTGGTAATAGAATTTTAAAATCCTTATCTTTATTATCTAATAAACCAAGTAGTGTATCCCAGTAAATCGGTTCAACCCCTTGCAAAAACTGTTTGACTTCAGGCGTGAAAACCAATCCGGTTTCGGCAAATAAGATATCAGCCCATAGCGTTGCTTGTTCTGGAAAACAAATCGTTGTACGCATTAATTCAATAAATTCTAATTTAAATTCACTTAACACACGATCTTTAATCTTTTCATCCATCCAGCACGCTAATTTATCCGCCGACAGGTGTAATAAAGCCTGTTTTTGCCAATAAAGCAGTTGGGTATTGTCATAGCGTGCCGGTGATTTTCCCAGTCGATGCAGAGAAAATTGCGCCGCTAAGGCTTCGATATCAAGAAAATCAGGATTCGTATACGAGTGTCCTAGTCTGGCTAAATAATTTTGTATCGCTTCGGCAAAATATCCCGCTTCACGCAAACTTTTAATACTAAAGCTGCCGTGTCGTTTCGATAAAGGCGCTCCATCTTCACCGACTATTAAGGCCATATGTCCATAAGTGGGAATCGCTAAGTTTAAGGCTTGCAACAACATAATCTGCCGCGGCGTATTGGTAAGATGATCCTCGCCGCGTAAAACATGGCTAACACCCATTAAGGCATCATCTATCGCATTACAAAAGAAAAAAGCCGCTGAACCATCACTACGTTGAATAATAAAATCACCGATATCCTCACTGGCAAAGGTTTGTTCACCTTTTACCAAATCGTTAAAGCGAATGACTTGATCAGGTAAAACATGAAAGCGCAAACTGGGCGATTGACCTTGAGCTATTTTTTCAGCAATTTGCTCAGCCTTTAATTGACGACATTGACCCGTATAGCGCGGTGGTTTCCCTTGTGTGCGTTGATGCTTACGCATCATCAGCAACTCTTGCTCACTGCAGAAACAAGGATAAGCACGGCCCATACTGATTAACTGTTGGTAATAATGGGTATAAATCGCAAATCGTTGTGATTGATAATAAGGACCTTTTCCTTGCTCCTGGCCAGGACCTTCCTGCCAGGGCAGTCCTAACCATAACAAATCCTTTTCTAGCGCTTCGGCGAGCACCAACTGTGATCGAGTTACATCGCTATCTTCTATTCTCACTAAAAAACATCCGGGGTGTGAGCGTGCTAATAAAAAATTAAACAAGGCGGTTCTGGCATTGCCTAAATGAATATGGCCGCTAGGACTGGGGGCAAAACGAGTTTTCATAATCAATTACTTTTTTAAAATTCTTACCTTTTTAACCAGGAATAGTCTCGCACATTATGACACTTTTAAAAATAGGCCTTTAGTCTATTAACAGACGGTTAATTTACGCTATGATGAAATACTATGTCGACCTTATTTATATCGGATTTACATCTGAGTGCCAATCAACCTGGCATAACGACGCTTTTCTTGCATTTTTTAACCCATCAAGCGCGACAAGCCAAAGCCTTATATATCTTAGGTGATCTTTTCGAAACCTGGATAGGTGATGATCATCAAACTCCTTTCAATACCGGGATTATAACCGCACTCGAAGCATTAGTAGCCAGTGGGGTGACGACTTATTTTATGCCTGGAAATCGCGACTTTCTAATCGGTCGGCGTTTTATCCAACAAACCGGCTGCCACTATCTGCCCGATCCAAGTGTCATTGATCTGTATGGCCAATCTGTTTTATTAACCCATGGTGATAGCCTCTGTACTTTAGATAAAAACTATCTACGCTATCGACGCTGGTCACGTTATCGCCTCTGGCAGTCCTTATTTTTAAAATTACCTGTTGCGCTACGAGAAAAAATTGCCCATCGATTACGCGGCATTGATCATAGTATAACAGCGGAAAATAAGGATCAGTATGATGTCGTCCTGAGTCATTTATTTCAGTGTTTAGATCAACATCCTAACACAACACTCATTATTCATGGCCATACGCATCAGCCTTGTATCCAATTAATCCAACGGGAATCTCAGTTGATAAAACGTTTCGTGCTAAGCGATTGGCAAAATAGCCAAGGAAATGTCTTAGTCGCCCTACCCAATCTGAACTTTGAATTAGTCTATTTCAGTTAAATCATTCGAGTTAAGCACTTAACCTATTTTTTGTCTAATTATGTTTTTAATCTGCAGCACCAGTGCGGCAAATAATACATCTTTTACACTGGAAGCACGCCAACATAAGCCTATCGATCGCACTGGTTTGGGTGGGCTAAATGGAATATAGCTAATACCGTCATTGGATTGCTGAGCTAATTGCGGCATTAACGTAATACCATTACCGGACGCCACCATTTGACGTAAGGTTTCTAAACTAGTGGCACGAAAATTTTGTACCTCGAAGGCTTGCATTTGCTGGCATAAAGCCAGTGTTTGCCCGCGCATACAGTGACCTTCTTCAAGTAATAATAAGTTTTGTAGTTTGAGATCCTTTTGTTGTATGGTTTTTTGTTGAGCTAAAGGATGTTTCTTAGGCACCGCCAGCAAAAACTCCTCTTCAAATAGGAACTCTGTGATAAATTGCGGCTCTTCGACGGGTAATGCCAAAAATGCCACATCGAGCACCCCTGTTTTTAATTTTTGTATCAAATAGGCGGTTTGCTCTTCGACCAGATAAAAATGAATTTTTGCAAATTGTTGCGATAAAGGGGGAATAATGAGTGGCAATAGATAAGGCGCCAAGGTTGGAATAACGCCGATCCTTAATTCGCCGCTATAAGGATCCTTGGCTAAGCGGGCTAGATCATGTATCTCATTAACTTGTGTTAAAATATGCTGTGCCCGTTCGGTAATGGCAAGACCTATATCGGTCAATAAGACCGATTTATTACCGCGTTCTAACAGCTTTACGCCTAAAACCGCTTCCAATCGCTGAATTTGCATACTAAGTGCAGGCTGGCTGACAAAGCAAGCCTGGGCGGCTTTGCCAAAATGCCGATAATCGCTCAGCGCCACTAAATATTCAAGATCGCGGGTATTCATAAGCTGTTCATAAGTAAATCTTATTAAGATAATAACAATAATATATTATACTTATCAAGTGATCTCGCGTACTTTAGCTCTTTTCAAGCTTAATTAAGGGGTACAACTATGTTAACAGTAGGCGACAAATTTCCAGAATTTACCGTTAAAGCGACGGTATCTTCCCAGGCAAAAGAGGCTTTTACTGAGATCAATCACAAAACTTATCAAAATAAATGGCAAGTGTTTTTCTTTTGGCCGAAGAATTTTACCTTTGTTTGTCCGACTGAAATTGCTGAATTTGGCCGCTTAAACGGTGAATTTGCTGAACGTGATGCGGTCATCTTAGGTGCTAGCACGGACTCTGAATTTGCGCATTTAGCCTGGAGACAACAAAAAGAAGAATTAAGTGATTTGCCTTTTCCGATGTTAGCGGATATTAAACGCGAACTCGCACACCAACTTGGCATTCTAGATAAAAACGAAGGTGTCGCTCAACGTGCTACTTTTATAGTCGATCCGCAAGGCATCATCCGATTTGTCATGGTAAGCGATCTCAATGTAGGCCGTAATGCTAAGGAAGTATTACGTATATTAGATGCCCTGCAAACCGATGAGCTCTGTCCTTGTAACTGGCAAAAAGGCGAAAAGACTCTATAGATGACTTAAGCAAAAAATTATTTTGGAGACCATTTATGACCATTGAACAATTAAAGGATAAGCTATTAGAAAGCGCAAAGGATATTAAATTAAATTTGTCCAGTATTTTAACCGAGGAAGGGGCACCTGATTTGAGTAAAAATCAAATTGGCGGCATTGCCCTCGCTTCGGCTTATAGTATAAAAAACGCCGCGCTTATCCAATCGGTTTTATCCGAAGTCCGTCCTTATTTAAGTGAAGCAGAAATTAATGCGGCCAAATCCGCGGCTACTATCATGGCAATGAATAATATTTATTATCGATTCATTCATTTAGTCAGTGATAAATCATTTGCTGTCATGCCCGCTCAATTACGTATGAATGTGATTGCAAATCCAGGGATTGATAAGCTTGACTTTGAACTGAGTTGTTTAGCGGTATCAGCAATTAATGGTTGTGGTATGTGTATTGATACGCACACCCACACCCTGGTCAAACACGGTGTTAGCAAGCTAGCCATCCAGTCGAGCATACGGATTGCTTCGGTATTAAACGCCGCCGCCATGGGAATAGAAATTGCCGATCAGTCATAACAAGGACATCAAGAGCCCCCTTGATGATGCAAGACTGAACACCTTCGCCTGTGTTCAGTCTTAGCATGTTGCCTTTTTACTCGCTATCAAGATACATCGCTAATAAGAATCTTTTTGTAATTCAAGTTGTGAGTGTATCGAATCGGGTAAGAAACTACTTAACCAATTTTCTAAGGGTTGAAAATGCGGTACTAATACCGATTCTTGCCAAGTGGCTTCTTTGGCAAACGCTGTTAAGCCAGCCAACATGATTAATAACACCACGACGATAATAGCGCGAGCAATACCAAAAACAATACCTAATACTCTATCAGTACCACTTAAACCGGTATTCGAAACCAATTGCCCAATCAGATAATTAATCAGCATACCTAACACTAAGGTCGCTATAAATAAACCGACAAAACTAATGACTAATCTTACCGAATCAGAATGGATAATGTTAATCAGTAAGTTGGCAATATATTGATAGAAAATAAAACTGACCGTGATGGCAGCCACCCAGATGACTAAAGAAATAACCTCGCGCACAAAACCGCGCATCACACTAATTAATACCGAAAGCGCCATGATAGCGATAATCGTATAATCGATCCAATTAAAAGTAGACATCGAGAAACCCTTAATAGTAAATAGCATTAAGCAGCTTATAATGACACGGCAAGGCAGAGTTCTATTATAAACTATTTTTATTTTTTGTAGAGTTCATCCAAACCGAAAACAGCCTGTAAACGATAACCCGCGGCAAGAATGGTTTCTCGTCCTCCTTGTTGCCTATCGACTAATACAGCGATATCCGTCACTTGTAAACCTTCATTGATTAGGGTATCCGCCACCTTTAACACACTCGCGCCGGTAGTGATCACATCTTCTATGATTAAACAATTTTCTCCGGGCTTGAAAATACCTTCGACTTGTTTTTTAGTCCCGTAGGCTTTAGCCTCTTTACGACAGATCAACATCGGTAAATTTTGCTCTAAAGCGATGCACGTTGCCAACGGTAATGCGGTATAAGGAACACCGCATAACAAACCAGGTTTTATATCTTTTACACAGTCCCACAAGGCTTGAGCCACGGCACGAAGAAGTAACGGATAGGAAATAAGCGTACGTAAATCAATGTAGATAGGGGAAATATCGCCACTACGTAGTCTAAACTCACCTAACTTAATCACCTTAATGTCGATTAAAGAGGCTAATAAAGCTTTTTTTTGCATTTTTTACAGACTTTTATTCACTATCAATCGCTTTTTCAGCCCTAAGGTTAATCAGTGTATCGGTCTTTTCTGGATTATCACTCACCAGATCTTCCTCGATACGTTCTAAACCGACTAAACTTTCACCTTCATTGAGTCGAATCAAGCGTACACCTTGCGAATGCCTTCCGGCAACGCGAATCTCAGCGACACGAGTACGCACTAAGGTGGCCTTATTCGTAATCAACATCACTTCATCGGAAGGCAGTACTTGCACAGCTGCGACCACGTTACCATTGCGTGCGGTGGTTTTAATCGCGACAACACCGCTACCACCACGGCTGGTTAAACGATGCTCTGAAACGGGGGTACGCTTACCATAACCCTGTCGGGTTGCGGTTAAGATTAATCCTTCGGGTTTGGCAATGATTAAAGAAATAAGTTGCTGCCCAGGCTGCAATTTAACACCTCGAACCCCACAAGCGGTACGACCCATACAACGTACCTTACTTTCATTAAAACGTATCACCTTACCGGCATCGGTAAACAATAAAACATCTTGCTCGCCATCGGTTAAAGCCACACCAACCAAGCGATCCCCCTCGCGCAAATCAATGGCAATAATACCGTCGTTACGCGGCCGGGAGAAATCCATTAAACTGGTTTTCTTGGTTGTGCCATTCGCCGTTGCCATAAAGATATAATGTTCAGCACTATAATTTTGCACCGGTAATACGGCATTAATTCGTTCATCACTAGCAAGTGGCAATAAATTAACAATCGGTCGCCCTTTCGCCATGCGACTGCCTTCCGGTAATTTATAAACCTTAAGCCAATAAACCTTACCGGCACTTGAAAAACACAATAAGGTGGCATGCGTATTAGCAATCAGTAAATGTTCGATAAAGTCCTCTTCCTTGACATCACCAGATGATTTTCCTCTTCCGCCGCGACGCTGTGCTTGATAGACATCTAAGCTTTGTCGTTTGACATAACCTTCATGTGATAGTGTCACCACAACATCCTCGGCCGGGATCAAGTCTTCTTCATTGATTCCCGCATCGACTGTGATAATCTCAGTACGCCGTTCATCGGCAAATTCCTCTTTGATGGCGATAAGTTCACCCTGAATAACCTCGCGTAATCGTTCTGGCTGATTTAAGATATCCAATAAATCAACGATAATCGCTAATTGATCCTGATATTCTTTTAATATTTTTTCTTGCTCTAAACCGGTTAAACGATGTAAACGAAGTTCTAATATCGCTTGTGCTTGCTCAGGCGATAAGCGATAAACCTGCTGCGCTTTTTGCACGCCATAAGTATTCGCCGCTACCAAAGATAGCGGTGTATCCAGTAAATCTGTTTTAGTCAGCATCTCGGCGACCATCCCTAGCTGCCAATCTTGCGTTAACAGTTGCTGCTTGGCATCCGCTGGATCTTTAGCCGCTTTGATCAGTGCTATCATCGGATCAATGTTGACCAGCGCAATACCCAAGCCTTCTAAGATATGCGCACGTTCACGTGCTTTACGCAATTCAAAGATCGTCCGCCTCGTGACCACTTCACGACGATGCGCTAAAAAGGAGGCGATTAATTGTTTAAGATTCAGTAAAACCGGCCTTCCATCCACTAAGGCGACCATGTTAATACCAAAAGTGACTTGCAGTTGTGTTTGTGCAAATAGATTATTAAGCAACACATCCACATTTTCGCCACGTCGCACCTCGATAACCATGCGCATACCGTCTTTGTCGGATTCATCGCGTAAAGCGGTAATGCCTTCGATGCGTTTTTCTTTCACCAGCTCAGCAATCTTCTCGATGAGTTTGGCTTTATTCACTTGATAAGGAAGCTCGGTGACGATGATCCGCTGTTTACTTGATTTTTCGTCCTGTTCCAGTACGACTCTCGCCCTGACAAATACCCGTCCACGGCCACCCTGGTAGGCTTCAATGATACCGCGCTTACCATAAATTAAGCCGGCGGTGGGAAAATCCGGACCTTTTATAAACTGCATCAAGCCATCAATTTCGAGCTCAGGATCGGCCAGTAAGGCAAGACAAGCCTCGATGACTTCGGCCAGATTATGCGGTGGTATGTTAGTGGCCATACCCACCGCGATACCTGAAGAACCATTCACCAGTAGGTTAGGGACGCGTGTCGGTAACACGACAGGAATTTGTTCGGTTTCATCGTAGTTGGGTACAAAATCAACTGTCTCTTTGGCTAAATCGGCTAACAGCGCATGGGCTAGTTTAGACATGCGAATTTCGGTATAACGCATCGAAGCGGCTGAATCGCCATCGACCGATCCAAAGTTACCTTGACCATCAATCAATACCGAACGCATAGAAAAGGTTTGCGCCATACGCACGATAGTGTCGTAAATAGCGCCGTCGCCATGGGGATGGTATTTACCAATCACATCACCTACGACCCGTGCGGATTTTTTATGCGGCTTATTCCAGTCGTTACTGAGTTCGCTCATCGCAAATAACACCCGTCTGTGTACGGGTTTTAAACCGTCGCGCACATCCGGCAAGGCACGGCCGACGATCACGCTCATCGCGTAGGCGAGATAAGACTGCTTTAATTCCTTCTCAACTGTTACCGAAATAATTTCATTAGCCACTGATTCTGCCATAAAAGCTTCAAAACCTATGCGAGGTAAAAAGAGCTAAATAGTACCATAAATAGGCCTTAACTGGCAGCTAATTCGATTGGTTTTTTCAGGAAAAAATAAAGATTTTTTATCAGGCTTCGTAGCGACAGGAGAATATCTAATGGGTCACCGCTATAAGGCTTTATAAGCCAAAGCAAGAATGGTGGCAATGGGTATATACGTCCGTGTACCCTGTGATGTCCATCTAGCAACACAGGGTAGGCTAGATTTAAGTCATATCGGACATTTTATTGTCCAATTTGAACAAAGAACTGCTGATCTTCCGCTTTTTATCGTCTCCGAAAGCAGGCTGATTAACCGCCTGTAGCCCCTGAGTTATTATCATTATGGCTAGTAGGTGCCATTGATGTCGTCCCATCCTTCATATCCTTCATCTCATTTTTTACGCCGTCATTCATATCCTTGCTAGCATTTTTCATATCCGTTGACCCTTGAGCCGGTGTTGTATCGGCACTAGGAGGCGTTTGTGTAGGCTCTGCCGCTTGCGGATTAAGCGGCATCTGTTCATCGGATGTACTCGAATTAGCAGGATTGGCCATTTGTTCTTGGACCGGCGGGACAGCTGTGTCGTCGGATTGATCGCTGCCCTGCGGCTTACTACAACCCGCTAACCCGGTCACCACTAACAACAACATTGACATTGAAGCCAAAAACTTTTTAAACATAAGTAAAATCCCCCCTAAAAAGGATACGTAAACATAAATCAAAAAATTGCCAGTCTTTTACCTACATAAAGACCGACAAAATCCGTAGCCCCTAGTAGAAGCTGACTTAAGCATAGCAAAACTTTCCACTAAAACAAAATCCCGCCAAAAACAGCTTAAGTTAGCTTGCCGTACTGCGCATTAACTACCCCCTGCTCTTTTGATTGCCATACGACTAAATACTGTTATAATGGCCATTAGATTTAGTTTGTCGTGTAGGCGTTGTCCAATTAAGCATTGCGACTAAGCCAAACCCAATAAAACGAAATGATAAGAAGTCAGCGTTTTATAAATGGTGTTAACTAAAGTAAAAGTTTTTACTTTTTTATGAATTTAAATCGTGTTTTAGGACAAATTTTAGTCTTAAAATTAGAGAATTAGTCCGGCTTCTTAAGTTTGCAGCCTTTTATTTGGATCACTATTCTTACCAATGTGTATTTTTTGAACAGAAAAAATAGATGTTGTATTGCTCGTTAAAAATACGGTACTGAGAATAGGCAAGCGTATAATCCGTGTTGAAAATTAGATATTTAAAACTGATGCTAGCTAGCCTTAAAAGGCAAAATAGCTGATGCAGAGAACTATATTGACTGAACCCTATTTGACCCACTTTTACCTTTTTTTCTAATAAACCCGGTAAATGGTCATTGTTTCATCTAAATAGTAACGGTTTTAGTTTTAATCTTTTTTAATATCGCGATTATATTTCCTTTACCAATAAGCAAGCTTAGTTGAGCCTTTCATCCAAAATAGGATTCAACGATGCGTAGTGAAGAGAATCGAATATTGATTAATGCCAGTCAACCTGGAGAAATCCGTGTTGCGCTGCTAGAAGAACAACAACTTTCAGATTTAGATATCGAGTATAGCGGCCATGAACAGAAAAAATCGAATATCTATAAAGGTAAAGTTAGCCGTATTGAACCTAGCTTAGAAGCCGCCTTCATTGATTATGGCGCTGAACGCCACGGCTTTTTACCTTTCAAAGAAATTGCCCCTGCTTATCTAAAATTTAGAGGTAATGAATCCTCAGCCATCAAAAACTCACTAAAAGTGGGCCAAGAAGTGATGGTGCAAATTGAAAAGGAAGAGCGTGGTAATAAAGGCGCTGCTTTAACCACTTACATTACTTTACCGGGTAGTTATTTAGTACTGATGCCGAATAACCCGGGTGCAGGTGGTATTTCGCGTCGTATTGAAGGGGAAGAGCGACGTGAAATGCAGGATCTCTTGAGCCAGATGCCCTTATCGGAAGAGATGGGCCTTATTCTTCGAACCGCCGGCGTAGGACGAGAACTCGATGAATTACAAAATGACTTAAGTCTATTGCAACAGCAATGGAACGCGATACAAAAAGCATTTAACGAGCGCTCCGCTCCCTTTTTGATTTTTCAAGAAGGTGATCTCATCACCCGATCAATCCGTGACTATTTGAGACGGGATATTGGCGAGATCATTATTGATGATAAAAAAATATATGAAAAAATTAAGCACTACATCGAACAAATTCGGCCCGATTTTGTATCACGAATTACCCTTTATCAAAACCCTACACCTATATTTATGCATTTTGGCATCGAAGAAGACGTAGAATCCGCTTTTCAACGTGAAATACGTTTGCCCTCCGGCGGTACGATTGTTATCGATCGCGCTGAAGCGCTCGTCGCTATTGATATTAATTCAGGTCGTTCCACTAAAAATGAAGACATCGAAGAAACCGCGGTTAAAACCAACCTAGAAGCGGCTAAAGAAATTGCCCATCAATTACGTGTACGTGATTTAGGGGGCTTAATTGTCATTGATTTCATCGATATGAATTCAGAAAATAATAAACGTAAGGTTGAAAACTGCTTGCGTGAAGCGACTAAAAAAGATCGCGCGCGTATCCAAATAGGTCGACTCTCCTCTTTTGGACTCTTAGAAATGTCGCGTCAACGCTTGCGTCATTCCTTAGGAAAAGCCAATGAAACGCTATGCCAACGGTGTCATGGTGAAGGAACGATACGCAGCATCGAATCATTAACCTTGTCCTTACTACGCTCAATTGAAAAAGAAGCTTTAAAAAAGTCCACGCAACAAATACGAGTAGAGATTCCAGTGGATATGGCCACTTATCTCATGAATGAAAAGCGGCAAGCGATGCATCAAATTGAACAGCGCTATAAAATTAACTTATTATTGATACCTAATCCTTATTGGCAGACGCCACAATATAAAATTACTGGCTTAGGAAAAACTACCTCTCTCAATGCCAACGAGAGCGCTAGCTATCAGTTAGCCGAGAAAGCGTCAGAAACAGCGCTGCCTTATCGTGCTGCCACTATTAGCCCGATAGAAACACCGGCGGTTAAATCCCTGGTATTTGCTGCTAACAAACATAAAACCAAGTCCCAATTAGGTCTATTAAGCCGTCTTTTTTGTCTGTTAAAGGATCTTGGCAAATCTAAAATGGATCGGACTAAACCTAACAACGAACCCACTGTTGCAAAGGCAAACACGCGTTCTAATGAGGCACATCGCAACAGACCTCATTCAGAAAGACGTTACGCCAACAACAACGGCAACAAAGTGAATAGAAATAATCACCGCAGCCGAGGACCTCGACGCGAAGCGAACGGAAGTGGATCGTATCAAAACAAAAATCATCCTCATCCGCAGCAAGCGCATCGCTATCCAGTCACGGGACAAAATAATCGTTACGAGCCACAAGCATCCCATGCTAACAAACCGGCTACAACAGTAGCGGGCGAAAAAAAACCACTAGCAAAAAGAAGGCCGCCGGAACGACACGCTCATAACGAGACGCGACTTATTGAGAAACCTAAAGTCGAGAATACTGCTGCTGCCAATAAAGCGCCGCTTAATACCGAACACAAAAAAGTAATTATGCCGGCACAAACGATAGCGAAACCTGAGGTCGCTATGGAAAAAAAGCAACCGCTAAGCACGGCGCCTGTTGCGGCAACAGCAACGAATACCGCTAATGCGAACGCGACGACGGGTGGCAATACAGCTCGCCATCGACGAAACACACGACGTTATGGCGGTGAGCCTAAATTACGCCGCCGCACCTACGCGAACTACGAAGCGCCGGAGCACAAAACAAAAAGCTAAGTAGCTTAAGATAAGCTAGCGCGCTATCGGGATAGCGAAATCATCACCACTAAAAAATATTTAATGGTATCTATTCGCTTCCCAACTGCCGTACATTGGATTAGGTAATATAAAATAACCCGCGCCAAATACCTCATAGGTTTTACTGTCGTCCGGCAAAGCATCGACAGCCGCTTGCTTGAACCTCGGAAAGTCCTGGATATTATCGCCAAAATAAGCGATCACTTGATGTGGCGGCAGACGTTTGCTCCAAACCATTTCATGGCTATCATAGTGGCCATAGATAACTGCATTAAAGCGTGGGTTTTTATCACTAGGGTGTTGGGATGTTTTATAATTGGCTAAAATAACCTGATCAAATACGATGTTTTGCTGTTTTAGATTCGCGATGCTGGCCGCGAGTGTACTTCCACTGGCATCACGATAAGAACCATCGCGATTTGAAACCAAACTCACATAACCACCTAAGCGATGCACTAAATGCGTCAATGCCACAACCCCCGGCAAAGCCAGCGATTTTTGCCGAATCGTCACAAAATGTTCAAAATCCGATTCCCTATGCGCCAGATCACCACACTGATAAAAATACCATGAATTGTCCAGTGTGGTTTCATCAATATCCAACACCACGCCCCAGGTCTTGGCGGCGGGATGATGTTGCGCTACCCATTGGCGAATATAGGCAGATCCCAGATAATAAGCCTGTCGATACAAGGCTTTTTTTTCCGCCGAGTCACGATACCACTTGATGACGTGTTCGAATTTATTTTGCGACCTAGATGGCGCGCACACGACAGAAGGATTATCCGCCAAAGCGACCTTGGCTAAAATAGATAATGACACCGCCACTAACGACATTAAAACCTTTTTCATGCTATTTCCCGCGTGTTTTAGTGAAAATAATCCAGTATGAACCGAAAAACTCGACTATTCTTAAGCTCGGCAATTTTAACGCCTGCCAAGACACTTAATCAAGCCAGAGACTAAATCCAAATCGACAGACAGCCCGCTAAAATAGAAGCGCTTGTTTTTAAAAAATGATATTGCTTTACAAGTGGTTAGGCAGTTTCTACGCCATGAACAATTTAACAGTTTACTGTATTATATGATTCAAGAAGGGGAGTCTAAGAATTTCGAGCAATTTTACCTAAGCTTAGCGGAGGCCTTACCTAACTATAGAGAAAATATTATGAGATTAGCACAGCAGTTAGAACAAAAAGGTATAAAAAAAGGCCTTGAAATGGGAAAGACCCAGGAAGTGTAAAGGCGAGATTAACTATTAGCTATTAAATTGGTGGAGCTAAGCGGGATCGAACCGCTGACCTCTTACATGCCATGCAAGCGCTCTCCCAGCTGAGCTATAGCCCCACAACCCTGTTTATTTTAGGCTGAGTCAGAAAAATCTGTCAACTTAATATTCTTTTCTTTAATCTAAGGCGCATTGTATACGCGCCAGCACTTCCTTTTTACCCAATAAACGCAAGGTGGCATTCATAGACGGAGAAATATTCGAGCCTGTTATCACCCAACGCAAAGGCTGCGCCACTTTACCTAATTTTAGGGAAAGTTCTGATGCGGTTTCGAGTAATACGGTATGAATAGATTCATCACTCCAAACCGAGAGTTCACAAAAACGCTCTTTAAGTAGGTTTAGCACCGCGACCATATCATCTGAGATGGTTTGTTTGTCTAACAGCGGCGCTTGGTAAAAATAACGGCTTTTACCCGCCATTTCGCCTAAGGTCTTAACCCGTTCGCGTTGCAGCATAACGACGTCAACCAGATCGGGTCCACGTTTGGTATTGAGGTTTAAATGCTGAAATTCTTTGCCTAATAACAGCGCCAATTGCTCTGGATCATCGGTTTTTAAATAATGTTGATTTAACCAAATTAATTTATCGGGGTTAATCGCCGCGGGTGCTTTATTTAAATGGCTTAAGGAAAAATAATTGATCATTTCCTGGCGTGAAAAAATCTCTTGATCACCGTGCGACCAACCTAATTTAACCAGATAATTAAGTAAGGCATCCGCTAAATAACCTTCTGCTCGATATTGCAATACATTCGCTGCACCGGTTCTTTTGGAGAGTTTTTTACCATCGCTGGCCAAAATCATCGGTAAGTGGGCATAAACCGGTAAGCTTGCTCCCAAGGCTAATAATATATTAATTTGTCGCGGTGTATTATTCAGATGATCATCGCCACGAATAACATGGCTAATCTGCATATCATTATCATCGACGACCACGGCAAAGTTATAGGTCGGCGAACCATCGCTACGCGCGATAATCAAATCGTCTAATTCGCTATTTTGGAAAACAACCACTCCATGGACTTGATCCTCAACAATAACTTCTCCTTCTAAGGGATTACGAAAGCGAATCACAGCGGTTTGATTGACCGGGATCTCTTTACGATCGCGACAATGACCGTCATAACGTGGCTTTTTTTGTTGCGCTAATTGTTCTTCACGCAAACTAGCTAATCTTTCTTTAGAACAATAACAACGATATGCTTTTTCTTCTCGTAGCAATTGCTCCAACACCTGTTGGTAACGTGCTAAGCGTTGACTTTGAAAGTAAGGGCCCTCATCGTAATCTAAACCTAACCAGTCTAAGCCGGATAAAATAACATCCGTCGCCGCCTTCGTTGAGCGCTCTCGATCGGTATCTTCAATACGTAAAATAAATTGGCCTTGCTGTTTTCGGGCATACAGCCAAGCATATAAAGCAGTCCTTACTCCGCCGATATGTAAATAGCCGGTAGGACTGGGGGCAAAACGGGTACGAACTTTCATAAATGACTCTTTATTTTTAGCAATTAAATAGGCTGAAAAGGATGGATATCCCCTTTGCCATTGCGAATAATTTGCGGTGTATTATTCGATAAATCGATAACTGTTGTAGGTTCCAAACCACAAAAACCACCATCTATCACCAAATCAACGCGTTTGCCTAACATATCACACATCGCTTCGGGTTCTAATAAAGGGAAATCAAACTCGGGTAATATTAAGGTGGTACTCACTAAAGGTTGATCGATCATTTCCAATAAAGCATGCACTATTTTATTATCGGGGATCCTGACCCCTATCGTTTGCTGCTTAGTATTGATTAAATAGCGCGGGACATGGGCGTTTACCGGTAACAAAAAAGTATACGGCCCGGGTGTATTGGCTTTTAGCAAACGAAAAACAGGATTTTCTAGCTGGGCATAGGTCGCTATTTCAGAAATATCACGACAGAGTAAGGTCAGACAGTGTCGATCCTTTAGCGCACGTATGCGTTTTATACGCCCGATACCGGTTTTATTACCCAATTGGCAACCAAGTGCATAAGCCGAATCGGTCGGATAGACAATAACACCGCCTTTGATCAACATATTTGCCGCTTGCCGAATCAAATGCAGCTGAGGATTTTCCGGATGAATCTTAACAAACTGGCTCACGACACTAATCCTTTCCTAAACAAGTGGGACTGTTATATACTAACCCAACCCAGTTTTATGGCCTAGCACTTACATGCGCTTACTCTTTGATTTTCTGCCGATTGTTGTCTTTTTCCTTACCTATAAGCTGTTTGGCATTTATACGGCAACCGCAGCGGCCATCTTAGTTAATTTACTCCAGGTAATCAGTTACTGGATTAAGCACCGAACCGTTCCTAGTATACAACTTATTAGTCTGGTCCTCATCCTCTTATTTGGTGGCGGTACCTTATTACTCCATAACGAGTTGCTCATCAAATGGAAACCAACTGTCCTTTATTGGTTACTAGCTTGTACCGCGCTGGTTACGCAATTTTTTGGTAAAAAATCCTTAATTCAACACCTATTAGAAACCAATATTGTCTTACCGACGCATCTTTGGTCTTCTTTAAATAGAAATTGGATTATTTTTTTCGCCATCATGGGTAGTCTTAATTTATGGGTCGCCTACTCTTTCGATACCAATACTTGGGTCAATTTTAAATTATTTGGCTTATTAGGCATCACCTTTTTATTCATACTGATTCAAGCTATTTACTTAGCGCGTTATCTCCGTTCCGATGAAAAAACATGAAAAATAATATTAGCGTCGATCGTTCATCCATTATTCGCACTAAGCTTACTCAAGCACTGGCTCCGACATTTTTAGAAGTCATTGATGAAGGCGATCAACATATTGGACATGCCGAAGAAGGCGCGGGTCATTTTGCCGTTCGTTTATCATCGCCCTTATTCCAAAATAAACCCTTGATCGAATGTCATCGACTGGTTTATGCCGCACTCGGAAATACTATGGGCACGGAAATTCACGCCCTAAGAATAGAAATTATTACGTCGTAAACTTTGCCAAACGACGGCAAGTAATGTCCGCTGCAACTATTTAAATCGCCCCTCTCTTCAGCTAGGAACGGTATAAATAGCCTGCCTCATGGCTAAATTTAAGATATTATCTGCCAGCTTATTTTTGTCACGACGGCCGACTGTATAAAAATGATATAGATTTTTTTGATACTTAGCGGCATAAAAATAACGCTGCTTGGATGGGTCGATATCGCCTGCCACTAAGCTTAAGAGATCTTTATATTTAATTTCACTGCGCTGAGGAAATAAACAGGCGGTTAATTTTTGATAGGCCGGATGTCTTAACAAAGACAAGCAGGCCTTAGCGGAATCTGTCTCGCAGTTTGTTTGGGGATATCGATTGATCAAACATACGCTAATAAAATTCTTTAACAAGCAAACTATATTATCTACATTCGCAACCTCTGCTTGTTCAAATCCTTGCTGTAGTGTGAGCAAGATATTCTTTTTTACCGATCTATGCGCAAACCAACCCATATGATCGATTACCGTTTGCATAAAATGATTCGCAAGCCGAATCATACAATGATCGTTGCGACTTTGTGACATCGCTATTTGCGCTTTAAGTCGCTTTAAGTGATGCAGTTGTTTTTTTAAGCACTTATTTTCATTTCTTAAGATCGCTATTTGCTCTTTAAATCGAGCTGACTCTAAATTTGCTTCTCGCTTCCTATCCTTAGGTTCGCTTGGCATGCTTTGCATCTGCTGTCTAAGTGTTTTAACTTCGGTATTCAAGGCGAGACGCTGTTCATATTCTAGCTTGACTTGAGGAATTTCGTGAAAATAATAATCACATAACTGATCAAATTCCTCTTTACCGACACTCCCAGCTGAAGAAACAATTGTCTTGATAAAAAGTAGACTTTTTTCTGAGGGTAATAAATTCAGTAAATTTTCGCATTTTCTAAAGGCGGCTTTTATTAAGTTAAAACACTCTATCGAGATAAAATTCCATAAACTATCATAATAATCCGCCAAAGGAAGCACTCTGATACCCTTATAATCGGCTTCTGCCCATAAAGGAAGTGGTATTTTTTTACAAAAAAAATCACCGCCAGAGGCACTATATTCTTTAACACTCGTCACCATATCATGAACGCCACCGTATTGATCGACCTTCCCGGGCGCTGATTGTTCTATGCCCAGCAACAAACCGGCATGTTGATAAGGCGCAGCGGCTGTATAACAGTTAACATACAGATGACCGTGTTCGCCATTATTTTGAATAAGCTGTTGTGATAAAAAATGTCGATTTCCATCACCGCCAAGGGCTAAATCGATACCGTAATGCTCGGTATATTTAGCTTCATCACCTGGGTTGATTAAATTTTTAAATAATTTTAGCGTGGTGATTGAAAAAAAATTAACCACTGAGTTAGAAAATAATTTAATAGCGGCATGCGCTGCACTTATTTTTTCTTCTTTTAAGCATTTTTTTAACGCTGGATTTAAAACCTTTATTTCACCGCTTAGTTTTTTTTTCGAAATAGCGTTCAAAACTTCCGCTTCATCTAATGCGCTGATACGATGTGTGGCTAAGTAACGCCAACTCATTTTGTCAATGATGAACCAATCCATGAGTTGATCAGCTATTTCTTGCGGGAATTCAATCAATGCTCTACTTCCATGCAATAAAATAGCCGCGATCGGAACTGCATTGAATGCCGAATCTTTTTCTAAATATTGCTTTAAATGATTCCAAGGACGAAGTTTTCGATCGGAGGCATCGCGATAGCACATATGACCGAAATATAAAAACAAAATACTTTTCAGGAGTGTCAATGCTTTTATGCGATCGGATTCTAAATAACCGCCCTGTACTATCGCCAAACTTAGCAGCTCAATATCACGTTTCAGTTGGGTATCCAGGTTATAATTACCATAACGTACCTCTTGGAGCACTTCCTGTTTTAATTGCTGGACTTCATGACCGACAAAAACAAAAGCATCTTCCGGATTATTGTCTAGGATCATATTATTTTCCTATTATTTTTCTATACTGTCTGGCATAAAGTATGCCAACGCAAGAAAAAAATATAAATCTAATTTATTGACAAGGCTTGCAACTCGGGCGTTTTTCGGTAGGCACTGAGAATCTCCTCAATAATTTGTTCAATGATCCCTAAGGATGAATCTTCAGTAATGACGCCATGTTCTTCTTTTAAATTAGCCAGACGTCTTTCTATCAATTTTTTCACTGTGCCATTGGGAAATAAACGCGCTAATACTCGACGGGCTTCTACCGGCCCTAAATGGTGATAGAGTCTATTGCGTAAGTTAGCGTCTTCTACCGTGGTACTAAAAGCCCATAGCTCAACAGGGCCCAAGGTTAAAGTCAGCAATTGCGTATTCATGCCTTCTTTGGTTGCAAACTGGGCCAAAAAAGTAGCGCCGCCGTCTCGAGGACCATGCACACGGGTTCGTAATGCAATCGTAGCAGTGGGTGATAAACCAAATATTTTTGCTGATTTTTCGATAGATTGTGCAGGACCCGCATCCATAATATAAACAGAGGTAGCAAACTCTACCATGACCTCATCAAAATCATCTAAAGACTGCGATAATAAAGCGATTTGAATATTCCATTTACGCCCTTCGCGCATATCAACAATCACTTGATCACGCACTGCTTTGGCTTTTGCCGTACGATGAAACTCATCAAATACGATGCGTTTAGGATCTTCTCGCAATTCCGCAATACGTTGTTTATGATAATCACGATATTGACTGGCCAAATCACTTAAACTTTCTTCGCTTAAGTAATAGTGACGCGCTAAGACATAACGTGCCAACATATACATCACCGCGGTTTGTCTATCGGCGGCATCACCCCCGCTTTTGGCAACCTCATCGAGATCTAAGGAGACAACGCGCGCTTCACCTAAATCAAAGCGCGTTACCCGCGATAAAATGGGGTACTCACGGATTGCACTGGAAATCATACGTGCAAAGGCGTTAATCAAGCTTTCACCCGTAGGTGCGGTTATTTTTCCGTAGAGATCCTCAATAATGGGAGTACGGCAAATAGCCGCTGCATCGGCCAATAAAGGCATGGCATAACGTTGCGCTAACAAGGCTTCATGGGGGAAACCTGAAATAAATAACGCATCAGTCACTTCCCACCAGGTGGTCCGCTTATCAGGAATAAAACCCATCTCTTCTAAAATTCCGTCGACTAAGTGTTCAACTCCTGCGGTATAAGGGTAAGGCATGCCATCATCTGCCAAACTTTTATAGAGTTCATCTATCACCAAACCGGCCATATCGGAAATCGCATCGTAAGGTTTAAGTGCGCCTAGTGGTGTTGCTAATAAGGTTAAAAAATTAACTAAAAAGCTTCGTTCCTGGGGTGTCGGATAACGGCAGCCTAATTGGGTATCAAATGGATTAATCGAATAGTCTGCGGTCATGCGCAAACGATGGTAGGCAACCCAATGACGATTGGCTAAAGGTAATGCTTCACGCAATAAAGAAATTAAGCCGCTACTCGAGGGACCAATATCAATAATGGCAATACGCGGTAAACGTTGTAAACCACCGGCTAAACAAAGCGCTAGATTTAAGGTATTCGATAATACCGATTTTCCGGAACCCGGACGTGCATAAATAAGATCGATCCAGGTCGTTTGTTGACTAGAGCCGGGTTGAAACGGCCAAGGTTTACCATCGGGACTTCTAAACAATTGAGCGCCGGTTTTCCACGGTGAAGCCGGCCGTGTAATCGGTAACATATAAACCACCTGTGAAAAAGGCAGTATGGTGGGTGTCGCCACACTTTGTGCGGATATCCCTAACATCGTTGACGCCAGTCCGCCAAAAGGATCGCCGGAAACCTCCGAGACATCGCAACAACCCCATCCTTCTATCGCTTTGGCTAATTCAGCGGCGCGTGTTCGCAATAAACCGAGTTGACCTTCTGGCGCCCAAGTACATGCTGCAACGCGTAATCGAACCACGGCATCGTCGGTGTTTATCGCAACATATTGCAATAAATTATTGGCATCGCTTAGTAAGCGATTTTGCGCCGATGAAAAACTAAGTACTGAAGCGAGTATCGATTTGAGTCTAATACTACGTAAACCATCGCTTTCAATAAAAAAGGAAATTCGCCATGGAATTCTCGCCGCTAAAGTACGCTGAAGTAGAATATTAAAGGATTTGATCTCTTTAGGTAACAGATCAATAAAAACACAAGAGTAAATTTGGTCGCCTAGACGTACCGTTCTTAAGTCGATATTTTCCGCATCGCGCGGTAACACTTGACGTGCTAGCGACGGCCAAAGAATATCGGAAATATTGTGCGGTAATTTGTCATATTCTTTCAATGGGATCTTGTCGCCAGGTAATGCAGGTCGCCAATCTTTATCAGTAAATGCAGGATCAGCCAGTGCTCGAATAGCATGCACTGCATCGTGTACCTCTAATAAATCAGCGGCAATATTTAAGTTAGCTAAATCATGCATCACAGAACGTACAAATGCATCATGCGTATCGCGTAAATCGGGTATTGCGGCAATCACACTTTGTGTCAATTGCGAAGGCGCTATTTTTTTATCGCGGATATATTTAAGCTTATCCTTCGTTGCACGCTGATATTGCTCCGTGGTTAAATTACTCGGTCGCGTCCATAATACGAAATAAACACTCTCTGAAGCACAATGTTTGGATAGAAAGCTAACCCGCTCTGCAAATAAGTCCTTTAAATCCAAATGTAAACGCTGACTTGTTTGCTTACCCGGTTGCAAGGTTTCATTCAATAAATCGCTGACCGCTTCTCGGTCATATTGAAATAAAACTTGTAAGGCATGACCTGAACGTGAGAGCGCTGTTTGCAAGGTCAGTGTCAACCCTTCATGTAAACGCTCAAATTCAGTGCTGCCAATTAATTGGGTCACTCCTGAAATTTGGATTAACGAGATAAGAGAACCGTCGTGCGCAACAAGTACGCTAGGACTATCGGCTGTTTCTAGATCGCAATAAGATTCTACTGTCTGCTTAAGTGAAGTACTTAACCAGGCTAGGAAGGAATCAATCCCATTTAAAAAAGCATTCAAATAATTAGCCATGCGAAATATTATTTGAGTTGTGTTGTCATAGAGCGTGACCAATCTGCATTTTGAACCCTAAATCCTGCGCGCGACGGTAATAAACGAACCGCTGAAAAAATTTTTTGTTTTAGTAAAGCTTTATTCTCCGATTCAACGATTAATTGACCAAAAATAGCCGCCTGTTGCATCTCTCCGCCCCATTCATCTTCTATCACTTGTGCACGTAATTTAAGATGACGATAGGCATTTTGTGCCGTCTCCTTATATTCTGTTTCCTTATTCATTGCGGTAAACAGTACATGACAAAGACCATTAAGGTGATTTTGCGTTATTTCAGGCAAGTAAATTAAAAGACCGCCACCATAACTGTCGACCGATTCTAAAAAAAAGCATTGGGCACATAAACCGCAGGCGGTTACTAAATTAGATAGTTTATTGTTGTAATAATTTTTATCTAGATTAATAACTTCTTGATGCTTTTTCGATTGTAATCCACAAAATTGACAGGTAAAAGCATCGCGGTTAAAGATATTCTGACTAAACTCATCAAAGCGCCGGTCCAGCTTACGTTGCATGAAAAGGCGCCATCCTTGAGGATTTACGTCTAATTTAAGCGGGTACATGCTTCAAAGACCTGCTAAACCGGTAGTACCGCTGATACCTGCTGCTCCGCCGGTTCCACCAAAAATGGTATAACCGGCAATAATAAAAATATGGGGTAAAAAAATTAAGGCTGATCCTACAAATAGCAGCGCAATCGGTGTTCCAATTGGAATTTGGGTAGGATTATCTTTATGCGCCTTGAATTTCAGCATCGAGGCCATCACAAACCCGATGCCTGCCATATAAGCACCGGCAGTAATGAGTTTGGCGAGACCTTCAAACGATTTAGTAATGGTCAAGGCCATATCGCCTAATGTCATTACACCATCCGCTCGACTCATCACCGTATAACTTGCTGTGCTTAAAATCACTATCCATGTCGATAAACGACGCAAAATAGTTAATTTTTTAACGGGACCGATATCTTTATTTTTCATGTATTTTTTCTACGCTTCAGATTCTTATTTAGTTCGTCTCTTACCCTAGCGGCTTTTACCTTTAGCGAGCGCTAAACACACTATTACCACTGACAAAAAACTTATTTTTTATACCCCTCCTCCCGGAAGACCTGTTGTACCGGAAACGCCACCTGCGCCACTGGTACCACCAAAAATAGTATAACCTGCAATATGAAATATATTAGGCAGAAATATCAACGCAGCACCAATAAAAAGTAATGCAATGGGGGTTCCAATTGGAATTTGAGTCGGATTATCTTTATGCGCCTTAAACTTTAGCATCGAAGCCATCATAAACCCTATCCCCGCCATATAAGCACCCGCGGTAATAAGTTTCGCTAAGTTGCCAAAAGAGCTGGTGATATTACTGGCCACCTGACCTAGATCATTCGCTGTTCCATCAGCCTGTGCAAAGCCAGCATAGAAATATAAACTACTCCATATCGATAACTGACCAAAACAGGCTAAATAATCTCGGATTCGACTCGCTTTAAGTAATTTATTTTTCATCTTAAACTCTCCCAAACATAATTATAATTTATAATAATGAGCTATTGTTATCAAACTACGTAATACCAAAACTGGCTTGCAGCATCTCTCGGGTTCCTTCGATATTCACCGCGAGCAGACCGGCCACAATATGCGTCACTGCCTTTCCCATCGTACTACGGCCACTCGGGTTGGAGACATGGGTCAGATGCACCCAACCCCTAATAAAAGAGATAGTACCTATTAATTGGATAAAGCGCAAAACAGCCTGCGATGCTAAGGGACTCCATATGCCTTTTGCCGAATGATAACTCAGCGGATCGGTAATATTTGTGGTCGCAAAGGTAGACAACAACATGCTTTTAAAGGCGGTAGGCGCGTATAAAAGTGCGGTTCCAGCAAAAAAAACCATCATCGTGGCTTTGAAATTAGTTTGTACTGACATCATGGTACGTAAATCACCATAGACCTTTAATTGGTAGACGCCACGAAAAATAAAGGCGATACCCATGATATACGAGGTCGCCGTCACTAGACGATAAATGCTAGGAAATTCATTGCTTACATTAACCAACATATTCTCAATACGAGGAAAATGTTCGCTAGTACATCCGCTTAATAAAAGACAACAGGCCAAAAAGCCAATGTTTTTCAGTAATTGTGGATTTATTAGATTTTTTTCTTGACAGAGTTCGCTGGCTTTACCGGCGTATGAATGAGGCAAAACCGTGTTTTGTGTTAATAATGTCTGCAGCCAGGCGCCAAACCATGAAATCATGCGTAACACCCAATTTTAAAAAAATTGACTCGGTACATTGATAATCATCTATCATCCGGATTATAACCAATAACCGCACCCGAGCTTAAAGTAACGGTTCCTTGCTTGGGATCAATTGCAGTTATAAAACCATAACCCGATAATTTATCCCCTCTGCCTAAAGTGAGCGTTGAACCATCTTGCATCGTTAACCAGACACGGCCTGGAATAATAGCGCGTACAAAATAAATCGGTTTCGGCGCTGCCTTTTTTCTGGCGATTATTTTACTTTCTGCCTTTTGTTGTTTTTGCAAAAAAGCTTCTTGTTGCATATGCAGTGTTTGCATTTGATCATTGATTTGTGCAAATCGCATATTAAGTTCAGCCAAGGTCGATTTAACATCTGATAATTCCGAATCAAAAGCTTGAAAATCAGATTTTAGATCGCGTTGTTGTAGCTCCAAATGAGTAAAACGATTGGCTATCACATTATTAGCTTGCACCGCAGCCGGCACTGTTGGCAACGCGGGCTTAGCAAGCTTGGTCGCCATTTTTACCCGAGACGAAGCCCCCTGCATTAATCTATTAACAACTTTATAAGCACCTAAGCTCGCCAAAATAAGAATTAATACTAAAAAAATGTGTTGGCGTTTGGTTTTTTCTAAAATAGCCGATGCGGTCTCTGAACTATTATTTTGCTCAGAAAAATGCGCGCCTGATTCCCGTTGTGAAGACTGAAGTTTATATTCCTCTTCAGCATCTTGATCATGTATTTTCTTATCCATTATCGCCTCATTGTTGTATTTTTAACTAATAATTTATTGAGTAGGTAATGCCGCCAAATCGGAAAGAAATAATATACCCATCGGTGTTCCGGAAAAAACATGCACGGTAGGTGGCGTATTAAATACGTCTCTTAGTACGGATGAATATTGCAAACCCACTTGACCTAAACCAACAAACACACGGTCGCGTGGACTTAAATTCAGCGTTTGATCAGTGGGATTAATAATAATCGCGCCGGCATAGGGTGACCCTGTATTCAAAAAGGATTGGCCATAACCTTGTATAAAAGCCGAAGCAAATAAAGTGCCATAACGTAGCCAATAATGGCTGTTGGTATAACTTGACAATGCCGTCCGCGCTGTCCCCTCGTCGATAGCCACTGTATTGATAGTAATACTTTGCGATAGTTTAGGCAGATTTAAGGTATTAAAAGAAAGTAAAACTTTTTTACCTTGGTTGCTTAAACTCCCTATTAGGCGGCCACCTTTTAATTTACCTTGTACTATCTCTGCTATTACAGGGCCTGGTTCATCACTATTAACCGCTGTTAATAGTACCGCATATAGAATAGTCCCTGCTTTTACCAAAGGTGGCGCACCCTCGAGCTTAGCTTGGCCTGATAGGAGCAGCGGATTGCCGCCTAACTGATTGTCTCTCACCGCATTCCCAATCACGTATTGCTGGCTTGGAGAGGCCCAAGCAGTAAATAATTGGCCGGCTTGTGTCCCCATCGAGGTTTGCATTTGTTGCTGCAACTGATCGGCTTTTTGTGTCGAAAGCTGCTTGGCTTGTCTATCTAAAATAGCTTGTAATTCTGGATTAGAATTATTAGCGCTTGCCGAAAGCAAGCTAATTGCTGTTTCTGGCTGCATGGGCACATTCGATAAAGGGACGTTATTTTTGGCTGGCGGGATAATACTCGCAACAAAATTAGCGTTGCCATCCTGAACCCGGCCTGAAGCCGTTAAGTTGCCTAAGGCCTTACCGGCTGCATCTCGCACAATGCCATCACTGCCAACGGTTCCAAATAAATGACCTTGCGGGTCATAAGCCAGTGTACCGGGTGCCGTTGCACCTAATTTACCGATTATCTCATCATGCAAGCCGCGCACCCGTCCATCGCTATCTAATTTAGCGATGACTATTCCTTTGCTGTCACGCACGTTGCCATCATTACCGAGCGTACCCAACAATTTACCCTGATTGTCATAAACGGGTGTACCTGGAATAGCTAATTTTTTTTCATTGACTCCGGCCATATTGACGCCTGTCTTCGCGATAACAGCGCCTTTGAGATTACGTACGATACCATCAGCCCCCACCTGGCCAAGCACACGACCTTGCGCATCCACAACTCTCCCATCTGGCGCTACTCTGCCAATTAAACGACCCGTCGCATCATAAACCACATCGCCCATCGCAGGAACAGCTGCACTACCCATAACCGTTCCATCTTTTGCACGAACTAAGCCATCCGGCCCTACTTGCCCTATCACTTGACCCTCGCTATTGCGTACCTTTCCGTCGGCACCTAAATGGCCGATAATGTTTCCTCGCAGATCATAAATGAGCGTTCCTGATTTGAGTTGACTCGGTTGTAGTAAGGGAATTACGGTAGATTTTGCGTAGCTATTACACGGTGAGCAAGCGCCATTTACGGGTAGCGACCCGTTTTGATTTTGATCAAATTGATTGGTATCAAGTAAGGTGGGAATAGCGCTAGTACCATTTTTTTCGGCAATAGCAACTTGTTGAAGATTTTGCTGTGCTTGCAAACGCTGATAATCTGCTGAAGGTGACTTATCCAAGCCTCCCGGAATAGATTCAATATTAGGCGGTGAATCCTTCAATTGCACCGAAGTATCTGCCACCGGTTCTTTTTTATGCGAAAAATGCGTTATGCCGTATAAAAATCCGAACAAAAGGATGAAACCTGTCAACAAGATAATACTTCGCGTGCGGATATTTTTAAATAAATTAGCTATATTTTGTAATTGAAGTTTCATAATAGTTAGAACCCTTCAACTTTTAATTGTATCGACTGGCCAGCGTCAAAACCTAAAATCAGCGGAGTTTTTGGCATTTCATAGGCCTTCATTCCATCTGGACTGGACATCGTTGCAATCCAAGCCGGTGAAATTAAGGTTAAACGGGTTCGTAAATAAATATGATTGCCAACTAACCACGCTTGCGCGAGAGCGCCGGATATCTTTAATGGCTTGTTTCCCGCAGGCGCAACGCCTTCTAAAATATTTAGTAAGGCCGGATCAGCCGTTTGAGGTAAACTTCTGCCAAGTAATGCCTTTGCATTCGGACCGTTGCCGGTGATACGTAAATCCACGCGATAATCGACCGCTTTTTGTCCCGAAATCAATGTCACCATGACCGGTGTTTCTAAACCACGTAATTGTATAGCCAAATTCCCTACGCTATAAAGGGAAGTCGCTTGTATCATCAGTAGATTACTTTTTTTATCCCACTGAATATTAAAGGCTTGCGGATTACCGATATCATAGTTATCCACCGGCCAGGGTTGGCCGGTAGAATCAAGAAACGCAAGGGTAGTTACATAGCCTTCGGCTAAACGGATTACTGTCGGTGTGGCACCGGGTTCCAGTTTTACATATTGCGAAGAAATAGTCGGACGTGGTGGCGTCCCTGGCGTCGTTGCCGCGGCCGCTTGTGTTTGATTAAATAACTCTCGTAAACGCTTAATTTGTTCAGGCGTCATTGGCAACATCGTCTGTGTCATCGATCCAAAAGCCGCTTTATTGAGCGCTTGGATTGAAACAGAATCTTCTTTGGCCTTATCAGCCAAAGCAGCTGCCGAGGTTGAATTTGAAGATTGAGGCAAATTTTGTCGGTCTAAATTGGCTGCTTTGGCGTTTGTTAGCATAAAAAAACTGCATAAACCCAACAAGCTTAAAAAGCTAACTGCGCCTCTTATTGTTATTTTTTGAACGTATAAAAAATACATAACTTAATTAACCGGTAATACCGCCGCCTCCCGATACAATAAATTGCGCAATCCCGATACCACGAGGTGAGGTTAAGGTCGAAATCCGAACAATAAGTAGCGTGACGGTTACGGATTGCTGCGAGAATTGGCTGGCGCTTTGAAAGGTAATCAACATAGGAATTTGCACTTTCCAGGTATAACGCCCGGCTAAAATCCCTTGCTCCAATATAACCGGAACACCGGTTGCAACAGCAGAAACAATTAATTTTTTGCTAATAACCGCTTGTAAATTATTTGAATTTTTTATGGCGGTAAAAAACATTTGTTTACCTTCCGGGGTAAAATAATCAGCCGCTTGCTGTAATGCCTGACGGTAGTTAACAAAATTATAACTATATGCGGCAGCAGCGGCTGTATTAGACCATTCTAATATAGCCGAGTTACTTAAATTGGGTTGTGAAAAAGGAACCAAGGGTGCCAGACGACCATCACTACTTGTTGCAAAATAACGTGGCGCAGGCGGATGCGCTACGATATAAAATAAAGCCGCCACTAAAACCAATAGAATAAAAAAACTAAGTAATAATGCAGCAACAATCTTTCTATAATTATCCCGATAAAATTCGTTACGTAATTTAACGACTTGCAGGGCATCATCTTTCATTGTTATCTCAATCTTAAAATTATTTTTATTTATTTAAGGTGCTGTACGCGAATAATTAACTGAATCAACAGCAACTAAACGGGTCAATTTTCCATCTTGAGCACTTGCAAAAAAATCCGGTGTAGGTGAATAAATAGTTAAATAAATAACAATTCCGCTTACTAATAAAATAATAAACAACACCAGCAACAAGCCCACACAAACACGGTTATAGTTATCTCGATAAAAACCTTTACGTGATTTAAGCTGCTCAATCCGGTTTCCCACCTTACCCCTCTTTGTTAATCCGGTCTTATTTTAGCGAACTATAACCTAATATTATAGAGAAAAGCTAGTTTTAATAAATAATTTAATTTTTCAAAAGAACCTCTTTGTCGGGTGATTTATCCCCCTATTTTGCAATTTTTATTCCCCAAAAAACCCGGCCGTCCATTTCGCATTAGTCGCTATCTTCTGTATGTAAATGGCGGGTTCTTATCTCTATACAAAAGATCTGCACTGGATCCTGAACAAATCGCCCCCCCTTACGACAAGCTTGATGAGGGCTATCCCATGCCCTGGCCACAATAAGGCGGGTATTTAAACCTTGCTGAAGAAGATATTCTTCAATAGCGCGCGCTTGAAGTTGAGCTAAATCGGTCGTTTGCTGTTGCAAATCAGCGGAGGGAGTATACGCCAATACCTCAATACCCAAATTTTTTTGCTGGTTAAGCAAGGTGACAATCTGACCTAATACAGGGTAAGCACTCACTTTTAAGTGCATTGTGTTTTGAATAAAAAACCGCCGTTGTGGAAGAATCAATCTCAATTCGTCACCTACTTGTACTCTACGCACTCCGCCTGCGTTGAGACTATTTAACAAATCTTCCTGCTGTAGCGAAGGATCCGGCACAGCGGGTGAAATCGATTCAGTACTAGCACAGCCGGAAATCAATAAACATAAAAAAATAGATAAAAGACGGTAATTCATAAGCTAATAACCCAGTAATTGATTTTATTTTTACTCGCTCAGGATTGATTCACGTTCCTTTTTAATCGCTAATAGTAATTTATTAAGCTCCTCAGTCAGCTCTGCAGCGGATAAGACATGAGAGACAAGCGGTGGATAATGCGTCGCCAAGGCCATATCTTTTATAATCTCAGCGGCAATGCTATTGGCATGTTTTTCAAATTTACCCGACACCTTTTCTATGACAGCGAGTTGTCCTTGGGTGGCCTTGGCTTGCAAAAAGGCCGCATTAAATTGATCCGCTTGTTCGACCAACAGGCATTGCTGTAATTTAGCTGTCACGGTAAGCGGAGCAAATATATTCAATTCATTGGCTGGCAAGGATAGCTCTTCACCGAACTCAATGTCTTGTTGCGGATTTTCTGTAACAGGTTGGTGCAACGCTAATAAGGCGGGCATAGCCGCTGCAATAGGACTTAGTTTCGCGTGCGCCAAAAAGCTTTGCTGCAAAGTCGTAATCAACCCCGATTCATCTAATTTATTAAGAGAAAATTGCGCTTTCTCAGTCACTTTACGAAAATTTTGCAAGCGCGATTGCAAATCTAACAAGAAACGATTACTGGGCAAACCTACTTTCAAGAACTGATTAAGCCGCATTCTTGCGACCGGGGTAGGATTGGCATAAAATAATTGGGCGCGAATAATCTTAGATTTAAACAAGATATGCGCTTCCCCTTCACGTTGTTCTTTTAAATCCAGCAAGTCAATACGGGCGCGCTTTTCTGAAGAAGCACTACGCGTATCGGCGTAATTATTCAGCACACTTTCAGCCCGTGTTTGAAAAGCATCTACCTTAGTGACCCAAGCCTCACCGGCACTTTTAGAGAAAAAGTCCCAGGTTTCTAAGGGATCTTCCAATTTCATGCACAGCTTAATGTTACAGTTAGCCCCTATCGATGCTGCCTCTTCTTTAGAAGCTTTTTGAAAAGCAGGTAAGTCTTGACCGGCAAAAACAATCGAAAAACCCAAAGACCTGGCTTGTGCAGGAACCACGGCAAATCCGGGTACGGCATAATAGCCATATTCATCGAGCACACATAAATAAGGTGTTAAGGCATTGGTAGGTTTGCGCTCTATGATATCACGATAATCACCTTCAACTTCTTCTCCCAAACCTGCTGCCAACATGGCTTTTAAGGAGGCAATAATCACCTTACCTAAATTGGACAACTCATCCGGCGACTTTTCAAATGCAGGCAATAACACTAACAGAATGCGACGATTCAATACCACATCTTTTAAATCAACCTCCGCCAAATTAGTCCGTAAAATGTGGCCGTAAGTATCGGCTAGGGAGCCAAACACGCGCGTTAACTGCATGGTAATAAAACCGTGCTGCTCTAACACCTGTGAGACTTGCTTACCTTTTTTAGATTTATCATACCCTGGCAAATTGATCAGATAGTTCGTGATGGGCTCTAAAACAACCTCTGGCACCTCCATCAAACTCAAAGGCTCTTGACCGTCGCGTGGGAAAATTTTATCGACGACGATATTTTCTACGCGCGTCAACTCAAAATAGTTACGTACGACGTTAACATCCAGTAAAATTCCACCTTGATCGCGGATATATACCAGCAGTTTCATTAAGGCTTCGACGAATACGATAGCCCGTCCCTTCCACATATCCCCATCGGGTGTATTGCTACTACTATCCATTAAGCTAACGATTAATTGCGATAACATACTCGAAGAACCATTGGCAAAAGGGTTCATCGTGTTAGACAAACGTTTTTCTTGAGGTCCGACAATATCACGCGCACCGGTCATAAAATTGACTACCAGGATATCGTCTTCACGTCCCATGGATCGCGCCATGGAAAAAATCTTAGCGAATAAGCTATTATCGCCCTTACCATCGACATAAATAAATCCACTACCCTGCACTAAGGCATTAAAAGCCAGTGATATCAAGGCTTCGGTTTTACCACTGCCGGTAGAACCGAAGATCAAACAATGTGTGCGCATGTCGTCATTACTAAACCACAATTCTTCGCCGGTCGATATTTCGTTACCAAATAAACAGATACCCCGTGCTTTTTGCGGTTTATTACTTCCTGCTTTTAAATCGTTATAGTCTAATTTTTGTGAGCGTTGCGGCATACGAAAGGGCAAATTCGTTTTACGTGTATAGGCGTAAATAAAGGAGGCTATTCCGAGCAAGAAAATAACATCGGCTATGGCTGGGATAAAAAAAGCACCGGAAGCAAAACCGACTAATAGAATAGTAACCGCCTGAGGATTTTTGAAAAAGTCGATAAAACGCTGTGACAGCACGCGCGTATCACGTAATAATCGACGGGGATCCTGCTCATGTTTTTGTTCTAAACCACGTGCTATAACTGCCATAAAGCGTTCAATCTAATTTATAATTTTATAGGGTAAAAATTTCCTAAAACATCGTGCCTAAAAACAACCCAAGCCTAATTTTTTAGACTTATTATCTAAGATCATGGCTTACATTGTTCAAAATCAACTAAGTTGCTTGCGAATCAGGGATATAAAGAATGTCCTTAATAGCCGCTTCCAAACCATTAACCGCTTCTTCTACCATAGGAACCATCAAGCGTCTGCCCATGATACACTCCACATTCCAATGTGCAAATGGACCACTCACTTCAGCGAATGCGGTTTGACGCCCTACTGAATTTAACATAAACCAAAGTAATCTATCCTTAGGCTTTAACCATAAAAAATCGGCTGTCGCTAGGACCCCTTCTTTTCTGGCTAATACGAGCAGTGACGCCATCACCGTCAGTACATAGGCATGGCTATGTACCACTCGATGAACGAGTTTATTATTTTTGTGTTTTTCTAATAAGACATCAACACCTGAGAAATTAAGCCGCCCCGTTGTGCTCGATTCAGCAATTTGTAAGAGTAGCTTCAGAGCACCCTCTCGATCTTGGTTGATGCGTGCCGAAAAAACAGCAAATAAAGCTTTAGTCGCTGGTGTTAGATAGTCCACCCCTTGCCAATATTCACCACATTGCAACACAAAAACATGATGTGCTGCCTCTCGTTTAACACTCACAGTAATTTGATGGCTAATCTTTGCGGCCATGGTCATGGCCGGAACCGCTTTTTCCTCCTGTAATAATCGATATTTTTTGGCAAATTGCATAGGCGATAAAGCCATCGCCCAAGGACCTTTATCGATATCTTGTTTGACTAAATCAAGTTTGATGACTGGAGAAATCTGTGGCCAATTTTTCCTTTCTGCCTCGGCCAAGGAGTCCATGCTATAAAATTTTTTAAACTGTAAATTAATATGGCTAAAATAAATAACCACCGCCAAGACCAGTAGCAAAAAAATTATCGGATAGCGCAAATAACTACCCACCTCTCGACTAACATCCAAAAGCTGCGTGAAAGCAACCTCGGCAGGATGCAATTGTTTTATACTACTAGCCAATTGCGCCGTGGTAGGGAGTACGAAGGAAATTAAACGTGCCTCAAAAAATTTAATCTGTAACAAAAATGACACAATTTGGGTGTGGAAAAAGGCCCAAATCAACCAACCGGCAAGAAAAATGCAAAGCACTATCCACAGCGGAGCCAGTGAATTATCGCCAGATTGTTGTTGTTGTGCAGGAGCAGCCATAATAAATTATTTTTTGTTATTCTCGCACAAAGCTTTTTACGAGCCTGTTCAATTTTGCTTAACTAAGAAATTTCTGAGTAATTTATAGTGTCCCGTCGCATGGACTAAACGTATAATATTCTTAAGTTGTATCGCTGTTTCATTCAAGCGAATCAGCTGTCGACCCTCGCGATCCGTGCGCGCTTGTTCCTCTGAATCGGTGATAATTGCATCCGAGCTTACTTTAACCACCACATAAGCATTGTTCAAATTTCTATCCGTTAAACGAATAGCGGCTTGCACATCAGCCTCATTTCTATAAATAGCTCGCCCCATCGTATACCTGACTAAGGAGACAACCACTTCCCGCCATTTATGTAAATTGCCACCTTGCGATTGATAAAGCGCAATATAAACCTCGGTACTTTCGCCGCTGTTATCGCTTAATAAGTCGCTCGCTAGTTGCGTATCGTGCTGCTCTAAACCTATTTTAGCCACAAAGTTATCACGCAACTCTTCTAGCTTTTTTTTAATTCCTTTTAGGAATAAATTCGCCTGCCAAGGACCGGCTTCAATCCCTTCATCCAATATTTTCTTTATTTCTAAAGCAATCTTAAGTTCCTGCTCAGTATGAAGCATATTGACTAGGCCTCAAGAGATCAACCACAGTGCAAAATTTGCTTAGATTCACGAACAGCAGCTTCAATTCCATCCCGCATCGTGTCTAAACAATTAGCAGCCACGTTCAATGTAGTATTTTGTGGTATTTTTTCACACGCATTGCTAACGTGGTTACTTAAATATTGCAAGCCTCCTAACGTGATTAACACAACGTCACTAAAATCACTATCTATTCTTTTACCACTAGAAAAAATCATGGTTAAACTGGATCCTTAATTTTTAGATTGCTACCCTTTATTCTTCACTGCAAACCAAGCTACAAACGGGCCCGCTTATCATAGGTTCTAAACCCTTGTAACGGCGATGCCTCATAACCGCGCGTTAAACCTATTACTTTGATTAACTCCCCCATTTCACTCGGTGAAGTTAACACATGGACCTGCCGATTTACATCTATGGCTGACAAAGTATCATAACATTTTTCTATCAACGGTAACAAATCATTGTTTATTAAAAAAGCAGCCAGGGGGGTAAATCCAGCCACGTTTAGGCCGGCTTGAACAGCCGATTGCGCAAGCCGGGTAAAATCGACGGAGGCCGTTATGTCTTGCAAACCGATGAGACACAATGGATCGGTATGTGCTAGGTGGCGGTAGTAACACATCAAGGTCCCCTGGCATCTATCTGGGTGGTAATACTCTCGTGCGGGAAAACCGTAGTCTATAATCAATGCCAGCCCTTGTAGCAGCGCTGAACCCAGCTTGCTTATCCAAGCGTCTAATCGTAAACAAAGCTCAGATTCATAGCGATTTACCTCACTAAAATAGTTAGCTCTCAAATGATTTAATAGCGCCACCTGATTAAAGTCGCCAGGTTCAATGAAGCGATAGTTAAAATAACCCTTTTCATAACCCACTCGCACTTCTTGAACGTGATCTTTAGTCCAAAAAAACTTATCAACCGGCAAGGCATCTACCACCTCATTAGCAATCATAACCCCTTTTAGCGGGGATAGGGGCCAGTCATCTAACCAATGAATACGTGTTAATAAATGAGGAATGCGTTTTTGCAGCAGGTCTTGCTGACGTGCTTTGAGCGTAGGGCTAATTTCTAAAATCTTATATTGCTCCGGCAAGCAATTTTCTTTTTCTAAACACAACAATAGATCGACGGCTAACTGACCAGTGCCCGCCCCTATTTCTAAAATATCAGCACTGCCTAAATCTGCAAAAACCTGCTGGCATTGACGTGCGATGCATTGCGCAAACAAAGGTGAGATCTCGGGTGCCGTTATAAAATCACCCGTTTTACCCAATTTATCCAAAGCGGCTGTATAATATCCTCGCTGTGGCTCGTATAATGCCAATTCCATAAAACGTGAAAAGCTTATCGACCCAGTTGCTTGTTGCGTTATTTCTTCGCTGATCAATTGACTTAATTGTTCACTTTGCGCCTGCATTGCAGCGGTTGGAATAGGTAGACCAGTGGGTATTTTTATCATTGTTGCATAACTCAAGGTAAAGCCAATGCCAGATTCTAAAACAAATACCCAGGTAGTCCTAATAACTGGGGCCGCAAAACGGGTCGGCGCCACTATTGCGCGCCACTGCCATCATCTTGGAATGCGTGTAGCGATTCACTACCGAGAATCAGCACAGGCGGCTCTATCCCTATGCCAAACTTTCAATCAACAACGCGCTAATTCCGCGCTTGCCTTAGCTGCAGACTTAAAAGACACCCCTAAGCTAGAAAATTTAGTGGCGGCGGTAATAAAAGAATGGGGCCAACTCGATGTATTAATCAATAATGCTTCCAGCTTTTATCCCGTTCCTTTTGCTAAAGTAACACCTAGCGTATGGGAAGATCTTATCGCCAGCAATTTAAAAGGCCCTTTTTTTTTATCCCAGCTCGCTGCCCCTTATCTCAAAGCGCAAAAAGGCTGCATTATCAACCTGGTTGATATTCAAGCACAACGCCCCTTGAAAAATTATTCAGTTTACTGTATCGCTAAAGCGGGATGTGTGATGTTAACTAAAAGCTTGGCCAAAGAGCTAGGGCCCGAGATAAGAGTCAATGCCATAGCCCCAGGCATCGTTCTCTGGCCCGATGATGAAACAGAATTCAATGAAACTTTACGTCAAAAAATTATCGCAAAAAATGCCTTAAAGCGCGCTGGAACCCCGCAGGATATCGCAAATACGGTGGCTTTTTTAATTCAAAATGCGGATTTTATCACCGGTCAGATTATTGCCGTAGATGGAGGACGATCACTGGGCTATTAATCGTAGCGACATAAACGCTTAATGAAGAGAGAGAGAGAGAGAGAGAGAGAAAACACATACCTTAATAAAAAAAGCCCCGTCAGTGTCTTAATTTACTTGAATGCGATAATATTATAGTGGTGATTTGTGATGCACTTTAGGCTTCCTGCACAAGGCAGGCTTGCACACCATGCTTCAAGACTATCTCCAACCTTTTAGGATCAAACTTCAAGCGCAATCTAACGGAACTTTCATAGTGAAGTGTAGACCTTGATCTTTAAAATGCAAGTTGGTAGAAAAAACCCACCGTGTTCAGCGAATTTATTAGCGACTATCGCGAGCTCAGTGACAATAATCGTTGTTTTTTTTTAAGAATAGGACTAGAATAGTCCCATTTAACAAATTCGAGCTAGTGCTAGTATTATTATGTTACGACTTAGCAAACTGACTGATTATGCCATTGTCATTATGGCCTATCTAGCCCAGCATCCTGGACTCGCAATTAATGCTAAAACCATTGCCGAACACACCGGGATTGCCCTACCCACCGCGAGCAAGTTATTAAAACGCTTAAGCCATGATCAGCTACTTTTCGCCAATCGTGGTGTTAAAGGGGGTTATCAACTGGCTTTACTGGCGACTGATATTTCACTTGGACAACTCATTCAAACCTTAGAGGGTCAAATTGCTTTAACCGAATGTAACCATACGGCATTACAGTGTACGCTAGAAAGACAGTGTACGATTCGTGATAACTGGCGTAGGATTGGCGCCTTTATTCAAAATACCTTGATGCAGATTAGCCTGGCGGATCTTATCTCGCCTCTTAATTTAATGCAATTAGAAGCCTTGCTAAAAACAACTCAACCTCTCCATTTTGTGCCCGAGAATACCCCATGACACAAGCAGTTTTAGACCAATTATTACAACAAGATTATCAACATGGCTTTGTCAGTGATATCGAGTCTGAGACGCTCGCTTGTGGATTAAATGAAGCGGTAATACGCCATATTTCAACTAAAAAAAATGAACCTGAATTTTTATTGGCATGGCGTTTAAAAGCTTATCATCACTGGCTAACCTTAACAGAGCCGCATTGGGCGGATCATCTCCACTATCCCCCGATCGATTATCAAGCGATTAGTTATTATTCGGCGCCTAAACTAAAAAAACAATTAAAAAGCTTACAGGAAGTCGATCCAGACATATTACGTGTCTACAATAAGCTAGGTATCTCACTGCAAGAACAAGAGTTATTAGCCGGCGTTGCCGTTGATGCCGTGTTTGATAGTGTTTCCGTTGCAACTACTTTTAAAGAAAAGTTGCACCGCATGGGGATATTATTTTGTTCTTTTTCAGAAGCGGTACAAACGTACCCGGAACTTATAAAAAAATATTTAGGTACTGTGGTTCCTTATACCGATAATTTTTATGCCTGCTTAAATGCCGCTGTATTTACCGATGGTTCGTTTTGCTATATCCCACCGGGTGTCCGCTGCCCGATGGAATTATCCACCTACTTTCGTATTAATGCCGCCAATACCGGACAATTTGAACGTACCTTGATCATCGCCGATGAATCAAGTTACGTGAGTTACTTAGAGGGTTGCACAGCACCACAACGCGACGAAAATCAATTACATGCCGCTGTGGTCGAATTAATTGCCTTAGATAATGCACAAATCAAATATTCAACCGTACAAAACTGGTATCCCGGTGATAAAGAAGGAAAAGGTGGTATTTATAACTTCGTCACTAAACGCGGACATTGTCGTGGCAGCCATGCGAAAATATCTTGGACCCAAGTAGAAACCGGTTCGGCTATTACCTGGAAATATCCCAGTGTTATTCTTCAAGGCGATCATTCTGTCGGCGAGTTTTATTCACTGGCGCTGACAAATCATAGACAACAAGCGGATACAGGAACCAAAATGATTCATATTGGTAAAAACAGTAAAAGTACCATTTTATCGAAAGGAATTAGCGCGGGTCATGGACAAAACAGCTACCGCGGTTTGGTCAGAATATCAGCCACGGCAGAAAATGCACGTAATTATACTCAATGTGATTCACTACTGATTGGCGGTCATTGTAGCGCGCATACTTTTCCTTCGATTGAAGTCAAAAATAAAACAGCACAAGTAGAACACGAAGCTTCAGCGACTAAAATTAGTGAGGAGCAACTTTTTTATTGTTTACAACGCGGTTTAGACGCCGAAGCCGCGCTTTCACTGATTGTGAATGGTTTTTGTAAGGCTGTATTTAAAGAATTGCCGATGGAATTTGCCGTCGAAGCGCAAAAATTACTCGGAATTAGTTTAGAAGGGAGTATTGGCTAGGATCACTTGTCGTTGCAAGTAAAAGTTTTTAAAATTAAACCCGCGGACTATCGCACAGATAAGAATAGATTAGATAATAACTTATTAATAAAGAAAAATATGTTAACGATACAAAACCTACAGGTACAAATTGATAACAAACCCTTATTGCGAGGCATTAACCTTGAGATAAAACCAGGTGAGATACACGCTATCATGGGCCCTAATGGCTCAGGAAAGAGTACATTAGCCAATGTACTCGCTGGACGCAGCGACTATCTTATTACTGAGGGTGAAATCCGCTATTTGGAGCAAGATTTATTAAGCCTTGCTCCCGAACTACGTGCACAAAAGGGATTATTTTTAGCTTTTCAATACCCGGTCGAAATTCCCGGGGTAAATAATGTATATTTGTTGAAGGCTTCTTTAAATGCTATTCGCAAAGCACGTGGTCAAACTGAACTCGACGCCATGGATTTTTTAAAACTCGTCAAAGAAAAATTAAGTGCGGTCGAAATGGATGAAGATTTCCTGTATCGCTCTGTCAATACAGGGTTTTCCGGCGGTGAAAAAAAGCGTAATGAAATTCTACAAATGCTGCTTTTAGAACCTAAATTAGCCATACTAGACGAAACTGATTCGGGTTTAGATATCGACGCTTTAAGGATAGTCGCCAATGGTGTCAATCGTCTCGCTGCGCCGGAACGTTCCATGTTGCTGATTACCCATTATCAACGTTTGCTCGATTATATTAAACCCGACTATGTGCACATACTTGCCGGCGGAAAAATTATTCGTTCTGGTGATTTTTCTTTGGCGCAAACACTGGAAAAAGAAGGTTATACCTCTATCTTACAAGAAGAATCTTTGGTCTAAAATAATGTTAAATAATAAAATAAATAAGGATGTGGCTGCCATTGCACACTATCGCAGCGAATATTTACGTGTAGAAAAAAATCTAGCCGGTAACACGCTAACACCCCTACAAGATCTACGCCTAGCGGCGCTAGAAGAATTTTCCCGTACTGGTTTTCCGAGTAAAAAGCAAGAAGATTGGAAATATACCTCTTTAACCGCTTTAGGCGAGACGCCGTTTTCTTTTCAGCCGGTGCTCAGCCAATTAAATAACGCGACACAAACAAGGCTTGAACAATTGGCCACAAGCTATCGTTTAGTCTTCATTAATGGTCTGTTTGCCAAACATTTATCCACCTTAGCCATTTTGCCCCATCATGGCATGATGACTCACTTTGCCGGTATGCTCGAGCATCATCCAGAACAATTATTTGCACACTGGCAGCCTAAAGATACGATTGAAAAAAACAGTTTTGTTCATTTAAATACCGCCTTTATGCACGACGGTGCTTACATTTATTTACCCGCTAATACGCAATTACAATCACCGATAGAGCTTTTATTTATACAGACCGGCGAACAGGAACAATTCATTCCGCTGCGTAATATCATCATTGCAGAAGAAAATAGTCATGCGATTATCGTTGAAAAATATATCCCTGCGCAGAAAAATAGTGCACAGTATTTTACTAGCACTGTCACAGAATGTACTCTTGCTCCGCACAGTCACGTTCAGCATTACAAATACATCAGCGAAGGCGAAAAAGCCCTGCATATTGGCAATCTCTCGGCAACACAGCAGAAAAACAGTCAATTCGCTGCTTATTCGCTCGCTTTAAGCGCAGCTTTAATACGGAGTGATGTGCACATCAAATTGTTGCAGCCTGATGCACAGTGCCAATTAAAAGGCCTTTATTACGCAACTGAGCAGCAACAAATCGATCATCATACGGTCGTTGATCATGCCAGCCCACATACAAGGAGTGAAGCATTTTATAAGGGGGTTAGCGATGCTAAGGCGCGTGCGGTATTTAATGGCAAAGTCATCGTTCGTTCACAAGCGATTAAAAGTAAGGCGCAACAACTGAATAAAAATTTATTATTGTCATCACACGCTGAAATTAATAGCAAACCGCAGCTAGAGATATTTACCGATGATATCCAATGTACTCACGGCACGAGTATCGCGCAACTCGATAAAGAAGCCTTATTTTATTTGCAGACCCGCGGCCTGACCGCTGTACAAGCCGGTGAAGTATTAATTTTAGCTTTTATTCAAGACATTTTACAACAAATGCCTTTGTTTAATGACGAGGTTTCCTTAGCACAGCACTTAAAAAATAAATGGGTGAATGCGGATGTATTCGTTTGATTTAAAAAAAATAAGACAAGATTTTCCTATCTTACAACAACAGATCAAAGCCAAGCCTTTAGTTTATCTGGATAATGCGGCAAGTACGCAGAAGCCCAAATCGGTCATCGAGCGTTTACAACATTTTTATCGTTGTGAATACAGCAATGTTCATCGAGGTATCCATACTTTGAGTGAATTAGCAACTGAAGCGTTTGAACACAGCCGAGAAAAGATCCAGCAATTTATCAATGCCAAATATTTTTCTGAAATTATCTTCGTTCGCGGGACGACTGAAGCGATTAATTTAGTGGCACAAAGCTATGGATTGAGCCAGATCAAAGCCGGTGAAGAAATTATTATTTCGCATATGGAACACCATGCCAATATCGTTCCTTGGCAAATTTTATCGGCACAAACCGGCGCTGTACTTAAAGTCATTCCTATCAATGACGCGGGCGAGCTCATATTGGAAGAATATCAACGTTTACTCAATGTCAAAACTAAATTAGTCGCTGTTTGTCATATTTCGAATACCCTAGGGACAATCAATCCTATTCAAAAGATTATTGATTATGCACATGCCAATAGTGCCGACACCAAGGTATTAATTGATGGGGCACAGGCAGTTGCCCACCAAAAAATTGACGTCCAGGCCTTAGATTGTGATTTCTATGTCTTTTCAGGACATAAACTTTTTGGCCCTACTGGCATTGGGGTATTGTATGGGAAACAAGCCTTATTAACGGCGATGCCACCTTATCAAGCAGGCGGCAGCATGATCACAGAAGTCAGCCTTGAAAAAAGCAGTTATCGCGAACCGCCGTATAAATTTGAGGCGGGCACACCGCATATTGCCGGTGCTATTGGTTTAGCTGCGAGTATTGACTATCTCAATCAACTGGATTTTGCGGCCTTACAAGCACATGAAAAGGCTTTATTGAACTACGCAACTGCACAATTACAAGACATTGCTGGATTACGCTTAATAGGCACCGCAGCAGAAAAAGCCGCTATTTTAAACTTTACGGTGAATGATTCGCGCGGTGTACGCATCCATGGACATGATATGAGCGACGTGTTAAATGCCGAAGTAGGTGTGGCGGTACGTGCTGGTCAACATTGTACAATGCCTCTAATGCAGCGCTTTAATGTCGATTCTACCGTACGCGCTTCTTTAGCTTTTTATAATAGTAAAGAAGATATCGATGCCCTAATAAGCGGTTTACACACTTTAAAGCAGCTTTTTAATTAATCATGATGTCGAATCTACGCGAGCTATACCAAGAAATGATCCTAGACCATGGACGTTGTCCGCGTCATTTCCATACGATGCCGCAAGCGAATCGGCAAGCTCAAGGTTTTAATCAACTCTGTGGCGATAGCTTAACACTCTATCTCCAGGTAGAAGATCAAAAAATTAGCGCGATTAGCTTCAAGGGTTCCGGTTGCGCTATCTCTATTGCTTCCGCTTCACTGATGTCAGAAATATTGCAAGGAAAAACGGTCCGTGAGGCGGAAGCCCTTTTCCGAATCTTTCATCAATTACTCACCCGCGAAATCCCCTCCCCTGAAAAAATCGAGCATTTAGAAAAACTAGCAGTATTTTCAGGGGTTAGGGCTTATCCTGTTCGGGTAAAATGCGCCACCTTAGCATGGCACACTTTATTAGCCGCCTTACAACAAAAAAATGAGATTGTCTCCACCGAAGATTAATTTTCCTTAATACGCATGGGGGAAAAATAAATCGTTTTCATCACACAATCGACCCGGGAAAAAGTTGATACCACTACATAGGCATACTATATGACGACAATGAATTATCCCCTGAGCCAAGCATCTACCTTGTCATTAAAAAATGCAATTATTGAAGCTTTAAAAAAGGTCTATGACCCTGAAATCCCAGTCAATATTTATGATTTAGGTCTTATCTATCATATATCGATTGACCCACAAGGCTTGGTAAAAATTGAAATGACATTAACCTCACCTGGCTGTCCTGTAGCACAAAGCTTTCCAGGTATTGTCGAAAATGCCGTTAATAATGTAGCGGGGGTTAGTGAGGTACAGGTAGAATTAGTTTGGGATCCACCCTGGAGCAGCGAAAATATGTCCGCCGCGGCCAAATTACATTTAGGAATACTCTAGCATCTAGGACACATCGCTGAATAAATGCTGTCAATCCTACTTATCGTATCAATTCGAATGCGTTCATTGGCAAAAATAAAAACGGTTAAAGGCGTAGTGTATTTCAATTAATAAAATAAAAATTATTTTTAAAATTATTTAAATTTTTTTTAAAAGTTTAGGAAAAAATGATCTAGGAAATGGTTTTTTGATCCTTTATACTCAAAAAGATGAGCTAAAAATAAATTCAATAAAAGGAGATGGATATAATTATTGAGGCGTTGACAGCGTTTAGTGCGGTTAAGATCACATGGGAGATGCTTGAAATCCTACACTTGGTACGTGTAGGTCATGAAACCGCCATGGACGCTTGCAGATCAGGAAATTCTTTTATAAATTTCAGGCAAAAAAAGTTGCAAGAAATGGCGTATAAAAAAGATCCCCTTCTAAGATTTGTTCATGAAGCAAAAACAGACTACGATTTCCAAGCCACCGGCGATGCGGAAAAAGCGTTTCAAAAAGTTAATAAACGAGCTCAAACTTATTTGGATCTATTGAATAAGAGTCTTGGGATTTTAAATGATGCCAAAAGATATTTTCTTGAGACCCACCGTGTAAACCTCCCAAACTTACCCCAGTTTTTAAATAGAGTAATTTTTGTTTAGGGATTGAGAATAGTATATTGGTGTTTGATTATTTAAAGTGTGAAGTTTCATGACATTCGCTACATTTTATATTAAAGTTAGGCAGCCTAATTTCATAGATAAAGTTTCATAAATTAGTTGACGAATGAATTCTAAAAATAGAAAACTAAAAGCCAGAGAAAATTG
>NMOS02000005.1 GCA_002290645.2 Candidatus Aquirickettsiella gammari
GATTTAATGCTGCCTTTTCTTCTTCGTTAAGTTTAAGTTTTATCATCCGCTTTAAGGTGTTAAAAAATAATACTCAACAATAAATTATATTTAATATTTTTTCTAGATATTTAATGCAGTCCGCTTACCTTTTTTAATTTATTTTTTTATAAAATAACTCTATTTAATAAAATAATTTAGCTATTTATAGTTAATCTAAGATTAACTATAAATTCTGTTATGAAATTGACGAGGTATTTATTTTTTAATTTTAGGGAAAAGCTAACGTTAGATAGTAGAACAAATAAAAAACTAAAATTTTTAGTTTCAAAAAAAACCATTAACTTTTTTTTAATTCTAAAAAACTTTAGCTATAACAACTGGATTTTTATTAGCTTGCTACTTGCGATAGGCCGGAAGCCTCTACCATACTCACCAGTTCGCGAATAACCACCGAAAACATCATTAATTTTAATTCGCCTGTGCTACGAAGGTCGGCTAAAAATTGTTCCCAGCGTCTAATAAAGGCTTGATTATCCAAGGTCCATTGCTCTAAGCAAGTCTTATTATTCCCTTGCTTATCCAGAACACATTGGAGGATAATAACCGTCAGGTGACGTTGCTGAATATATAGATCATCTAACAAAATAACCCTAGCGAGCGTGTCCCATAAGGTTTCTATCGCTAATTTCATGATCTGGGATCGTAACCAAGTAAGCCCAAATTTTTCACCGACCATAAAATAAAGTTCTGCTACGTCTTGCAAGGATAAATTATTTTTCTGTGCTGCTTCAATGATATCCAGCAAGGCATATTCATGGTCCACACTGGCAATACGTTTAGCCACCGCTTCAGATATACCGGCTTCAATAAGACCTTGTACATTCCTTTCCCAAAATTCGCGTTCTTCGCCAATCAGCAAGTCCGGTAATTTTTTATTAAGGGTGACAATAGATTGTCTAAATTTATCAACCATCCCTAAAATATCCGTCAATTGATCCTTATAATTATAAATAAACCAACGCGTCGCTCGCCGTATCAGTCGATTAAATTGTCGCATAATTGCGTAACGTGTGACAGGGGCGACATCATCACTTAAATTTTCGGCGATACCAAGTAATTCTGAAAAACCAAATACATGATGCGCAATTGCATAAGCACGTGCAATAGAAGCAATATCGGCACCTATTTCGGTCTTTAAACGAAATACAAAGGTAATGCCCATATCATTGACCATAGCATTACTAATCTTAGTGGCGATGATTTCGCGTCGCAAACTATGATGTTGCATAAATTTGGGAAAACGACCCCGCAAAGGCTTAGGAAAAGCAGATTCTAAAACGCGCGTTAAATAATCTTCTTCTAAAGTATCCATTTCCAGTAATTCGGCTTTTACCCACATCTTGGTATAGGCTAATAAAACCGCAATTTCAGGGCTGGTTAAACCTTTACCTAAGGCTTTACGTTCTAGTAATGCTTTTTCGTCCGGTAGAAACTCTAAAGCTCTATCTAATTTCCCATGTCGTTCCAATTCTTGAATATAGCGTCGATGAAATTCTAATTCTTGTTGAGCATGCATAGCAGCCAAACTTATCGTACGTGTTTGACAGTAATTATCATAAAGAACTAATTTAGCAATTTCATCCGTCATTTCGGCTAATAATTCATTACGTTGCGCTAAGGTCATCTCACCTACAGCCACAACGGCATTTAATAAAATCTTGCAATTAACTTCGTGATCAGAGCAATCCACGCCAGCAGAATTATCAATAAAGTCGGTATAAATTAATCCTCCATTTAGCGCATACTCAACTCGACCTAGTTGTGTTAAACCTAGATTTCCTCCTTCAGCAACAATACGACAACGCAATGCTTCAGCGTCTATACGTAAATTATCATTGGTCCGATCGCCAACATCAACATTTCTTTCGCTTGAGGATTTAACATAAGTCCCAATACCGCCGTTCCACAACAAGTCTACCTTTGCTTTTAATATCGCGCGGATTAAACCATCTGGCGCAATGGAGTCTTGGCTAATGCCTAACAACTGCTTAATTTCAGGCGACAAAACGATTGATTTTTGCGAACGAAGAAAAACACCACCGCCTTTAGAAATTAAAGTCTTAGTATAATCTTGCCAACTTGAACGTGGTAATTTAAATAAGCGTTGTCGCTCTTGAAAACTTTTGGCTGCATCCGGATTAGGATCGATAAAAATATGCATATGATTAAATGCGGCGACGAGCTTAATATGATGAGATAGCAACATTCCATTACCAAAAACATCACCTGACATGTCGCCGATCCCAACGACGGTAAAATCATCTTTATCCGGGTTTAAACCTAACGCTCTACAATGACGTTTGACAGACTCCCAAGCCCCGCGCGCGGTAATACCCATTTTTTTATGGTCATAGCCGACACTACCACCAGAAGCAAAGGCATCTCCTAACCAAAAGTGATATTCCGCCGCAATCGCATTGGCAATATCAGAAAAACTAGCGGTACCTTTATCCGCTGCAACGACTAGATAAGGGTCTTCTTCGTCATAACGAACCACATCCTGCGGATAGATGACAACACCGTTTTGTAAATTATCGGTCAAATCTAATAGACCACGCATAAAAGTTTGATAACACGCCACCACTTCATTCATAACGGCTTCACGATCACCACTTTCGGGTAAGCGTTTGCACACGAATCCACCTTTTGCGCCTGCAGGAACAATAACCGCATTTTTAACCTGCTGCGCCTTCATTAACCCCAAAATTTCGGTACGAAAATCCTCACGTCTATCTGACCAGCGAATACCTCCACGGGCTACCTTCGCCGCCCTTAAATGGACCGCTTCAACACGCGGCGAATACACAAAAATTTCATACATCGGTCTTGGTAAGGGCAAATCGGTGATTCGACTCGGATCTAATTTAAACGCAAGCCAAGGTTTAGGTTTATTGTGTTTATCTTTTTGATAGTAATTAGTGCGCAAGGTCGCTTGAATCACTTCGAAAAGGTTTCGCAAAATGCGATCTTCATCGAGACTCAGCACCGCATCTAAGGCGGTTTGTAAACTTTTTTCCAAACTAGCAATCACGCTACCGGCTTCATCTTGACGACTCGGATCAAAATAATATTTAAATAGTTTAACTAAGATTTTAGCAATCCCGGCATTACGCGATACCACGATTTCTACATAGGCTTGACTAAAAGGCACACCAATTTGGCGTAGATATTTTGTATAGGCTCTTAGTATAGAAACTTCCCGCCAAGTCAATTGGCCTGCAAGTATTAAGCGATTAAAACCGTCATTCTCAACTTCGCCAGACCATATCTTGCTAAACGCTTCTTGAAAAATTTCCTTGACTTGTGAAACATCAACATCATCAATATGTACCGGTTTAACACCAAAATCATTAATCCAAATGCGATGACAATCAGGCAAGGTAATTTCTTGCGGCCACTCATCCATGACCCGCAGTCCCATATTCTCGAGCACGGGCAAAGCATCCGATAAAATGATAGGTTTATCGGCTTGAAATAACTTAAACCGTAAAGGAACTATTTTTTCATTAACAGAGGGATAAAAATTCATCTCTAAAGGATGGGCGGATGAGATCCTTTCTAATTGTTCAATATCATGAACGGCGGTATTGGCCGAGAAACTATCGCGATAACCACTCGGAAAGGCATACATATATTTTTGTATAAGTCGAGCCCCTTCCTCTTCTCCGTAATACTCAAGCAAAGCTTGGCGTAATTCTTCTTTCCAAGAACGTGCTACTTCTACGAGCTGTGCTTCTATTTTTTTGACGTCATAACTTAGATCTTTTTTAGGATCAGTGCGAATTAAAAAATGGATGCGAGCCAAATTTGAATCGCCAAAAAGTGTTGAGAAACCTATTTCTATCCCAGAAAACTCTCGTACTAAAATTTTCTCCATTTGCCGTTGTAGTTCGGTATTTAACTGCTCTTTAGGGAGATAAACCAAGCAAGAAATAAAACGTCGATAATTATCTTGCCTGACAAATAAACGTACAGCGCGTTGTTCTTGGATATGTAAAATACCTAAAGCTAATTGAGTGAGCTCATTGACAGAAGCTTGAAATAAATCATCGCGCGGTAAACTCGATAAAATATCCAACAAGGCCTTTCCTGCATGGCCTTTTAAGGGTAAATTTGAGTTTTGTAAAATTAATTGTATTTTACGTCGAATAAGCGGGATACTGCGAGGATCACTGTGGTAAACAGTCGATGTATAAAGACCGATAAAACGTCTTTCACCAACTAACTCTCCCCGCTCATTAAAACGTTTAACGCCTATATAATCCGCATACACAGAGCGATGAACCCTAGATTTACTATTCGTTTTAGAGATAACCAGTATTTGTGGAGAAAAAGCTAAACGACGCGCCTCGGGTGGTAACTCGGTGAGAAGTTTTTCTTCCTTACCTCTCGTTTCATCTCTTAACACACCTAAACCTGACTTTTTGATCATACGTAAAGTTTTATGGTCTTTACTTAGATCATAATCACGACACCCTAAAAAGGTAAAATGATTACTCAACAGCCAAGCTAGAAAATCTTTAGATTCTGCCACATCTTCTGGATCATAAGGGGGCGAATTTTGCTTTAACTCCTGCAAACAACCCTGCATCCTAGAGCGCATCTCTGGCCAATCTTTTACCACTAAATTAACCTGCTCTAATACCGTTTCAAGTTTTTTAGCCAGCTTATGCAGAATTTCAGCGTCTGATTCTTTATCAATTTCCAAATAAACCAAGGCTTCAACTTGTTTATCCGCTAAAGCCGTATCATAGGGTAAAACCTCTACTACTTTCCCTTGTTGGTTACGCCGTAATTTTATATTACCTAAATGGACACTAAAATAAATATCAAAGCCTTGTCGATTTACCTCCATTCGTGTGGAGTCTACTAAGAAAGGCTTATCCTCGGTAACAAGCTGAACAACACTGTACTTTGTCTCCCAAGCATCTTTTTCAAGACTAGGATTATAAACGCGAATCTTCGCTTGACCTGGCAAACGCTGGTAAAGAAGGTTCCAATGGGAAGCAAGCGCCGCCGCTAAATTTTCTACAGAGCAACTGGCTAATGCCTCTAAATCCGTATGAGCGTAATATTGCTGCGCAAAAACAGCGAATAACTTGGATTGCTCTTTGGGCACTTTTTGTTGTGCAAATCTTAAAATTTTCTCTAAAATCGATTTATAAACACGGTTAGTAAGGTTGTTCATATTGAACTAAAAAGATTGAGTGATAACATTCCCCATATCGGTTGGCGGGCTATCCCTAAATCCCTACACTCCTGTTTATAACCAATAGACACATTATAAGGGGTCAAGTAAACTAGCCCATTGTAATACGCTCCATGCAAAAAACCAATGAGAACGATCTAAACTTTATGTCAGCTTCTAATAGCGATCCAGTAGAAATCCGTAAATTCACCCAGATGGCTGAACAATGGTGGGATCCCCAAGGTGTTTGCAAGCCCTTGCATGCAATCAATCCATTGCGTTTAAGCTTTATAAAAAAACAATCACCGCCCTCCGGACAAAAAGTAATCGATATTGGCTGTGGCGGTGGGCTATTAACTGAGGCCCTTAGCCTAGCAGGCGCACAAGTAACCGGTGTCGATAAAAGCGATGTCCTCATTGAGCTTGCCCAAAAACATGCTAAAGAGAATCAACTTACGATTGAATATCTCGCTTCCGATGCCGAATCGCTCATCAAAAGGCAAAGCCAATCATTCGATATCGTCTGTTGTATGGAACTACTAGAACACGTTCCCGATCCAAGTTCACTGATTCAGGCTTGTAGTGCCTTAGCTAAACCCGGTGCTTGGGTATTTTTTTCGAGCATCAATCGTAATCCTCGTGCTTATTCATTAGCCATTATCGGCGCTGAATATTTACTCAAACTTTTGCCGCGTGGCACACACGATTATAAAAAATTTATTCGCCCCTCCGAGCTTGCCACTAGCGCCCGATTAGCGGGGTTAACACTCAAACAACTCCAAGGAATTCGCTATAATCCTCTAACACAACAGTATGCATTAACAGAAGATATTAGCGTCAACTATCTAGCTGCTTTACAAAAAAGATCCTAAATTATGTCGCCTTCAATCTTAATGCACGCAAAGATACAGGGAATACTTTTTGATCTCGATGGAACCTTACTCGATACAGCCGGCGATCTGGCGGCCACTCTCAATAAGGTTTTAGCCAGCCAGCAGATAAAACCACTACACTTTGATACGATTCGACCTGCCATCTCCACCGGCATTTCTGGCTTGTTAGCACTGGGACTCAACATCAAAGAGCAAGATCCAGCGTTTCCCTCGTTACGCCAACAATTTATTAATTACTATAAACAACATATTTACGTGTACACGCATTTATTTCCTGGTATAGAAACTTTAATTAATTATTTACAAGAAAATAAATGGCCCTGGGGCATCGTAACCAACAAGTCTTCTGCCTTAACGATAGATTTAGTTAAGCAGTTTCCTTTGCTAAATAGTGCAAAGTGTATTATTGCCGGAGACACCTTAAAGCATAGCAAACCCCATCCTCAACCCTTACTACATGCTTGTCAGTACCTAAAGTGCACTCCTGAAAATTGTATCTATATTGGCGATGCCCAACGCGACATTGAAGCGGCTAATGCGGCGGGCATGTATAGCTTTATCGCCTATTATGGTTATATCCACCCTAAAGAAGATGTTACGGCTTGGAATGCCAGTGCTATTATCTCTTCTCCACTCGATATTATTGAGCGCTTAAAACGCTTAAGATAAAGACTGTATTGTTAAGCGCTCATCTTGATGTTCTCTGACTTTGGCAGATAAGTGATCGTACTGTAATGCTAAAGGAGATGGAGATAAATACTTAGATAATTTAGGTCGTTTTTTTGGAACAGAATTACATTCCAAAAGAACTCCAGCACTCCTTTTTTTTGCCGCACTCAAAACAGGAAAGAAACGAACAAAAGGAAAATTACTTTTATCATCGGTTTTTTTATCTAACAAAGCTTGCAAATGTTCATGAAAAACCTTCTTAGATGAGAGTTCAGCCCACTCCAGCATACACTCATACAGTTCTAATGGTTCGATACTAAAACTTTCCGGCTCACAGCTCATTAGATCAAAAATAGCGCTTCTTAAAAACCAGGTTACATCCCCTACACGTACAAACAATGAAGCAAAAATTTTTATTAAGATTTCTAGCTCTATAAAATGTCTCGACACAAAACTAACTTGACTATCTTCATTTTCGCTTTCCTCGTCTTTATCCCTTTTCTCTACCTCTAATTTTTCGATGGCCTCCAACTCTTTTATCTCTTGTAAATCTTGCTCTAATTTAAACAGTAATTCAGCAAATCGACCTTTTAAAACAATACTTTTGTCTTCAGAATAATGAGTCGCTTGTGCTTTGTTAATTTTGTTACTTAGCATCATCCATTCTTTTAAGTCATTTAATAATAATGGGTTTTATATTTAACTTAATCTTAGCAAGGCAAATGGCCACATTTAATGAGAAAACCAAGAAAGTTGTTTTTTTGCTATACTTGAATTCCTCATTGTTACTCGAGGATAAAGCATGTCAACTACTAATAATCTGCCAGAACCTACATTACGTGTCAAAACAAGGCCTAATGATGCCAATAAAGGCGGTGATATTTTTGGCGGGTGGTTAATGTCGCAAATCGATATTGCTGGAGCTATTGTAGCCGCCCAACGGACAAAGGGTCCCGTTGTAACGGTCGCTGTAAAAGAATTAAAATTTCTACAACCCTTATTTATTTATGATATCGCAAGTTTTTATACTAAGGTTACCACCGTGGGCAAAACTTCGGTGACAGTTGAGGTAGAGGTATATGCAGAACGTTATCAAGAAGGTGTAAATTTATCTGCCCATATTAAAGTTTCAGAGGCTAGCCTTGTGTATGTGGCCGTATCAAAACCCGGTAAAAAACGTTTGATCCCAACCGAATAATTATTAACCCTTTATTAGGCGCTACTTCCTATGCTCATTTCCGCATTTGGCAAGGTTATGTTTAATTCCAATATAGAGCAGTTCCCTGTTCTTTCGAGCTCGACTTTAACCTGATCTTGGTCGATATCAACATATTTAGCAATTACCTCGATCAACTCTTGTTGTAACTTAGGTAGAAAATCAGAATTATTTTCAGTTCTACGCTCATGAGAAACAATAATTTGTAACCGCTCCTTAGCAAGCGAAGCGGTATTTTTGGGTCGATTTCCAAAAATATAATTTAATAAGCTCATGTCGCTATCTCCTCACGTCCAAAGAGGCGACGTAATAATCCTTTCTTTTCTAATTTAATAAATTTAAAAGGAACATCTTCACCTAGCAAACGAGAAACCGCATCCGCATAAGCCTGGTGCGCGTCACTTTCTCCATTTAAGGTAACAGGAACACCGGCATTAGAAGCCCGTAATACAGCTTGTGATTCAGGAATAACACTCAGCAAAGGAATAGAGAGTATATCTAATACATCATCGACACTCAGCATATCACCTCTTTCCACACGCGTTAATGAGTATCGTGTCAATAATAAATGTTGTTTTACCGGATCAAGACCTAATTCGGCACGTCGAGATTTACTATCTAAGATCCCTAACATTCTATCAGAATCCCTAACAGACGAAACCTCTGGATTACTGACCACAATCGCCGTATCGGCAAAATACATCGCTAAAGTCGCGCCGCGTTCTATCCCGGCCGGCGAATCGCAAAGAATATAATCAAAGTCCTTTTTAAGTGCTTCTAAAACCTTCTCCACTCCTTCTTTTGTTAATGCATCTTTATCACGTGTTTGAGAAGCCGGTAAAATATAAAGGTTCTCAAGTCTTTTATCTTTAATTAAGGCTTGTTTAATATTTGCTTCGCCGCGAATTACGTTCACGAAATCAAAAACAACACGCCGCTCACAACCCATAATAAGATCTAAGTTACGCAAACCAATATCAAAATCAATAACGACCGTTTTAAAACCACGAAATGCAAGACCTGCAGCTATAGCCGCACTGCTTGTTGTTTTTCCAACACCGCCTTTTCCAGATGTAATAACAATAATTTCAGCCAAGGGTTGCTCCTATTTATCAACTTCAAAGAATTATGTAGTACTATTATTTTTTAGCTAAGATTATTTTTTAGATTCGATTACTGGTATTGCTTAATATGCGACTACGCTATATATTGGTAAGCGCTCAATCAAAATACCTATACAAGCTAATATTACTGGATTTCTATAAGAAGTGAAAGGTATCCAATACAGAAAATAAAAGTTTATTTTTTATACAAAAAAAACAAGCGATCGAAATAAAAATAGTTATATTGGCCTCTCGTGTTGTCCATTTTTAGTTCACATGTTAAGTACGACTCAACTCCAAGCTGCCTATATTTTGCACACACGGCCTTATCGTGATACCAGTTTATTAATAGATGCATTTACAGAATCGCACGGAAGAATTAGTCTTATCGCAAAAGGAGCGCGTGGAATACGCGGGAAAAAATCACGTTTTAGAGGAGCCCTACAAGCTTTTATCCCACTGCTACTTTCGTGGCGTGGTAAAACTGAACTCATGAATTTACTGAATGCAGAACCTGGGAATGTTCAGTTATCGTGCTTAACAGGCAAACTCCTAGTCTGTGGACTTTATCTCAATGAGCTATTAATCCGCTTGCTTTATCGTTATGATCCCCATCCACAGCTATTCCAAGCCTATCAAGTTGCACTATCTACCTTGCCAAACAATCCAAATATTGCATTACGCTTATTCGAAAAAAAATTATTAGCTGAATTAGGTTATGCTTTATACCTTCATCAGGAAAGCCTAACTCAGCAAGCACTGTTGCCCGATCAATCTTATCAATTTATTCCTAGCCAAGGTTTAGTTATTTGCTTAAATAAATCGATTCAAAAGCAATTGCTCTTTTCTGGCGCATCTCTTTTAGCAATGCACCATGAAAAATGGGATACACCCACCCATTTATTGGATGCAAAGCGTTTATTTCGCCTTGCGCTAAATCACCTTCTCGAAGGTAAAACGATTCGAAGTCGTGAGTTACTATTAATATCGTAGTACATTGGTGTGAATATGCTAAGTTTTAAGCATTCAAATACGTTGACGGGTAAGAACCCATCTACTAGTATTCCCTATTGATTGGCGGTGTTTGTTTAGCTTTTAATATGACAATATCAGGTAATAATATAAAATTAGTTGTAGCTTATAAAACGAACTTTATGCCTTATTTCCAATCATTATAAATAATAAATTAATATATACTCACGAGGTCAACTATGAAATTTTACGTCCATTTTTTAATGTCGCTGCTAAGCTTATTAACTTTAGCCGGTTGTGCGCCTTCTTTATCGCCTGATCGTTATACAACGGGGAATGCGGGACAAATTCAAGGTGTTGTGCAAGGAGTGGTGGTTAGTAGCCGCGTTGTGCAGGTATCCAATAGTGGCTCTGGACTTGGTGTGGGCTCCATAACAGGTGGCGCCTTAGGCGCTATTGCGGGTTCGCAAGTAGGGCAAGGTAACGGTAGTTTAGCAGCCGGCATTGGTGGAGCACTATTGGGCGGCATTGTGGGCAATCAAGTACAAAAAGGTCTTTCTACGCAAACGGGTGTTGAATATGTGCTTAGACTCCGAAATAAATCTTTAATTTCGGTAGTACAAGGTCCTACCCCTAGCTTTAACCGCGGTCAACATGTTTTAGTACAATACGGTGCTAGTGGTCGTGCTCGTATCATTGCGGATCCTAATTATTACGCACGTTAATAATTAACTATTAACGACTGCTTAAACAAAGGGAAGATGAATTCTTCCCTTTGTTCATTTATTCTAGGAACCCAACATGTCTGCTAATAAACTTAATAAACGTAATCTATTTTCTACGCTATTATTGGGCTTCTCATCCGGTTTACCACTTGCTTTAACCTCTAGTACATTACAGGCTTGGTTCACAGTAACAGGAGCGAGCCTTCTTGCAATTGGCAGCTTAGGTTTAATAGGTCAACCGTATATTTATAAGTTTTTGTGGGCCCCCTTACTCGACCGTTGGATCCCGCCTTTATTAGGACGACGGCGAGGCTGGTTGCTTATCACGCAGTTCGCTTTACTAATAGCTATTGCTGGTATGGCTTTAGCCAATCCTCAATCTAATCCGTCACTATTAATAGCCCTCGCTTTCCTAGTTGCTTTTCTTTCAGCCTCACAAGATATTGCGGTAGATGCTTACCGAACCGATATTCTAACGCCTTGTGAACGTGGGATCGGAACCACCCTTTATACCTGGGGATATAGAGTGGCCATGTTAGTTTCGGGCGCACTGGCACTGGCACTGGCAGAATACATAGGCTGGCGCGCTACCTACTTAATAATGGCAAGCTTCATAGGTATTGGCCTTTTTGGAAGTTGGTTTGGAGAGGAACCTGCTAATGAACAAGAAAAGCATCCTCCTACTACGCTACATGCGGCGATTGTTGAACCTTTTAAAGAGTTTTTAAGTAGAAAATCTGCCTGGTTAATTTTACTGTTTATTTTACTTTATAAGTTTGGGGATGCACTCAGTATTTCATTAACGACACCCTTTTTGATTCGTGGATTAGATTTTTCTTTAAGTACTGTAGCTGTTGTCAATAAGGGTGTAGGTTTTTTTACCACCCTATTGGGTCTTTTCATCGGCGGTGTCCTAATGGCACGTATCAATTTATTTCGTGCCTTATTATATTTTGGCATTTTGCAGGCGGTCGCCATTTTAACTCTACTACAACTTGCTCTAGCAGGGCACAATTATCATTGGTTAGTTTTTGCTATTTCTGTCGATAGTTTTTGTAATGCGATGGCAAGTATTGCCTTTATCGCTTTTATCATGAGTTTATGTGATCATCGTTACACAGCCACCCAATTTGCTTTGTTTTCGGCACTCGCTAGTGTGGGACGTGTTTTCGTCGGCCCTATAGCGGGCCTTATTGTCACTTATTTTAGCTGGCCGGTATTTTTTCTTTTATCGCTTATGGCTTGCCTTCCCGGATTAGGCTTATTATGGTATTTACGTGGTGACCTTAACAATCATCATGCGACTTCCTCTATCGAAGGCGTTACTTAAAAATGTGCTAGTTTGGGCATCATAAATCATAATACCTCAGTTGTTTGCGAATAAGGCTCATCGAAGCCGGCACATCCTGGGTTTGGATCGCTACTTTGTTCTTCATCAATAAATGCCTAAAAAACCAGGTTAAAATCCAGTAAATTTTAACCTGCTTGACTTGAATTTCCCAAGAGCACTCCCCATATAAAGTGGTGTTGATGTGGTAAATCAGCTTCTTGTGCTCTTTACCAAACATCATTATGATTAGCCCCTTCTAAGAGGTTAATTTGATTTATATCCTCATTATGATAGTAATTCTTAAGGAGAAATTTGCATGAGTGTTAAAAAAGTAAAACCCTTACATGACCGTGTTGTTGTTAAACGCGCGCTCGAAGAGGAAAGATCAAAAGGCGGTATTGTGATACCCGATACAGCAAAAGAAAAGCCTATAAAAGGTGAAGTGGTTGCCGTAGGCCCTGGAAAGCGCTTTGAATCGGGAGAGCTTTGCTCACCTGTTGTCAAAGTCGGTGAAAAGGTCTTATTTGGTAAATACTCAGGTACTGAAGTCAAATTCAATGACGAAGAGTATATCGTCATGCGCGAAGATGACATCATGGCAACCATCGAAGATTAACTAAATTTAAACTCTTATTTTTTTTCAGAGGAATTAATAAAATGGCTGCAAAAGTTTTACAATTTGGCGTAGATGCTCGTGCATCTATCTTACGCGGTGTGGATGTACTAGCAGAGGCTGTCAAGGTAACCTTAGGTCCTAAAGGTCGGAATGTTATTCTAGACAAAAGCTTCGGTGCTCCCACCATCACAAAAGACGGTGTTTCTGTTGCTAAAGAAATTGAGCTCAAAGATAAGTTCGAAAATATGGGTGCACAGATGGTTAAAGAAGTAGCATCCCATACTTCAGACGAAGCAGGTGATGGAACAACTACCGCCACTGTTTTGGCACAATCTATTTTACGTGAAGGAATGAAAGCCGTTGCCGCTGGCATGAATCCGATGGATCTCAAGCGAGGTATTGATAAGGCGGTTATTGCGGCAATAGAAGCATTGAAAAATATTTCAAAACCTTGTAACGCTGATCATGAGATTGCTCAAGTCGGCACCGTTTCAGCGAATGATGACAAAGAAATTGGTAAAATCATTGCCGATGCGATGAAAAAGGTCGGTAAAAAAGGCGTTATTACCGTAGAAGATGGTTCTGGACTGAGTAATGAATTGGATACCGTAGAAGGTATGCAATTTGACCGTGGTTACCTCTCTCCTTACTTTATCAACAACCAACAAAGCATGGCGTGCGAATTAGATAATCCTTTTATCTTATTGGTTGACAAGAAGATTACGAATATTCGCGAAATGTTACCTGTGCTTGAAGCGGTTGCTAAAGCAGGCCGTTCTTTATTCATTATTGCAGAAGACGTAGAAGGCGAAGCATTAGCGACCTTAGTCGTTAATACGATTCGTGGCATAGTCAAAGTGTGTGCTGTTAAGGCGCCTGGCTTTGGTGACCGTCGTAAAGAAATGCTAAAAGATATCGCTATTTTAACAAAAGCGAATGTTATTGCGGAAGAAATCGGCTTGGCCCTTGAAAAAGCTGGCCTAGATGATTTAGGTTCGGCTAAACGTGTTGTGGTTACTAAAGACAATACGACTATCATTGATGGTCAGGGTGAAAAGTCCATGATACAAAGTCGAATAGCGGAAATTGATACTCAGATTAGTATTAGCACTTCTGACTATGACAAAGAAAAATTACAGGAACGTTCGGCTAAACTATCCGGTGGTGTTGCTGTTATTAAAGTCGGTGCCGCTACTGAAACGGAAATGAAAGAAAAGAAAGCACGTGTAGAAGATGCACTCCATGCAACCCGTGCAGCCGTTCAAGAAGGTGTTGTTCCTGGTGGCGGTGTCGCGTTGATACGTGCTTTAAGCGCTTTAAAAAATCTAAAAGGTATTAACTCCGATCAAGGGCATGGTATTCGAATTATTGCTGAAGCCATGTGTTCACCTTTACGACAAATAGTGGCTAATGCGGGCGGACTTCCCGATGTCATTATTGATAAAGTGCTTAATAGTGATAAGAGTAACTATGGTTACAACGCCGCAACAGGGGAGTATGGCGATATGATAGAAATGGGTATCTTGGATCCGACTAAGGTAACCCGCACTGCATTGCAAAATGCAGCTTCGATAGCTGGCCTTATGATTACCACAGAATGCATGGTTGCTGACCTCCCTAAAAAGGATGAAGGCGCCGCTGCAGGTGGTGGTGATATGGGTGGCATGGGCGGTATGGGTGGCATGGGCGGTATGGGCGGAATGATGTAAAAAAGTTCCCCGTATTTAACTTGACACTAAAAACCCCGCTTAATGCGGGGTTTTCTTTTTCATCAAATTAACTGCTACACTTGATAATTAGTAAAGTACTCTTCTAAACAAGGAATTATTTTTATGTTTAGCCGTGTTTTATTGTTTTTAGCGACTAATATCCTAGTTATCGCGACCATTTCTATCGTCACAAATTTACTCGGCCTGCACAGTTACCTCACCTCTCATGGAATTAATTATTTATCATTAGCTATCTTTTGTGCGCTATGGGGGACAGCAGGCGCCTTTATTTCACTCTTCACCTCTAAGTTTATTGCTAAAAAAAGTATGGGGGTTAACATTATTGACCCGAACACAGCCGCCGGCGAAGAAAAAGATATCATTGATCTTATCCATCGACTAGCGCGTAAAGCGGGTTTAAAGACATTGCCAGAAGTGGGTATATATAATTCACCTGAATTGAATGCTTTTGCCACGGGACCTACTAAAAATAATTCTTTGCTTGCCGTTTCTAGCGGTTTACTACAAAAAATGAATCCTGACGAAATCGAAGGTGTATTAGGTCACGAGATCACGCACATCACCAATGGCGATATGGTTACTATGACGCTGATATTAGGCATCATTAATGCCTTTGCACTTTTTTTGTCACGTCTAGCCGCTTATGTAATCTCAGTAGGGGCAGCTGAGCGTAATAACAATGAAGGAACGATAAACGGTCCGGGCCCCCTATTTTTTATGTTATCGATGGTCTTCGATATTTTATTTACATTTCTAGGGAGTATTTTAGTCGCTGCTTTTTCTCGTCATCGTGAATATCGTGCTGATAAAGGCGGTGCTATTTTGGCTGGGCGTGATAAAATGATAGAAGCGTTACAAGCCTTACAAAAAGCAATAGAACCTGAAGACACGCGCGCACCCTCTTTAGCTACTTTAAAAATTTCACATAAAAGCGGTGGGTTTCGTGCTTTATTTTCAAGTCATCCTCCACTTGAATTACGTATCGCTCGGTTACAAAAAGGCGAATAAACTACTGCCATTAATTGCTATTTAGCCACACCTAAAAATCGATCTGGGTTTTATAGTTTGCCCTGCTCTTTTGCATACTGTATCAAGCCACCTCGAAATGGGGCAAACCCGGCACCAAAAATAATTCCTGCATCAATCAAATCGCTATCTGCAACTACTTTTTCTTGTAAACATTTTTTAGCTTCATCTAACATCGGCTGTATTAAGCGATCCACTAGATCAACAGGCGCTTTATAATCGTCAGGAATCTTCTCTTTAATAGGTTTACCTTTTTTATAACGATAAAATCCTCGCCCTGTTTTACGTCCTAAGTCCTTATTAGCGACCATTTTTTCGAGACCTTCGGGAACAACAACACCCCCTAGCGATTGACTTAAGATCTTGGCCACCGCTAAGCAGATATCCAATCCTACTGTATCGGCTAATTCCAAAGGTCCTATTGGCATGCCAAAATCGACTGCAGCCTTATCAATGACAGAGGCCGGGATACCAGTCTGTAACAATAATACCGCTTGCATTAAATAAGGCATCAATAAACGATTGACTAAAAATCCAGGTGTGCTTTTAACCGGTAAGGGCAAGCGATTAATTTGATGGACAAATGCTAAGGCTCTTTCGATGAGTTCAGGTGTACTCATTGAGGATTGCACTACCTCAACCAACGGCATTTTAGCAACAGGATTAAAGAAGTGTAAACCAACTAAACGTTCAGGATGTTTCAAACCCTGTTGAATAGCTTCTAAAACTAGACTAGACGTATTAGTTGCTAGTAGTGCATCCGGTTTAGCTTGATTCTCTAATTGACGAAATAAATCTCGTTTTATCGTTAAATCTTCAAATACGGCTTCAATAATAATATCCGCGCGGCGGATGCCATAACCGGCTAAATCGGGTAATAACCTATCCATTGCCGCTTGAATCGCACGTGGTGTTTTTAAGCGTTTTTGAAACAAGGCATAAGCACGTGTCATAGCAGGAGCAAGACATTTAGCGTTGCGATCTTGTAAAGTGACATTCAATCCCTGTAAAGCACACCATGCTGCAATATCTCCACCCATTGTTCCTGCCCCAATGACATGGACATATTGAAAAATGACTGTCTTTTTTTTAGCTAATTTTTTTAAACGTTCTCGCAAGAAAAAAACCCGCATTAAATGTTCTGCCGTAGGGGTCATAGCAAGCTTACTTAAGGACTCTGCCTCCTGTAAAAATGCTTTATGCGCGACGCCATATTGTTGCCAAAGATGTAATGCGGCATAAGGTGCTGGATAATGTAACGGATTGATTTTAGCGATTAAACGACGTCGAAAAATCGCACTAATCAAGTTTCTTACCCAAGAATAATTAGTTAATTTTCTCCAGTTTAGTGTGGAAAATCGTGTTCGTTTCCAAGGCTTTGTGCTTGCATAATACAAAGCGGCTCGTTCAGCTTGTCGCAAGGGAACAACTCTGTCTATTAAACCTAATTTAGCCGCCGCATAGGGATGGATAATTCTCCCTGTTAAAATGAGTTCCAATGCACGCGGCGCACCCAATAAACGGGGTAAGCGAACTGTACCACCCCAACCTGGATGGATTCCAAGCATAATTTCAGGTAGACCTAAACGAGTTTTATTATCCTCTAAGCCAATACGATAATCACAAGCTAAAGCAAGTTCTAAACCTCCACCCAAACAAAGCCCATTTATCAATGCCACAGTAGGAATTTTTAAGTTGGCTAACTCCTCAAACACGCTTTGTCCTTGCCGAGTAAAAGCTAATATCTCTTTTTTAGTTTTTAATTGGCTAATAATTTGAATATCAGCACCCACAATAAAGCCTGTAGTTTTATCAGAAGTAATAATCAATCCTTGTATCGATTTATTTTTTGCAATTTCCCGGATAATTGCCATTAGTTCAGTTAATACACTTTGATCTATATTATTAGTGGAGCTATCTTTTTTATCAAAATACAACCAAAGCATGTTTTTTTCCTGCTTCAATTTCCAATGTAAGTAGCTTACTTGCATTATACGGCTCCCATTTTATCGACATGCTCAAGTAACAACGCACCACCTTGCCCACCACCGATACAAAGTGTTGCGATACCAAACCGCGCTTGTTTTCTCTTTAAAACATGCGCCAAATGCAAAACAATGCGTGCACCACTGGCACCGACTGGGTGCCCCATCGCAATTGCCCCACCATCTATATTGAGAATCGCTGGATTGAGTTGACCTAGGATCTCGCTTAATCCAAGTTGTGTTTTACAATAATCAATATCTTGCCACGCCGCTAAACAAGCTAAAACTTGGCCTGCAAAAGCTTCATTAATTTCCCAAAAATCGATACGATTGAACGCTAATTGTTGTTTTTTTAGTAACATGCTAACAGCATGAACGGGACCTAAACCCATTTCACTTGGTTCAACGCCTGCCCATACCACATCTACGATACGTGCTAAAACGGGTAATTGATATTGCTGTACGGCTTTTTCACTGGCTAAAACTAAAAAAGCGGCGCCATCTGTGACTTGAGAGCTATTACCTGCTGTTACCAATCCAAAAGATTTGTCAAAAAAAGGTTTTAAGCTGGCTAACTTTTCTAAACGAGTATCTCGACGTAACCCGCTATCATAAGAATAATAATGGTTTTTTCTATCATAAACAGGATTTAGTTCGTCCTTGAAAATCCCTGCATCCTGTGCGGCGGCTAAACGTTGATGACTTTGTAAAGAAAATTCATCCATTTTTTCACGGCTAATACCAAAACGATGGGCAATTATTTCGGCGGTTTGTCCCATAGATAGACCTATAATAGGATCGGTTAAACCGCGCAATAAAGCAATAACAGGTGCCAAATACTTTAATTTAAACTGACTTAATAAGCGCACCCGATCGAAAGGTGTTTTAGCTACATTCCATGCGGCTAACCAAGCGGTCATACCTTGATTAAGTAATAGTGGCGCTTGACTCATGGCTTCTGTACCACCTGCTAATACTAAATCATAGCGCCCACAAGCAATATCCAAAGCGGCGCTATCTAAGGCTTGCATACCCGATGCGCAATTTCTCTGTACGGTATAGGCAGGCACTGCCTTACCACAACCTAAACGCAAAGCAATCACACGGCTAATGTTAGCTTCATCAGGACCTGCCATAACACAACCTGTAACTACTTCATCGAGCTGATCCGGTGTAAATGTTTGGCGTGCCAATAGATAGCGACTCGCTTGCACCGCTAAATCAGAGGCTGAAAAATTTCCTGGCTCACCGCGTGCTTTTAACCAGGGTGTGCGCATACCATCAACAATATAAACTGGTCGGGCAAAATCTGATTGATTTACTGCTTGCATAAGGTTTCCCTATGTTAAAACTCATCTACTTGCATTGCATCTTGCTGTAGTTTTTTAGCTAAAATAAATTCCTCTATTTCTAGCTGGGTAAGAATTTTTTCGGCTAAAGCAGATTTCAATAGTTGTTCCATGGTTAATTTTTGCTGTGCACTTTCTTTTTTTAATTTTTTAAGTTTTTTTTGAATCACTTCAGTTTGCATAAATTGATTAAACGCTAATTCGATACGCCCTGTTGCATCTTCTTGTTTTTTCCCCAAATAACAATCTTGTGTCATACGATCACGAAATTTAGACATTTGTGTCATTGGAAAGACGAGTTGGGCATCTTGTTTATCTGTTGGTAATTGATAAGGGCGTCCTAGTGGAAAAACGATAAATTTTAATATTTTAGCTAAAAAAGGCTTGGGAAAATTATTAAAAAACTTTTCTAAGGAATATTGAATATGGTAAAGACAATAATCTAAGCCCCATTGCGCATAAACACGATCTTCTTCGGATGATGGATAATCTTGCACGTAGCGAACTACGCTAGATGCCATATAAAGATAACTTAAAACATCACCTAAGCGTGCAGATAATCGTTCCTTACGTTTTAAACTTCCACCTAATATTATTAAGGTAAAATCTGTCACTAAAGCTAAAGCCGCTGATAAGCGGGAAATTTGGCGATAATAATAAGATAATTCTTTTATAGGCGTATCGACAAAAAAATGGCCTAGTCCAAAAGCAAAGCTAAAGGTTTTGAGTAAGTTTTTAAAGCTGTAAGAAAAATGTTCTATTAATAATTTATCTAAACTTACCATATCTTTTTTTGTAATGGCGTCCATTTCATCTCTTAAGTAAGGATGACAGCGTACAGCCCCTTGACCAAACAAAATAAGATTACGCGTTAAGATATTAGCACCCTCGACAGTAATCGATATCGGTATTGCAATATAGCCTTGCGCCAAGTAATTTCGTGGCCCCATTTGTATGCCCCGCCCACCATGAATATCCATCGCGTCATTAACAATGGTGCGTGCAAATTCGGTCATATGATATTTGGCTATCGAGGAAGCTAATGCTGGCTTTAATGAAGCATCTACTGCGGTCACAGTAAATCGACGCGTTGCCTCGATTAAATAAGTTAACCCGGCAATCCTTGCTAATGCGGCGGCTACACCTTCAAAGTGTGCGACAGCCTGATGAAATTGCTCTCGCAGTACACTGTAGGCGCCTGTCATACGGTAGGCTAATTGCGCCTGTGCCGCGCTAACAGCGGGCAAAGAAATACCACGCCCTACTGATAAACATTCCATTAACATACCCCAACCTTGCCCCAACATTTTTTCGCCGCCAATGACAAAACTAATTGGGATAAAAACGTTTTTACCAATTATAGGACCGTTCATAAAAGCTAAACCCATCGGAGAATGGCGTTTACCTATTTCAACCCCCGCCAATAAAGAGGGAACTAAAGCAACTGTAATACCTATTTCAGTTTTTGATCCGATTAAATGATCGGGATCGCTTAATTTAAAAGCAATACCAATGACGGTGGATATAGGCGCTAAAGTGATATAGCGTTTATTAAAATTAAGGCGTATGCCTATCATCTCTTTAGCTTGATAAACCCCATTACATACAATTCCACTATCTTGTAATGCCGCCGCATCACTGCCAGCATCCACTGAGGTCAATGCAAAACAAGGAATTTCTTCACCGATAGCAAGTCTAGGTAGGTAATAGTCTTTTTGTTCTTTTGTTCCATAATGAAGTAATAATTCAGCAGGACCCAGAGAATTAGGCACTAAGGTATTAACCGCCGCACTGACCGAACGTGTCGCAATCTTTAATACCACAGTAGAATGTGCTAAAGCGGAAAAACCTAATCCACCGTATTTTTTAGGGATAACCATACCAAAAAATTTTTGTTGTTTTAGATACGTCCAAACAGTAGGTAATAAGTCATGGTATTTAGTGAGTATGTCAAAATCATCTAATAGGCTACAAAGCATTTCGACTTGATCATTGATAAATGCTTGCTCATCGGTCGTTAAGCGAGATAAAGGAATATGATGCAAGACTTTCCAATTAGGCTGACCACGGAATAAATCTTTTTCCCACCACATATCACCTGCTTCTAAGACGATTTTTTCCGTTTCACTAATAGGCGGAAGTATTTTTTTTAAATAACCTAAAAATGGTTTTACCCAGAAAAAACGGCGTAATGGACCCACGCCAAACGAAGCTATCAAAGCAAGAACAAAAACAATCAAACTAATTAGCCACCACATTACAGCACTCCATTAGCTTAATGAACCTAATTAGACTTTAACATCTTCGCTAGATAAGCCTTGTGATTGATTGCTACACCTTAGTTGTTTCCTGGCACAGAATGCAAGAATCTAAGATTCCAATATCACTCCTAGCTCCATAACTAATACTTGTTTAATTCTCGCCAAGCACCACGCCCTGTTCTAATCAATTGAGCTTCTCCTCCCTGACAATTTTCATTTCCTGCTACAGCATAGGTTGTTTCTAAAATAAGTGCTGCATCTGCCGCTGTTTGCCTTGCCTTTGCAAGGATACGATAGATATAAGCTATTTTTTCATGGCAGCAAAATGGCATAGCAAAACGTTTAATATCATAGCTAAGTTGAAAATCAGCATAATTAAGTTGTTGGTGTAGATCTAATATTTTTCGTTGTACTAATAGAGTAAGTCGATTTTCTGCTATTTTTAATCCGGCTTCGGCTACTTGGAATTGTTGTGACGCTATCGCCAAATTTTGGCTCATCCTTAGTTCTAAATGTACTGTATTCAATAAAGATAATACCATTAAAGCCATCATAAAAAGAAATAATAAACCTGTCACTAAGATAAATCCTTGCTGTTTATCCCTGTTACGGACATCGACGCCTAACATGTGTTAATCCTTCTTGTTGTTTTTTATTAAAAATAATAGGCGACTAATCGTATGTTTCTCGTTCACGTAACGCTATAATGTATCGCCATTCACGCCGAATTTGTTTTCCATTAGTTAGTAACAATTTAATTTCAACGCTACGTGCATCAGACCACCGCTTTACCTTATCGGCATCTATATAATTTAAATTTCCATACGCGTCTTTTAATCCGAGTCGAATTGACATTTTCTCGATGTCTTCTACTAATTCAATCGGTTTTTTTGCCGATTTATTCAAATTTCGTCGATATAGGGCATAAATACCTTGCCCCATTTCACTAATACGCCCAGTATCTCCAATGTAATAAATAATTTTATCGAAAAAACCTACTTCGCTACCGATTTGATAAGTATATTTTAAATTTTTATGACCCCAATTAAAAACCTCTGCATGTTGACAATCACTAATTAGCAAGTTGTCTTTAGGGGCAAATACGGTTCTATTTATTAAAGAAATATTGTTAGCTTTTGCAAATCTTACCGGAATAGTGTTTGGATTCATCGACTGAATTAAAACAATATCACTATCTTGTCGATACCGAGCTAACTTTGGCAACGCTAACTTGGCTGTAGTTTGTCCCTTATGCCAAACTACTAAACTCGTACCAAGTGTTAAATGGCTATGTAGTGGTAAAAAATCGATTAAGCGTACACAGCCAATTAAACCGGCCATCCGAATATCATGACTCAGTGCTTTAATCGCAATCCGTGCACTGGCTTGAATTTTATTTAAATTCTGCGTTAACTGATAAATATTTTTACTTTGAATAAAAATATTTATCATCCCCGAACTAAGAAATAAAGCCAACGTTATAGCAATTAGCAATTCAAGCAGGCTGTATCCTCGCTCTACTTGCTTCATAGTTGGAATAGTAAATATAGGAACAGTGTAGGTTGATAATCCGGAGAAAACCACTGTATTCTACTTTGATAGTTCAAATCTTTTACCGAGATTTGTGCTTTTCCATCAGGAAAACTTTTATTAACCTCTGCTTTCCATAAACTTAATTCTTGTTGTATACATCGTGATTGTATCCCACAAATCCTAAGACGTTCAGCCAGTTCATTATTCTTTAAATCAGCTAAACCAAGCAGATAAGCATGTTGGCTGGTACGAAAAGCCATCAATTGGCCTTGCGCAAAACCTAATAGGCCAAAACTTAATATTAAAGCCGCTACCATGACTTCGATTAAGCTAAATCCTTGCTGGTAATTATTCAATAATAATTGAACTTTAATCTTTTTTATTAGTCTCAAGTTGCAATATCCTTATACATAAAGCCAAATATATTATATAAATAATATACAGTCTATGCAACTAGACATTAAATGGTAAAAAAGATAACTGCGTTTCTTTCTAAACAAAATAAATATCGATAAAGTGACGTTTATTGCTTGTTATTTTTTACAGCGATTTAATAAAAACTGAACTAACAAAGACACGGGCCGACCCGTCGCTGTTTTATCGGTGCCGCTTTTCCAAGCAGTCCCAGCAATATCTAAATGAGCCCATTGCAGCTTTTTAGTAAATCGAGATAGGAAACAAGCCGCTGTAATACTCTTACCACCACCGATACCGACATTAGAAATATCTGCTACATTGCTGTCAATCTGTTGTTGATAATCATCCCATAAAGGTAAAGACCATACCCGGTCATGACTCTGCTGAGCTGCTTTTTCTATTTCCAATGCAAGCTTCGCATTATTACTCATCATTCCAGTCGCTACTGCACCTAAGGCAACAATAATAGCGCCTGTTAAGGTGGCCATATCAATAACAACATCCGGATTAAAACGTTCGCTATAAGTTAATGCATCTGCCAAAATAAGACGACCTTCTGCATCCGTATTAATCACCTCGACGGTAAGTCCAGAAAGTGTTTTTACCACATCGCCTGGTTTAACCGCTGAGCCACTTGGCAAATTTTCGGTAAGCGGCATAATACCTACCACATTAATCGGTAATTTAAGCTCAGCAATGGCTTTCAATATACCCATAACACTAGCAGCACCTGACATATCAAATTTCATTTCCTCCATACCCGAAGCTGGCTTTAGACAAATCCCACCTGAATCAAAAGTAACGCCCTTGCCTACTAATACCACTGGCTTTTGCTTCTTTTTAGCAGCACCCTTATACTCCAAAGTAATAAATCGTAAAGGTTCATCGGAGCCTTGAGCCACAGCCAACAAGGCCCCCATCCCTTCTTTTTCTACCTCTGTTTTTGCTAAATCATGCATTGTAAGACCCACTTCCTTGGCTAGTTTTTTAGCTTGTTCAGCCATAATGCGGGGGGTACACAAATTAGCCGGTAGATTGGCTAAATCTTTAGTTAATTTTATTCCTGCCGTAATGGCTAAAGCTTGCTTTATAGTTTTTGATGCATTCATTAAATCTTCTTTGCTGGGAAGATTAAATACAAATTTCTTAGCGTACGATGATTTATCTTTTTTATCTGTCTTTAGCGCATCAAAGCTATAAAAACAGTCCTCTGTTAGCTCGATAGTCTGGCGTATCTGGTCACACAAATCACAATTATTGACTCTAAGCTCGGTTAAATAACTAGTGATTTCGATTGCCTGTATTGACTTAATGACAGCCGCTACACAACTAATGATTTTACGAAAATCAGTTAAAGATAAATTAGACTCCTCTCCACAATAAACAAGCAGGATACGGGTTGCAGAAATCCCAGGCACATTATAAAGAAGCAGGCTTTTACCTAACTCTTCCGTTAAATCACCCTTATCCAAAATTTGCTGGATATAAGCTTGGCTTAGCTTATTGAGTTGCTGCGCACATTTAGAGAGCCGTCTGGTTTGAAAAATGCCGACAATTAAACAATCACTGGTTTGTTTAATGGGATCAATCGATTTTATAGCATATTGCATCGTACTCTCCTAAAATTATTTTAGTATGTCTATCGGACTAAATGATGATCCAGTTTACCTAAATTCTGCTTATTTGCTAGATTCAACACCTTGTTTATGAAATAATTTCCAATCTTCTATCGCTAATCTATAAAATGATTCTTTTTCGTTACCTAACCCGAGAGGTACTCACCAGCCTCTTGCTCATTACCAGCCTTTTATTCATTATTTTAATGAGTAATGAGTTTGTGCATTATCTTAATCAGGTAGCCGGTGGAAAATTCGCTGTTGGTATATTGTGGAAGCTGATAATCCTTGAGTCTCCTCGTTTTTTAGCCATACTGCTCCCCTTTAGTTTATTTCTTGCCATTTTGTTTACCTATGGTCGTCTTTATGCTGACTATGAAATGACGGTTCTCAATGCTTGTGGATTTAGTTTGGCACGACTGACACGAATGAGCTTACCCTTTATCATCGGGCTGACATTTATTGTTGCAGCCTTAAATCTTGGTTTAAACCCCTATCTATTAAGTTATCGTAATAAATTACTCACTCAGACAGGAACTGCTGTCGAATTACAAACCGTACGGCCTGGTAGTTTTCAACAAACCAATGGAGGACAGCGCATTATTTATGTAGAAAGTGTCGCCGCGGATCGCCAATCAGTTAAAAATATCTTCATGGCGCAAACAAACCGGCGGGGACTAGCCAGTGAAGTAACCCCCTGGACCATACTGAGTGCCAATAGCGGTTATCAAACGATCAATCCCGTCACCAAAGAGGCTTTCTTTGTTGCCGTCAATGGAAAACGTTACCAAGGAATACCTGGACAAACAGAATATTATATAACCCAATTTGCAAACTATGGAGTGCGCATAGACTTAAACACGACAGCGGTTAATAATCAACAGGATGCGATGTCGAGCCTTACTTTATGGCAAGCGAGTAAAGCCAATAAGCCTGGCTATTTTTCTGAATTACAATGGCGGCTATCTGCACCTATTTCCATCTTACTTTTAGCTTTACTCGCCATCCCTTTAAGTAGGGTGAATCCGAGACGAGGAAAATATATCCATATACTACCTGCTATCGTCATTTATATTATGTATCTTAATTTATTACTGGTTGGACGTAATTGGATAGAAAATGGTGAAATTTCTTATCGCTGGGGTCTTTGGTGGATACACGGTCTACTGCTCGTTGCTATAGCATTAGCTTGGTGTTATGCCTTGGGCTGGAATCGGGTCAAATACTACCTATCTCACCTATTTAAGCTAAAACGATGAAAATTATAGACCGCTACTTAGGTAAAACCGTCATCGGAACCACCTTGTCGGTACTTGCGATATTACTGGTACTTTTTTCACTGATTAAGTTAATTTCTGAAACGCGTGATATCGGCTACGGTCACTATACCTTGTTGAATGCTTTTTATTACGTCCTACTCACCCTTCCGTCCCAATTTTATAGTTTTTTCCCTGTGGCTATCTTATTAGGAAGCATTCTGGGTTTAAGTGTTTTAGCAAGACACAGCGAATTAATGATCCTACATTCGAATGGCGTTTCTCTTTACCAAATGGCTTGGAGTTTACTTAAAGCCACCCTATTAATGGTTTTCCTAACCGTTTTGCTAGGAGAAGGCTTAGCCCCTCGGGCGGCTCGTTTGGCGGAGAGCCATAAATCCTTTCTTACCACTAATGGACAAACTTTAATGACGCAACAAGGTGCTGTTTGGATCCGCGATGGACGTAATTATATTTATATTCAATCGATTTTAAACCCAAGTCATTTAAATAAAGTAACTCGCTACCAATTTGACGATCATAACAATCTGCTTGCATCTAGTTTTGCCCGACAAATTAATTACCAAGGAAATACTTGGAATGCTTATGACATTGTAACCAGCATAATTAGCTTAAAAAAAATTCGCTCTACGCATACAGCGCATGAAATTTGGCCACTCTCTTTTAGCCCTAAACTTTTAAACATCTCGATTATTCAACCAGAAGAAATGTCTTTAAAACAACTTAACGAATATATCCATTATCGACGGGAAAATCGACTTAATACGAGTCAATATGAACTCGCTTTTTGGCAACGCGTACTACAACCACTGGCTATCTGGGTTATGCTATGCTTGTCTATCCCATTTACCTTTAAACATTTAAGAAGTCTAGCGACTAGCTTACGCACTATTGTAGGTGTTATCGTCGGATTCGGCTTTTATCTTTTAAATGATTTTTTTGGTCCATTTGCCATCGTGTATCAATGGCCGCCATTTTTAGCAGCTTTACTACCCATATTTATTTTTATGCTCATCGCACTCTTGTTAATGCGATGGGCGCGATAATAATCTCGAGGTCATCATGTCAACATTGCATATTGCCGTAGCACAATTAAACTTCTTAGCAGGAGATATTAATGGCAACACGCAAATAATTCTAAACACCATTCAAAAAGCTAAACAAGCCTCCGTCGATTTATTAGTTTTTCCTGAACTTGCATTGAGTGGTTATCCTGCTGAAGATTTACTACTACGCAAGGATTTTGAGACACAAATAATTGAAGCTTTAAAAATCATTCAAGCGCAATCTGTGGATATTACAATTATATTAGGCCATCCACATTACCACTTTGACAGAATTTATAATGCCGCTAGCTTAATACAAAATAAAAAAATCATTAGTCGCTATCACAAGCAATATTTACCAAACTATGGGGTTTTTGATGAACAACGTTACTTTACGCCCGGAAATTCAGAGGGTTTGTTTCAAGTAAAAGGAGTAAATATAGGTTTATTAATTTGTGAAGATCTATGGCATAGCCAACCTGTATCAGTACTTAAAGAAAAAGCCGCACAATTATTGATCTGTATTAATGCCTCACCTTTTGATTACACTAAAGCCAATCAACGTATTAAAATAATAAAAGCGCGAATTAAAGAAAGTAATTTACCTATTCTTTATGTGCACGGTGTTAGCGGACAAGATGACTTAGTATTTGATGGGGGCTCTCAAGCATTTGATGCAAAAGGCCATCTGCGTGCGCACGCTGGTTTTTTTAAAGAAACATTATGGTTAATAGACCTTAATATCAAACTATTGCCTGAGTTTATAGCGCAAACTATTATACCGGCTCCTCCTGTTGAGGAAACAATTTATCAAGCCTTAGTTTTAGCCCTACGTGATTATGTCAATAAGAATCATTTTTCGGGTGTTTTACTCGGACTTTCGGGTGGCATTGATTCAGCATTAGTATTAACGATTGCGGTGGATGCCCTAGGAAAGGATCGTGTCCATGCCGTTTCATTAGCTTCGCGTTACACATCAAAACTTAGTCTGGATATCGCGAAATATCTCGCTAAAAAATTAGCTGTCTCCCTAAAAATATTATCTATTGAGCCTAGTTTTTCAGCTTTTTTAACGACTCTCAATTTAGATTCTGAATATCCTCCACCAGGAACCAGTACAGAAAATATCCAAGCGCGTTGTCGTGCCGTGTTACTAATGGCGCTATCTAATCAATATGGCGAGCTTTTGTTAAATTGTACCAATAAAAGTGAACTAGCTGTAGGTTATGGAACTTTATACGGAGATATGGCGGGTGGTTTTGCCGTATTAAAAGATGTATTTAAAACCCGTATTTATCAATTAGCGACTTACCGCAATAAAATCAGTTCTGTTTTTCCCGAGTCCTTGTTAACACGTGCACCTACCGCAGAATTAGCTGAAAATCAAAAAGATGAGGATACACTTCCACCTTATACGCAATTAGATCCTATTTTAGAACTCTATATAGAGCAAGAGAAAAGTATCGATGAAATCATTGCGGCGGGGTTTGCTAAAGAAATAGTTCAACAAGTAATTAATTTAGTCAATAAGAACGAATATAAACGTCGTCAATTAGCCATCGGCCCCCGTGTAACACCACGAGCTTTTGGTAGAGAACGACGTTATCCCATTACTTCAGATTTTTCATCCACTTAACAAATCAAAAATTAAATACTCTCGTAATCTGCATCTGGATAATTCAATCTAAATACAGCCAAACTTTGGCGAGCCAATTCCTCTAAGCCTAAAATACGGTAAGCTTTAATCATAATAACCAAAGCTTTTTGTACCTCTGGTGCCCCTTGATAATGGTGAATAATTTCATTCGCTCGATTAGCGGCCGCTACGTAGGCCTTCCTACGAAAATAATAATCCGCAATATGGAGTTCATAACTTGCAAACAAATTACGCAAGTAAACCATGCGCTGTCTTGCATCAGGCGCATAACGACTATTAGGATAACGGTTAATCAATTCAGCAAACTCGTGATAGCCTAAACGCATAGTTCCAGGATAACGCAAAGATAGATCAATAGGGATATAACGTAAATACCAACCTCTATCTTGATCCATATCCGATACGGCCTGCATATAATAGGCATAATCGCTATGTACGCTATTTGGATATAAGTGAATAAAACGTTCAGCGGCTACTTTGGCTGAAGGCGAATCACCGTCTTGATAAGAACAATATATTAATTCTAATTGGGCTTGTTCCGAATAGCGATTAAAAGGATATAAAACATCGAGCGCTTCGTAAGCTTTAATAGCCTGGCTATAATTATGATCTAACAATGATGTCTTTGCATTTTGATAGACTTGACCAACAGGCTGCCCTTTAAAAGCAATAAACGGATCATTCGAGTGGCTGGCGCATGCCGCCAGCATAAACAACATAAAACTTACTAAAAAAACAAATTTAAATAATTTCACAATACTTTTCAATAAAGCTATGCTTTATTCCCTTTTTTAAAGTGAAGGAAGGAATAAGCGAAACGACCGTCTATTCTTTTATTTAATGCCCAAGAAGTCAAATTAATTTATTATTATTAATTTGACTCGCAAAGGTCTTTAATCTTTCTTACGAAAAATCTCATTCAGCTTAAATCGTTCAGCTAAAATAGGAATTCCACACCAGCCTATGATTGCTTCAATAATGAGAATAACACCCACTAAAAACGCAAATAATTTACCAAGGCCCAGTAACACACCAATCAACAAAATGACACCAATTACTAAACGTGAAAAGCGTTCATTGGATTCGAGATTGCTTGCTACATTAAACATAGATAGTATCCTCTATTAAGTCATAATAAAAAGGCATCGCTCCCGTCAGCATTATAGCGATATTCTATGAAAAACACAGCTCAAGTAATTAATTGTCAAGCTATAGTCCCAGAACATTTAGCAGAAAAACGTCTTGATCAAATTTTGGGGCAGTTATTTCCAGCTTACTCCCGTACCCGCTTACAATATTGGATCCGCCATCAACAAGTCTGGGTTGATAATGAACTCAAGCGCCCTCGGGATAAAATTAAAGCAGGTGCTAAAATTACTATTCTGGCTAGTCTGAAAAAAGAAGTGAGTTGGGAAGCACAAGAACTCCCACTTGATATTATATATGAAGACGAGGAACTGCTTGTCGTTAACAAGCCAGCCGGTTTAGTCGTTCATCCGGCCGTAGGAAATACGGATAAAACCCTGGTTAATGCTTTATTACATTATTTACCTGAACTCAAAAATCTACCCCGTGCTGGAATCATACATCGTTTAGACAAAAATACTTCCGGCCTGTTAATAATTCCTAAAACCATCAATGCACATACAAAATTAGTTCAACAATTACAAGCACGAACCATGAAACGTGAGTATATCGCTGTTATTCAGGGTTTATTAATTGCCGGAGGGACTATTAATGCGCCTATCGGCCGTCATCCTAGACTTAGAAAAAAAATGGCGGTCACTCACTTATTAGGTGGAAAACAAGCCGTATCGCATTATCGGGTCATCGAGCGATTTGCTCATCACACGCTCATTAAAGTAAAATTAGAAACTGGCCGTACCCATCAAATTCGTGTGCATATGGCCCATATCCATCATGCTTTAGTAGGCGACAAAACCTATGCGAGTCAGTTTCATTTACCTAAAAAGGCCAGTGAATATCTAATAAGTTGTTTACGCCAATTTCCTCGACAAGCTTTACATGCCCAATGCTTAGGTATTGTACATCCTGTTACGTTGCAAGCCATGGAGTGGGAAAGCCCATTACCTGAAGATATGCAAACATTAATTCATTGCCTGCGTAAGGATAAGCTCGGCCATGCTTGACCTAATTATCCCCCATTGGCCTGCTCCTCACTGGATCAAAGCCTATACAACGACCCGATACGGAGGATTTAGTCAAGCCCCTTTTGACAGCTTAAATGTAGGTCTACATGTCGGGGATGATCTAAATTGCGTCATGAAAAATCGCCAGCTCCTACAAAGCTCACTGGGCTTGAAAAAAAAACTGCTCTGGCTAGAACAAGTACATGGGAATATCGTTATTTCCGCCGATCATCCGACAAATATACTTGCCGCTGATGCAATTTATTCAAAAAAAGAGCACACAGTCTGTGCCATACAAACTGCAGATTGTCTACCTTTGTTGATTTGTAGCGTCTCTAGTTATTGTATAGCCGCTGTTCATGCGGGTTGGAAAGGTTTGAACAATGGTGTCATAGAGAATGCCATCCTGGCTTTAGAGTGCCCTCCTAGGGATTTGTTAGTCTGGCTAGGTCCCGCCATTGGCCCTCAAGCTTTTGTCGTAGGCGAAGATGTCGTTCAGGCCTTCATAGAGAAGGATCATGCCGCTCAAACCGCTTTTCATTATATCGGTCGTAATAAGTGGCAAGCTAATCTATATAAACTTGCAAAACAGCGCCTGCATAAACTAGAAATAAATACTGTTTATGGTGGAGAATACTGCACTTACACCGACCAAAAACGATTCTTTTCTTATCGCAGAGACCACGTGACGGGACGTATGCTTAGTTTCATTTGGATAAATCCAAATTTTTAAATCTTAGAATTCATCAAGCCGCTGGCGCGGGCGAAGTAGATGGAAGATTTCCTAAATCTTCAGGTTTTTTTTCCTCGGTTTTAAAAAAACTTGGCTCAACCCCGACAGAGGGGGTCCCTTGATTTTTTCCACCTGATAAATTTTCTCTATTTTTTTTATGAATATTCACCTTCCTCACAGAATCAATTAAATCCGGGCTAGCTCCACGATCATTATTCATCCTCAAACTTCGTCCATAAACACGCATTTTTATAACCTTACTAAAAATTAAATAAATAAAATATCCGTGTAAGTATAGCAACTATTTATTTTTTTTCCAAAAAATAAATAGTTGCTTTTTTAATGCAAAAAATTAAATTTAAGACGCAATAGGTAAAGCAGATGAGTTGGGAAAAATCTTTACCTTTTTAATCATATTATTTTTAATGGCAATAACTTCCATAGTTTTATTCTCAAACTTAAATACAGTGCCTACTTTGGGAATAACTTCAAGATACTCGATGATTAATCCACTTAAGGTTTTAGGACCTCGTAAAGGTAGATTCAAATTTAATTGACGATTTAAATCTCTTAATGACATCCCGCCATCAACCAAATAACTACCATCCACTTGCCGTGAAATAGTGCGTCGTATGAGTGCCATATCGGTGGTAAATTCGCCAACAATTTCTTCTAATATATCTTCTAGTGTAATCAGTCCTTGAATTTCACCGTATTCATTCACAACTAAACCAATCCTATGCTTCTCACGGCGAAAATTTAACAATTGACTATTTAATGCCGTTGCTTCGGGAATAAAATGCACATCTTCTGCTGCTTGCAACAATACTTCTTTACTTAACTGCTGTTTACTTAAACTATTTAAAACCTTTCTAAAGTGTAAAATCCCTATTATTTCATCAATAGATCCCCGGTAAATAGGTAATCGTGTGTACTCACTCTTAATTAACTGTTTTAAAATAACATGCCAGGGCTCATTGATATCAATACCAATAATTTCTTGTCGGGGAACCATGATATCTTCTACGGTAACCTTCCCCAATTCTAAAACCTTCAGTAACATACTCTGATAATCATTAGATCGATGGCGGGTACTTTCACGTAATAAGCTCACTAGCTCCTCACGGGATAACTGCTCAACAGTCAATCTTGGAATTTTTACACCAAATAAACGCAAACTAGTATTCGCCATCAAGTTGGCTAACCAAACTATTGGATATAAAATACGTAATAAAACAATAAGTGGCCAAACTGCAAAAAATGCAATTGGCTGAGGATATAATGTGGCTAAAGTTTTCGGAGCTACTTCACAAAAAATCAATACCGTAAAGGTAAGTGCTAAGGTTGAGAAAAAAACACCTATTGTTGTAAAATGATGAAGTGCGATCAACGTGACCACTGCAGAAGCTAGAATATCAGCGAAGGTTCCGCATAAGAGGATAACGCCCAGTAAGCGGTCGGGACGTTTTAGTAGGTCTTGCACGCGCTTAGCAAGCAAGTGATTATGCCGAGCTAAGTGGCGTAAACGATATCGATTAATAGATAACATGGAAGCCTCTGCCAATGAAAAAAAGACAGCAGCAAGCAACAAGAAAATTAATAATCCAACAAGAAATGAAAGTGAATAATGCACGCGCTAAAGTCTCATCCTTAAAGAGTCGGCACGAAAAAAACGGCTCCTAAATAAACCATTGCAATTAAACCAGTACCAATTAGCGTCCAGCTAATTACAATTTTTCCACGCCAGCCAAAATAACTCCTACCAATTAATAACATTAAAAATACGCCCCAAGCTAACAGCGATAAAAATGTTTTTTGCCATAAACTTTGTTCAGAAATAGGATGAAATAAAATCAAACTCGTTGTTAAAAGTAGTGTCAGTAAAACTATAGCTATCGAAATTAAGGCAAACAAGTAAGTTTCCATCACTTCCAGAGGCGGAAAATATTGAATAAATCCGATAGCTTGTTTATGCTTGAGTATCCACTCTTGGCTAGCTAATAACAATGCCTGAAGCGCTGCGCTGCACAAAACAATCAGCGCTAGCGTTGAAAGAAAAATATGAATAAAATCAGTATAGGACACCATAATGAAATTCGCTTACCCCTCAGCTAAGCTGCTACAATAACAGAATTTTTTAGGTCATTCATCATGCCCATTTTAAAACCTATTACTGGCCCTACACTACACCAAAAGCTAAAATTTAGTGTTAGCCTCATAAAATTACTGATAAATTCAGGATCACTATAAACCATGTTTGATAACTTAACTGCACGCTTAACACAATCTTTTAGAAATATTCGTGGGCAAGGTCGTTTAAGCGAAAACAATATCAAAGAAAGCTTACGTGAAGTGAAAAAGGCCTTAATTGAAGCCGATGTTGCCTATCCCGTTGTCAAAACTATTGTCGAGCAAATACGGCAGAGCGCACTTGGCCAAGAGGTCAAAACAAGTTTAACACCTGGTCAAGCCTTTATAAAAATTGTCAGTGATGCCTTAGCGCAAATAATGGGTGAAAATTTATCAGAATTAAATCTTCACTCCCAATCTCCCGCTGTAATTATAGTAGCCGGCTTACAAGGTTCAGGAAAAACAACCACTGTTGCGAAACTAGCCTATTGGTTAAAAACACAAAAAAATAAATCCGTTTTAGTAACAAGTACCGATATCCATCGCCCCGCTGCTATTTTACAACTTGAAAGCTTAGCTGAAAGTATAAATACCTTATTTCATGCAAGTAATAACACTCAAACACCGACCTATATCGTGCAAACTGCTATCCAAGCTGCCCGAAATAAAGGGATAGATATTGTCATTATCGATACCGCAGGTCGTTTACATGTTGATGTCCCTATGATGGATGAGATTCGTACAATCCATACTGTAAGCAAGCCCATAGAAACTCTATTTGTTCTTGATAGCATGATGGGACAAGATGCCGTAAAAACAGCGCGGGGCTTCAATGAAGCTATCCCCCTAACGGGTATCATACTCAGCAAACTCGATGGGGATGCACGTGGCGGTGCTGCCTTGTCAGTGAAATTTACTTTAGGTAAACCTATTAAATTTATAGGAACAGGCGAAAAAGTCACTGCGCTTGAGCCCTTTTATCCTGATAGAATTGCTTCTCGTATTCTCGGGATGGGGGATGTCCTTTCACTGGTTGAAGAGGTACAACGCCATACTGATCAAAAAGCCGCGCAAAAATTGAATCAAAAACTTCAAAAAGGGAAAAAATTTGATCTCGAGGATTTCTTAAATCAACTTAAGCAAATGGATGAAATGGGAGGAATGAAACAACTGTTAGATAAACTGCCTGTCGGTAACAATACCGCTTTATTGACCAGCGCTAAAAGTACCCTTAATGAGAAGTTAACACGTCAAATGCAAGCAATTATATCTTCTATGACAGTAAAAGAACGACATTTTCCAGATCTAATCCAAGGGTCACGAAAACGACGTATTGCTACTGGTTCGGGCACACAAATTCAAGATGTAAACCGGCTATTAAAACAGTTTAATCAAATGCAAAAAATGATGAAGCGTTTCTCTAAGCCTGGGTCTATGCATAAACTTCTACAGGGCCTACAAAATCACTATCCTCGATAATGGATAAGAATCTAATAAAACCCCTTCCCAAATTAATAAAATCTGCGTAGAATCCGAGCAGGTTTTAATATAAAATACGCTCGATGTATGTATTCGTTTTCGGTATAAACTACCCGATTGAGCGTTTAAATGGCGAGTAAAAAAGAGAGGAATATTTATTCATGGTCACCATTCGTTTGGCACGCAAAGGCCGTAAGAAACGCGCCTTTTATCATATCATTGTCACAGATAGCCGAAATCCCCGTGACGGGCGCTATATTGAACGTTTAGGTTTTTGTAATCCTTCTGCTGAAGAAGGTAAAGAAGTATCTTTGCAAATCGCCACTGATAGGGTTGCTTACTGGATAGCTCGAGGCGCCCAAACCTCAAAGCAGATCCTAAGCCTCATTAAAAAAGCTAACAAAGAAATTAACAAGTCTAAAGAGCCTACAGATGTGGCAGCGGCGGCATAAAACCGTCTCTTTGCTACTTCCCCCCTCCTCTAATCTCTTTCTTGTGAACTTATGAGTTGCTTAAAGAGCTTTCATTTGTGTTATTTTCTTTTAAATTACACCATTAAAGACACATTAATGGGTGAAACCCTAAACAATGCGCTTATACAAAACAATAAAGCACAGTTACCCATCCGTGGATGGGTAATAACGTTAATTTTAAAAAGAACAGCTGTGGTGTAGAGGTGTTCAAATGAGAAAAAAATGGGTTTTAGTAGGGAGTATTGGGAAACCTTATGGCGTCAAAGGATGGGTCAAAGTAAATTCTTACACAGAACCTTCTAGTAATATTCTTCATTATCGTCCATGGTATTTACTGGCTCCTGGCAAGGAGCATCCTCTGTCGTCCCCCACCGAGATAACGGGCGATCGTCTTTGCGGTCAACATTTGGTAGTACAGCTTGAAAACTGTACCACACCTGAGTCAGCCTGTTTTTTTACAAATCATATGATCTATGTGGAGCGTCAGAAATTCTCTCCTTTAGCTGAGAAAGAATATTACTGGGCAGATTTAGAAGGCTTAAAAGTCTATACTTGTGAAAAGGTTTATCTCGGCATAATTCAAGCTATCTTTGCGACTGGCGCTAATGACGTTCTAGTTGTCACCGATCATAAAAGATATTTAATACCCTTTCTATTAGAGAAGACTATTAAATCTATCGATTTAGAACATCAAACCATGTTAGTAGATTGGGATCCTGATTTCTAATGGATATCCAAGTTATTAGTCTATTTCCTGAGATGTTTGTCCCATTAAATACCAGTATCCCTGGTCGCGCACAAAAAAATGGCCTCATAAAATTATCCTATTTGAATCCCAGAGATTTTAGTGAGGATAAGCATGGCAATGTAGATGATCGTCCCTATGGAGGTGGGCCTGGGATGGTCATGAAGTTTAAACCTCTATTAACGGCGATAAAGCAAGCCAAATTACAGCAACAAGCCTATCAACCCGCCCCTATCGTTAGCTATCTATCTCCACAGGGAAAACGCTTCGATCAAGCAGCCGCTCAGGCATTAAGCCGGCGTAAAGGACTCATTTTAGTCGCGGGCCGCTATGAAGGCATTGATCAGCGGCTCATTGACACTGAGATTGATGAAGAGTGGTCCGTGGGTGATTTTATCTTAAGCGGTGGAGAACTGGCGGTAATGTGCCTTATTGATGCGATAGCCCGCTTGCAAATAGGCGCGCTAGGGAATGAAAACTCTGCCGTACAAGACTCCTTTACCGCCTCCCTATTAGATTATCCTCACTATACCCACCCTGCGATAATAAATGGGCTCGAAGTCCCTAAAGTTTTACAACAGGGCAATCATGCTGCTATTGCGCGCTGGCGTTTGAAAGAAGCATTGGGACGAACCTGGCAACGGCGCCCTGATTTATTAAAAAAGCGTATACTTAGCGAACAAGAGCAGGTATTATTGGCCGAATTCATCCGTGAAAATAGTGAATAAAATTTGGAGTTGGTGATGAGCAATCTCATAAAAATGATTGAAAAAGAACAAGTACAATTGAAAAAGGACGTCCCTGAATTTCGTGCTGGCGATACCGTCATCGTAAAAATTAAGGTCAAAGAAGGTGCACGTGAGCGATTACAAGCCTTTGAAGGCGTAGTCATTGCACGTCGCAATCGTGAGTTCAATTCTTCTTTTACCGTTAGAAAGATATCTCATGGCGAGGGAGTAGAGCGCGTCTTTGCACTTTATAGCCCTTTAATAGCTGATATAGAAATAAAGCGCCGTGGTGATGTCCGTAAAGCAAAGTTATACCATTTACGCGCCCTTCGCGGTAAAGCAGCACGTATTAAAGAAAAATTAACAACAACCCTACAAACTTCTGTATTAGCAAAAGAAGAAGAAACGCTTAGTAAAGAATCTTAGCTTAAGTCTCTAAAAAGAGGGCCGAATTCATCAACGATATCTCAAGCTATTCTTGATATTGTTGATGACGTCTTTTTTTCTCTAGTAGCTTAAGATAGATGACTCCAGTAAAGCTTACAATTTAACTTTGTATATGTTTTATAGTGCTATTATCCAAACCCCTATCGGTAAACTAGGAATTTGTACTGTAGCGCAACAACTCTCTAGGCTAGATTTCTTAGCGGATCATACGCAATTAATTGATCCTAGGGGAAAAATATCTAAACTCATCGTCAATGAGTTAAACCAATATTTTAAAAATTCAGGCTTTCAGTTTAATATCCCTTACTATCTTCAAGGAACTCCTTTTCAAAAGCGTGTTTGGGATGCGTTAAGTGATTTGCCCATACAAAAAACTATTAGTTATGGGACTCTTGCAAAAAAATTACACACAAGCGCTCGAGCTATTGGTGCTGCTTGTCGGACTAATCCCATTCCGATCCTAATCCCCTGCCACCGCGTTGTTGCCCAACAAGGCTTAGGTGGCTACAAAGGGAAAAAATCATTCATTAAAAAGTGGTTATTAAACCATGAGTCTTCCAGTCCATCTTATTAATTGAACTTTTTATGATTACTTTCCACTAATACTGGTATTTTTTATTTTAAATAGGTATTTAATATTTATTAAAATTCAAGGTAGACCAGTTAGATGCTCGCGCTTTCAGTTTTTCTAAACTTTCGCTCAATACTCACTCCGGATTTGTAAGTCTTTGCTCAAAATTGCGTAAGTTAAAACTGAAGCAATCAAACCCCCATTGTAATAAAATCTATCTTTGTTAATCTATGTAGTGTATGTTGCTAATGACCTAAATCAAGGAATTAATTTTTCAGAAAGATAGTGAGCAATCAATTATTTTTGTGAGAATTAATTAGCAAACCCTTATGTTTGTGGAATAGATAAGGATATCTACACTGTAAGGATGTAGTGTAAGCAAGGATGCTACAGGGACGTTACTAACACAGATATACCCCCCTTGGGCCGTTCTGCGGCCCTTTTTAATTTGTTCCAAAGGCTGCTATTTATTTTATTAGCTTTTATTTTCTAAGTTAAAATTTAATTTACAAAATTTTGCTAGTCTTGCCAAAAGTGATGATTTTTTTCGCGATAAGTTTCCACTTCTATATGATCAGAAAATGCATCTAATTTTAAAGTAATAGCGCCATCTATAGCCGTATTATAGATTTTTGAACGCAAACGTTGATATCTTTCTAATACTATTTTATGAGGAAATTTAAAACGGTTACGATAACCTGTAGAAAACAAGGCATATCTAGGCTGTACCTGATTTAAAAAATCAATGCTTGAAGAGGTTTTACTCCCATGGTGTGGAACTACTAACACCGTGCTTGCTAAATCTTTACGCTCGTGATGAATCAGGTAATTTTCAGCTAGCTTCTCAATATCACCGACCAATAAAATACTTTGTAAAGAATTACTAATTTTTAATACACATGAGCTATTATTCCCTAAATAACCCTGATTTACTGGAGGATATAGTACTTCGAAGGTAACGCCGTCCCATTGCCAACTGATTTTCTCTTTACACAAACTTACTTTTTTGGGTAAAAATTTTTTGGGGATACTACTTAGCACACTGTCGACTGGTATTTGTTGTAAAATAATCCCAGCGCCGCCACTATGATCGTTATCACCATGACTTACCATCAACAAGTTAATTTTTTGCGCGCCTATTTTTTCTAAAAAAGGAAGTACAACCATCTTTCCTGCATCAAAAGACGCACTTAAGCGAGGCCCTGTATCGTAAATCATGACATGGTGCTGCGTACGCACAACACTTGCTAAACCCTGGCCAACATCTAAGAGGTGCAACCAAATATCACCTTTTTTAGGAACTTGGGCTTGCCAGAAAAATAAAGGTAATATCCAAATTAACCCCAACCAACGTGCAGGTATTCCTTTTGCCGCCAAAATTATTAACAATCCAAATAAACTGGTGAATATTAACCAAGGCGTTGATAAGAAACAGTGATATTGAGCCGATGGTATTTCTGAAAAAAAACTCAATAGCTGCCAAAGTAATTCAAGTAATCGCTCTGCCAAGACTAAAACATAAGCGCCCCAAACCGAATTCGCCAAAGTTATTAAGCTACCCAATAAACTTAACGGTAAAATTAAAAACCCTACCCATGGAATTGCTAACAAATTAGCCGCAAAACCTATCCAAGAAATTTGTTGGAAAAATAATAAAGATAAAGGAATTAATCCTAAGCTGACAGTAAATTGTATTCTGCACCATGCTCGCCAATTTTTTATGGGTCTAATTCGATTAGAAACAGCATAAAAAATTAAAGCTACCGCCATAAAGGATAACCAAAAACTGGACGATAAAACCGCAAAAGGCTCTAGGATTAAAATTAGTAATAACGCTATGTTAAATGCGTGCCAACTTGTAAAATGGCGTCTTTGCAAAATAGCTAATGAAAATACTGCTAACATCAGTAAAGCGCGTTGTGTCGGCAAAGCAAATCCTGCTAATGCACTATAAAAAATAGCGCACAATAAGGTACATACTGCCGCCATTTGTGATGTTGGAATCCATAACGCCGCGTAGGGAATACGGGAGTAAAAGAAGTGGATTATCCAATAAATAATTCCCGCAATAAAAGCAAGGTGTAGACCTGAAATAGCAAATAAATGATTAGTGCCGGTTCCACGCATTACCTGCCATTGCTTGTTAGTAACTTCAGAGCGTATCCCTGTCGTAAGTGCATTAATAAGTCCTGGCAACGGATATTTTTGTAAGGCTTTTTTTACATTAGTACTTAATTTTTGTCTTAAACTGTCAATAAAATAATAGGCACCTGCTTGTTGAATTAAATGAGGAGTAAATTTTTCCCTAATATAGCCTGTGGCGCGAATGTTTTGTTGAAATAACGCCGCTTGATAATCAAAACTACCCGGATTCCAAAATGAACGTGGTCGATGTAAACGAATAGCAAGCTGCCAAATCTCTCCTTTTTTAAAATTAGCTAATTTACTTGAATTTTTGTAAAGATACCCATTTATACGTACGCGTAAAGGATAATGAATAGGAACAGATGTCTCTATAGAATTAATAAGAAAATCAAAACGAAAAGCGTATTGATGAAACTCTGGAATACTTACTATACGCCCCTTGACAATTAGTGTTTTTCCTTCCAATACTTTTGGTAATTGTTGATTTAGTCTATGATGGGCGTTTATCAATGCCCAAGAAAAACCCAAAGAAAAAGCAACAAAAAATAAAATCCAACCCGAAGAAATAAGCTGTAACAGAATAAGAATAATTAAAATACTACTTATTACAATAATTAAGTAAGCTATTTTTATCGAAGGTAAATGCGTAAAATGCGTGAGCCATATCACGCCGACTAAAAACCCTAACGTCCAGCGGGCCATATAATTTTTATATAATTATTATCCTATGAAAACTCTACCGCTATTACTTATTTCCTACAAGTAGTTTTTAAAATGTTTTAGAATAGTATGGGCTGTTATGCTATAAGCGTTTTTATCTTATTTAGAAAATAAATTTTAATGATTGTTGAATACAAGGAGTGTGTATGAAGAAATCTATCGAAGATCTTAGAAGAAGAATGTCAAATAATTGCATTGCTGAGGAAACAACCCAAGAGATTAATGCAGAAACGGCAACTAATACTCATAAAAAAGTAAGATTTTATACTAAAGACGGAATTAGTTTTCCCGGTGGACTTGTACAATTAGCTTATATAAGAAAAAAACTTTCTGACAGCACAAATGAAAAGCCACTAATACCTAAGCCTAGACCTAAATAAATCTTATTATGAAACGGGTAAGGACTGGCTAGCAACACTTTCGGATAACAGAAATGAGAAAACTAAGCTAGCTTAAACGGGGTCTCTAAAATCATAACTAGACTAGCCACTAATCCTGCTGCCGGAAGAGTCAATAACCATGCCCACATAATTCGCCGTACTGTAGGCCAATGTGTGGCTATCCAAGCATTGCTCGAGCCTACTCCAAGAATAGCACCTGTCACAGTATGTGTTGTAGAAACAGGGATACCTAGATCGGTAGCAAGAAATAAAGTGAGCGCCGCGCCGGTTGCAGCACACCCTCCACTTAAAAGAGTTAATTGAGTAATCTTATTCCCTAATGTGTTTACAATACGCCAACCCCCAATGAGCGTACCTAAACCCATCACAAAATTACAAGAAATAATTACCCAAAATGGGACATAAAAATGTCCATTTAAAAGCCCCGTAGAAAACAATAAGACGGCAATGATACCCATCGTTTTTTGCGCATCGTTACCACCATGGCCCAAGCTCAATAAAGCTCCTGCAACAAATTGCGCACGCCTGGACCAGCGCTGCGCCTTATCGGAATTTATATCTTTTAGCAATGCGTGAGAAATTTTTATCAAAATCCAACTTACTGACAATCCTAACACCGGCGATAAAACAATGGCTATCAATACAGGTAACAATCCATGCCAATTCAACACATGCCATCCCCCTGTTACCAGGGCAGCTCCAATTAAACCTCCTATTAATCCATGTGATGAACTAGAAGGTAAACCGAAATACCAGGTCAAGAGATTCCAAATGATAGCGCCCATAAGGGCCGCAAAAAGAAGATACGGAGTAATAATATGTGGCTCAACAAGCCCCGAACCAATGGTAGTTGCCACACTAAGATGAAAAAATAAGAAAGCAATAAAATTAAAAAAAGCGGCCCACAATACGGCTGTCAAAGGCTTTAAAACCTTAGTTGCGACCATAATTGCTATGGAATTAGCGGCATCATGAAAGCCATTAATAAAATCAAAAATAAATGCTAAGACTATAACAATATAGATAAATACTAAGGTGCTCGTCATAAAGCATTCTTTCCATCATCTAAACTTACTACCGAGTATACACGACGTTGAGAAGGTTCGCACTCTGACGATATCAAGCTAGGTTTATAAAGGTAGTTTTTTTTTAAATTAAATTTCATAGTAGAACGCGCTGTACTAGACAAAAATTTGTTGGATTCGACACATTTATTTTTATATCGCAAAAATTTCACACCCTCAGATTACTTTATTTCCTAGATCTATTATTTTGACGTAAAATACTATCTTAAATTGATAGGATCAAATATCTATGTTATCGCCAATTGCGTTAGTCCAACAACTTATCGCTTGCCCTTCCGTAACACCGCGGGATGAAGCTTGTCAAACTATTCTGTGCCAACATTTAAAACGCTTAGGTTTTGCGATTGAACACTTACCGTTTGAAGAAGTCAATAATTTCTGGGCTAGACGTGGAAAAGAAGGCCCTTTATTTGTTTTTGTTGGACATACCGATGTTGTTCCTCCAGGTCCATTAGATAAATGGGATAGTCCTCCTTTTAAACCGACAATACGTAATGGGCAGCTCTATGGTCGTGGTAGTGCTGATATGAAAGCGAGTCTCGCGGCGATGTTAGTCGCTTGTGAACGATTTATTAATCAGCGTCCTCATCATACCAGCTCTATAGCCTGGCTAATTACCAGCGATGAAGAAGGGCCAAGTATTAATGGGACAGCAAAGGTAGCTGCGCTATTAAAAAAGAGAAATGAAAAAATAGATTACTGTCTAGTGGGTGAACCTAGCTGCGAAAAAAAATTGGGTGATACCTTAAAAATAGGCCGCCGTGGTTCCTTATCAGCACGTTTATTTATCCAAGGCAAACAAGGCCATATCGCTTACCCGCAATTAGCAGAAAACCCCATTCATCGCTTTAATAATAGTTTAACAGAGCTATTAAATACGCATTGGGACGATAGCGTGCTTGCTGATTTTCAAGCGACAAGTTTACAATTGTCTAATATTCACGCTGGGACAGGCGCCGGAAATGTTATTCCCGATAATTTAGAGGTTCAATTTAATTTTCGTTATTCTCCCGCAACGAGCGCTGAAAAACTAAAAAATACCGTGGTAGCTATTTTAAAAAAACATAACTTGAATTATAAAATCGATTGGCAACACGGAGGCTTACCTTTTTTAAGCGCCCCGGGTCAATTACGTAGCGCTTGTCTATCTGTTATAAAAAAAATCACTGGTTTATCCTCTACGGTTTCAACGACGGGCGGGACCTCCGATGCGCGTTTTATTGCACCTTTAGGTGCAGAAATTGTAGAATTTGGCCCTTGTAATCGTACTATCCACCAAATCAATGAATGTGTATCAATAAGCGACATTGAGCAATTAGCTTTAATTTATGAAGAAATTTTAAAAAAAATGATACTCCCCGTGGGCGTGTGATTTTTTTATCTTAGGATTTTCTAGGCTCTCACCAAAATAAAATGTGGCCAAAAAAAAGCAGCCTTTAGCGGCTGCTTAACAGTTAATTTTTCTCATTTATGAAAGTAACTGAGACTTTGATAACCACATTGGATCAGGATAGTAAGCAAATATTAGTGTCCCGTTTTTAATCACATGGATTAAAGAATCGGCAACGGCTGGACTTACTGCGAAACAACCCCAACTTCGTCCTAGACTACCATGCTGTCGGAGAAATTGCGTTGTTACGTAATCTGCTTTATGCACGACAATATCACGCGCTTCAGCCCTATCATTAAATCCCTTTTCTAAACCTTTTAACTTTAATGAGTAGCCGTGTTTACCCTGATAAGGTGATTCGGTTAAAAACACCCCTAAACTCGACTCTAAACTTCCTGGTTTATCAGAGAAGGAATTTGCATAGTTGCCACCACTGTTTTTCCCGTGCGCCACATAATCATTAAAAAGCACTGAATTATTTTTAAGGTCTAACACCCAAAGTCTACGTACTGTCGATGGTCTAGTATAATCAACAATAGTTAAGATTTGCTGGTTATCTAAACCTTCTTGTCTAGCTTTATTATACGCTTCTAACCCTAACTGTAGTACTTTAGGATTAAGCCCAGGCGCCCGCTCGCTGAACTGTTTTAGTTCAGCTTGTACATTCAAACCCTGGCTCATTGGACTAGCATTAACAGTCATCACAAAAAGACTACTTGCTAGAATTAATAAACTTGTTATTTTCTTTAATATCACTATATGCCCCCCCCTTTTGCTTATTTAGCAGAAGAGGACCACTATAGCATAATTAGTACAAAATTTGAACGAATTTAGCCCGTTTTATCCGGTAAAAGGCTTACATTTCATCCTTATTCGTATTTTTATCTGTAAGCCTTTAAGGGACAAAAGACTGTGTGATTAGACCAAAAGCAAAGCGATCATCGCTATAATTCTTCAAAAAATAGCTTATTTTTAATTCTGTTTTTGTTTGATAATCAAAACCTTACTTAATTAGTCTAAGATATTTTCAGCTAAAAAATTACTTCATCTTTCTTGGCCGTCCACGTTTCCGCATCCCTTTTTTCATTATATTGAGCTGAGCAGGTTTCCCTCGCCCTTTTGTCATTAACGTTCTTTTCACACTTTTTTTGCTACTAAATTTAGCTTTTGCAACCGCCAAAGCTTCATAATTAGCTTCCATTTTTTTATGCTCAATTTTAACGACTTTTTCAAGTGCTTTTTGATAGGCTTCTTGCTCGGCAAGTTTCAACTTCTCTCTGAAACTTGCCTTAAGTAAGGCAAGTTTAGCTCGCAGGGCTCTATGGGTCATACGAGCCGCTTGAGCCGCTTTACTACGCTGCATTTTTTTAGCCGCGCTTAAAGGGGGTCTCCCTCGTTTACGTTTTGTTTGTGTTTTTGGATTCGTCATAAGTTTGAGTTCCTTTATTAAAGTTAATATATATTTAAATCAATGTAGCCTTCTTGAGATTAAGATAATACTAATTTATGTCTAATTTAATCCACTTAAATCAAGAAACATAAATCTAAATAGACACTTTAATTATATCTATAAATAAAAGAGAATTCAGCAACATTTTTTATTTAAATTAAAAAACGTATGTTTTTTTCTAACTTTACTGATATTTAATTAAATAGTGTAGGGTGTTTATGGAGATTTTATTATCTTTTTTCAATAGGTATATAATTTCTTTGTGTATTTCCAATATACAATTGTCTTGGTCTTGCGATGCGATGCTTAGGATCGGCCATCATTTCTTCCCATTGTGAAACCCAACCCACTGTACGAGCTAATGCAAAGATAACAGTAAACATATTTGTAGGGATACCTAAAGCACTTAAAGTAATACCTGAATAAAAATCTACATTAGGGTATAACTTTCGTTCAATAAAATAAGCGTCTTCTAAAGCAATTTTTTCTAACGCCAATGCAAGTTTAAATAAGGGCTCCTCTTTTTTCCCTGTTTCTTCTAATACATCATGGCAGGTCTTTTTCATCACCGAGGCACGCGGGTCATAATTTTTATAAACTCGATGACCAAAACCCATTAATCGAAAAGGGTCATTAGGATCTTTAGCCTTTGCGATATAATGGTTTATACGAGAGATGTCCCCTATCTCAAGTAACATATTTAAACAAGCTTCATTAGCGCCACCATGTGCGGGGCCCCACAAAGCCGCTATTCCAGCGGAGATACATGCATAGGGATTAGCGCCGGTTGAACCCGCAAGCCTAACAGTAGAGGTAGAAGCATTCTGCTCATGATCAGCATGCAAAATAAAAATTCGATCTAAAGCACGTGCTAAGACAGGATTAGGTCGATTTTCTTCGCTTGGAACCCCAAACATCATATGTAAAAAATTTTCCGCATAACTTAAATGATTCAAAGGATACATAAAAGGTAAGCCGGTAGAATATTTATAAGACATCGCCGCCAATGTTGGCATTTTAGCGATTAATCTTAGTGCGGCTAACTTACGATGGGCTTCATTATGAATATCTAATAAGTCATGATAAAAAGCCGATAAAGCCCCTACAACACCCAACATAATTGCCATAGGATGGGCATCTCTGCGAAACCCATAAAAGAAATGGCGTAATTGCTCGTGCACCATAGTATGTTGGTTAATTTCTCCGTTAAAGATTTTTTTTTGTGTTTTATTAGGTAATTCACCGTTAAGCAACAGATAAGCAACTTCTATAAAATCTGACTTTTCTGCCAGCTGATCAATAGGGTAACCTCGATAAAGTAAGATACCTTTTTCTCCGTCAATGAAGGTTATTTTAGAAGAACACGCCGCTGTAGATAAAAACCCTGGATCGTAGGTAAATGTGCCAAGCTTTGCTAATTGCGTCACATCAAGAACATTAGGCCCTAATGTTGCATTGCAAACTGGCAACTTAATAGGAGGCAAGTCATTAACTTTTAAAATCGCGGTGGAAGAAGATTGATCTTTAATGGTTATTTCCGCAGATTGAGTCATAATAGCCTCTGAATTTATAAATTTAATTTCGTATGCCAAACTACTAAACTAGCAAGCGCCTAAAGAACGTGGGTTATATAACAAAGATAAAATACTGATGTCAATTTTTAGCAATTACCTAAAAGCAAGATTTTATCAAATTATTAGAAAGACTTACTATATCTGTGCTAGATTAACGATATTGTGCCAACTATTCAATATTTAACCATAACAAGTGACTATGCAGGCCAGCGGCTCGATAATTTTTTAATATCGCGCTTGAAAGGCCTCCCCAAAAGTCGTCTTTACCGAATTATACGGAAAGGAGACTTACGTATTAATAAGAAAAGGGTAAAACCCGATTATCGGCTACAAGAAGGAGATATTATTCGTATCCCCCCCTTACGGCTTTCTCCACCTACTAAAAAGGCTATTCCGAGTGAGCAACTAATAAGCTTATTTGAAAAAGCCATTATTTTCGAAGATAAAAGCTTTTTGGCGCTCAACAAACCCACTGGCATTGCCGTCCATGGAGGCAGCGGAATACATCTAGGGGTGATAGAAACTTTGCGTCAACTTCGTCCACAATTAAAATTCCTGGAATTAGCCCATCGCCTAGATCGTGACACCTCGGGTTGCTTGTTACTGGTAAAAAAAAGTAGTGTTTTAAAAGAACTACATGAATTACTACGCTCGGGTAATATTAAAAAAACCTATCTTGCCTTAGTGGCTGGCCATTGGCCTAAATCTTTACTAAAAGTTGATGTACCCCTGTCTAAAAATCAATTACGATCCGGAGAGCGCATAGTCCGCGTTCAAACAGAAGGTAAAATATCCTTAACTCAATTCTCCGTACGACAATACTTTACTGAATCTACTTTGGTGGCTGCAGTCCCTATCACTGGTCGAACCCATCAAATTCGTGTTCACGCCCAATATGCAAAACATCCTATTATTGGCGATGAAAAATACGGCAATAAAGATGTTAATAAAGAAATGCGGAAATTAGGCTGTAAACGACTTTTCTTGCACGCTAGTCAACTAAAATTTGATTTACCCTCGACAGGGCAAACAATAATTCTTAACGCCGAATTACCTGACGACTTAAATGCAGTTTTGAAACAGTTAACGCTTTCACCTAATCATTAATTCAGCGCTATCACGCTTTATCTAATGTCCGCGTAATAAGGTTAATCCGCTAATAAAAGTAACATTTAAATTTTTAGCGTTTATTCTGCTCTAATGCGGCAAAAATCTGTCTACGGACTTCCTCAACACTCGCATGACCATCGATTGAGATATAGCATGGCGCATCAGGACCGCCGCGAAGCTGCCAATCCTGATAATAGCAAAGCAATGGTTTGGTTTGATGATGATAAATACGCAAACGTTCACGTACCGTTTCTTCAGTATCATCTTTACGTTGAATAAGTGCTTCTCCAGTTACATCATCTTTATTCGGAATATGTGGCGGATTATATGATAGATGGTAAATCCTTCCCGAAGCGAGATGGATACGGCGTCCACTGAGCCTTTTCACAATTTCCTCATCATCCACTTTAATTTCAATGACAAAATCGATAAAAATAGAATTGGCTCTTATCGCCTCAGCCTGAGGTAAAGTACGTGGAAAGCCATCAAATAAAAACCCGTTTATACAGTCTGCTTGCCTAATACGTGCTTCAACCAGCCTAATAATGACTTCATCTGATACTAACTGGCCTGAATCCATAATAGCCTTTGCCTGTAAACCCAGATGGGTACCCTGGCTTACCGCAACACGTAGCATATCTCCAGTAGAAATCTGTGGAATATGGTAATAAGCGGTTATAAGTTTTGCCTGAGTCCCTTTTCCTGCTCCGGGCGCTCCTAATAAAATAATTCTCATCTTCTCTTATTATCTCAAAGTAAGTGTCGAAGGTTCATCTATATTCATTAATCTGGATTTGTACTAGCCAGAAACCTAAAAATATGGTTTTATCGCGTCATATCCTAGACTACCTGGGACCATTGGAAATCGACAAAATCTAGCCATAGGTTATAGGGCCCTGAGTTTACATCCGTAAATAGGTAAGTAACAACGCTAAAATTAATTAATTTTAATGAGTTTCAAAAGAAGTCTACTATAAAAAGGAGTCAAGCATGTAGAGTCCTCGCGAGTATACTAGCCTATTAAAGGAGCTTATCCTATCCCTAAACGATGATAGTGTTATGAATATTTTTGTTTTTGATATTGAAACCGTCCCTGATACAAAAAATGGACGGCTCCTATATAACTTGGACATTGAAAGCGACCGAGAAGTCGCTGAGATGATGCGGGAAAGACGTAAAGAAAAAACCAACGGCTCTACCTTCCTTCCACATCATCTACAACGAATTATTGCTATCTCTGTGGCGTTACGTAGTAAGAGTCTGTTTAAAATAGGATCCTTAGGTGATATCAATTCCGATGAGCCCACTCTAATAGAGGCATTTTTCAAGTGCATTGAAAAATACGCACCGATATTGGTGTCATGGAATGGTAGCGGTTTTGATTTACCTGTTTTGCATTATCGCGCTTTATTATATGGAATTAGCAGTCCTAGCTATTGGAATGTGGGTAATGACAATGATGCAAGCTTTCGCTGGAATAATTATCTCAACCGATACCATTACCGGCACAGTGACCTTATGGATATCCTGGCAGCTTATCAAGGTCGTGCCAATGCCCCTCTAACTGAAATCGCTGTCATGTTAGGCTTACCTGGAAAACTTGGCATGGATGGAAGTCAAGTTTGGGACTATTTTTTAGAAGGGAAACTAGAAGCCATTCGAAACTATTGTGAAATTGATGTGTTAAATACCTATTTAATTTATCTTCGCTTTGAACTGATGCGTGGAAACTTCTCGTTTGAAACCTACCAAAAAGAATGTACTTATGCGCGTGAAACAATCGCTCAAGAAAATAAATCTCACTTTGAACAATTTATAAAAATATGGAAAATTTAAACCCATTAGCTACTGATTCACCACCTATCTTCATTACAGGTATTTCTCATGAAGGCCGCGGCATTGCCCATATCAACGGAAAAATTACCTTCATTGAAAATGCATTACCTGGAGAAACTGTCTTAATCGCCTACAATAAGAAGCGTCGTTGTTATGACGAAGCAAAATCTATTCAGATTTTACAAGCCTCATCCGAAAGAATTAAGCCTCAATGCCTCCATTACGGTATTTGTGGCGGTTGCAACCTACAACATCTCAGTAGTGCAGCACAACTGCAACACAAAGAGAAAACCTTACTTGAACAATTTACTCATTTTGCCGGAATACAGCCCACTACCTTACTGCCTCCATTGACAGCTGACAGTTGGGGATATCGCCGCAGAGCACGACTGGGAGTCAAATATGTGGCTAAAAAACAAGCTGTATTAGTTGGTTTTCGTGAAAAAAATGGACGCTATCTCGCTCAATTACAAGCCTGTGAAACACTAGACCCTAGAGTAGGACGACTCTTAGTCCCCTTACAACAACTCATTATCACACTCAAGGCTTATCAGACTATTCCGCAAATTGAAGCCGCATTAGGCGATGAGATTATTGCGTTAGTTTTTCGACACTTACTTCCCTTGGACAGCTCCGATCAAATTAAGCTTGAAGCCTTTGCCAAACAGTACCAATTACAACTTTACTTACAACCTGGCAATGAAAGTAGCGCGCATTGTATTTGGCCAAAAAATCCTAAGTTATTGAGTTATCACTTAAATAATGAGGGTTATTTACCATTACGTTTAGAGTTATTATTCGAACCTAAGCATTTCGTTCAAATCAATGCCGATATTAATCAAGCCATGGTAACGCGTGCTATGGAGTTGCTCGCGCCTAATTTCAGCGATCGGATATTGGATTTATTCTGCGGATTAGGTAATTTTAGCTTAGCCCTTGCCACACGATGTCAATCCGTAGTAGGCATCGAGGGACATAATGAACTTGTAGAGCGCGCCAAAACAAATGCTATTCACAATACCATTAATAATGCCTATTTTTACACGGCTGACTTAACTACATCAATACAAAAAGAAACCTGGGCCCAACAAGCTTTTAACAAAATTCTGTTGGATCCGCCACGTTCAGGTGCCTTGGAGTTTATCCAACAAATTAAACGTTGGAATATCGAGCGCATTGTGTATGTTTCTTGTAATCCTGCTAGTCTTGCAAGAGATGCGAAAGAATTAGTCAAGCAAGGTTATAGTTTACAACAGGCGGGCATCATGGACATGTTTCCGCAAACCCATCATAGCGAAGCAATTTGTTTATTTACCAAATAGGTAGTATGAATAAACTAAACATAGTATCCCTAAAAACCCTCCGTCACATTATGTATGCACTCGCCATTACGCTGGTGATAGGCACAACAAAAAGTTTTGCATTTTATGATGAGAACGGACATCAATCCCAAACTTCCTCTATCCAAGTTAATTTAAATAACATATTAAGTCATTTCAAAGCTTATCGCATCGGTGTTTCTATACAGTCCTTGTCAAGCGGAAGAGTGCTTTACCAATATAATGCAAACCACGGCTTTGTCCCTGCTAGTACTTTAAAATTATTCACAGGCATTGCCGCCTTAGATTATTTAGGGCCTCATTTTCAATTTAAAACGCGTTTTTTAACAAATCCTGGTGCACAAATACGCAACGGTGTCTTAGCTGGAAATCTTTACATCAAATTTAGCGGAGACCCCTATTTGACGCTAGATGATCTCAAGGACATGTTAACGACCTTAAATGAACAGCATATAACCAAGGTCCAAGGAAATATCGTTATTGATGATACCGCCATCGATCGAAGTACCTGGCCTCCGGGACGCGTGATTGATGATAAAATTTTCTGTTATGCGGCACCTGTCACAGCAACCATCATCAATCGCAATTGTTTTAGTCTAAGCGTTAAACCTAACCAACACTTACTACATCCAACTGTCACCAAAAGTAGCCGTAATTTAGGTATAGTTATCGACAATCTGGCTATTACCAAGCACTTAAGAAGACCTAGCTATTCATTAGACTTAAAACCAAATGCGATTAGCGCAAATCACTATACCTTAAGAGGATACCTTTCGCCTAAGATGGGCCCTTTATCATTTGCGGTCGCGTTACAGAATCCCAATCTGGCCACTTATGGCATTGTAGCTGGCTTATTACGAAAGTATTCCATTCACTATTCGAATTTAGTTTATGGGAAAACACCTCCTCTGGCTAAAATATTAGCAGAAAACAGCTCTCCTGAACTTGCTTTTTTAATAAAAAATATGTTAAAAAGATCGGACAATTTGATTGCTGATAGTTTATTAAAAAAACTAGGGGAAAAGTATTTTTCAGCACAAGGCAGCTGGAAAACGGGCAGAAATGCCGTTCAAGCTATCCTTGCCAGCAAAACGGATATTGATTTTAGACATGTCATGATGGTCGATGGTTCTGGCTTATCGCGTAATAATATAGTTACGCCGAATGCCTTTGTTCAATTATTGAATTTTGCCTATACGCAATTGCCTGATAGCGACTTACTCTTTGAGTCCTTACCTCGTTCAGGACTAGATGGAACATTAAAGCACCGTCTGGGTGGGCCTACATTAGATAAAATACACGCTAAAACGGGTAGCATGCATGGAATAAGCAGCTTAGCGGGTTATATTAGGACGGCTAATGGTCAGGTGCTTGCTTTTTCTATTTTAATTAACGACCCCGTTCCTGGAAAAAATAATCAAGGAGGTTATCGCTTATTAGAAAATCGAATTTGTGAGTTTTTGGCAAAAAGCAACCTATAAATAGGAGTTATATCCCAAAACAATGAGATGTAACGATTAGTTGATATTTCTAAAATTTTTTAGAGCTGCAAAATAACGATAAAGGATAACTGAAAATGGTTAAAATAAAAAATTCGCTCTATTTAAATAACGACGGCAGTATTAATTTGGAAACATGGCTACACCATGCGGCCATGCAACGCAGTCAAGAAGATTTCAAGCTAATTCGACAAGCTTCTATTTTAAGTCAGATTGTGGGGGAATCCAGAACAACACCTACCCATGTCTCTTGCTTACAACAAGGCCTCACCATGGCGGAAATTTTATTAGATTTACATCTAGATAAAGAGACTATTGCTGCTTCCTTAGTTTATAGTTGTGTAAATTATGCGGAACTTTGCCCAGAAACAGTCAATGAACACTTAGGCCCTCATGTCGCCAAGATCATTGCCGGCGCTAAACAAATGAATGCCATTCGCATTGCAAGTACGGCCACTAATCTTCATCAAACACAATTAGAAAATATTCGAAAAATGTTACTTGCTATGGTAGAGGATATGCGGGTTGTCTTAATCAAACTGGCAGAACGCACTGCTACGATGCGTACATTAGATACATTGGAACAAGAAACACGCCAATCTTATGCACGGGAAACAATTGATATTTATGCTCCATTAGCTAATCGTCTTGGTGTAGGTCAATTACAGTGGGAACTTGAAGATCTATCACTACATTATCTAGAGCCTAAAATTTATGCGCAAATCGCCCAACTACTTCAAGAACGCTTAATTGATCGTGAATCCTATGTGCAAATAATTCTCACACAATTACGAAATATCTTAGGCAACGCTCAATTACTTAACTTTGAGGTCTATGGGCGTGTCAAACATATTCACAGCATTTACAGAAAAATGCAGCAAAAAAAATTAAAATTTGAGCAGCTCTATGACTTAAATGCCATCCGTATTTTGGTTAATACGGTTAAAGATTGTTACAACGTTTTAAGTATTATTCACAGTTTATGGTCACCTTTGTCCGAACAATTTGATGATTATATTGCAACACCTAAATCAAATGGTTATCGTTCTATCCATACAGCGGTTTTAGGTCCGGGAGAAAAAATACTTGAGATTCAAATTCGCACCCATCAAATGCACCAAGAATCTGAGCATGGCCTAGCGGCCCATTGGCAATACAAAGAAAATTCTCAGCAACAAAAAGCAAGTTACCAAACCAAAATCGCATGGTTACGCCAAGTGCTTGAATGGCAAAAAGAACTTGTTAAACGTGGTAAGGCTACCGTGCCTGGCCTTACCACGGTTTTAGATGATCGAGTTTATGTTTTTACTCCTAATGGAGATATTCTTGATTTGCCAAAAGGATCTACCTCTTTAGATTTTGCTTACCACATCCACAGTGAGGTTGGACACCGTTGTCGAGGGGCAAAAATCAATGGTGCAATTGTTCCACTCACCTATCAATTAAAAATTGGTGACCAAATTGAAATTCTTACTGCTAAACAAGGTAGTCCAAGTTTAGACTGGCTAAATCCTAATCTGGGCTATCTCTATACGGCCCGTGCTAAAGCCAAAGCGCATCATTGGTTTAAAACCCAAGATTATGAAAAACATTTAATAAATGGTGAGGATTTATTTAATAAAGAAATTCAACGACTAGGGCTAACGACTGTTGATCAAGAAAAATTGGCGCATAAACTCCACTTTAAAACAAAAAAGGAAATGATGGCCGCACTGGGGAGTGGTGACTTAAGGCTTGCGCAACTATTAAATGCGATACAAGCACAAGAAAAGCAGCCTGAATCTAGGTCACTCGTCGAAACCGAAATTTTATTAGGTAAACCACGTAATAGCTTACCTGAAGGGATTACCGTAGCGGGTGTCACGGATCTGCTAACCCAAACAGCGGGTTGTTGTAAACCGGTTCCAGGTGATCCAATCCGTGGTTTTATCACACAAAGCCGTGGAATTATTCTGCATCGGGATGACTGTACCCATTTACTAAATCTCGAGCCTGAAAAACACAATCGTTTAGTTGAGGCTGATTGGGGAGAGATAGCAAGCCAAGTTTATCCAGTCGATATCTGTGTAGAAGCTTACGATCGCCCCGGTTTATTACGCGATGTTTCTACATTAATTGCCAATGAAAAATTGAATTTGCTGGCGCTAAACCTCTCCAGTAATAAACCCGATCCAAAAGCTTATATTAAATTAACCGTTGAAATCCCAAGCTTACCATCACTGGGTAAGGTTTTAGATCGTATCAAACAAATTCCTAACGTAATTGATGTGAGAAGACAAATCATTAATTAGATAAGTGATCTATAGTATTGGATTGAGCCTATGCCTGAAGAATTGATCTATAGCGTTTCTGAACTCAACCAAATGGTGCAAAATTTACTAGAAGATGCCTTTTTACCGGTTTGGATAGAAGGTGAAATCTCTAATTTTGCCAGTCCTAATTCGGGACATTGGTATTTCTCTTTAAAAGACGCCAACGCGCAAGTCCGCTGTGCACTTTTTAATGGTCGCCAACGCTATAAAGATAATCAACCCAAAAATGGTATGCAGATCTTAGTCCGCGCCAAAATTAGTCTTTATCCTGTCCGTGGAGAATTTCAATTAATTATCGATCAATTTGAACCAGCCGGTGAAGGAGCATTACGTAAAGCGTTTGAAAGATTAAAAACCCAACTCGCGGCCGAAGGCTTATTCGCGGCACAGTATAAAAAATCCTTACCTAAATTTCCTAGCGTTATCGGCGTTATTAGCTCAGAAACCGGCGCTGCTCTTCGTGACATCTGCGTCGTATTAAAAAAACGATTTCCTGCTATCGCCGTCATTGTTTATCCTTGCCTCGTGCAAGGAAAAAACGCCCCTGCACAAATTGTTCAACAAATTCAAGTGGCCAATCAACGCCAAGAATGTGATGTATTAATTTTGGCACGTGGCGGGGGGTCATTGGAAGACTTATGGCCTTTTAATGAGGAATGCGTCGCCAGAGCAATTTTCAAAAGTAAGTTACCACTTATCAGTGCGATAGGTCATGAAACAGATTTCACTATTGCTGATTTTGTAGCGGACTGTCGCGCCGCCACACCCTCTATGGCAGCGCAACTGGCGAGTCCTGATAGTCGTGAATATCAGCAACACTTAGGAAAAACCTATCTGCGGCTCATTAAAACAATAGAGTATTTATTAAATGCTTACCAACAAACACTAGAAAATCTTTCTAAGCGCCTACGCCATCCAAAACAACGCTTACAAGATAGCGCGCAGCGCTGTGACGAATTAACACAACGCTTAAATTTAAGCATAAAAAACCAATTACAAACCCATCAGCAAAAATTATTAGGCTTATCGCGCACATTGCATGCAATTAGTCCTTTGGCAAGCCTAGCTCGAGGATATGCTATTGTGACTGACGCCCAAACTAAAAAGATTCTCCGTAATAGCAACGAAATAAAATTCGGCCAAGAAATTATTACTAAGCTTGCTAAAGGCGAATTACTTTGTGAAGTCAAAATGAAACTTTAGCGTTATAATCAATGGTTCATTTAAGCTAAATCATCCCTCGAGTACGGTTGGCATTGGCTCTGCATAAGCACATTCTTTACGCGGGCAAACCTTTTCAGTCCCTCGACGTTTGGTTGTTTTGATCGTCATCACTGGCCAAGCACAACGCGGACATGCTTGCTCAATAGGTTCGTTCCACACCGCATAGGTACAGCTAGGATAAGTAGAACAAGAATAAAAAATCTTACCATAGCGTGATTTACGCTTAAGCAGTGTTCCCTTTCGACATTCAGGACACTCAATTTTGGTATCTGCTGGTTTTTCCAAAGGCTCTATATGTTTACATTTGGGATAGTGGCTACAACCAATAAATTTGCCATAGCGGCCTATTTTAATATGTAATGCATGCCCACAATCTGGACATAAACGCCCTTGTACGACCTCAGGCTCACTCACTGTGGTCACTTCGCCTTCCATATTTCGCGTGTAATCACACTCAGGATAAGCAGAACAACCAATAAATCGACCTCGCTTACCTAAGCGAATCGACAGCGACTTACCACACTTAGGACAACTTTCATCTAAAGCTTCCTGGGTTACATCCTTGCGTTGAACGGTATCTTCGGTTGTCTCTACTAGTGTTTTAAAGGGAGTCCAGAAATCTTGTAATAACGGAATCCATTCCTTCTCGCCTCGCGAAATCTGATCGAGAGAATCTTCTAATCGCGCCGTAAAATCATAATCAACATATTGCATAAAATAGCGCGTTAAAAATTTATTAACCACTCTACCTACATCAGTTGGTCTAAATCTCTTTTGATCGAGCGTAACATATTCCCGCTGTTGTAAAGTTGAAATAATAGGCACATACGTTGAAGGTCGGCCAATATCTCTTTCTTCTAAGCCTTTGACTAAACTTGCTTCACTGTAACGCGGTGGTGGCTCGGTAAAATGTTGATCCGCACTGATATCGATAAGCTTAACTTCATCACCTACCTTTAGGGGTGGCAATAGGCTATTTTCTTCTTCTGATTTTGCGCCATCTTGCTCTGATTTAGCTTTACTCTCATCGTAACTTTCTAAGTAAACTGCCATGAAACCCGCATGTACGATAGTCGATCCATTGGCTCGAAAACAATGATCTGTGGCGGCTTTCGCGCTTAAATCAACGGCAACCGTATCGATAGTCGCATGAATCATCTGGGAAGCCACGGCGCGTTTCCAAATAAGCTCATATAACTTAAGTTGATCAGGCGTTAAATGACTTTTAAGTTGCTCCGGCAAAAACTCAACATGGGTTGGTCGTATTGCTTCGTGGGCTTCTTGTGCATTACGGCTTTTAGTACGAAAATGGCGTGGAGTTTCCGGTAAATCTTTTTTACCATAGCGCTGAACAATCAATTCACGAATGGCGTCCAAGGCCTCATTGGCCAAATGAACCGAATCGGTTCGCATGTAGGTAATCAAGCCGACTAAACCTTCCCCCACATCAATACCTTCATAAAGCTGTTGTGCTAAACGCATAGTTCGCTGCGCCGTAAATCCTAATTTACAGCCCGCTTCTTGTTGCAATGTAGAGGTGGTAAATGGTGCAGCGGGATTGCGCTTACGTTGTTTCTTCTCAACCTTAGTAACCTGTAAATAAGCTTGCGCCAACTGTTGTAAATCTTGCTTGATTGCGCTTGCTTGCTCTTCTGTGCTGATACTAAATTGACTAAGCTTTTCGTGTTGGTATTGGATTAAACGAGCTGAGAAAAGTTTTTCATCCGCTTTGGTATTAGCTGTAATTGTCCAATATTCTTGAGATTTAAAAGCTTCTATTTCTTCTTCGCGCTCAACAATTAATCGTAAAGCAGGACTTTGCACACGCCCTGCCGATAAACCCCGCCGCACTTTTTTCCATAGTAAGGGGGATAAGGTAAAACCTACTAAATAATCTAAGGCGCGCCGTGCTTGCTGCGCATTCACCAAATCCATGGCAATATTACGTGGATTAGCCACAGCGGCATTAACGGCTGATTTAGTAATCTCGTGAAACACGACGCGATAGGTAGGTTTACCTTTTAATAATTTCTTATGCTTTAGAATTTCATAAACATGCCAAGCGATGGCTTCTCCCTCACGATCAGGATCGGTCGCTAGATATAATGCATCGGCTTGCTTAAAAGCCTTCACGATCATATCCACATGTTTGATGTTTTTTTCAATCAGGGCATATTGCATAGCAAAACCCTGCTCAGGGTTCACCGCTCCCTCCTTAGGAATCAAATCGCGAACATGGCCATAGGAGGCCAACACTTCAAAGTCTTTGCCCAAATATTTCTTGATTGTTTTTGCCTTAGCAGGCGATTCTACAATCAATAGGTTTTTTGCCATCTTTTATTTCCTCACGTAGCCCCCAGGGACCACGCTAATATAACCTTGTAATTCAAGTGTCAATAAACGAGCCAGTAATTTATCAACACGTAAGCCGGTTCTTGCTATCAAGGTATCTACACTTGTCGTTTCAAATCCAAGGCACTCTACAAGCTTTATATCCTGAGAATCAAGTGTAGCTATATCCAATCGTTGAGCAGGGTTAAGTTCATCTGTTTTATTCAACAACCGGCCTTGACCCTTATTATGCCCTATAAACTCATGTCCTTGCTTCACTGTGGAAGCAAGCTTCTTAGTGGATTTATCAAAAAGCGCCTTATTTCCCACCATCCGCTTGCTTATCGGATTCGACAAAAAAGAGAGCCCCTGTACCACATCCTCACAGTTCTCAATCAGTGTAGCTCCTTCTTTTAATAAAGCATGGCAACCTTGGCTTAAGCTATTGCGAATAGAACCTGGTAGCGCAAAAACCTCGCGCCCTTGTTCTAGCGCATAAGCTGCCGTAATTAATGAACCGCTCTTTAGGCTTGCTTCTATAACGATAACACCCAAACTTAAACCGCTAATAATCCGATTACGCCTGGGAAAATGCGCCGCCTTGGGTAATGAGCATGGAAAAAATTCTGACAGCAAAACACCGCCTTTTTTCAGTATAGTTTGTGCTAAAGATTGGTGGCAATTAGGATAAATATTATCCAATCCACTACCCAACACCGCAATAGTTGTACCATTAGCCGCTAAAGCACCTTGGTGTGCAGCGCCATCAATTCCTCGTGCCAAACCGCTCGTAATCGCAAATCCTCGTTCACTTAGTTCGTTAGCAAATTGGTAAGCAATCTCTAAACCGGTAGGGCTAGGATAGCGAGCTCCGACAATAGCCAGTTGCCGTTGCTGTAATACCGACAGCTCTCCTGTCACAAATAAAATAAGTGGAGGATAAGGAATTTCACGTAACAACATGGGGTAACGTGTATCACCCCAAGGTAAAATATATCGTTGTGGTTTTTCTAGCCAACGTAAACACAGCTCTACGCTTTTCCAATCTGGATGATGTAAATAATTAATTAAGGATGCGCTAGCACCGGCATTAAGTAAGGCTTCACGGGATGCTAGTAAAATTTCCTTAGGCGTTGAGAAGGTTTTTAATAAAGTCAAAACCGTCGTTAAACCACAGCGAGGAATCGTATACAGTGCTAACCAATATCGTAACTCATCCAATGTTGTATCCATTTGACTTGAATTTGCGAACTTACCAATTCAAGTGTCTCACCTCTGGATGAGGTTCTTCAAGAGAAAATCTTGTATTTTTGCTAAATGCTAAAGCAAAAATTGACCATCTTAGCCAGACAAACTCATAATTTTGTCTTATTTTGTCTTATTTCCAAGCATTTTTACTCTTACATTAATGAAGGTTTATATTTTTTTTATAACGATCCATACTAGTCTGAATTTCCATCCTTGCTTGTTCAGGACCCACCCAACCAGTAACTTTCACCCATTTCCCTGCTTCCAGGTCTTTATAATGTTCAAAAAAATGTTGGATACTCTGGGTAAGTTGCTCTGGCAAATCTTTCCAGGTTTTAACTTGATGGTACAATGATGATAATTTATCAATAGGGACAGCTAAAATTTTTGCATCAATACCTGATTCATCCTCCATTTGTAACATGCCAATAGGTCGACAACAAATGACGCATCCTATTAACAATGGAAAAGGCGCCACTACCAATACATCGACAGGATCTCCATCTTCGGACAAAGTAGCCGGAACATAACCGTAATTACAAGGATAATACATCGCCGTCCCTAAGAAACGGTCAACGCGTAGTGCCCCTGTCTCTTTATCAACTTCATACTTAATCGGGTCACTATGACTAGGAATTTCTATCACTACATTTATTTCATTTGGAACCTTTTTGCCCGGACCTAGTTTCACAAACGCATTCATAATTTTTATTTCCTAAAAATTTACTTTTAACGCATAATCATAAACAAACTATTCGACTTAGGCTAGCTCGGCTATATAAGGCATATTATGGACTGTATCTTTTGTAAAATTATTAGCGATGAAATACCTGCCCAAATTGTTTACCAAGATGAAAAAATCATTGCTTTTAATGACAAGCATCCTCGCGCGCCCATTCATCAATTAATCGTGCCTAAAAAACATATTGCCACACTTAATGACCTAGTAGAAAGTGAAACTCTGTTAATGGGAAATATGTTGCAAATTGCACGCCACTTGGCCGCTAAGGCTAATATTGCCAAATCCGGCTATCGAGCTGTTTTTAATTGTAATAAAGACGGTGGTCAAGAAGTATTTCATCTACATTTACATCTTTTAGGTGGTCGCACCTTAAATTGGCCTCCAGGTTAAACATCACAGCGACTACAAAAAGAACCTTTGATGGGAAAGTAATCTTTTCTACTACACTTAAACACAATAACTTAGCTTATCTCGGCCTATCTATCGTCTTAAAACGCTTGCCAAGCAACAGTAAGCCTAGGTATATTTCCTTTTAAGAATATAACCATTTATAGCAATTAGGGCATTATCATGGATCTAGTTACTCTAGTTTTAGCTTGCAGTCTTTACGCTGACCACTCTATTCCTTATGCCATGATACAAACAGGGACACAAAATAATCCACTGGTAGTCACCGTGGAAGGAACCCGTAAAACTTTTAAATCCATGCCTTTAGCCATTAGGTATACACAACGTCAAATAGCTGAAGGAAAAAAAGTAGATATTGGCTTAATGCAAATTTCTAGCCAATGGCTTCCAGTAATCGCGGCGCACGCATCCGACTTATTTAGACCTTGTAAAAATTTGGTTGTGGCCACGCAAATTTTAGAAAAACTACATTTACAATGTCAAACTATCGCTGCAAACGACCCTAACACGGATATCCACGCGTGTGTGCTTTCGCTGTATAAAACTAGAGACCCACAAAGCGGCTTAGCTTATGCTAATCAAGTGATGCAATATGCAAAGAGACATCCATTTTCTGTACTTGCTGAAAAAGCACGTGATCCTGGAATGTTGGCTGCAACTGAAAAAACAGAGACTAAGCCTACTTCTCCTACGCAAACTCTGACTGAAAACACTAATTCAGCCTATCCCTCATCACATTGAGGTATAACATCCTATGCCAAATCCAAATGTTGATTTTTATGTACTCAATTCGCTCGCGAAGGAAAGCGCTTACCGTTTTCTCTGTCGTCTGGTCGATAAAGCGTATCCACTACAGAAACAAATCTATATTCACACTAGCTCTCACGAGGAAGCTCAACGCATTGATGAATTATTATGGACCTTTCGCGATACCAGTTTTATTCCTCACCAGCAAGTAACAGGTGAACACCCAGTTGATCCGATGCTTACTGTTACGATTGCTGTCGATAAACCTAAACAACTTATTGCAGATATTTTATTTAATCTTAGTCGTGAAGTTCCACCCTACTTTTCTGAATTTACACGCATTATTGAAATTGTGTCAGAAGAAGAAAAAAATCAATCCCGTAATAAATATAAATTTTATAAAGCACAAAATTGCCAATTAACCCTGCATAATATAAATGAATCATGATAAATAAAAACTACGACTCTAAAACGATAGAAGCACATTGGCGAAAAAAGTGGGAAATGAACGCTTACTTTCAGCCCAGCGGTCAAGGTGAACCCTACTGCATAGTACTTCCGCCGCCGAATGTGACGGGAAGTTTGCATATGGGTCATGGCTTTCAAGTCAGTTTAATGGATGCCTTAATTCGTTATCAGCGTATGTGTGGAAAAAATGTGTTGTGGCAAGGAGGTACCGATCATGCTGGTATCGCCACACAAATGGTGGTCGAACGTCAATTGCTTGCTCAAGGAAAGTCACGACATACCTTAGGACGTGATCAATTTCTAGAGGCTGTTTGGGCATGGAAAAATAAGTCCGGCGGCATGATAACGGAACAATTACGCTATATGGGTGCCTCTATTGACTGGTCGCGAGAGCGATTCACACGTGATGCTGACTTTTCAGCAGCGGTTGAAAAGGTATTCATCGATCTATATCGTCAAGGTTTAATTTACCGTGGTAAACGCTTAGTTAATTGGGATCCACAATTATTAACGGCTGTCTCTGATCTAGAAGTTATCCATCAAGAAGAACCCGGATATTTATGGACCATTCGTTACCCACTACTTAACAGCAATGATTTTATATTAGTTGCAACTACTCGCCCAGAAACCCTACTAGGCGATGTCGCTGTAGCCGTACACCCTGATGACCTTCGTTTTCAACGCTACATTGGAAAGCAACTCAAGCTTCCATTAACCGACCGTGTTATCCCTATCATTGCTGATCAGTGTGTCGAAGCAACATTTGCAAGTGGTTGCGTTAAGATAACCCCTGCACATGATTTTAATGATTACGCTACAGCGCAACGACACCATTTAGATAGCATTAATATTTTCACCCCCGATGCACATCTTAATGAACAAACGCCAAAAAAATATCGTGGGCTGGAACGCTTTGCCGCACGAGAAAAGATTGTACATGATCTAGAGCAATTAGGATTACTCGAAAAAGTAGAAGCTTATACCTTAAAAACCCCACGCGGTGATCGTTCAGGGGCCGTTATAGAGCCTTATCTCACTGATCAATGGTTTATGTCGATGAAACCCTTAGCCAAACCCGCGATAGAGGCTATTCATAATGGGCAGCTCGAGTTTATCCCAGAAACCTGGCGTAAAGTTTGTTTACTATGGCTAGAAAATATTGAGGATTGGTGTATTAGCCGTCAACTCTGGTGGGGACATCGAATCCCTGCTTGGTACGATGAACAAGGGCAAATTTATGTAGGTCGCAATGAAGAAAAAATTCGTCAACAATATTCCCTCGACGCACACGTGAAACTCAAACAAGATGAGGATGTATTAGATACCTGGTTTTCATCGGCATTATGGCCCTTTGTCACTTTAGGTTGGCCAACATCGGCTAAAGAATTAGAAATTTTCTATCCGACCAATGTTTTAGTCACAGGATTTGATATTATCTTTTTCTGGGTCGCTCGCATGCTGATGTTAGCACTGCATTTTACTGGCGAAGTCCCTTTTAAACAGGTTTATGTAACCGGTTTAATTCGTGACAACGAAGGCCAAAAAATGTCGAAAACAAAGGGGAATGTCTTAGACCCGCTTGACGTTATATTCGGGATTAGTCTAAATGATTTAGTACTCAAACGTACCCAAGGTTTGTTACAACCACAGCTCGCTAAAAAAATTGAACGTTCTACGCAACAACAATTTCCAGAAGGGATCCCTGCGCTTGGGACTGATGCGTTACGATTTACTTATTGCGCCCTAGCTTCACCGACACGCGACATCCATTTTGATTTAAACCGTACTATAGGTTATCGTAATTTCTGTAATAAACTTTGGAACGCCGCCCGTTTTGTATTAATGCATACGGCAAATCAAGTAGATATCGATCTGACCCCTGTTTCCACTTTAACCCACCCTATTAATCGAGCTTTTTATTCTCTATTGCAAACCACAATTTCAGAAATGCATAGCCACTTTCAAGATTATCGATTTGATTTGATGGCACAAACGATTTATGAATTTATTTGGAATCAATATTGCAATTGGTATGTAGAATTAGCTAAACCACTTTTAATAAATTCAAACGCGCCTTTAATACAACGAGAAACTCGTACTGTCTTAATCTCTGTATTAGAAATTTGTTTACGTTTATTGCATCCCTTAATGCCATTTATTACTGAAGAAATTTGGCAATCTATCGCGCCATTAGCGGGCAAAAAAGGGGCTAGTCTAATGATACAAGCCTATCCTAAGCCGGATGCCGATAAAAAAGATCCCTGTGCAGAAGAAAGCTTAGCTTGGTTAAAAGCAATCGTAAATACCCTACGTACCCTCCGTAGTGAGATGAATATAGCGCCAGGGAAAAAAATTCCGCTATTATTTTATAAAGGAAACGCAAAAGATCGTGAAAACAGTCAACTTTTTCTAAACGAGATTATAAATCTTGCTAAAATAACCAGCCTAAAGTGGATAAATGAAGAAGAAAAAATTGCTACCAGCGCGATGGCTTTAGTCGGTAATTTAGAATTACTGATCCCGATGGAAGGCTTAATCGATACAAAAGCAGAAATACAGCGTCTTGAAAAAGAAATACTAAAAATTGAAAAGGAAATTGAGCGGGCACAATCAAAATTAGCCAATGCGGCCTTTGTCAAAAAAGCACCCGCTGATATTATTGCTCAAGAACGCCAACGTTTGTCTGATTTTACAGCAACTCATACCAAACTACAGCAACAACTAGCGCTTTTAAAAAATACCTAGATAACTATCCGTGTGGTCTATTAATTCTAATAATTAAAGTGCTTATTTATTTTTTTATACTGTAAGAATGCTCGATTGCAATTAAATTCTGTATTTTCTTCTGCTGTTCAGCAATTTCTTTTGCTGTATCATCCTTTTTAAAAAAATCTAATCTTGATGAGTAAACCGATTCTTTAGCAAGATTATTGATTAACTCTCCACCTAAATTTTGTATAAGTGCACTATCCAATTCTATTTGCAACCCTGGAGGTATTATGCTTTCTATATCTTTTAATAATTCCATTTTTTCTGTAATAGGATCATTTATATATATCGCTATTTTAAGTTCCTCCTCATCAAGCGTACTTATTTCCATCCCTCCACAGAGTAACGGATCAGCCACTCTTACCATAAAATTTCACCTATAGAAATTATTCTCTAACGTTAAAATCAATTTATTTTTGTATTAAGGGTCATTATTATGGCTAATTATTAAGCTTTTATTAAAATTAGTTAATTTCCTGAGTAATGCAATATAATGGATCAATTTTAATTTTTTAATTATGCGACAAATCATTTTAGACACGGAAACCACCGGGCGCGAGATCAGCGAAGGACATCGTGTTATCGAAATAGGCTGTCTAGAACTGATTGATCGCCGCCCTAGCAAACAACATTTTCATTGTTATCTCAATCCCGAACGGGATAGCGAACCCGGAGCATTAGCTGTTCACGGATTAAGCACTGAATTTTTATTAGACAAATCCTTGTTTAAATCCATTGCCGATGAATTTTTGAATTTTATTCAAGGCGCGCAATTGATTATTCATAATGCGCCTTTTGATCTCGCCTTCCTCGATTATGAATTGAAACTAACCGGTAAAAACTATAAAAAAATAGTTGATTATTGCCAAATCTTAGATACGCTACCCTTAGCGCGTCAATTGCATCCAGGACAACGTAATAGCTTAGATGCGCTTTGTAAACGCTATGAAATTGATAACTCTAAGCGAAATAAACATGGCGCTTTACTGGACGCCGAATTATTAATGCATGTTTACCTCGCCATGACGGGAGGACAGACCCATCTATTTACAGAAGAAAAAATAAGCTGTGCTATACAGACTGAGCATAAAAAGATAAGTGGCGATATTGTATTGCCTATCATTTATGCAACAGCAGAAGAATTGACCACCCATGAAAAATATCTAGCCCGCATTGGGAAAGAAGCTGACTCGTGTAACTGGCCTGCAAGTCAAGTTAAGGAAACAGCTTAAATGCCCATCCGACGATTTCTACACCATTTTATCCACTTAGAGGTTTCTGGGGGCATCGCTTTAGGACTAGCCACAATCCTTGCGCTGTTTTTAGCAAATACTCCTCTACATAGCGACTACCAAAACTTATTAAACTTCAGTATCCCTTTAGGACCTATCCACTTCTCGTTCTTACATCTCATTAACGATGGCTTAATGACGATATTCTTTTTCTTAGTCAGCCTCGAAATAAAAAGAGAATTAATTCAAGGTGAACTCAACACCCGCGCTAAAGCATTATTACCCACGTTTGCGGCTATAGGCGGAATGCTCGTACCTGCCCTATTTTATTTATTAATTAATCAGGGCTATCCTGCACTTACATCAGGTTGGGCTATCCCTATGGCCACTGATATTGCTTTTTCCTTAGGGGTATTATCACTACTTGGGAAACAGATTCCTGCTTCATTAAAATTCTTTTTAATGGCCTTGGCTATTATCGATGATCTCGGTGCTATTATAGTCATTGCCATTTTTTATACTCAACAAATAGGCTGGCTATATTTATTGGCGGCATTACTCGCACTTATCGGATTGCTTACATTAAATTATTACCAAATTGAAAGATTTTTTCCTTATGCTTTATTCGGCCTCGGTTTATGGTTATTAATACTTAACTCTGGAATACATGCCACCATCGCAGGTGTATTGTTTGGTTTTAGCATTCCAATCACAACGCGCAAAAATTCAGTTTCTCTGTTACATCGTCTGATACACCAGTTACATCCCTGGATCGCCTATGGCATTTTGCCACTTTTTGCCTTTGCCAATGCAGGGCTATCTTTTTCTGGGATCCATTTCCAAACCTTTCTACACCCTCTGCCATTAGGAATCATAATCGGATTATTTTTAGGCAAACAATTAGGTATTTTCGGTGCAAGTTGGCTTGCTGTAAAAACTAAATTGGCCAAATTACCTCATCAAGTCAATTGGTGGCATATTTATGGAACCGCTCTTATCTGCGGGATTGGATTTACCATGAGTTTATTCATTGCAACACTCGCTTTTGCCGATAATGAATTAAGCTCATTGGTCCGACTGGGTGTTTTAGTCGGCTCCACGTTGTCGGGTATTGCAGGCTACAGCCTGTTATTTTTTAAGCGCAAAGAGTAAAGACTTTTGCTAAAGTGCATTACTCGGACCTGGCATCGGATCAATCATAGTATCGCTCGCAGTAATTTTAGCGCTGTCAGCGCTTTTAAACAGACCCTTACACGCTATAGAATTAGCAGGAACTACTTGAAGCATCTCTTTTACCTCTTTAACACCCTTCGATATTTCTTGAATTTGTTCGCTTAAGCTCTGATTAATAGGCTCATTTTTGGGTTCTACTAAGGTTTTTTGTAACGCTTCTATGTTCTTTAACACACCTTTTGCCCGTCGATATTCCGTATCACAATAATTTTCATGCAATTTTAAAAAAATCCTACCTAATGCGCTTACCACAACGCCTAACAGAAACACCGGAATAAACGGGATGATGATACTTGACACAACAGCAGGAATTAAGATTATCCCAAGACCAAATAACGCCACAGCAATGATAAGAAACAAAGTTCCATAGCTTGCTCTATTTATTGATTGCTGGTGTTTTTTTTTAAGAAAAGTAACCTTATTTTTCTCATGCTCTACTAACTGCGGAACAATCTGTTGAAGGATGCTTTGTCGCGAATCCACTCTGTTTGCTACTAGTGCTTCTGTAGACTCTAATAAAGACCGACTTTGCTGACAAAGTATATTTACATCTAAATTCGCCTCACTCAAAATTTTTAACCATTCAGACCGGCCGCTATTCACACGACTAGAACAGGAGCTAGACTCTTCTTGCTCCCGGTTGACACTAACACCTTCTTCTACTAGTAAATTCTGCTCACTGCCTTGACGACTCGACTCGCTTCCCTCTTCACTTGGCAAAGGATTCTCTTCTTGATTATCTTGCACTTCATACGCTCCTTATTTGTCTTGTCACTGCGACAACAAACCTTGATCAAAGGCTACTTTATACGCTTCAAATTAAAGCCTAGTGAGAATTTATATTTCCTTTTTTAAGTTATATTATCTTCCTAAGTATCCGAATATATTTTTCTCGTTATCGTAAATATCCTTACAAGTAATTTTATATTAATCTAATTTTTAGATCAATTATTAAAAGCTTATTATTTTTTATTTAATTATTAATACTTGAAATTGAAAAAAGTAACGGCTTTAGGCATTATGCAAAAAATAATTTAGAAAGAAATTAACTATTTTTTTAATCTTAAATTAATGGTTTAGTGATAAAATTTTTGCAGATGAAAATAATGAAAAATTCGCTGGGTTTAGTAGAAAAAAACTTTAAACCTTATAATAGCTTATGGCGCCGAAAACTCATCAAACCTTCATTCATATATCCTCCTCGGCTAAGCCAATTTGATATTTTAATTTATATCGCTACCATTATCGAAAATCAAAATAAACCTCAGACTGCGGAAAACGGAAATTATTTAAACCATCTAGAAACAAGCCCATTTCGGCCTGTAAACTGTAGTAAAAATAAGCTTTACTAAATTACTTTTTTTGATGAAAGACTGTACTCAATTCATGTACCGCATCCACGAATACTTTTACATTTTCAGGCGCTGTATATTGTGAAATACCATGTCCTAGATTAAATACATGACCCGAACCCGTGCCGTAGGATTCCAATATGCTGCTTACCTCTTCGCGAATTCTACACGGGGATGCAAATAAGACGGCAGGATCCATGTTTCCTTGTAAAGCAAGCTTGTTGTTCAATCGTTGTCGCGCTAAACCTATATCGATAGTCCAATCTAAACCTATCGCGTCACAACCAGATGTTGCGATCTGTTCTAACCATAAATTGCCACCTTTAGTAAACAAAACCACGGGTATCTTTTGTCCATTGTGATTTCTATCTAAATTAGCAACAATTTGTGTCATATAGTCCAAGGAAAATGATTGATAAGCCGCTGACGTTAATAATCCTCCCCAAGTATCAAAAATCATCAGCGCTTGCGCTCCCGCAACTATTTGCGCATTTAAATAAGCCGTTACAGCGCTGGTTAAGGTGTTTAATAAATAATGGAGTGCTTTAGGCTCTTGATATAGTAAGGTTTTAATCTGTCTAAACTCTCGACTCCCACCTCCTTCTGTCATATAACAGGCAAGGGTCCAAGGACTTCCAGAAAATCCAATTAAAGGTACTTTATTCTTTAATTCACGTCGACAGAGTGAAACAGTATCCATAACATAACGTAAATGGGTTCCTGGATCAGGAACTCGCAATGCTTTAATATCGGCTAAGGTTTTTAAGGGATTATGAAATTTTGGGCCCTCGCCCTCGACAAAATAAAGACCTAATCCCATGGCGTCCGGAATAGTCAAAATATCCGAAAAAATAATAGCGGCATCTAAATCAAACCGTTGTAAAGGTTGTAAGGTCACTTCGCATGCTAATTCAGGTGTTTTGCATAAAGTCAAAAAATCACCTGCTTTGCTACGGATTGCACGATATTTCGGCAAATAACGCCCTGCTTGCCGCATAATCCAAACGGGTGTTCTGTCAACAGCTTGTTGTAACAAGGCGCGAATAAGACGATAAGGAGAATCATTCATGGTTTTCAAACTTTCTTTATTAAAATAATAAGTGCATATAATTGAGTTAATAAGCGATTGGCACTAAATATAAATAAATCAATCGCGAACTGATCCGATATATTAGCCGCTAAAGGTTTAAGCGCTGATTGTATTTCTTTTTTCCAATCAGACCAACCCTCCAAAGGATTAACTTCTTGTTTGTTTTTTTTATTCTCTAATATATCAATACCTATTTGGAATAAGTGTTGCTCCATTTGATAAATTTTTTGCACCTGAGACTGCTGATTCAACAACAAAATATCCTGATCAGAAAAATGCATTAATGCATTTTTCATTAAATTTATACCACGTAAAATCTCTCTTTCCTCATACAAAATGTTTTGAAAAATTTGGCCTAGATTTGAGCGGCCAAATGTTTCGCGCATGACTTCGTCAAACAATTTTTTTTGAATTCCTATGTAATTCAACACGTTATCTTCAAAAAGTTCATAAGATTTATCGGTCTTATCTGCCTTAACTGATGTGAATGCTTCCAACTGTTTAGCCAGATTTTTAAGCTCATGTAAGGTGTGGATTAAAATATAACGTAATTGGGTTCGTGAATGTAAAGGCCAAATAAAACGAGATACTAATAAGGCAATGACTATACCTAAATTAATCTCTAAAAAACGACTCATTACAGTGTTAAAGCTAGGATTTTGAGCAACGACTATAACCACTAAAGTCACTGCGCCCAAAGGCCCTACTTCACTCCAAGTACTTGGACTATCTGCTATATAACTAAATAGCATCGTAGCTACACATAATATCAAGGTAGTGTACACAACATTAGGATAAACAAGCCAAAGCGTTAAACTGGCAACGATTGCCCCTATCACTGTCCCTAAAAATCGCATATACGATTTTTGTAAAATGGCGCCAACACGGGATTGTGCGCACATAACAACCAAAATACTAATTAATACCCATTGGCCTTGTAAGGGAAGCTTAAAAAAATAAGAAAATAGTAAACCGAATAAAAGCGCAATAGCTGTCTTTAGACTATGAACTAAGCGGTCATTATCTAATCTAAAAAGTTGAAATCGCCATTTAGCAAATCGCATAGACTACTCATTAATAAATGATGCAAAATTAAAATACTGGCCTGGCTAGCCGTATAAACCGATTAGTAAGTCGATCCCTATTTTAAAATAGTGGGTGTTAAAAATATCAATAATTCGCTACGCCTGCTATTCGTTGCGACTAAACGAAATAAATAACCTACTAGGGGTAAAGCGCCTAGAAAAGGAACCCTCCGTACCACCTTACTATGAGAATACTCATAGATCCCGCCTAATACAACCGTTTCTCCATCCTTTATAATAACTTGCGTCTTAATTCCCCTCGCTTTAATGGTCGGAACATCCACGGCTATAAAACTGGCTGGCTGGTCTTGATTTACCTTTAAATCTAGTATCATACGCCGGTCTGGCATAATTCTAGGCTTTACCTTTAAGGATAAAACGGCTTTTTTAAAGGTAACATTGCTACCCCCACTCGATGTTTTCTCTTGATAAGGGATTTCGGTACCTGCTTCTATAAAGGCAGTTTCTCGATCAGCGGTAATCAAATGCGGAGTAGAAATAATTTGCGCCGCTCCTTCATTCTCTAATGCCGATAATTCTAAATCTAAGAAAGAATTATTTCCTAAACGCATTAAACGTAAACCAACTGTGGCCGCACCACTGATAGAAGGCGCTCCTATCCTAGCAAGATCCATCGTTAAATGCTGCAATAGGCCGACACTCGGATTTGTTACGGCCTTTTTTTTAAGCTGTGCGGTTAAAAGCTTATTAGCAAGCTGCTTTGGCGTAGAACCAAATTGCCCCCCTAATTCTTGCTCTCTATTTTGATCAATACTGACAATACGTGCCTCTATTAAAACTTGCTCAATAGGTCTATCGAGTGCCTTAATGGTTTTTTCAATTTTATTTAACTGCGCCCGAGAGTCTCGAATCCATAAGCTATTAGTTCGCTTATCTACACTAACACCACCATGAGAGGATAAAAGTGTATTTGCTTTATCTTTTAATAATTTACTGATATCAACAGCCTTACTATAGTGAACTTGAAATATTCTAAAGATTAAAGGGGATAAATCTTGCTTTTGCTGTTGAATTTCTAAGTTCAGTTTATCTTGTTTTAATATTTGGTTTTGTGTTGCAATAAACCAACCTTTAGCAATAGGGCGCTTAACTAAGCCTTGGGTTTGCAAAATAGTATCTAAGGCTTGTTCCCAATTCACATTGTTTAAATAAAGACTCAGATTGCTTTGAATCTTATCATCAATAATAAAATTGTATCCACTAAATTCGGCCAATAACTGTAATGCGGAACGTAGTTTAATATTTTGAAAATTTAAAGAAATCTTATTTTCGGTTACATTTTTATTGAGTGGCTTTACGTGGTTAGTTAATTCCACAGCCAATGAATTCATGCTAGCGACCAACATAAAAATAGCCCCCGTTATTTGACTAACCCGATAAAGCCATGACATGTCGAAACTTCCCGGTTTTCATTGATAATTCTATTATTTTATTTAAATCTTTCCTTTGAACAAATATTTTTTTAGGGGTAATTGCCATAACTAAGCCTTGCTCTAATCCAATGCTATCGCCTAACTCAAGTTTATAAATTTGTGTATTCGGTAATCTAATAAGCCCCCAATTTCGCTCGCCGTGATCCTCCGATAAAAAGCCAACCATTTTGAGAGTATTCAATGGATATTTTATTAAAATATTTTTTTTAAATAAGGATGAATATTTAGCGCTAATCTTATTTAGATTAGATACACCTAAATTAAAAATATCTATTTCCGTGGCATAATAGTAAACATGGAATAAAAACTCGATTTCTTTTTGAGCAGTAGAGCTTGCTGAGAGAGCATCAAAAAAATTCCACCTGAAATTTTCTAGCAGAATAAGATACTGTAAATTTTCTATTTGATAGAGAAACTCAGTAATATTATTGTTAACATTCAATAAACGAACTTTGAACCAAATCTCATGTAAAAATTTTTTCTTTTTAATGGCTAAAATTTTCAAGTCCTTGATCGTAAAATTTTGTGTTAGTAACTGACCAGTAAGCAGTAACAAAATAGTATTACTATAATTATCATTATAAAAAAGACATCTTTTTTTTAGCTCACCTATTTTTTTCCGACAAACAGAACACTCCTCTAAAATGCTTTGCTGTTTCTTTATTTTCCTCTCTAAGTACTTTAACTGTGAATAGATATCATTTTTTTTTACTAAAATAGATTTTAAATAAAAAAAATATCCGCCGATCAAAATAAATAAAATAGTCGCTAGGATAATTCCACATTTTAAGCTAACTGACCAAGTATGAATCTTAATTAAATTAAATTTACCCATTTTTATTATTCTAATAATTCATTTTGTTTTTTTATTGCAATCTAATAATAACTAAAGAATCGCATCCCGCTTTTTTAGTTTCATTAGTAAATACCCATTGCAGCTTATAATTATAAAATTTGGATTGTAATGCTTTAATTAAGCTTAAACTCTGATTTTTAGATACGGACCTCATCGCTAAACTCAAATAAGGTGGGTGATATTCGATGATTCTTATAAACAAATCAGGCGTTGATAAATAGTTAAGATGGCTTATAAAATCCAAAATTTTTCGAATATTTTCATGGTTGTCCCGCATGCTATTTATACTTTTATCTAACACATTTATTTCTTTTTTTAATTGATTATTTTTTTTCACTATTGGCAATAAATATTTCAGATGATGTAAAAGTTGATCGTTATACAAATAATATTCTTTAATTTGATGAACAATAAGTATTTTTAAACAATAAACCAAACCGACACTCAAACAAAAAATACTTATCCAACAAGTAATAAATTCTTTTTTTCTGTATTTATATTTTTGTTCTCGCCATGGTAATAAATTGATTTCGTTCATTAAGAATATGCTCCCATCGAAATCGAAAAATCCAGGTAGGGGCTTAGTGCCAAACCACAACTTATAAATAAACCGGACAAGCTATTACTTAGTTTATTCTTATCTAATTCATAACTACATTTTAATGATTGTTCATAGTTTAATACTTGGGTCTTTAATGCTAAAAACCCATCTAATTTTTTGCATAAATAGCTTAATAAAGACCGATTAAAACCTATAAAGAAAAGTTTATTTAGACTACAACCAGGAAAAGCTAAAAAATATCTTTTAATACAACGTTTTATTTGTAGCAAAATAGACTCCTTGCTCTGTGTATTTAACAATTTTTCGTTAAAACACACCGCTTCTTTTGATTTGTCTAAAAATAAAAGTGTTAATTGATTAGCCCCCACCTCTAAGAACATACGATTTTCATACCTGTTTTCAGGATAAAAATAGTAATTTGCCCTTACTATAGCTTGCGAGCTAAGCTCAACCGCAATAGGCGTTAAATTGGCTTGATGAACAATATCTAAACGGAAATCTAAATGTTCTTTACGGCAAGCTGCTAATAAAACCTTAAAATTATCTTGATTCTGTTGCGCGGGGTAAAATCTTTGGTAGTCAAAATAAAGATCCTTTAAAGGGTAAGGAATAGATTGTTCTGCCAATATTGCAATTATTTCATCAAGGTTTTCATAAGCGCTATGATCTATCTGAATCCACTTGCTGCACACTAGGTGATCAGGAATATTTAATACGCAATTTTTTACACGCGTTTTCTCAAGCAATGTTCGCTTTAATATAGCAACCATTCGCGATACATCTTTTGCTTGCTTGTAATCCAGGCATTGTGGAATAGCAGCTATCGCGTAATTTTTTAGTTCATAATAAACATCACCCGGGCCAAAAATAACCCACTTCAACATCGCACTACCGATATCTAAACCCATAGTATCGTTTGTTAATTGTGTATTTTTGTGTCTATCCTTAAAAAAATACATATTAGCGTCGTTTTATGATGTGATGAAAAACTGGCCTTCCTTTATTATGCATCTAAATAATATTTTGTCAATTATTTAATGCATAGTTAATGACTCACTTATTAAAAAATTTATTACTGTAAAAGTGCGCTAAGCTTCCTTTTAATAATAATAAAGTGTACAAAGATCGAATAACACACTATTTTTATTAAAACCCTTGTTTAAGCCTGATGTCACTTACGATATGATGTAGCCCGACCAATCAACTGCTTTCATTATGAAACGATCGAATCACTTTTTCCGTAATTGCTTTTTAATGCTATTAAGCCTGTTCATTACACTTATTGTAGCCGCTAGCATTCTCTATATTTATCTTGATAAGCAATTGCCTGATGTGGATGAATTAAAATCGGTACAACTACCTATTCCGATGCGCATCTATACGAGTGATGGACAAGCTATTGCTGAATTTGGCGAGTTACATCGAAACCTTGCTAAACTGAATGAAGTCCCTAACTTGATGGTTAAAGCATTCTTAGCAACTGAAGACCAGCGCTTTTTAGAACATCATGGTGTTGACTTTTACGGTCTATTACGTGCTGCAACTGAAGTATTACTGACAGGGAGTAAAGTACAAGGCGGTAGTACGATTACGATGCAGGTCGCGCGTAATTTTTACTTGTCTCGAGAAAAAACTTTTTTACGCAAGTTTACTGAAATATTACTTTCACTTAAAATCGAACGTGAGTTTACTAAAGAACAAATTCTTGAACTTTATCTCAACAAAATTTTTCTCGGTAATCGTGCTTATGGCGTTGCGGCAGCGGCACAGGTTTATTTTAATAAAACGCTCAATCAACTCACCTTGCCTGAAATGGCGACTATTGCAGGACTACCTAAAGCACCTTCTGCCATTAATCCCTTAATAAATCCTATTGCCGCAAAACAGCGTCGTGATCACGTATTAACGCGCATGTTTGAGCTTGGTTATATCTCTAAAGCGAGTTATGAAACCGCTATAGCCACTCCCATGTTGACACAGGTACAAACCGATACAGGTGGAATGATAAAGGCGCCTTATGTAGCGGAAATGGTCCGCGATATGATGTACAAAAGTTTTGGTGAGGATAGTTACTTGAAGGGATATAATGTCTATACAACTATCAGCTCAGCTCAACAATTAGCCGCTAATAAGGCCTTACGTACTAGCTTATTAGCTTATGATAAACGACATGGATATAGAGGAACAGAAAAAAACATAGCTCCGTTAGACGCTAATAAAGTAACCCATACTTTAAATTCCTTGCATCGAGCATCCTCTATCAATGGTTTACAAGCCGCTATTATTATTGCAATTACTGATCAAGTTATAACCGCCTTATTAGTAAATAACCAAATGATCTTCATTCCTTGGCAAGGTTTAGCATGGACCATTCCTCAACTTGCTAACAATGCTCTAAATCCACCGCCCGAAACTTTAAAAAATAAGGTACACGTGGGTGATGTTATCCGTGTTCAAGAAACACAAAATAACACCTGGGAATTATCGCAAATTCCCAAAGTACAAGGGGCATTAGTCGCACTAAATCCACAAACCGGTGCTATTAGCGCATTAGTAGGTGGTTTTGATTATAATTTGAGTAAATTCAATCGCGTTATCCAAGCGGAAAGACAGCCTGGATCAGGATTTAAACCTTTTATTTATGCGGCTGCTTTGGCCAAAGGTTATACCTTAGCCAATATTTTTAATGACGCGCCTCTCGTATTTGATATACCTGGCCGGGATGAACCATGGCGCCCGCAAAATGACAACCACATTTTCAGTGGCCCGACGCGTTTACGTGTCGCTTTAGCTAAATCAATCAATCTTGTATCAGTTCGTTTATTACAAGCTATCGATGTGCCTTATGTATTAACTTATGTAAAACGTTTTGGTTTTAACGCTAAAAAATTACCTCGTAATTTATCCTTAGCACTTGGAACAGGCGAGGTCACACCTATCGAATTAGCGCGCGCCTACGCTGTTTTTGCCAATGGCGGTTATCGTATAACCCCCTATTTAATTGATCATATTACCAATGAGCAAGGTCAAACCATTTATAAAGCGGAACCTAAAATAGCTTGTGAGGCTTGTTTGCGTGGCGAAATCCCTCCTCCTTCGGCGGATGAAAAAGAGAGTCCTTATGCACCGCAAGTTATTCCAGCTGATATTGCCTTTCTCATGACTTCGGCTTTAAAGGATGTGATTCGGTATGGCACTGGATCTCAAGCTAGTATTTTAAATCGCCGTGATCTCGCTGGAAAAACAGGCACAACGAGTGATTATGTCGATACGTGGTTTACAGGATTTAATAGTAATTTAGTCGCCACCGTCTGGATAGGATTCGATCAACCCAGTTCCGTTCTTGAATATGGAGCAAAAGCCGCACTACCTATGTGGATCGATTTTATGCGCGTAGCTTTACAAGGTCAGCCAGAAAAAACTATGCCTCAACCTAACGACATAGCAACCGCAAGCATAGACCCTATCTCAGGTAATCTGTTGCCGAGTGGAACACCGGGCTCTATTTTAGAGTACTTTCGTAAAAATGATTTATTAAGAGCGCCGATACAGGAAAATTCTGTAACTTTTAATACCACCGATAATTCAAATACAGTCACCGATCCAACTGAAAATTCAACCCAATCAGAAACAAAACCACAGAGCAATAAAGAAGCGGGCGAACCACTATTCTAAATAGATGTACTAAACCGATTAGATTTTTTTATAACCCTATAGCCTCTTCTAAATCTCTTCTGGTTTGAGGACCTGCTAACACATGCAAACGTCCATTTGGTGCAATCAACAAGGTTGTAGGCAACCCGTTGATATGGCGTATACCCAGCTGTTGTTTTGGATCGACTGCAAGCGTAGGAAAATTAACGCCACTTTGCTGTATATGACGCGGCAAGCTTCCTGGATCATCATAATTAAAGCCAAACATAGCCACTTGATTATGATGCGCGCGATAAAAGGCATTTAATTCAGGAATTTCTTCTAGGCAATATCCACACCAGGTTGCCCAATAATTAATCACAACCCACTTCCCTTTATAATCTGAGAAATTAATATCTTTTACAATATCAGCGGCCAAGCTTACTGTAGAAAATAATAGTAGCAGGCTCGTAAACACCAGGAATCTAAAAGCTTTACACATACTATCCCCTTGCGATATAGGTTAGATCAATCAATTTAACACTTTACTACTCAAAAAACACGCTTTAAACCTAGTTTATCCTAAACTTAATTAATTGACTCATTCGCAATAACCCTAGTTCTAGCTTTCCTTTCAATAATAAGCTTGTTACTATGCCTCTTTCGCTTAGGGGTGCCATAAGCTTTTTGCTAAAACTAAAAATATTTTAATAAACAAAAGTTTTACAAATAGTTTAAATAGGCTGAGAAATACCCTTATCACCTGATCGGGATCATGCCCGCGTAGGAAAAGTGTATGTTAAAATCGCCTGCCATTTCGATCGTTGATGCTAAGTTACGCTATCATGATCACATTTTATTTGATCAGCTAGATTTTCACTTAGCCGCGGGCCAAACAACCTGTTTACTGGGTGCCAGTGGCGTTGGGAAAAGCCGTTTTCTACAGCTCATCGCTGGATTAAAACCAATATTTGCGTCTGCAACTATCTCTGCTTGTGACCAAAAAAGCTTGTCTGGACGACTTGCTTATATGCCACAAACCAATGCTTTATTGCCTTGGTTAAACATTTTAAACAATGTTTTGTTGGGTTATCGTTTACGGTGTAGGAAAAAACCCTACGCACATGCTCGTAAATTATTAACTCAACTCGGATTAAGCCATACTTTAAAAAAATATCCTGCGCAATTATCGGGGGGAATGCAACAGCGGGTTGCTTTAGCGCGTGTCCTTTTAGAAGATCGCCCTATCGTATTAATGGACGAACCATTTTCTGCCTTAGATACGATTACTCGATATCAATTACAAGAACTCACTGCCAATTTATTGAAAAATCGTACCGTATTGTTGGTAACTCATGATCCTTTAGAAGCGCTACGCCTTGGTCACCATATTGCTATCATGTCAGGTCATCCTGCAAAAATTGAATACCTAAACTATAAATTATCAGACTTGCCACCACGCGTACTGGATAACCCTCACTTATTAAAATGGCAAAGCCAATTATTACATCGTCTACAAGAGTTACAATAATGTCTCTATTTTATTTCTTACGAAACCAGATAATTGGCCGAGTTGGAGGTGGAGAGACTTGGCTTCACACTTCATGGACGCTAATAAATTTAGCGCTTAGTAAATCATTGCTACTGAAGACCACTCAATTATTAATACGTAAAATTTATATCCCTTTATTGTTGATCATAATTTGGGCATGCCTGATCCGATTTTTACGGCTACCTAATTATATATTACCTACCCCTTTAGAAGTCCTACATAATTTAATTAACTATTCTTCATTGATTAGTTACCACCTGCTCGCCACGCTAGAGGAAACAGTACTTGGTTTATTGCTTGGGATCCTATTAGGGATGTTAATTGCATTGAGCATGTGCTTATTTCGTCCAATTCATGCCTTTTTATTACCGCTATTATTAGCGAGTCAAGCCTTACCTATATTCGCAATTGCACCTTTACTGGTACTGTGGTTTGGTTATGGCATCACCGCTAAAATTCTAACTACGACTTTTATGCTGTTTTTTCCTGTCGCCAATAATTTTCTGGATGGTTTAAAGCAAACGCCTGAGAATTATTTAAATCTAGCCCATACTATGAATAGTAGTCGTTGGCAAACGCTCTATCAAATCCGCATCCCGGCGGCATTACCTAATCTTGCCTCGGGAATACGCATAGCAACGGCTATGGCGCCGCTGGGCGCAATCATTGGCGAATGGGTCGGCTCAAGTCAGGGTTTGGGTTTTTTATTATTAAATGCCAATGCACAAATGCAGATAGGTTTGATGTTTGCTATATTGGCGGTTATATTTTTTTTCAGTATTTTCATTTATTTTTTGATCGATAAACTATTGTGTTTAGGTATGCCTTGGACTTTATTAAAGTCACATTAAATTAAATAGACTTAGACTTAAAATAAAATATTTTATTTATGAGAAAAAAAATAAATCTTACTTATTTATTATTTTTATTTTCCAGTAATATCTCAGCTAAACCATTGACGCTGATCCTAGACTGGCTAGTTAATCCTGATCATGCCGCCATTTTGGTTGCCCAAGAGCAAGGATTTTTTAAAAGCGAGGGGGTAGAAGTTGACATCATTGCTCCAACTAATCCGGATGACGGGCCTAAGCTTGTAGCGGCTGGTCGCGCCGATTTAGCCGTTAGCTATCAACCTCAGTTAGTGATGCAAGCTGTACAAGGCTTACCCTTAATGCGCATAGCTACGTTGGTAAACCATCCTTTAAACTGCTTAATCGTTAGAAACGATAGTGCTATCCATAAGCTTGCCGATTTAAAAGGCAAACATATTGCCTATACATCGCATGCTGAAGGGACGCTCATGTTAAGTACTTTGTTAGAAAAAGCACATTTAACATTACGAGATGTTAAGACGACTAACGTATCTTATAATTTAACTCAAGCCTTATTAAGTAAGCGCGTCGACGCAGTTATCAATGTAATGCGCAATGTAGAGCCTTTACAAATGCAATTTGCCCATCAGTCGGTAAAAATTTATCCCATCGAGCTAGCCGATATTCCGAGCTATGATGAATTAGTTATCATCGCTAACAAAAATAAATTGGCTGACCGGCGCCTAGTTAAGTTTTTGACAGGCCTCAATAAAGCAACCCTATACTTGTTAAATAACCCTGAAAAATGCTGGCAAGTATTTGCTATTAATCATCCTGTCTTAAACAATGCTTTAAACCATCAAATTTGGCAAGCTACCCTCCCTTATATAGCACGACATCCTCTTGCATTTGATAAAAAATCTTATGCTCAATTTATGCTTTTTCTAAAACAAAAAAGGATAATCAATAAAATACTAGTCAGTGATGACTATGCGACAGAATTAATGCGTTAATTAATACCCATAATATCCATTTTCAGATAGCGCCCATAAAAAATATTTAACAACTACCAATGCCAAAAAAAATCTAGCTCGAGTCAATTAGCCAATTAATCTAAAATAATCATGCAAGCTGATCAAATTTTCGTTACAATCCCCTGTCTATGAATGATCATTCTCTATTACAGTCTTTAAATGAAGCGCAACAAAAAGTAGTCTCTGCACCACAAATGCATTTACTCGTACTGGCCGGTGCTGGGAGCGGAAAAACCCGTGTACTGGTCCATCGTATTGCTTGGTTGGTTAACGTCGAAAATATTTCTCCGCATAATATTCTTGCCGTTACTTTCACCAATAAAGCCGCTGGGGAAATGCGTCATCGCTTAGAGTGTTTACTCGATATTCCCATGAAGATGATGTGGGTAGGCACCTTCCATGGACTTGCCCATCGTTTACTACGTCAACATTGGGAAGCAGCTGGTTTGATACAGACCTTTCAAATATTAGATAGTGATGATCAACATCGCATCATTAAACGAATCTTGACGAGCCTTAATCTTGATGAAGCGCAATGGGCCGCAAAGAAGGTGCAATGGTTTATTAATCAACAAAAAGATGAAGGAATTAGACCCCATCAGATAGCTAATACCCAGGACCCCTATACGAAAACCTTAATCCGTATTTACCAAGCTTATGAAGATATCTGTGTACGTAATGGTGTCATTGATTTCGCTGAGCTTATTTTACGTAGTTATGATCTTTTTATTAAAAATCCAGAAATATTACAGCATTATCAAGAACGTTTTCGACATATTTTGGTTGATGAGTTTCAAGATACTAATACTATTCAATATGCCTGGTTGAAATTATTAGCTGGGGGAAAAAGCTGTTTAATGATAGTCGGGGATGATGACCAATCTATTTATGGTTGGCGTGGTGCTCGTGTAAAAAACATTCAGGACTTTACACGGGATTTTCCTGAAAATCAGGTCATACGACTAGAGCAAAATTATCGTTCCACGGGTGTTATTTTAGCCGCTGCGAATGCCTTGATTTCCCATAATGATGGACGTTTAGGCAAAAAACTCTGGAGCAGTGGAAAACAAGGTGACCTTATATCGCTTTATGGTGCGTTTAATGACCTAGATGAAGCACGATTTATCGTAAACCAAATTAAACAAGGTCTAAAAAAAGAAATACTTGCCAATGAAGTGGCGATTTTATATCGTTCCAATGCACAATCGCGCGTATTAGAAGAAGCCTTGATTCAGTCGCAAATACCTTATCGTATCTATGGTGGCTTACGCTTTTTTGAACGGGCTGAAATCAAAGATTCCTTAGCTTATTTACGTTTAATAGCTAATCGAAACGACGATCCCGCCTTCGAACGCATTGTCAACACACCCACACGTGGTATTGGCGAACAAACCTTACAGATGTTACGGATGGAAGCACGTACTGAAGGTATTTCTTTATGGCAAGCCGCCCAACAATTATTAAGCAAGCAAACTTTATCCGGACGCGCCGCGAATGCGCTAACTTTTTTTATCCAATTGATCGATAAAATGGATGATGAGACAAAAACATTAGCGCTCGCCGAGCAAACAGAACAAGTGCTCTACAGTAGTGGATTATTTACTCATTATCAAAAAGAAAAAGGCGAGCGTGGTCAAGCACGCATTGAAAATTTGGAAGAATTAATCAATGCTACCCGACAGTTTGTTCCGGAAGATAATAGCATTGCTATTTTATCCTCCTTTTTAGCCCATGTTGCGTTAGAGGCAGGTGAACACCAAGGTGATAATAATCAAGCTTGTGTGCAATTAATGACCTTACACTCCGCTAAAGGTTTAGAATTTCCTTGGGTATTTTTATGCGGGATGGAAGAGGGCCTCTTCCCCCATCATATGTCGCAGGAAGAACCGGGTCGCTTAGAAGAAGAACGCCGCTTGTGTTATGTTGGCATGACGCGCGCAATGCGCAAATTATTCCTAAGCTATGCCGAAATACGGCGCTTACATGGTAGCGAAAGTCACCATAGGCCTTCACGATTTATTGCTGAAATTCCAAAACAACTCTTAGAAGAAGTTCGCCTCAGAACATCTGTAGTTAGACCGGCGCTGTTAAAACCATCAAGAAATATTCGGCAAAATAATTTAGTGATAGGGGATACCGGTTTGCGCATAGGACAAATCGTCACTCACCCTGCCTTTGGCGAAGGCACTCTTGTTGATGCCGAAGGTCAAGGCTCGCACACACGCTTACAAGTCAAATTTATTAATGCAGGCACAAAATGGTTAGTTGCGAGCTTTGCTAAATTAACAGCGAAATAAAACCGTCATTCTTAGCGAATTCGGCTTAACAATACATATAACGCCCCTGTCCCACCATCTCGTGCTTGAGCGGAAGAAAAAGCTAAAATCCATGGAATTTGCGGTAGCCAACAATTGACGCAATTCTTTAGCTTCGCACCCGATTGACTTAACTGCCCTTTGCCATGAATAATCCGCACACAACGGTAACCTTGCTCGCGGCTGCGAATCAAAAAATTTATCACTGCTGCACGGGCCTGTTCTACCGTCATTTTATGCAGGTCGAGATAATCTGATTGCCGTATTTGACCCCGTATTAATTGCTTAGTTCGCTTACTTTGTAAACCTGGCCGGCTAAAATATAGTCTATCTTGTGCTCCTATCGTTTGTTCAACAGGATCAAATAGATACATAGCAGAAATTTGCGCTGCATAATTTTCCGCTTCTTGTATAGGCTTTGATTTATCCAGCTTAGAAACTATTTTTTTTTGTCGTGGCCTTGCAAGCCTAGATGATTTAGTACGCTTAACATCCTGCATGGCTTTTCTAAAAAACATTAAGTCATCATCATCAGGCGGAATAAATTTAGTCATTGCAGAAAATTAACCTAGGGTATTGGAGTTGATTACAACATTGCGTAAAAGCATTAGAGTAAACTATTATTAACTGTGTTGTTTAAAATTTGACAGGTGAGGTTTTGTGTTGTTTTTATTTATTCGTTTATTACGCTTAACTACCACTTTATTATTTATAGCGCTAAGTCTTATGGCCTGTAGTAGTCATTCGGTTAGTCGTCATTCGAACATAATACTGTCTAGTAAAAAGAATCTCAGTACGGATGTTGTTGTACAGCGGATTGCTTTGCTCGTTCCATTACAAGGGCCCTTAGCTAGCATTGGTCAATCAGTAAAACAAGGCTTTTTAGCCGCGGCACAAGAAGCAGGTGCCGCTCAGCAAGTTATTGTAATAAACACGAGTACTGGGCCTTCTATCCAATCCGCTTACACCCTGGCTTTAGCAAAAAAAGTACAGTTTATCGTAGGACCCTTACTCAAACCACAAGTACAATTATTAGCTAGTTTACAACCGCGTATGCCTGTTTTAACGCTAAACTATTTAAATTCAGATATTAGTACACCTATTGGATTATACCAATTTGGCTTATCTCCTTTAGATGAAGTACAACAAGCAACACAAGTTGCTTGGCAGAAGGGTTATCATTCTGCGCTCATTATTACCACACATGGCAGCTGGGGCACTCAAATTGGTGAAGCTTTTGCACTGCAATGGCAAACCTTAGGAGGAAAAGTGGTTGACCAAATCGCACTTTCGCAAAACTCTGCTGAAACCACTCGACAAATGAGTCGCTTTCTTCACTTCCAAGCACCACATGAACGGCGTACTGATTTCGATGTCATTTTTTTAGCGAGTGGTCCACCAATAGGCCGTCAAGTGAAACCGCTATTAAAATTTTTCTATGCGGGCGATATTCCTGTTTTTGCAACGGCAGCCATTTACAGTGGAATGCCACAATCGCAACGCTTAGATAGCGATCTGAATCAAATTATTTTCTGCGCAGCGCCCTGGTCGCTCGCTAAAAGTAATATCGAACCATTTCTATACCAACAACTAAAAACTGCTGCTCCTGAATACTTTGGACGTAATAGTAAGTACTATGCGTTAGGCATTGATGCTTTCCATATCACCCAGCAACTAGCGCGCTTAAACCAATCCCCGCAACAAACATTGGCAGGTGCAACCGGTTTACTTTCGCTTAACAGCCAACGCCGTATTGTACGTCAATTGCCTTGTGCACAATTTCGTCACAGAAATATAGTCCTTATCGATCCATGAGCGCGCCTATCGATAGAAAAAAATTGGGTAAACAAGCCGAAGACTTAGTGTGCCATTACTTACAAAAACAAAAACTCAAATTAGTCACCCGCAATTATAGCTGCCGCTATGGTGAAATTGATCTAATTATGCACGATAAAACAAGCTTAGTTTTTGTAGAGGTTCGTTACCGACAAAATCCCTATTTTGGGAGTGGTTTAGAGACTATCAATTTGACGAAACAAAATAAAGTAATTAAAACCGCTGAATATTACCTATTAACCCATCATTTATCTGAAAAAACAGCTTGCCGTTTTGATGTCGTAGGGGTTAAACCTAGCAGCCAGGATTTACGACAAGCAGTTTCTATTTCCAAACTCAGCCGAGCTCAAGTAGAATGGATAAAAAACGCATTTTCTAGGTAATCTATGGATCTTTTGACACGTATTAAAACCCACTTTTCTGAAAGTATTCGTACCAAATCTGATGCCGCTGAGGCCTTACCCGAAATTATTCTGGCAGCAAGTCAGCTACTCGTTGAATGTTTACTCAATAACAATAAAATCCTTGTCTGTGGTAATGGTGGTTCTGCCGCTGATTCGCAACATTTTGCTTCTGAGATGATCAATCGCTTTGAAACGGAACGCCCTAGCTTGCCGGCAATTGCCTTGACCACAGACACTTCAACCATTACGTCTATTGCCAATGATTATAGTTATAATGAAGTTTTCGCTAAACAGATTAGGGCCTTGGGTCAAGCCGGTGATACTTTATTATTAATTACCACAAGTGGTAATTCAGAAAGTATATTAAGAGCCTGTGACGCTGCACAAAGTAGAGATTTAAAAATTATTGCGCTCACTGGGAAAGAAGGGGGATCCTTAGCTGGATTATTAAATTCTACCGATATTGAGATTCGAGTTTTAGGTTCTTCGACGGCGCGGATACAAGAAACACATCTACTTATCATCCATTGTTTATGTGATTTAATCGATAAGCAATTATTCGGTTAACTGTTTAGTGCAATAAGGTTAATTTGAGCTCATTATCCATTAAACATGCTTTTAATTGGGTATTTTCAGTTCCCCGATAGAAACGAAGGTAAAATTTATAAATCTTTATTAAGTGAATCATTAAAGATTTAATGCACAAGGTTGTACCGTATGATTGAAGCAACAAAAAATAACTGCATAGATCTCTCCGATCTTGGACTACTTCAAGTCACCGGTAAGCATGCTAAACAATTTTTACAAGGACAATTGACCTGCAACCTTGAAGAAGTTAATGAGCATCAAACCCGACTCGGTGCACATTGCGATGTAAAAGGGCGTGTTCAGGCTACTTTTCGCTTATTTTTCTATCAAAACGCCTATTATTTTTTATTACCGCGCCACATGGTCCAACATTTATTAGTCGCTTTAAAAAAATATGCGGTATTTTCTAAGGTTGATTTAAGCGATGTCAGTGATAATTGGCAAAAAATGGGGGTTTATGGGTCAGGGATAGCGACACTACTAAGAACACAGAAACTATATACTAAAGAAGAAAATGGCCTTGTAGCACATGAGCCCACCTTAAGTTTATCGATTCCCGGACCTAGTCCCCGCTTTATTTTGCTGAGTTCTAGCCACAAATCGATAACCTCTATTGTAACAACTTGCTCGCCGCAAACCCTCAATGATTGGTACTTATTCGATATAATGGCGGGAATCCCCACTATTTATCCTGAAACAAGTGCCGAATTCACCCCTCATCAGCTAAATTACCCCGCTCTTGGTGGCGTTAGCTTTAACAAAGGCTGCTATATTGGCCAAGAGATTATTGCCCGTACCCAGTATTTAGGGAAGCCAAAAAGTCGCCTTTATCGAGTGAGTTTTCAAGCCAATAAGCACGCCTTACCAGGCACTTCCCTACTAGAAAAAGGTGAACAAACCCGCAAAGGGACTGTCATTATGAGCGCTAAAGACGGTTTTAATCATTATCAAGCCTTGGTTTGTTTGCAAAACCAAGCTATTTCTCATACTATCTACCTAGGAAATGCGGAAGCTTCACTCATTAACTTATTAAAGTTACCCTATTCTATTTAACTAAAATAATTAAAAATGAACATTCTCTTACGAAAAACAACGCTTAGTTTACTTCTGTTATTGGGTATCAGTGTTAGCGCAGCAGCAAATAGCCCTGTTACGAGTAGTAGCACATCGGCTAACCCTACTCCTCTGGCGACTAATCCACAAAGTAAAGCCATTGAGTTTGCTCGACAAGCTGGGACTATTGCCGGCGTAGCGCAAGCTTGCGGCCAAAATGTGACGGATTTCTCCGCAAGAATTGCTGAGGCAATCAACAAGCTCACTAATAACCCTACGGATATAGCGGGGGCACTGCTTATTTACCAAAGAATAACTCAAGAAGCAGAAATGACTGAGAAAAAAAACCAAGTTATTCCTTGCCCCAAAGTCCTACAGGATTATCACAATTTACCGATTATGCAACCCGATTATAAAACAACCGTTATTGCACAATTAAATTCCTCAGGCTCTTAAGATTAATAGCCGCTTAAGTAGCAAGTTGTTGTGTACTTGGCTCGCGAATAAATAGCAATAAAACGATAGACAATAAAACATAAAATGGTAATACCGCTAAGGCACGTCGATAATCCATCATTGAAAAATAGTGAATGCCGGCAATAAGCTGACCATTCCAATTTGAATCTAATAACTTGCCAATCAGCGGTTCAGTAATCGCGCTGAAAATAACATCACCGGTATTAATTAAGGCAATTATCGTCGCTGCAACCGTCAATTTATTTAATTCTCTACCTAGCGCAAATCCGAGCATAAACGCACCGGTACTAAATCCAAATAAAAATAAAAAACCACCCAATAGGTAAAGGGGCAAATTATTTACATAAATAATAATTATGATACTAAGTAAAGCCACGCATCCACTTATCAGCATGACGCGACGGCGCTTACCTAAACGATCGGACAATAATCCTAATAAAGGACTACCTAAAGCCAAGCCTAAAAAAATAAAGGCCACTAAGAAAGCCGCTTGGTTATGTTGCAGCTGATAGGTTTCTTTTAAAAAAGGAATACACCAAAGGCCTGCAAACGCATCAATAGGTGAAAAGGCAAGACCACTATATAAGGTAATTAGCCAGTTTTCCTTATTATTCAAAACCTGCCACACATCTTTAAACGAAAATTTAGCTATTGTGGTATTTAATCCCACCGCAGCTGGCCTATCACGGACAATCCAATAAAATAAAATAGCTAAAATTAATCCTAAAACAGCACAAAAATTTAAGCTTTCACGCCAGCCTAAGGTATTGACCGCTAAAGATAAAGGGATCTGACCGGCTATTGCCCCTAACATAGCCGCTGAAGCTAATAACCCTCCAACAAAAGCAAACTGGTTTGGCTTAAACCATAGACTCGTCATCTTCATATAACTGACTGTCGCAAAAGCAGCTCCTACACCCATTAAGGTTCGTGCCCAGGTTGCTACCATTAAGCTATTTGCTTTTGAAAAACTATAAACGCCAGTCGCACAGAGTATCAAAGCGATAGTGGTTAGTAAGCGTGGACTATAGCGATCCAGTAAAATACCTACAAAAAATTGTGCAATCAAAAAAGAATAGAAAAAACTCGCGGCTAAATTACCTAAACCTACCCCTTGAATTTGAAACTCTCGCATGAGATCGTCGGTCATAATGCTAGGAGAAACTTGTAGTATGTATTTATAGAATAAAAACGATGCCGCTAAGACGATGACTATCCATGGATAAAAACGATGGGCTGTAAAATGTTTATTATAAAGATGCATAGCGCGGCCGAACCTTAACAACTACTTAGCAGCGCATTATGGCACCACTAGCCAAATTTTGCACTCCCTTGCCACCGCTTTTTACTGCTGATAAATAGCGGACATCTAACAAAGTGTCAGGGTATAATGAGCGCGCTAAAGCCCCGGTGGCACAGATGGATAGCGCGGTCCCCTCCTAAGGGACAGGTCGCCGGTTCGAATCCGGCCTGGGGCGCCAATACACATCCTTGTTATAATGTAATAAGAACTGATAAAAACTGGGTCTTTCCCACTTTAGGGGGCAGATTAAGCACATAGAACTTTAACTCTTAAGCGGTAGTTTTCAAAATTTTTAAATCCATAAGCGCGACGTTGAATCAATTTCATTTTACGATGAAACCCTTCTG
>NMOS02000034.1 GCA_002290645.2 Candidatus Aquirickettsiella gammari
CCTGCGTCCGCCACGCACTGGCCCATTCTGGGCTGCGCGCAGTGGCTCCCACAATGACTTTACGGCGTGATGCGTTTCCTGCTTCGCCCGTCAACGCACGCCTATCGCGGGCTCCTTGACTTCGCATTTCGTGCTCTCCTTGTCTCGTCGGAAGTAAGATAAGCGTTTGATATTTTAGTCTCATCTTGGCAAGTTGTTTTATCGTCCTGCTCTAGCACTTTTAGCGCCTGACAGGCAATCGCAATATCCTCGCAATCGCCTATTTTTCTAAAAAAAGACTGATAAAAACGCTGCTTATGTGGAGTACTTTTTTTAACCACCGCATCCCTGCGATACAATAAGCCACTTAGAAAATCCCTTGAATCATTCGCTTCAATCTTGATCTTGGATACATCTTCCTCAATAACTCGGTTTAAAATTAAAATTTCAACTTCTTGTTCTAGCTTATTAATATAATTTTCAATAACAGGGATAGGCGCTAAAATTTTATTGTTTAGATTTATTGAAGCGTCATAATCCTCTTTTAAAGCTTTAATGAGTAACGTAAATAATAATTGATTCTTATCAAAATCAGGACTTAAAAGTAAGCTGCCTTCTTGTATTAAGCCGGTTATTTTTTGTTCTATTTTTTGCCGCTCAGAAAAACACGCTGAAAAAAAACCGGCTTGATGCGAGGTATAACCCGCTAACTTAATCTTAAGTTGAATCATTTTGACGATGATTTCTTTCAAGAGATAAACTTTATTCGCTAAGAGGTATTCTTCGCCTTGTTTTTTGAGGCGCCCTACCCGACATTTTCTATCATAATAATCCTTGCAAGAATAATCGATGAATGAATTTTTCTGCGCTAAACTCCCTATCTTAGGCTCAGGGACCTTAGCGCTATGATAAGCATCATAAATAGATTTTATAATGTCTATCAATAAAAAGCTGCAAGCCAACCCAATCACAAGGATAAATCCCACTGGCCCCAAACCGGCCAACCCCATAAAACTGAGTAAGGATAGTAAAATCGTTGTCGCCAGGCCGATAAATAATATCGGAATATGTTTCCAATAATTATCCTTATATTGTGCTCTTAACCAGGCATCTTCTAAATCATCGCCGTGTTTTTTACTGATAAACTCACGCCGATAACAACTGACCAGCAAAGTACCCAAACTGATTATAAACTTACTCCCGCTATAGATACGAAAAGAGGTCTTCATACTGCCATAAATAGCCAAGGACATCGGTGCAATGCCATATAGACTTGTTATGATGAGTAAGGATAAGATTAAAAATGAGATAAAGATCTTAAAACAAGACAATAAAAATTTAGTCATTTCAGCTGAATTTTTATTCTTTAGCTCGCTAAAATAACTCATTAACCTTAAAAAAGCGCGCGCAAAATGCAGCACATAAAGAAATTCCAGCGCTGGAATAGGCAACTCAATAAAAAAATATCGTAGCGCACTCTTAACGATACTGACCAGACGCTTAAGGAGTAAAAATAGCAGGCGTAAAAATGAAATAGAAGCTATCGCTGCAAAGAGGTGAACTAAACTGACGACGCAGTGCCCTATTAAGCGCCGCAACTCACTTAAATTAATCAGCGCTTTAATACGCTCTATTAAGCTATTTACTTCACAAAGAAACCATTCGCCGAGCACATAGGCAGTCATCATCTATACCTGTGTCATGTTTCTTGACTTCTCATCCCCGAAGGTAGAAGAAGCGGCCTATTATAGATAAGTTTCCTTTTAGTATCCTTAACGGCACGCTGATTGTTTTTTTAATATCAGGCATTTTTTGCTAAAGCTTGGGTAATAGTGGAATAAAGGTTTATGCCTATCAAATAGGCATAAACCAGTGCTCATTTTATCGCTACATTTAAGCCATACTCATCTTCCTAAACGTTTGAAAAGCCTGTGAAAGCACTTCGCAATCGCTGAGCTTTTTCCAGAATGACTGGTAAAACTGTTTAGGTTTATCGATACTTTCCTTTTCAGCCAATGTTTGATTCTGCGAGAGTGAAAATAAATTAAATAAAAGATTTTTTTTTAAATCAGGATTACGCGGCTCAGCGAAATAATCCCGGGTGTTCGTATCGAGTAATTCCGCTAAATTTTCTTCCAAACAAGCGATATTTTTAATATTTTCGCGGGTTTTTAATGTTAAAGACGCGGCTATAGCCGAATGTGGCGCTAATAGCTGTTGACGATTTTGATATAAACTCATAATGCTGATGATGAAAAGATGGATCAACTCTTCTTTGTTAGCAATATTTAACGCCCACATCAGTTCTTGCATTAAATATTTTTTTTTGCTGACTAATTTTTTTCGATCTAAAAAAAATGAACTGAGCTTACTCGCACTTGAAAGTTTCTTAATCTTGTTTTCTAACTGTAATAACTTCACCCAACTTACTTTTAAAAGAAATATTTTATTAGCTTGTGTATCATCGCTCTGTAAATGCAGCACCGGAAATGCGGTTTGGTAATAATGGCTATTCGAACTAGCCACTAAAACATTGTTTGCGGCTAAATTAGCCGGGGTAGGATTTGGCACATAGACACTATAAAAATGATAATAAATCGATAGGAAAATATCTTCTGTACTTAATAATATCAGCGCCAAACTGATCGAAAAAGCACCTAATAAGGGAGAGGTGACGGTTAATATCAACCCTGTCATAGCAAGCCCAAACAGTGTTAAAAATCGCTTGATGTCCGCCTTCTGTGCTGTTGTGAGCCATGTTTCCCGATAAGTTTTTTTTAGATTTTGCGTGATTAAATATCCACAATAAATAGCACTTGCTAGTATCACAACACCCATAAAGACATCGGCCAGTATAAGCAGTGGATTGGTCCAAATTAACGCACTAGCTGCTATAAAAATGCAAGTTATCAACATATATAACAAGCCTGTCGCTAACATCGTTAAATGTTTTTTTATATTATCCTGATACTGCGCTCTAGCCCATTGCTGTTCTACACAATGCTTGTCTATTTTAAGATAAGCAATTGTGCTAAATAGCAAAATAACACTATTATTAATAAGCTTTAGGATGTTGTAAGCAAAAAAAACTGATAATAAAATCGCAGGAATAGCAAAACCGCAGGCGAGCAAAATCAACGCGATTACTGCAATAGATACCTTAAAGATAGCAAAAAAGAGTTTTAAGGTATCGCCTAAATTTTTATTTTTAACCTTATGAAAATAATTAACTATTCTTAGACCCGATCTAATAATGTGTAAGATATAAAGAATGTAAGCAAAAGACAGGGGAAGCGTGGTAATGAGTTTGGCAATAGTTAAGGCGCGTTTGCAGACAAACGACATAAGCCGCCAAAACTCAGTCGCAATGATATGTTCCTTTATGTTAGAAACAAACCTGAGCATTAAGTTTATTGATCCACTAACATTGGAGGGCGGGATTATACTAAATTTTTTTAAAAATTTCTTGTCAAAGTTGAATCTTTTTTTTAATCCCTTATTTTTTCTTAAAAGCTTGCTAAACTAAACAAAATCTCAACTTAAGATAGCCCGTTATGCCTTTAAAACCCCCTATTCCCTTGTTTGATAGCTTAAAATTTATCGCCGCTAAAAAAAATACCCCTCCTGTCTTAAGCGGGGGGCAAAATAGTCCGCATAGGCACAGCGACTACCCGCAAGCGCTACAATTTCTGTATAGTTATCGGGGCAGCGATGCCACATTTAATGCGTATCGACGTGAGATTGAACGTTTATTGCAATGGAGTTGGTTTGTGCTGGGCAAATCTATCAAAGATCTGCGTCGCGATGACTTTGAAGCCTTTATTGAGTTTTGTCAGCATCCACCTAGGCATTGGATAGGCGTTAAAACCGTGGCGCGCTATGTCACGCGACAGGGAATAAGAAAACCACATCCTGATTGGCGCCCTTTCGTTGCAACAGTGGATAAGGTCGCCAATCAACAAGGAATGACACCGGATATCAAAAAATACTCGCTCTCACAAAAGGCTCTACAAGCTATTTTTGCTGTTTGCGGTAGCTTTTACAATTATCTCATTCAAGAAGACTATATTGATTTCAATCCGGTGGCACAAATTCGACAAAAAAGTAAATTTATTCGACAACAAAAAAGTAATCATCTTATTCGTCGTTTGAGCGAACTACAGTGGTCTTATGTGATAGAAGCCGCCGAGAAACTAGTCGAGAAAAATCCTACCCAACATCATAGAACCTTATTTATTATGAAAGCACTGTACGGCATGTACTTAAGAATCTCTGAATTAGCCGCTTCGGCACGTTGGCAACCGCAAATGGGTCATTTTCAAAAAGACAACGATGGAAATTGGTGGTTTTTAACAGTAGGGAAAGGGAATAAAGAACGCTTAATTAGCGTCAGTGATGATATGTTAAACGCATTAAAACGTTACCGAGAAAGTTTAGGCTTAACCCACTTGCCCAGTCGTGGCGAAACCACAGCTTTAATTAGCAAAAGTGCCGGCCATGACCCTATTCGCAGTACGCGTCAAATTCGTTGCATCGTCCAAACTTGCTTCGATGCTGCCTTTGCACACATGGTTACCGACGGATTAAAAGACGAAGCCCTAGAATTAAAAACAGCCACAGTACATTGGTTACGGCATACGGGAATTTCAGAAGATGTGAAACACAGACCTCGCGAACATGTACGCGACGACGCCGGCCACAGCTCGAGCGCTATCACCGATCAATATATCGATGTCGAAATGCGTGCTCGGCACGCTTCGGCAAAGAAGAAAAAGCTCGATCCTTTGACATAGAGTGTGAAGTTTCATGACATTCGCTACATTTTAGATTAAAGTTAGGCAGCCTAATTTCATAAGTAAAGTTTCATAGATTAGTTGACGAATGAATTCCAAAAATAGAAAACTAAAAGCCAGAGAAAACTGGATAAAACTGTATAAGGAACTAGACTCTGTTAGTAAAACAGCCAGGAGATGTGGTATTCCTCGTTCAACGCTTTACCGTTGGATTAATCGTTATGAGGCGGGCGGCGAAAACTCATTGGCGGACAGATCTCAAAAACCAATAAAATTAGCTAAGCAAAAAACAACAGAAGAGATAGAAAAACTTATCTTATTACTTCGCCAACAGCATAATTTTGGCCCTCAAAGTATCAGTACACACTTACTAAGAAATCATAAAATCGAACTGTCAGCACCGACGGTCTGGCGAGTGTTACAACGACATGCCGTTAAACCCTTGAAGCGCTATAAGAAAAATAAAGGGATAAAACGCTATAGCCGCCCAATTCCTGGCGATAGAGTCCAAATGGATGTCACAAAAATCCGTGTGCGCTGTTATCAATTTACAGCCGTTGATGATTGCACTCGCTTACGTGTTTTACGTTTATACCCGTCAAAACATGCAGAAAATACAGTTAAATTTCTTTATGAAGTGATAGAAAGTTTTCTTTTCCCTATACAAAGGATACAAACGGATTGGGGTACTGAATTTTATAATGATTTATTTCAAGAAGAGTTGGCAACACATTTTATAAAATTTCGACCCATCAAACCAAGAAGTCCTCATTTGTAAATGGGAAAGTGGAACGTTCTCAAAAAACAGACAAATCAGAATTTTACAGCCAATTCAACCTAAAAGATAAAACACTTCCTATTGAACCGCTTTTAGCGGATTGGGAACATTTTTATAATCATCAGCGTCCACATGCTTCTCTAAATGGAAAAACCCCCTATGAGCATTATTTAGCACTAGAAAAACAAATTCCCATCCAGACTACAGTCACTGAAAAATACTGG
>NMOS02000035.1 GCA_002290645.2 Candidatus Aquirickettsiella gammari
TACAAAAATGGAAGAACTGATACAACAAATACGTAAGTTGGTCTGGCACTTTCATGAACAGAGAACCGTTTCAAAACCTACCTTTAATTTCCAAGCTTATGCTAATTTATTATAGATATTTAATGAGGTTAGCTTAGCTTTTTTATAGGCTAGTTTAATATCAGGATCTTCGCATTTCCAGGTGACGGTGTCCCAAAGCATTACTGTCCCGCCGCCGTATTCCCCGGCAGGAATAATCCCTTCAAATTTAGCATAAGCAAGCGGATGATCTTCTACCTGTATTGCTAAACGCTTAATTGAGGGATCGAGACTAGGACCCTTAGGTACAGCCCAACTTTTTAATACTCCGGCTAATTCTAAACGTAAATCATAATGCAAATGGCTCGCAGCGTGTTTCTGAATAATGTAAATTAATTGCTTACTTTTTTTAATACGGCCATAAGGTTCAGGACTCCGTTTGAAATTCCTTTTTTTCCGATACTTTTCTAAAGTCATAATTAAAAAAATTTTATTTAATATGTTTTTTAGAAAGTTTCTGTTTATTTTTTTTTATACTCTTTTTCAGTAAATCAACAAAATCAATTATATTGACTCTCTTTGTAATGGCGTTGATTTTCTTATTAAAAACCTTTTTAGGCTGAATTTGTTTCGCCGCCCATTTTGCTAATGTTTCTCTAAATACATCATGATAATCTTTTGGATTCCATTTGCCCGTCATCCCATCGACAAGTTGCTTGGCAATATCTAATTCTTTACTAGAAATTTTATAGGATTTTAAATTACTAGTAGGTAATTTAAATTCTGAGGATGCTCTTAGCTCTTGATGATATCTTAAAAGATTCAATATCAGCGCATTTTTATGCGGAGTAAGCGCCGCCAAATATTCGCGAGTATGAATAATAATCTTAGCAATACCAACCTTATTGGTTTTTTTTAAAATTTCGCGTAATAAAACATAGGCTTTAGCCTCTTTTTTGTCGGGAACTAAATAATAGGGCTTTTCAAAAACCATATTATCAATACTATTTCGATCAACGAAACTCGCAATATCAATAGTTTTAGAGTGTATGCCTGAAATAGCTTCTACATCGGACTGCTTTAATAGCAAATAATTATCGTCATCATATTCATAAGCTTTGGCAACATCACTCCATGCGACCTCTTCACCGGTATGTTCATTGATACGCACATAACGAACCCTAGCCTTATCTCGACTATCTATTAATTTAAATTGTATATCAAATTTTTTTTCAGCCGGATACAAAATGACCGGGATATTGATTAAGCCAAATGTAATGTATCCCTTCCAAATAGGCCTTGCCATTTTTAAGCCTCTTGATTCTTTAACAGTTAAAGGGCGTTCTCCTATTATAGACCTAGTCGTGCTTTGGAAAAGGATAGTACTTTTGATTCGCGTTTTTTTTGACCGTTAATTGATCTTCGATAGAATAACGAGTCACATGAAACAAGGCAAAATTTACAATGAAGCTTAGAAGATGTTTGGTTTTGATTTTTATTGGTGCGCCCGGAGAGATTCGAACTCCCGACCACCAAGTTCGTAGCCTGAACTATGACTTAAAAAACAATTAATAATCAAACACTTGCGATGCTTTACAAACTTAATAACCGACTGAAAACTACAGTATTTTACCTATATTAAATCTCAGCCTGGTACAATTCTGGTACATGGATTTTTTATTTTAAATTTCATAAGCAATTAATTAAAAATAAATTTATACCCAATGTATAATTTTGGATCTATCCAATATTAAAAATATAAATTATACTTTTAAAAAGTAACAAAAATGGAATAAAAAGCGTAAAGACAATCAACAATAAAAGGAATTAATTATGCCCTTCCCTGATGCATTAGAAAAACTTTCTGAAAATCGTTCTTTTGAATTAAAAAATTCTGAAATTTATCTCGAGAACATTCAAGAACTTGAAAGACATATCAAGAACCTGAAAGAATACAGCCTTGAAAGTTTTTACCAACTTCATTTAAATAATATTCAACTGCTTCCTGGCACTTCCCCTGCAACAAAAATGCAGCAAGAGCATGTCTTAAGCGGATCGATTGTAGAACATAGTCCACGCGCTTGGAGCGAGCGTTTTACGGATGTGGCTATCACGCAAATGATTTCTATCAATGGATTTAATGCTCCTCTGCAATTTATGGATCAAGCAGAAAATCTGGAAACACAATTAACGGCATTGAAAGAAGCGTTACTTTCTTTATTATCTCAACCCGATACATGGAGCTCAATAGAGTTAGCCCGTGTCTTTTTTTATAAAGATCAGCCGATTAATCATGCACTTACGCAACGTTTTTATGATTTTTATGATGATTTTTTAATCTCATTAGCAAAAAAATCTTCCCTGAAAGAATTAAGTATAAGGCCATTCTCGCTTGCGAGACATCGAGAGAGTTTAGTTTGTTTTTTGACTCAAGATGCTAAGTTAGAATCTTTACATCTCAAAATTAATGAAGCTAATAGAGAAGATTGGTTGGCTTTATGTCAAGTATTAGAGAAGCATCCTAAACTTAACTCGCTGCATTTAGATAATAGTGTTCTTGATTCAGACGCGTATTCTGCCTTAGCGAACCTATTAGATAAGAATTACCGAGTTAAAGTTACGTTGTCGAAACCCACAGATGGATACTTACCCGAAGCTTATTTGTCCTTAAGGTGGCGTTTATCAAAGACCGGTGTTGAACGATTCACAGAAAATCATTTATCGCAAAATAAATTACTACAGGTGGCTTTTACCGCTTTAGAATCGCTTCAAAAATTTAAATTAAGTCGTCGAATCGATCAAATTGAAAGACAAACGCGATTAGAGGAACAATTTGACTTTTTATTAACTAATCACGGTCATCTCGCCCTTACCGGTAGTGAAAAAGAAGCATGGCTAAAAAAAGCGTGCATATTACCTGAAATTTATCAAAATCATAAAGAATACATGAATGAATATTCTGGGTTAGTTCGCCTTCATTTGGACGGATTCCTAGAAGAGCAAGGAAAAACAGCGGGTTACCTTTTACTTGAAAAGGTTTTTGAAACAGGCAATGTAAAAGCGATGAAGATTTTACTAGAAGCCAACGTGAATTTACTGGAATGGCCTTCACTGAACGATGAAGCTCCTTTTTTACCAAGATTATTTCGTGAGGAAGCTCATTGTGCTTTGCAAAGAATAGTCCTTCAGCACATGGCAGAAGACGGAAGTTTGATGGAATTAGCGTTAGAACGCTTCAGTGCTTATTCGGATATATGTAAACTTTTTAGAACGTTTGGAACAAAGCTGAGTCAGTATGCCGATGTTTTAGTCTATAAGATAGATCCGCCGTTGTTCACGTCGTTTGCGAGAAATATACTTGATCTATGTAGAAAGGCATTGCATATTGAGCCTCCTTCAAAAAAAAGAAAGGAAGAATACGCAAAAATTCATTTGTATATAGCAAAAATTTTGCAAATTGTTGAAGATGATGCACAAGGGAAATCGGATTATGATTCTTTTACTAAAGCGCAGAAAATTGTGCAGGAAATGATACATTACTCCTCGCGTGCTGCTGCGCGAGGTATTTATGGAAGATCATTTCTTCACGATGGCATATTAGAATTTGCAGAAGGCTTTCATCAAAAACTAGAAGACAGTAAAGGTAGTGTCGTTCATAAAAAGGACGATTTGATTGCGAAGCAGAGTGATGATCTACAGGAAAAAGACACGACCATAAAGAACCTTATAGAAATGATGGAGAGACAGAAAACGAATATGACCGCGCAGTTTACGGAGATGCGAGGACAAATTAAATGCTTAAACAATTTACTGGTACAAAATGGGATAATGAATCAGAACCCAATGCCAGAAGAAAGGCCAGAAACTAGCACCCCTTTTTCTGCTAGGCGGTAATGTGATTAAAGGAGGGTGTTATTCAAGGAGAGAATGTTAAATAGCTTATTGCAGGGCATAGAACAGCGACTGGCTAAAAAACCCTTTACCTGGATGTCGTGGTGGCGCGGTAAAAAATGGATTTCTGTTTTTTTAATTAGCCCGACATTAAGTGAAAAATACCCTCTGTGGAAGCGAGATGAGGCGAGTTTAAGTAGTCTGCGACTCTTTGATTTAGAGCCGCAAGCACTACACACTGAGCTTCAACGTTATTGGAAAAGACCCTTTTGGCAACGATGGTGGTTGAGTTTATTTACGTCGATTAATAACAAGCGCAAGGCCTATGCTTATTACCAGCGCTGTCTTGCCTTTGCTGAAGTGCAGAAAAAACACGGTTATACAGGCTCTATTGTTAAAAGCAGTGGACAAGAACGAGCTATCTTTTTAGAGCTGGTTACTTGGTTTAATCAAGATGTAAAACAATGTGAGAAGATTTTAGAACAACATGCGGGTGATTTAAATTGGCTACAAAGTCGATTTACATTGATATTAAGTCAATACAAACAAAAAACAGAGCAAAGACTTTTAAAATGTATGGAAAAAAAATTAAGAAAGGTACCGACCATGCGAAGTCAAAATAGAATACGAAATCGAATAAAAAAAGGATCTCAAGAGTTAGGGAAGCTTATGCGTGATTATTTACTATTAGGGTCATTTCCACCCGATCAAGTCAGTGCTCACAATGAGGGGGCCACAGCGTCTAGTGTGGCCTATGAGGCAACAGAGGATAGCATTGTGTCGGATAGTCAGGAACTCGTTTATGTAGGCCCTGCGGTAGCCACAAGAAATACACTACGAATGTATTCTACCAAAAAAGCGCATCTAGGTGATATGGACTCGGTAGGCGATTGGGTTAGATTGCAACGACAAACGATAGACAGTTTGTTAGCAGCAAAAACACCTGAAGCCTATGCCGAGATAAAAACATTATTAGAACAAAGTCTCAGTAGTATAGAGGGGTTGATAAAGCCACAGATAGATTGTTATCAACAACTGCTCAATAACGCTAAACAAGGTATATCTGATTACGAGGTAGCGATAGAATACTCAGAATTTCTGCAGTGCCGCTTAATAAAATTTTTTCAAGGAAAACCCTTGCGCTTGTTGTTTCATCCGGACAAATCAGGTGGGAACAAGGCTTTAAGCCAGATCAAAACGGAATTATTTAAAGAATTTAAGCGATTGTCTGATACTTCATTGGAGGCGATCAGTAGAGGCCTGCGGACACTGAAAAAGTGTATTCCGAAATGGAGGTTAGAGCATCAAGCAATGGAAGACAAAATGCAACGCGATCGTGAAGCATTCAGAGTATATTTTAAAAAAGCAATGAAAGAGAGTGAAGAATCAACAGCGAGGCTGAATGCGGAGCTTGCAGAGATGGGAAAACAAATTGAGTGCTTGAACAATTTAGTGCAAAAAAATATAACCGGGCATCACTCATCAGAAGAGACAAGGCCTCAAGATCAGGAAAGACCAGGAAGCAGCACTCGTTCTTTTGCTAGACGGTAATGTGATTAAAGGAGGGTGTTATTCAAGGAGAGAATGTTAAATAGCTTATTGCAGGGCATAGAACAGCGACTGGCTAAAAAACCCTTTACCTGGATGTCGTGGTGGCGCGGTAAAAAATGGAGTTTCACTATATGAATTGCAAAAACTTGGCTCTCCCCCACTTAAGGGGGCAAATTAATCTAGTAGACTTATCTTAAGTAATTGAAAAGACTAAGATAAGAGAGATTAAAATGCCCGTAAAAAATTGTATCGTAAATTTACCTGGATTTAAACTG
>NMOS02000006.1 GCA_002290645.2 Candidatus Aquirickettsiella gammari
TACAAAAATGGAAGAACTGATACAACAAATACGTAAGTTGGTCTGGCACTTTCATGAACAGAGAACCGTTTCAAAACCTACCTTTAATTTCCAAGCTTATGCTAATTTATTATAGATATTTAATGAGGTTAGCTTAGTATTGATATTTCTTTATTTAAATACTTTTAATATGTTTGAAATGGTAATATAATTTATTACTTGTCGATTATTATAATAAAAATGGAAATTTAAATGCTTATCCTTTCTACGTTTAATTCAGAATATTTAAAATCACCGCTTCAAGACTTAATTAAAGAATTTACGACGGAATCAGTCGAAATACAGTATGTCAATACAAATATAGTTGGGGCACTTATAGACTTACAATCAAATTTAAAACCTCTGTCATCACTTGCTGTTTTGCTTAGATTGTTTGATTTAACGGGAAAATATGAAGGCCAAAATATTAAAGAGAAATTAGACGAAAATTTACGCTTAGTTTCAGCGCAAATTAATACACTTAAAAAAGAAAAAGAATTACCCTTAATCGTTTTTTTGTGCCCTAGTCCAAAAAATTTTTATGATAAAGCATTATTTGATATTGAATATAAGTTCTTAACTATATTAAAAAATAATAAAATTCATACACTGACTCAATCTGATATTAGGAAACATTATCTACTTAATGAAGTTGATAATTCCGTAGAGCATGAGACCCATATACCCTATACCCCTGAATTTTATGCGGCGTCGGCTATTTTGTTGGCAAGAAGGTTACAGGTACTTACTCGTAGACCTTATAAAGCTATTGTTGTCGATTGTGATAATACCTTATGGATAGGCGTTGCTGGCGATGTTGGAACAGAAAAAGTTGTTTTTGCAGATCATAATATTGCCCTGCAAGAATTTTTAATTAATCAGAAAGAATCCGGGATAATCCTTTGTCTGTGTAGTAAAAATGAAGAGCAGACTGTTTTGGATGTTTTTAAAGAACGAGAAGAAGAAATGCGGTTAAAGATAGGGGATGTGGCTAAATATAGAATTAACTGGGGTGCGAAATCTATCAACATTGCGAGTTTAGCTTCGGAACTAAATCTTTCTTTAGATAGTTTTATTTTTATTGATGATAGTGCCTGTGAAATTGCAGAAGTAAACCGCCAACTTCAAGGCGTTTTATGTGTAACGATGCCACAAAGTTTAAAGGAATTTAATCATACCTGGGTTTTTGATATTAATGAGCATTTATTGCTTACTGAAACTGATAGACATCGGTCTGAACTTTATAAAAAAGCGGAGACTAGAGTAGCGTTAGCAAAAGAATTTCGTGATCCTATCGAATATTTAAGATCATCTGAATTAGGCCAATCTATTGTTATAAGCAAAATTGAATCGATAAAGGATGTAGAAACAATTCGAAGAGCCAGTCTTTTATCTGGAAAAACTAATCAATTTAACTTATCTCCTAGAGCTAAAAAATTTAGTGAAAGAGAAATAGAGGAAATGGTGACCAATGATGAAAAAGAAGTTTTCATCGGTCGCATCCGCGATAATTTTGATAATGACGATATTACTGCTGTAGCCCTGTGTAGGATAGATGAAAATATTTTAAAGGTCGATGGTTTTTTTGTCAGTTGTAGAAAATTTGATCGAGGCGTTGAGTATGAGCTGATAAAGTATATCGCAGAGTTTGCAGAAGCTAAGCTATTAACTCATATAGAAATTAAATTTAAAAAAGTTATAAACAGAATGGCTTGGATATTTTTAAATGTTTTGAGTGAGAAAAAAACACTTAGAAATCCAATTTTAAATGTTTTATTTAAAAAAGATTCTTCATTAACACAAGCAGTAGCTCAATTTTTATATAAATATTTGAATATTAGTTTAAGTTTTGATGTATTAGCAACAGATACAGTATTTAATGTAGCGTTTAGCGTTGAAAAGTTAATAAATTTGCAGATTGATTCATTAATACGTGCGACCTTAAAGGCCAAGCAAGTCCAAGTCCAAGCAGCTCAAGAAGTTATATTAAATGGAAATGATGTAGTAAGTGAGCGCTATTTAGTTCAACTAAGAGAAATGACGAGTTCGCTTGATTATCTCATGAAAAAATTTTTTATTGATATTGATAAATTTAAATCAATAGATAAATTGGAAGATAGGGTAATTGCACTATGTAACGATTTGTTAGGTGAACAAGGCCAGGATAAATCTTTAGTGTCGCGTGGCTTAGACTCACTTAAAGCGACTCAATTTTCTGCTTACTTGTATAACAGTCATCAAATAAATATTGATATCACTAAATTGTTATGTGCGAAGATGACAGTCATTAATTTAATTAAATTTATAAAAGCTGAAAAAGAAACGCGAAAAAATATATCCGAAACGGTTCTGATGAAGGATTCTCCTTATGGTACAACCACGCAAGTCTCATTACAACAAAAAAGACTTTGGATGGCTGAACAAAAAGAAGACATAAAGAATAGTTCTGACTATCATATGACGGCATGTTATACCGTAGAAAATCTCGACATAAATCGCTTTGAAATAGCGTGTCGACAATTAATAGATCGGTATGATGTTTTTGGGGCTACTTTTTTTATCGATAAGGACGGACAATTAGTTCAGACTATTTTACCACCTGAAAAAAGGAAGCTTGAGTTAGAAGTTAACGATTTAGGGGAAGGTGAGTCACTGGAAAGCGCTATTAAAGAAGTGATTCGCAAACCATTATCAATGAGTCAGCATCCGCTGATACGTTTTATACTGTTTAAAGACCAGAAGAATAAAAATTACCATATCCTTTTTCATGTACACCATGGTATTTTTGACGCAATTTCATTAAAAAATTATTTAAATAAATTATCAGAATTATATTGTAATCCATTAACACCTAATCAGTCGGAGTTAATTGAGTTTCCTCCGCAATATATCAGCTATATTCACTATCAACAGGGAAAATTATTAAACAACGATTACATAAAGGAAGGATTGAATTTTTGGAAGAAGGAACTATCAAAAATAGAAACCATTACAGAGTTTCCGTATGACCAAGCTAATGTAACATTTAAGCTAGCTACGGAACGAAAGGCTGAGCGCTATAACTTCTCGAGCACTCAGGACGATCTTACGGCATTAAAATATTTAGCTCAATCAGCCGAAGTTACTCCTTATAGTGTGATAAGTACATTATTTAGCCTCTTAATCGCAGCTTATGCCTATCAAGATAATATTGCCATTATAACAGCGACTAATGGAAGAAGCGGAAATTCATCTTTTCATAAAATGATTGGTTTTTTTATTAATTTGTTAGTTCAGTGTTTTGATTTAGAAGAAAACAAAGATAAAACATTTACAGAATACCTTAAAGATAATCATCAGAAATGGTTGGATGCTCAAGCTTTCCAAGATATTCCTTTCGAAGAAATACAGAAAGTTTTAAGTAAGCAAGACGTTAAAGATATTTTATTAAACCCCGCACTGATTTATCAAAGCTATGATATTCCCGAACTAAGGTTAGATGGAAAGTCGGCGACATTAAGCATACCTGAACAACCGATTATATTTGACCTAAGAGAGTTTTGTCGATTTGGTAATTTTACTCTTTTTGTACAAGACGATAAGGATACAAAAAAATTAAATTTTGTGATTGAATATGCAAAGGATTTATACAGTTTTCAATTTATAGAACGCATCGCCAATAATTTCAAACATCTTATCACGAAAATGGTTAATAATCCTGAACAACGATTAGATAGGATATCCGTTGTTTGTGACCAAGAGCATCAAGAATTGTTAGGCTTCGGCAGAGGTCCTCGGCTTGAGTATCCTGTAAATAATTTAGCCGAAGGATTTAAGCTTAGCGTAGTAAAATATCCTGAAAATATCTCTATTTGCTATAATGAAAATACTTTTAGCTATGATGAGTTAGATAAAGTATCGGATAAATTAGCTTGTTTTTTGTATCAACAAGGGATACGCAAAGGTGATAACGTAGGAATAGCTTGTCCTCGAAATCATTTATTTTTTATCGCTGAGTTAGCTATTTTAAAGCGAGGGGCGGTTTTTGTGCCGCTTTCTATGCAAGATCCAGAGAACCGTTTACTTTATATAATTAAAGACGCTAGTCTTAAATATATAATTGGAGATGTGGATTTAACGCAAGTAGAACGTTTTAAAAAAGATAAGTCTATTGATTTAAATTTTATTGATATTCAAGCCGTGATAAAACAAGTGATGGCTATTGATTTTCCTGTTTTAAATGAACAATTTCTACCAGAAATTGGTAGGGAAGATAGAGCTTGCATACTTTATACCTCGGGTTCAACCGGTAACCCAAAAGGCGTTATTCTTAAACATAAAGGGATACTTCGTGTTGTAGAGTCATCCAAATTTGTGACGGTTAATCCTAGCGATAAAATTGCACAAATGGCTAACGAAGCCTTTGATGCCGCTCAGCTCGAATGTTGGCTTGCTTGGAATAATGGCGCTAGCTTAGTTATCATCGATAAAAATACGATGTTAGATCCAAAAATTTTCCGCGAACAATTACTGGCTCAAAAAATAACTATCATGTGGTTAACAGCCGCTTTATTTCATCAGTATGCCTATAATCAAGCTGATTTATTTAAGCAGTTAAATTATTTATTGATAGGCGGGGATGTCATTGAAAAAAAAGCAGTAGAAAATGTTTTTAAAGTCGCAAGAGAGATACCACTGCGTATTATCAATGGATATGGTCCTACAGAAACAAGTATTTTTGCATTAACTTATTCTTTTAATGAAAAAACTTTAAATCAGTATAGTACTTCACCGATTGGCCGTCCTATTAATAACACAACAGTGGAAGTATTAACTCAATTTGGGCAATTAGCGCCGCTAGGCGGGCTAGGCGAGTTATTTATAGCAGGTGATGGTGTGGCGGAAGCTTACCTCGGATTACCTGATATGACGGAAAAATCTTTTGTTTCGGGTGATAAAAATTCTGATACTAAAAGATATAGATCACGAGATTTAGTGAGGTACGTTGAAAATTATTTAAATAAAAATAACGTTTATGCGATGGAATTTTTACGAAGAATTGATCAAAAGAAAATAAAAATAAATGGCGTTCTTTTTTTCTTACTTGAAATTGAAAAGGTTCTAGCACGACATCCAACAGTAAAGCAAGTTGTTGTCTTACACGAAGTAAGTACTCATCAGCAGAAGGTATTGCGCGCTTTTTATACCAGAAATGAAACGGTACCTGCTCCTTCTAGACAAGAGTGGGTAGACTACTTGCAAGATAAATTACCTGCTACCATGCGGCCTACATCGTACACAGAAATAGATAAATTTCCAGTGACTCGCAATGGTAAGTTAGATAGAAAAAAACTGCTAGAGTATCGCCCGTTAGAGATAAACCCTGAAAATTATTTAACCGAAACTTTAACTGATAATGAGCAGAAATTATTGGATATATTTAAAAAGGTATTATCATCTAATAGTCTAAACTTAAACGATAATTTTTTTAATTATGGGGGGACATCTATTCAAGCGATACAATTAATCACAGAGGTTAAAGATACTTTTGATAAAAACATTTCTTTTGATAATTTACGTCAAAATCCTTCGATAAAGAGTCTGGTTCACTTTTTGGAATTAGAAAATGATGCACTATTGAAAGGATCGTTACTTAGCGTATTGAAGGGGGAGGGAGATAGCAGGCTTCCACCCGTTGTATTTATACATCCTGCAGGAGGCGGCTTATCTTGTTTTGAACAATTAATTAAAAAATTACAGTTCGCTAATGTCTGTTTTGGCATTGAAGATCCGCTATTACAAGAAGGGGAGTTAAAGACGTTACCTATGAAGGAAATGGCGGCGAATTATTTAGAACGCATTAAAAAGGAAATCGAAGGGCCTTTCATTTTAGCCGGTTATTCCTTTGGAGGAATGCTGGCACTTGAAATAGCGGCACAATTAGAACAGCGGGGAGAAGCGCATGAGCAAAATAATTTACTAGGGGTTATTTTATTAGATACCTGGGTAGTGTCCTGTATTCCGGATGAGAGCATTAAACTTAGATTAAAAGAACAGGTTTTAGTTTACTGTGATGAGCAAAGAAAAAATGCTGCTAAAAATCAAGAGCCTGGAGAAAAGCTAAATAATCTTAATAATCTTATGGTCTCATTGAAAAAAATATGTGAACATCATCAGGGAATAGGATTTGTTTTTCAACCTGATAAGCTTGTTCGTACCCCTGTTCGATTATTAAAAGCAGAGGGTGTTGATAAGATATTTAGTGAAATGGGTGCTCAAGAAAAAAATAATTATTTGTTGGGGTTTGTAAATGAAAAATTATTTGTAAAGCAAGAGATCGAAGCGGCAACACACTTTGATTTTTTAGTAAACCCAAATTTACCCCCAGTTTTTTTTAGGCAAGTTAGCGAATTATGTCAGAGAAATATGAGTTGTTCGCAGGAAGTAATACCGATTAATTTACCTCAAAACGAGCGGGATTTTACTAGCATGCCAGCAGCCTTTTTTAATGCCGCGACGGGAGATAGTCGCGCATCTGAAGTTGACAGTGAACGGCTTATGCCGAGGGGAGCTAAATAGAATAATGGGCGGCTAATTTTTTGGGAATAAAAAAATGAATTTTCAGATTATCTTAGATGCATTACCTTTTTCAGTTTACTGGATAGACAGTCGAAAAAAGATTTTTAAAGGCGGTAATCCATATTTTCTTTCTTTATTAAAGCTTACTTCTTTATCTGAGCTAATCGCTAAACCGATGTCTAGTATCCTGGTGGGTGATTATCTAAGGATAGTTGATGACCTATTTGACAAAAGTATAAAAAATAAAGGAAAAAAATTCTCAGCTGTTTATCATAAAATATTGAATGACCATGAAGAACCAACCCTTATTCAGAGTATTTCTTTATTACCTAAAAAGGAGTTGGTTATTTTCAGTGAGATTTATCCACCCATAAAGGATTTTAATCAGTATTTATGGGATGAAAAAGAAAAATTAGCCATTTATTTAAATAATATCGTTGAAAATGTGCCGGCAAGTATTTATTGGAAAGATGCGAACAGCGTGATTTTAGGAGGAAGTAAATTACATACCGAATTAACTGGTTATTCGGACAATAAAGCGGTTGTTGGCAAGACGGATTATGATTTTGCTTGGAGAGGTCAAGCGGAAAGAATTATAGAAAATGATCGTTTTGTCATGAAAAATAAACAAATGATTAGCTTTGAAGAAAGAGCTAAGTTGCCAGATGATGGGATACATATTTTTTTGACACAAAAATCACCTTTAAAAGGGAAGTTAGGTGAAATTATCGGCGTATTAGGGGTTTCCATTGACATTACCGAGCTTAAAAATACCCAGAAAAAATTAAAAAAAGCCAAATTAGCCGCAGAGTCGGCTAATCGCACTAAAACTGAATTTCTTGCCAATATGAGTCATGATATTCGTACCCCGTTGACAGGAATTATTGGTTTATCACAACTACTTGCGCATCGTTTAGTGATGACAGAGGATAAGGAAGATCTGAGCTTGATGTATCAGGCGAGTGAACGACTATTAAACCTGTTAAACGATGTACTTGATGTTGCTTCCTTAGAAAGTGTTAACGAGGCGAAAATCAAGCTAGAAAGTTTTTCTTTACTTGGTGTATCCCAGGCTTTAAAGGGCTTGTTATTGCCAGCAGCAAAATTAAAAGGATTAGACTTTCAGGTAAATGTTGATATTTCTACATCCGAAAATGTTTTGAGTGATCGGATTAAATTAGAGCGTATTTTATTAAATTTAGTGAATAATGCGATTAAATTTACCAAAAAAGGAGAAGTGAGTTTAAGTATTAAAGAATTAGCTTTATTACCTCAACGAATGGATGGTATGCATGTTGAATTTACTATCAGTGATACCGGAATAGGAATCCAAGCTGATAAACTAGCTTATATTTTTGACCATTTTTTTCGTGTGGCCTCTAGTTTCGAAGAACAAGATCAAGGTTATGGTGTTGGTCTTTATATAGTCAAAAAATTTATTAATTTGCTAGGTGGTGAGATCGAGGTTAAAAGTGAAGTGGGTGTAGGGACTAAATTTTCCTTTAGATTATTTATGACCTTGGCACAGTCACATAAAACGAAAAAATTTAAAAATAAGAATTCTGAGCCCTTTATTTTTTTAAAAGCAAAAGACGAGCAAGCTAGGGTTATGGCAGAAGAGGTCGTGAATCAATCTGAGCTTCCCTCGATTGAGTCGCCAGAAGATAAGCGGCCTGCTAAGAAGAACATTTTACTCATCGAAGATGATCAATTAGTGATTAAGTTTTCAAAAGAATTATTGTTCCAGGCTGGCTATACAGTGACCATTGTTTCAACTTCTAAAGAAGCCTTGAGTTTAGCGAAAAATCATAGCTTTGATTTGATTATCACCGATCTAGGTTTGCCAGGGATAAGTGGTTATGAGCTCGCTGTATTATATCGTTATTGGGAACGTGTTAATCATAAGCCGATAGTCCCTATTATTGTTTTGACGGCACATGGGCAAGGGAAGTTTAAAGAAGAATGTTTAGCCGCAGGCATTAACGAGATATGGTTAAAACCTTTAACGGTAGAAAAAATTAAAAAACTAGATAAATATTGGTTAGATAATAAAAAAGTTACCGTTGAACAGCTGCATATCCCCGTACAGTTTAAATCTACTGAAAATGAACTAGATGTTGAGGAAAGTAATATTGGAATAGAAAAAGCAAACTTGCTTGAGATAATTAATTCTTATCCAATCTTTGATAAGAGCATTAGTCTTAACAATTTGAGTGATAATGAGAAGTTATTTCAGGAAATAGTTGAAATGTTTAATCAATCAATTCCAGAGCAGCTGCAAGAGCTGGAAAAGGCTTATGCATTAAAAAATTGGGCCGCATTAGAAAATATAGTGCATAAAATAAAAGGCGGGGCGTGTTATGTAGGTGCAATCCGATTAAATTATGTTTGTCAGAATTTTTTGCGTTGTTATTTAACGGGTCAATCCCAATTATTAGATTCCCTTTATCAATGTCTGATAGGTAGTTTAACCGAGACGCAACAGGCCTTACTCTTATTGTAGCTTCGCATGTTTCCTTAGGGTGTATGAGTCGCAATTTAGGTGTATTTTATGGGCAAAATCCTATCAGTTAATTAATAAGCTTTCTTTTCCAATCAACTATGGCAAAATACTTGCTTTCTGCTGATTGTTAAATGTCCTATGCCCTCCTTTATTCATTTGCATCTTCATACCGAATATTCTTTGAGTGATGGTTTGATTCGTATTGATAAGCTAGTGTCTAGGGCGGCTGAGCTTGGTATGCCCGCTATTGCTGTGACGGATCAATCGAATTTGTTTGCGGCAATTAAGTTTTATCAAGCGGCTATTAAGAAAGGGATTAAACCCATAGTGGGCACTGAGTGTTGGGTAAAAAATGATCAATCTTTAGAGCCCGCTTTCCGATTGATTTTGTTATGCCAAAATCAACAAGGCTATCGAAATTTAATCCAATTAATCTCACGCTCCTATCTTGAAAATCAACGAGAAGGCAAGCCTGTTATCAAAAAAAGTTGGTTTTCAAATTACTCGGAAGGTTTAATCGTTTTGTCGGGTGGAAGAGCAGGGGATATTGCGACTTGCTTATTTAGAAATAAACAGCCATTAGCAAGGGAATATTTACAATTTTGGTTGAATCTTTTCCCCAATCGGTTTTATTTGCAATTACAGCGTCTAGGGCAACCGCAGGAAGAAGAATATATCGGGTCTATTATAGAGTTGGCAAGGGAATATGGTACTCCCGTTGTCGCGACTAATGATGTTTGCTTTATTTCAGCGGAAGATTTTGAAGCGCATGAAGCACGGGTTTGTATTAATAGTGGATATATCTTAAATGACCCCAAGCGTCCTAAGATTTATACCGAGCAACAATATTTACGATCTATGCAAGAAATGGGGTTTTTGTTTGCTGATATTCCCTCTGCATTGAGCAATTCAGTTGAAATTGCCAAACGTTGTAACTTAGAAATTGAACTAAATTCATCATTTTTACCTAATTTTCCTATTCCAGCAGGGATGACTGCGGAGAATTTCTTAGTTCAAGAAGCCAAACAAGGCTTGCTGAGATGTTTAGAGCAGCGGTCTAAAACCTATCTGCATTTATCGCAGACTAACGATCTAAAGTCAAAAGGACACCTTGCTGATTCCCATGACTTGGAAAAAATTTATTTTGAAAGATTGTATACCGAGCTCAAGGTTATCAATTCCATGGGTTTTGCAAGTTATTTTCTTATTGTGGCTGATTTTATTCGTTGGGCGAAGCAGCATCGTATTCCAGTAGGACCCGGACGAGGTTCCGGAGCAGGTTCTTTAGTGGCTTATGCATTGCAAATTACCGGCCTAGATCCTTTGCAATATGACTTACTTTTCGAACGTTTTTTAAATCCAGAACGTATTTCGATGCCGGATTTTGATATTGATTTTTGTATGGAAGGCAGAGATCGTGTTATTGATTATGTGACAGAACGTTATGGTCGTGAGTCGGTTTCCCAGATTATTACCTATGGAAGTATGGCGGCTCGTGCTGTTGTCAGGGATGTAGGACGTGTGTTGGGTTATCCCTATGGAATGGTGGATAAAGTTGCTAAATTAATTCCTTTTGAATTAGGTATCACACTTGAAAAAGCCTTAGAACAAGAGGAGGAACTGAAACAACGTTATGAGAATGAAGACGAAATCAAAGTATTAATTGATTTGGCGAAAAAATTAGAAGGTTTAGTACGCAATGTGGGTAAACATGCGGGCGGCGTTGTGATTGCTCCCTCTAAATTGACTGATTTTACGCCACTCTATTGTGAAGCGGGTGCAACGCATTGTATTACCCAGTTTGATAAGGATGATATTGAAAAGGTCGGCTTGGTTAAATTTGACTTTCTCGGTCTACGCACCTTGACGATTATTGATTGGGCGGTACAAACAATTAATGCCAAGAAATCAGCCGATGAATCCTTATTAGATATAACAGCAATCCCTATCGATGATACAAGCACGTTTGCTTTATTAAAGGCCTGTAAAACAGCCGCCGTATTTCAATTAGAGTCTCGCGGTATGCGTGATCTGGTCAAACGATTACGCCCCGATAGTTTTGATGGAATTATTGCCTTAGTGGCTTTATTTCGTCCCGGACCTTTGCAATCTGGGATGGTAGATGATTTTATCAATCGTAAACATGGTCGTGCGCAAGTTCAATATGACCATCCTTTTTTAATTCCCATTTTAGAACCTACCTACGGAATTATTTTGTACCAAGAACAAGTGATGCAAATTGCTCAGGTATTAGCAGGTTATACCTTAGGGGCGGCTGATTTATTGCGCCGTGCTATGGGAAAAAAGAAATCTGAAGAAATGGCTCAACAACGAACTATTTTTATAAAAGGTGCCGAGCAAAAGGGTTTAGAGCCGCGTTTGGCCGATCAAATCTTCGATTTAATGGAGAAATTTGCTGATTATGGATTTAATAAATCGCATTCAGCGGCCTATGCGCTGGTCTCTTATCAAACAGCTTGGTTAAAGACGCATTATCCGGCTGAATTTATGTCAGCGGTATTATCATCTGACATGGATCACACTGAAAAGGTAGTGACCTTTCTGGAAGAATGTCGCTTAATGAAATTAAAGGTATTACCTCCTGATATTAATCATAGCGATTATAAATTTACTGTAGATGAGTCAACAACAGATTGTATTCGTTATGGCCTAGGTGCTATTAAAGGCTTAGGTGCAGGTGTGATAGAGATGCTTGTTGCCGAGCGTCAGAAACATCCTTTTGCGGATCTATTTGATTTGTGTCATCGCGTTGATTTACAAAAGTTAAATCGTCGTAGTTTAGAAGCTTTAATTTTTTCAGGGAGTTTAGATGGATTAGGTTTAAATCGCGCGAGTCTTGTGGCAAATATGGAAGCGGCCTTACAAGCCGCTGATCAGAAATCATTAGCGAAAGATTCAGGACAGCAGGATTTTTTTGGTCTTGAGATGATATCTCAATCGAGTCAGATGATTGCTCAACAAGATTGGCCAAAATTAAAGCGCTTACAAGCGGAAAAAGAAGTTTTAGGCTTTTACCTAAGTGGTCACCCTTTAGAAGATTATGAAGCAGAATTAGCCTATTTTATTACCACATCTTTTAGTAAATTAACCACAAGAACAGGCCACGCTATTACTATAGCAGGGTGGGTGCTTAATATACGTTCCTTATGGACCAAGCGGGGTGATCGCATGGCAATACTTAGCTTAGAGGATGCGAGTGGACGTTTAGAAGTTACTTTATTTAGCGATATCTATGCTCAATATCGTGATAAATTGTACAAGGATAAATTATTAATCATTGAAGGCGAAATCCAAAATGACGAATTGACCGGCAATATACGTGTGTTAGGAAAAAGGATTTTAGATATAGCCGAAGCACGTGAAAGCCACGCGAAAAACTTACTTATTAAGCTCACTAAAGCTTTTATTAAGCCAGATTATTTGGATGATTTACAAAGAATAATGAGCACTTTTTGTCCAGGGCTTTGTCCTACTCTAATTGAGTATTACCATCCTGAATTAAAAACACAAGTGAATTTTAGCTTAGGCGATAGCTGGAAGGTGAAGCCCTCAGATGATTTATTGAAGGAGCTACGTGAAAATTTTGGTGAAGAATCTGTCATTATTCAGTATTAATTGAAGTACGATTCAATAATAAGAAGTAAAAGGATAGAAATTGCTTGACCGCAAGTGGGTACTTGGAGCTTTATCCAAATAGAGATAGTTAAACTAAATACGCGAAAAATAAGGTTTTTTTCAGGAAGCACAAACCAATAAAACTGGCAGAAACACACTATATAGATTATTATTCCCTTTGATTTTGTGTATTTTAGATGGTTAAGCGATGGTTAAAAATGGGAAAGTAGTTGAAGGCCAACGGTTCCAAAGGCAACGTAATAAACCTAGAGCGACTCGTTTAATCTCCCAATTGCCTTCAAGAGCTTGGTTTTTTAAATTTTCCTTGAGTTTGTTGCTGGTATTAAGTTTTATTTTATTTTGGCAAAAATTAGCCGATCCCACTTGTTTTTCGGTTAAAAAAATTAAAATTAGTGGTGATTTAACTTATGTTAAGCAGCGTAATTTACAGCAAATTATTTTGCCTTTTATTGCCAAGGGCTTTTTCCGCTTAGATAGTCGAGGTTTAAAAGATCAGATTTTACAACAGCCATGGATAGCTTCGGTAAGCGTAAAGCGATTTTGGCCAGATACATTGCTAGTAAACTTTATGACAAAAAAACCTATCGCTTTTATAGGTAGGCGTAGTTTGTTGGATGAACAAGGTGATATTTTTAGTCCAAGTCAAGAGGATCTGGCATCGCTCGATCTCCCTACTTTTATCGGCCCGCTCGGACAACAAAAATATTTGTTACAAACTTATCTAACAATGAATCCATTACTTGAAAATTTAAACTTAAAAATAAAGTTATTAAAATTAGTTCACCAACAATCCTGGTATCTGCAATTAAGTAACGGATTGTCGCTTTATTTGAGTCAAACGGAGCCTTATTTACAGTTACAACGTTTTGTCGAGGTTTATTCTGATGTTATTGCGAGTAAAGTATCTATGGTAGATTACGTGGATCTTCGATATCCCCATGGGATGGCGGTAAAGTTTAAAAAGCCAACTTTTTAGGAATAAGTTATTTATTGAGTGATGGTACTTCTTTTTTAGTGTAGTTAAGAGTTTAAGTTTGAGAATAATAGTAGATCGGAGAAGACTCATAATGACATATAAAGTGAGTATTTAATAATGAAATCAAATGATGCAGTTTGGAAAGAGATCTAAAGTATTTAATTGAAGGTGAAATAATATGGCAAAAAAACCGACTAAGAATTTAATTGTGGGTTTAGATATTGGTACTTCTAAGGTCAATGCCTTAGTCGGCGAAGTGAAGCCAGATGGCATTGAAATTATTGGTATGGGAATTTATCCTTCGTTGGGTTTAAAGCGAGGAGTCGTCGTTAATATCGATGCAACCGTTGACTCTATTCAACAGGCCGTTGGTGAAGCAGAAGCGATGGCCGGTTGCCCTGTACGTAGTGTCTATACGGGTATTGCAGGGAATCATATTCGTAGTTTGAATTCACATGGAATTGTCGCGATACAAAATCAAGAAGTGACGCATGCTGACGTTGAGCGGGTAATTGATGCCGCTAAAGCGGTAGCTATCCCAGCGGATCAAAAGATATTACACATTTTACCTCAGGAATTTATCATTGACAGTCAAGAAGGTATTCGTGAACCTATCGGCATGTCAGGGGTGCGTTTAGAAGCCAAAGTACATATGGTAACAGGTGCTGTTAGTGCAGCGCAAAACATTATTAAATGTATACAGCGTTGTGGCTTAGAGGTTTCAGAAATTATTTTAGAGCAATTAGCATCGAGTCAATCGGTATTGACAGAAGATGAAAAAGAACTCGGTGTTTGTTTAGTCGATATAGGTGGCGGTACAACGGATATTGCTATATTTACTGAAGGGGCTATTCGTTTTACATCCGTTATTCCGATTGCCGGTGATCAAGTAACCAATGATATTGCGGTTGCTTTGAGAACACCGACACAAAGTGCCGAGCAAATTAAGAGAAAATATGCTTGTGCTTTAGCGGAGTTAGCGAGTCCAGACGAATTAGTCGAGGTATCGGGTGTGGGTGACCGTCCAGGGCGAACCCTTACTAAACGTGCTTTAGCGGAAGTTGTTGGGCCACGCTATGAAGAACTTTTTCACTTAGTAAAAGCAGAGCTACATCGTAGTGGCTTTGAAGAGTTTCTTGCTGCTGGGGTTGTATTAACCGGAGGCGCTTCTAACGTCAGTGGAAGTGTCGAGTTAGCGGAAAAAATTTTTGAGCTACCCGTTAGACTTGGCCATCCACAATATATTCGTGGAAATAGCGAAGTGACGACTAATGGTATGTATGCGACTAGTACAGGCCTGTTATTATATGGTTACCAACAACAATGTGAACAGCGTAAACCTAATCATGTTTTATTTGCTGGAAAAATAGCGCGGATAAAAAATTGGTTGTGCGAAAATTTCTAAATAATACTGAAATTCTGAGGAGTTAACTATGAGTTCCCAATTTGATTTGCCTGACGCCCCTTTGCAAAATGCCGTTATTAAAGTTATTGGTGTAGGGGGTGGTGGTGGAAATGCCCTTGAACATATGTTGGCACAAGATATCAATGGAGTAGAGTTTATTTGTGCCAACACAGACGCTCAAGCGCTAAGAAATTCTTCCGCTAAATGTTTATTACAATTAGGACAACAAATTACCAAAGGTTTAGGTGCTGGAGCAAATCCAGAAGTAGGCCGGCTAGCGGCGGAAGCGGATAGAGAACGAATTCGAGCGGCCCTAGAAGGCGCTAATATGGTTTTTATTACAGCTGGCATGGGCGGGGGAACAGGTACAGGTGCTGCGCCAGTCGTTGCGGAAATTGCTAAGCAAATGAAAATTTTAACAGTCGCCGTCGTGACGAAACCTTTTTCGTTTGAAGGAAAGAAACGTTTGCACTTAGCGGAAGAAGGTATTAAACAACTCAGTCAGTATGTCGATTCATTAATTACTATTCCTAATAACAAGCTAATGAATGTTTTAGGTAAGAACGTGAGCCTTTTAGATGCATTTAAAGCCGTAAATGATGTATTATTCGGTGCCGTTAAGGGAATTGCCGCTTTAATAACTCGCACAGGCTTAATTAATGTCGATTTTGCGGATGTCAAAACGGTGATGTCAGAGATGGGTATGGCTATGATGGGGACGGGAATAGGCTCTGGATCCGAAAGAGCGCGCTTAGCGGCAGAATCAGCAATTGGTAGTCCTTTATTAGAGGATATAGATTTGGCCGGTGCGCGAGGTGTGCTCGTCAATATAACAGCAGGGCCCGATTTGTCGATGGGCGAGTTTGGAGAGGTCGGTGAGGTGATTAAAAGCTTTACTTCTGAGGAAGCTAATGTGGTTATCGGTACGGTAATAGATCCTGAAATGGCTGATGAATTACGTGTTACGGTAGTAGTAACAGGCCTTGGTCACCATTCTACAACGACTATACACGGAGGAGTGGCTTCGAGTCTTGTTAGAGCGGCTGATGGCAGTTTAGATTACCATCAGCTAGAACGGCCTACCATATTACGCAAACAAGGCGCAACTTTACCTTGTAAATCCACAATAGATAGTACAGCTACTGATATAGAATATTTTGATATTCCTGCTTTTTTACGTAGACAAGAAGAGGTTTCTTAAGGGTGTCCAGAAAAAAATACAATCCAATTCAAAGTGCTCGCGCATTAAAACAACGTACATTAAAAAATGTGATTAAAGCAGCAGGCATTACATTACATAGTGGCGAAACGGCTATTTTAACTTTGCGGCCTGCGCCGATTAATACCGGGATTATTTTTCGTCGGATTGATTTTAATCCTATCGTCGAGGTTCAAGCTCGGGCTGAGCACGTTGGTGAAACAACATTACAAACTACCTTACTCAAAAATGGGGTGCGGGTAGCTACTATAGAACATTTAATGTCAGCTATGGCGGGTTTAGGCATTGATAATGCTTATGTTGACATTACTGCTTCAGAAATCCCTATTATGGACGGGAGTGCAGGCCCGTTTATATTTTTGATTCAATCTGCGGGTATTGAGGAACAAAGCGCTTCAAAACGTTTTATCCGTATCAAACAAGCGATTAAAGTAACCGAAGGTGATAAGTGGGCTTCTTTTGAGCCATTTGATGGTTTCAAGGTTTCATTTGAAATTGATTTTAATCACCCCCTTTTTCAAAATCGTAGCCAAAAGGCAAGTATTGATTTCTCAACAACCTCTTATATAAAGGAAGTAAGTCGAGCTCGCACTTTTGGTTTTATGGCAGACTATGAAAAATTGCGTGAAGTTCGATTAGCCTTAGGTGGCAGTCTTGATAATGCAGTAGTTGTTGATGAATATAGAGTTCTTAATGAAGATGGTTTACGCTACGAAGATGAATTTGTGCGGCATAAAATCCTTGATGCAGTAGGGGATCTTTATTTATTAGGTCATAGCCTCATTGGAGCTTTTAGTGGTTATAAATCAGGTCATGCGCTCAACAACTTATTATTACGGCGTCTATTGACTAATGCAGATGCTTGGGAATACGTTGAATTTGAGGATGAAGTAAAAGCGCCGCTCGCCTATAGACGGGCTCTTTTAAATGCGCACTAAACCTTTGTCTAGTAACCGCACTTAGTTATTTAGCAGTTCATCCAAAGCCGCGTTGGCCAGACTGTCTACTCGATCATTTTCTGGATGACCACTGTGTCCTTTTACCCATTCCCAACAAATATGATGACGTTCTGCTTGTTTAGCGAGTTCCTTCCATAAGTCAGAGTTTTTAACCGGTTTTTTATTTGCCGTGAGCCAAGCGCGCCGTTTCCACTGCGGTAACCATTCGGTAATTCCTTTCTTGACGTATTGTGAATCTGTGCTGAGTGAAATTTGACAGGATTTTTTTAATGCCACTAAAGCCTGAATAGCGGCCATTAGCTCCATACGATTATTCGTAGTGGCGGTTTCGGTGCCAAAAATAGTTTTCTCTTTTCCCTGATATCGTAATAAGGCTGCCCAGGCACCAGGGCCTGGATTGCCACGACAAGCACCGTCGGTAAATATTTCTATAACAGGGATTTTTTGATTAGGCATGATGAGGTCCTCTGGTATTAGGGAGCAAGACCTTATTACTTAATACCGGCGGAAATTGCCAGACTAAGCCTAATCCGCTAAGTCGTTTTACCCGCTTTTGGGCAATAATTAAATAAATCCCCCCCATATAAGGGGTTAGCCAGGGTGAGATACGTTCTAGCCATGCTAATCGGTTAAATAACCATAACCCTGGTTTGCTCGATAAGGGGGGGCGAAATAAAAAGCTTTCTGTATGTTGAATTTCCCCACCTAAATAATGAATCCATTGGCAAAGGGTTTGAATAGTATAGAAATTTCCATTCCAAGCAGGTTTTTTGCGAAATGAAAATAGTCGATAAACTCCCCATAGGCTGATAGGATTAATGCCTAATAGAATTAAATGGCCGTTAGGCGCTAATACGCGCCATGCTTCAGTAAGTATGGATTGGGCATTTTTATCGGTTTCTAAGGTATGCGGCATTATGACTAGATGAATACTATCGTTGGCAAAAGGTAAATGAGTATATACACTTTCTAGGTTAGCATAGGTAGTATTGTCAGCATAAGGCTTACAATTGTGCCCGGAGTAAATGCAGATTTTATGAGGGATAGGGCTAGTGGATAAACTCGCTAAATTATGGCAGCTCAGCTGTAATAGATGTCGACCTGAATAATTAGCTAATAGACTCGCTAAGCGTTTGTCTTCTATTTCCAGATAATACGGTTTCAAGAGATTTTCTCAGTTAACAAAGAACAACGTAACTAAATAGGTAAGAATCCTAATCCTTTTATTATCGCATAGGATAGGTATCGGTAAGAAGAGGGGAACGATCTTGGTCTAGGATTAAATTAAAAAGAGAAATTTGGTGAGTTTTTTGCCATTAAAAATAGGCTAAAAAAGTAAGTGTTTGCGTAAGAAAAGAAGGCTAAAAATGTAAGTTAAATGCTTACAAAAAATTGGTTTAATTTAGCTTGTGTAAGCCTCTTGGCTTGACCTACCTAGGGGCTCCCCGTAAGATCGTAGTATGACTTATAAAATGCTCAAAATTTATACATTATTACTTTCCGCAATACTTGCTCTTACCATCGGTATAACGGCTTGTGTGCAATTTTCTACGGCTATGGAAGGGGAAGGAATGGGCCTTGGTGGCGGCAGCAATGACAATGGTGATAGTAAGACCTATCAAACAGTTGTCATGAAATCGACGGGTAGCAGTTTAGCGCCTAGAAATGCGAGTGCTCTTTATAGCGCGGTGGATAAGGGAACGCTTTGGGAGCCAATTCGAGCCCATTTGCAGCTATCAGCACGTGAGGAAAACCAACCGGCGGTCCAGGAGCAAATACGATGGTTTGCTAAAAACCCGATTTATCTGAAGGATGCGGTAAGCCAAGCTGCGCCCTATATTTACTACGTTTATGCGCAGGTTAGAAAGCGTGATTTGCCGACCGAATTGGTTTTATTACCTATTATAGAAAGTGGTTATGATCCGTCAGCCACCAACTCGTCTTCAGGGGCGGCTGGTTTATGGCAGTTAATGACGAGTACTGCTAAAGGGTATGGTGTTCATCAAGACAAAGGTTTTGATGGTCGTCGAGATATCTATAGCTCAACTAATGCGGCATTAAACTATCTGACCTATTTAAAGAGTTTCTTCGGTGGAGACTGGTTATTGGCCATAGCGGCTTATGATACCGGTGAAGGTAACGTGCAGAATGCAATACGTCATAATACCCGTCAGGATAAAAATACCCATTTCTGGGCATTGCCATTGGCATTAGAGACACGTTCTTATATTCCACGTTTATTAGCTTTGGCGGCTATTATTAAAAACCCAGCTAAGTATGGGGTTAACTTACCTCCGGTTAGTGCTAAACCTTATTTAGAATTAGTTGACTCGAAAAGCATGAGTTTAACAAAGGTTGCTAAATTAGCCGGTATGAGTGTAAAGGAATTAAAAGAACTTAATCCGGGGATAAAAAATAGCTCAGCGGTAATTAAACAAGGTCAATTGGCTTTACCTATTGATAGGGTAGCTTTATATAAACAGCAATTAGCAGCAGCTAATGCATCAACAAGTTATAAGGTGGCAAACACAGGCAGTGGTCGAGAGCTTGCTGTAAAACAAGGAAAGGCTAGTCATATCCAGTTGGTGAATAAGCCAGTTAAAGAAAACTCAGAGCAGATTCACCTTGTAAAAAGTGGTGATACTTTAGAAGCTATTGCTAAGCATTATCATGTTTCTGTCAAAGAAATACAGGTTTGGAATCAACTTAGTAGCGATTTTCTCAAACCGGGTGAAAAGCTAAAGATTATGCTTTCATAAATTTTGAAGCAATAATAGCCAAAAACGGAGATAGCAATACACTATCTCCGTTTTTTATGTCTGATTTACACGAAAATTACGGCGACTAAAAATCTAAATTAAAGTGATTAAACCTAAATAATGGAGTTTGTATTAAAGTTTTTTAAGTAATTTGTAAATGGGTTTTTGGTTTCAGGATGTTTTAAAGCAAAAGCAATCGTCGCTTTTAGATAACCCAATTTGCTTCCACAGTCATAGCGTACTCCTTCAAATTCCCAAGCATGCATTATTTCATCTTGTAGTTGTCGTGCAATGGCATCAGTGAGTTGAATTTCCCCGCCTTTTCCCACCGCGGTAGTTGAAAGATAAGGAAATATAGTCGAGTTAAGAATATAACGGCCTACAACAGCTAGATTGGATGGAGCTTCTTTGTGGCTAGGTTTTTCTATAATATTATTAATTTGACTCAGTCTTCCTGTTTTAACCTTATAACCGATGATACCGTACTGCTCACTTTCTTCAGGGGAAGTGGCTTGAACCGCAATAATTGTACTCTGTTTTTCTTGATAGATAGCTAACATTTGTTTTAAACAAGGGATAGTCGAGTCAATTAAATCGTCAGCGAGTAAAACAGCAAAAGCTTCGTTATTAATAAGAGGTTGTGCACATAAAACCGCATGACCTAAGCCTAAGGTATCTGGTTGACGTAGGTAAACGCAACTAACCCCTTTCGGTAATATATTTTTGACAATATTTAATAAATCTTTTTTACCTGTTTCGGCTAACTTGGCTTCTAATTCATAGTTCGAATCAAAATGGTCCTCTATAGCACGCTTACTACTACTGGTTACAAAAATGAGTTCTGTGATCCCTGCTGAAATCGCTTCTTCTACTGCATATTGGATTAAGGGTTTATCAACAATAGGTAACATTTCCTTAGGGCTGGCTTTTGTCGCCGGTAAAAACCGGGTTCCTAAACCTGCAACAGGGAAAATAGCTTTACTAATTTTTTTCATTGATTGAAGGTTTCTCCTCGGCCAATTGCGTAGTATTTAAATCCTAGCTGTTTTAAATGGTTAGGATCATAAAGATTTCTTCCATCAAAGATAACAGGCTCTTTTAAGCGTTGTTTAATAAGATTAAAATCAGGATTAAAAAATATATTCCATTCAGTGACAATGACTAACATATCCGCATTTATTAAAGCAGCCTCAGGATTTTCATGACAACTAAAACCAGCTCTATTTTGATAAATACGATTTGCTTCAGACATAGCGACAGGATCATACGCTTGAATTTTCATGCCCGCTGTTAAAGCCGATTCAATTAATACTTGACTGGGCGCTTCACGCATATCATCGGTATTTGGCTTAAAAGATAAGCCCCATAAAGCGATGATTTTTCCTTTCAGGTGGTCATTAAAATACTGGCGAATTTTGGTAAATAAAAGTCTTTTTTGTGCATCGTTAACTTTATGTACGGCATTTAATAACTGCGGGGTATAATGTACCGTCTTAGCGGTTGCTTCTAAGGCAAGTACATCTTTAGGAAAACAGGACCCGCCATAACCACATCCAGGATTAATGAAATGATATCCGATACGTGGATCCGAGCCCACGCCAATCCGGATTTGTTCAATATCCGCGTTTAATCGTTCTGCTAACTGACTCATCTCATTTATAAAACTAATTTTAGTGGCTAAAAAAGCATTCGCTGCATATTTGGTAAGTTCTGCAGAACGAATATCCATGGCAATTAAACGATCATTATTACGGTTAAAAGGTCTGTAAAGATTACGTAAATGTGATTCTGTTTCAGCATTATCGGTACCAATTATAATCCTGTCTGAGCGCATAAAATCACTAACAGCGGCACCCTCGCGCAAAAACTCAGGATTTGCCGCGACATTAAACGGAATAGACAAATTTCGTTGTTCTAACTGTTTTTGAATAATTGTCTTAACTTTATCAGCGGTTCCTACAGGGACAGTGGACTTATTAATAATTAGTTTGGGCTCTGTTAGCGTTTTGCCAATATATCGAGCCACATCCAAGGCATAAGTTAGGTCGGCTGAACCATCTTTGTCCTGAGGTGTGCCCACTGTAATGAACTGATAGAAGCCATGTTCAACCCCTTGTTGTGGGTCAGTACTAAAATGAAGACGACCGGCGGCTAAATTTTTTTCTAATAGAGCGGGGAGATCCGGTTCATGAATAGGGCATTCACCCTGTTTTAAACGTTTAACTTTTTCTTGATCAATATCAATACAAAGCACTTGATTGCCATGCTCGGCTAAACAGGCTGCTGTAACTAGACCCACATAACCTGCCCCAAAGAGATTAATTCGCATAAAAAATATTTTAACGGCCGAAAGTAGTACGATAGTATCGCAGAATAGTGAAGGCTTCAATTTTAACGCAACATAAGCTAGACTTCGATTTTTAACCGTATATTCCTTATGCGCACTTATCTGGATTTCTTAAAACATGTTCTTGAACAGGGTGTTACGAAGCCAGATAGGACAGGTACCGGTACTTTAAGTAGTTTTGCCTATCAAATGCGTTTTGATTTAACGGCGGGCTTTCCACTGCTTACCACGAAGAAATTACACTTAAAAAGTATTATTTATGAGTTACTTTGGTTTTTACGAGGCGATACGAATATCCATTATTTAAATGAACACCAAGTGACTATTTGGGATGAATGGGCTGATCAAGCCGGTGATTTGGGGCCTATCTATGGAAAGCAATGGCGTTCTTGGCAGACAGCAGACCAGCAAGCAATTGATCAAATCAGCCAACTAATCGAACAAATAAAAATAAATCCAGATTCGCGTCGTTTAATTGTCAGTGCTTGGAATGTAGGTGATTTGGCGGCCATGGCATTACCACCCTGTCATTTACTATTTCAGTTTTATGTTGCCAACTCACGTCTTTCTTGTCAGCTTTATCAACGTAGTGCCGATGCATTTTTAGGAGTACCATTTAACATAGCCTCTTATGCCTTATTAACCCATATGCTGGCACAACAATGTGATTTACAAGTAGGTGATTTTGTTTGGACAGGAGGCGATTGCCATATCTACCGTAATCATATTGAGCAGGTGCAATTACAGTTGACGCGAATACCCTGTGCTTTACCACAATTAAACATCCTGCGTAAACCAGAATCTATTTTTGATTATTGCTTTGATGATTTTGTATTAATAGACTATCAATATCATCCGCCTATTAAAGCCGCTGTAGCGGTTTAGTGAATAAAATTTTCAAAAGAAGATTAAATATATTCTACTTTATCAATCTCTAGATTAACTAAACCAGCCGGTGTTTGGACATTCACTACATCCCCTTCTTCTTTACCTATTAATGCCCGTGCGATAGGAGATGCAAGAGAGATTTTACTGTGCTTAATGTCGGCTTCATCCTCACCGACAATTTGGTACTTAAGTGTCTCATTTGTCTTGGTATTGATAAGATGCAAGGTAGCGCCAAAGATCACCTTGCCATGGTTGGTAATCTTTGTAACGTCAATGACTTGCGCGCTCGCTAACTTATTTTCGATTTCGCTAATACGGCCCTCGATAAAGCCTTGCATCTCTTTAGCCGCATGGTATTCAGCGTTTTCCTTGAGATCACCGTGTGCGCGTGCTTCTGCGATGGCGGCTATTACTTGAGGACGTTTCAATGTTTTTAATTGATGTAGCTCTTCCTTTAAGTGTTTGGCGCCGCTGTTGGTCATGGGTACTTTATTCATGATTTCTCTCTCTAGCTTGCTTATTCTATCTTCTCCAGCATCCACACTGAATCATCGATAGGCCTGATCATACCTTTTTTAATTAAATTTTTCGAGTTTGTTAGCTTTGCTTACTAAAAAATTTTTTAACACTTTCAAACCATATTTTTGCTTTAGGGTAGTGATTTCCTGTTTGTAATTCTTTTTCCAGTGTAGCTATTAACTCTTTTTGTGTCTTGTCCAGATTAACGGGTGTTTCAACCAAAACGCGACATAATAAATCACCTGTTACACCAGGACGTCCTGGAACACCTTTTCCGCGCAAACGTAACACTTTTCCACTTTGTGTTTCTGCCGGAATATGTAAGTTTACTATGCCAGTTAAGGTTGGAATTTGTATGTCGCCGCCTAATAGAGCAAGTGTTAAATTGATAGGAACATCACAATATAAGTGATTAGCTTCACGCTTAAATAAAGGATGCGGCTTAAGGTGAACTTGAACGTATAAATCACCGGCAGGAGCAGCATGGTTTCCTGCTTCACCTTCACCCGCTAAACGAATCCGATTTCCTTCATCTATTCCTGCTGGAATCTTAACGGACAGGGTTTTTGTTTCTTGGATTTGACCTTGACCACGACAATCTGGGCAAGGGTTGGTAATGATGCGGCCTTCACCATGACAATCGGGACAGGTTTGTTGAATAGTAAAGAAACCTTGCTGTATTCGAACCTGGCCTTGGCCTTCGCAGGTTTTACATAGTGTAGGCTTGCTCCCTTTGCGGGCACCGGAACCGTTACAGCTTTTACAGTTAACAAGCCGCGGAATTCGAATTTCGACAGTCGTGCCATGGATAGCCGCTTCTAAATCAAGTTCTAATGTATAGCGTAAATCAGCGCCTCGTTGTGCCCGTTGACTTTGTTGAGCACCGCCGCGATTGCCAAAAATATTACCAAAGACGTCACCGATATCACCGAAAACATCATTAATATTAAAACCGTGTGATTCCTGACCAGCGCCACCCATTCCAGCGGCGGCATCGATTCCAGCATGGCCAAATTGATCATAAGTCGCTCGTTTACGGGAATCCGATAAAACTTCATAAGCCTCTTTGGCCTCTTTAAATTTTTCTTCGGCGGCCTTATCTGACTTGTTTCGATCAGGATGGTATTTCATCGCTAATTTGCGATACGCTTTTTTTAATTCACTATCATTTGCATTTCGTGATACATCTAATACTTTATAGTAATCAAGTTTTTTTGCCATAAATAAAGAACCAGAGATAACAAATCCCTTCAATAGGTAAAACACCCAGTAAGGGATTTTGGGAGGTTAGTGGAATGTATATTCTTTAATCTAGTTACTGTCTTTTATTAGCCAGTAACTCGAAATAAAGAGAGCAGCTTAAATTATTCTTTGTCCTTATCTTTACTATCCTTATCTTGTTTGTCTTTTACTTCCTCAAAGACAGCATCGACGATATCTTCCTTGGCTTTAGTATTTTCTTGAGTAGAATCTGCTGCTATATCAGTCGCATTGGCGGTATCAGCTTGTGCATAGAGACGGTCTGCCATCTTTCCAGATATTTCAGTAAGCTCTTTAAGTTTAGCTTCAATATCCGCTTTATCAGTCCCTTTCAGCGCTTCTTTCAGCGCTTCTATTAATTTTTCTAGTTGGCCTCTTTCATCTGCAGTTATCTTGTCCCCCGCATCTTTTATTGCTTTGCTAACACCATGAATTAAATTATCGGCTTGATTGCGGACTTGGATTAACTCATGGAACTTACGATCATCGTCAGCATGTACCTCTGCATCCTTCACCATTTGTTGGATTTCAGCTTCAGATAAACCGCTACCTGCTTTGATAACTATTTTTTGTTCCTTACCCGTCGCCTTATTTTTGGCGGATACATTGAGAATACCGTTAGCATCGATGTCAAAGGTTACTTCAATTTGAGGTGTGCCTCGGGATGCCGGTGGAATGTCCGTTAAATCAAAACGACCCAATGATTTATTGGCCGAAGCAATTTCGCGTTCACCTTGTAGCACATGAATTGTTACCGCGCTTTGATTATCATCAGCGGTAGAAAAGACTTGGCTGGCTTTAGTTGGAATAGTTGTATTTTTTCCAATTAGTTTCGTCATAACGCCGCCTAAGGTTTCTATCCCTAATGAGAGGGGGGTTACATCAAGCAATAATACATCCGTGACATCACCCGCTAATACACCACCTTGGATCGCAGCGCCAATAGCAACCGCTTCATCAGGGTTAACATCATGACGTGCATCTTTGCCAAAATAAGCTTTAACAACTTCTTGTACTTTCGGCATACGTGTCTGTCCACCGACTAAAATAACCTGAGTAATTTTATTAAGAGGAATTTCGGAATCCTTGACAGCCATCTTGCACGGTCCGATGGTACGCTCAATTAAATCTTCTACCAATGATTCGAGTTTGGCTCGAGTGAGTTTAATCTGTAGATGTTTTGGACCGCTGCTGTCTGCCGTAATATAAGGTAGATTGATATCCGTTTCCTGGGCGGAAGAAAGCTCAATCTTCGCTTTTTCAGCGGCTTCTTTGAGACGTTGTAACGCCAAAGGATCCTTATGTAGATCAATGCCTTGATCTTTTTTAAATTCATCGGCTAGATAATTAATAATGCGTAGGTCGAAATCTTCACCGCCGAGGAACGTATCACCATTGGTTGCAAGTACCTCAAATTGATGTTCACCGTCGATTTCAGCGATCTCAATGATGGATATATCAAAGGTACCCCCTCCCAAATCGTAAACAGCCACCGTAGAATCACCCCGTTTTTTATCTAACCCGTAGGCCAGGGCAGCAGCAGTTGGTTCGTTAATGATACGTTTAACCTCAAGACCTGCAATACGGCCGGCGTCTTTAGTCGCTTGGCGCTGTGAGTCATTGAAATAGGCAGGGACGGTAATAACTGCTTCTTTCACTTCGTGACCTAAGTAAGCTTCAGCATCCCTTTTTAACTTCATTAAAATTTGTGCAGAGACTTCTTGGGGAGATGATTTTTTATTGCCTACTTCTAGCCAAGCATCCCCATTGTCGGCGGGAATTATTTTATAAGGGACCATCTTGATATCTTTTTGTACCGCATTATCCTTAAAACGGCGACCTATCAAGCGTTTTACCGAATATAAGGTTTCCTTAGGTTTAGTGACAGATTGGCGTTTAGCCACCTCACCTACCTTAATTTCATTGCTGTCATAACTCACAACAGAAGGGGTAGTCCGTCGACCTTCTTTATTTTCGATTACTTTAGGTTTGCCCCCTTCCATGATGGCAACACAAGAGTTTGTGGTACCTAGATCGATGCCTATTATCTTTGCACTTGCCCTAAATGCAGTTGCCATAAATTTCTCCGGGTTAAGTAGTTAATTTTTTAAGTCTTATAGTTTATAAAAATCGGTCGAAAACAGTGTATTGATTGAAAATTAACAACTCTTACTAAAATTGGGTTGAGACGCTTAATTTTCAAGATGTATGCTTACGAAGTTTTCTCTTTGGCTTTGCTAACGACAACCAACGCCGGACGCATCAGTCTCTCGTGAAGTAAGTAACCTTTTTGCAAGACCTTAATGATCATATTGGGGGCTAGTTCATCGCTTTCTTCTGCCAGCATGGCCTCATGGAAGTCGGGATCAAAGTGCTTTCCAGAAGGTTCTATGGACTTTACACCATTTTTTTCTAAGATACTTTGAAGCTGTTTAAGTGTTAATTGTATGCCTGTGAAAGCGGGATTGCTATTGGTCGCAAGCGGTGCCTCGAGCGCTGCTTCTAAGCTATCTTTTACCGGAAGTAATTCTTTGATAAATTTTTCCAATGAAAACTTATAGGCGTTTTCTACATCCAGTTTAGTACGGCGACGTATGTTTTCGATTTCAGCAAGATGGTATTTCTCTTCTTCTTTGTATTTGAGCAATTGCTCTTTCTGGAGACTTAATTGAGTTTCCGTTTCAAGTAGTTGTGTTTCTAAGGCTTCATAGGCTGGATGGGTTGATTTATGGGTAGATACGCGTTTTTCTGCAGCGGGCGTTTCTTTTGCCGGGACAGATTTAGAGGGTTCTTGATTTGCGGCAGTATTTAATTTTTCCCAAGTGTTTTTTTTAGATGTATCTTTTTTACTCATTTCGAAGGTGGTCCCCATTTTTTAAAGAAAGAGATATCTACTCTATAATTAGATAGGCATGCCCGGTAAATTATGGAGCTTAGTGAGGCGATATTCAAGAGATTTAAGCTTTTTTGACGAGCCTATAGTGAACCATAAGCTTAATCGATACAAATTTACGCCGTATTTCAGTTGACTACACGCATCGTTTCTATCAGGATACCGTCAACTATCACAGTATGTGAATGAAATCCTATGAGCAAAAAATTTACTACTATCGGCTTAATCGGCAGACAAGGAATGCAAGCTGTTAGCGATACACTAACGGCTGTACTCGATTATTTACAGGTACGCGGGCTTGAAGTGTTAGTCGAGGAAGAAACGGCAGTATCCTTAAAAAGACAGCAATTTACCTGCTGTGCGCGTGATAAATTAGCGCAAAAGGTCGATTTATTGATTGTTGTAGGAGGTGATGGGAGCCTTATTAATGCCGCGCATAGCGCCGTAGAGCATAATACACCGGTATTAGGTGTCAACCGCGGCCGCCTTGGTTTTCTTACCGATATTCATCCACAAGATTTAAAAAAGAAGATAGGTGAAGTACTAAATGGTGATTATCAAGAAGAACAGCGTTTTCTTTTAAATACCACGATTGCTTTGCAACGGGATAAATTAGAAGCAGGAATTGCTTTAAATGAAGTGGTGCTGATGCCTGGAAATGTGGCGCGTATGATCGAATTTTCGATTACGATTGATGATCAGTTTGTGTGTGCGCAACAAGCAGATGGCTTGATTGTGGCGACACCGACCGGGTCAACCGCTTATGCTTTATCGGGCGGTGGGCCCATTTTGTACCCGCAGTTAGATGCTGTCGTATTAGTCCCTATGTTCCCACATACCTTAAGCGCAAGACCCATTGTCGTATCGGCTAAGAGTCATATCGTAATTCATATCGATGCACATAGTACCGTGGCGCCGTGGTTAAGTTGTGATGGTCAAGCGCGAATTTCTGTTCCTATCGGGGCTAATATTAGCATTCAAAAAAATACTAAAGTATTACGCTTGATTCATCCGCTCGATTATAATTATTTTGAAACTTTACGCACCAAGTTACATTGGCATAAGCACAATCACAATAAATAAAATTATTTTTCTAAAACGCACCGGCTAAAGCGCCCTATTTGAAGTTTATTTTCATACTTAATAAATAATAAGGAAGTTATCATGCGGCTCAATCACTTAGCGCGTCAAAAAGGGGCAAAAAAAGTATTGATCGATTTGCTCTATAAAAAGAGTTATTGCATTTGTACTTCTGAACCTAAGCTTATCCAATTGTATTTTAATCAAGTAAGTCCGATATGGGTTCAAGATTTTCTTTTAACAAAAAATACACAGGTTTCTCAGTTATCCCCATGTTTATGTTTATTTTTATAAAAAATAAGCGCTTAAACGGTCAAGAAAGTGCACGTTTACAACGCTTGTTATATTTATTAATATCACAAGTTGATATCAGTGCTAGGGTGGACCAAATCCTTCTGGAACATAGAAACAATAAGGCCGCTTGGATTTATTATTTATTGTATGAACTGATGCAGTTTAAATTAAGTGATTTTCTCGAATCGAGTGATAAGCAAATAAAAATTCTTAGCTTAGCAAAATGTATCGAGTTTTTTTTAGAAAAATCCAGTACCGAAATGCGAACTGAACTTTGTTTAAATACCGATAAAAAAGGATATCACATTGTTTAAAAAGCAATGTACTTAATAGCTAATGAAGCTTTATATCCCTTGCAGAGGGCTTATTTAACTAATATTACTGAAAATTTAGTTCAAAAAATTACACCAATAGCAATCGAGACGCTAATTTTTCAAGTTCAATATCAAGGATTTAGTTTCATATGGTGTGTTTTATGTGCTTGGTTACAATTAGTTTTTGCCGATGAAGCATTTAATCAAGCTAAAATAGATGATCTTACTCGCTTGATTAACGGTTTATTAGACAAAGTGAATAGTGAAAGATTGACGCAGATATTATTAGAGAGAACTGGAATGGGTTATGTCGTTACATTGCTTCATATCTCATTTATGCAATCTAAGTTAAGGGATGTGAACCAAGAATCAATAAATTCTTTAAATGCTATTTTTATTCTTTGGCTGAAAAAAATATTTGCAAATCTCACTATTAAAACAATAGAATCAATGTTAGAAAATCTACCTAATTTATTACTGAAGGATGCTCATTTTTCGATTGTAACCAGACAAAAGATTATGACAGAATTTTTTGATTATTTAGTCCAATTTAGCCGCTTAAATTCTAATGACTTGCTATATTTAAATAACTTAAAAGAACGCTTAGAAGAGCAATTTTTTGTTAGAAATAAAGCGGTAAGATTATTTCAGCAGGTACAAACTTACTGTAATTTATTTAAACCCGGTGTTAATTTATTGTGCTGTGGAAGTAGGGATAGCGCGTTAGATACGATGCAAGACGAAACTCGCGCCCTAATGGGTAATTCTAGCTGTGTTAAACTAAGCTATTGCTATTCAACGATGGGTAGCTGAGGGGATAAACGGTGCGTGATAAATTTATTGTAGGCAATTGGAAGATGTATGGTAACAAAGATTCTGTTACTAAATTGTTGAATGATCTAAAAGCGTATGACAAGAAAGTTATATCCAATGTAAAATTGGTCGTATGTCCGCCTTATATCTTTTTGGATCAAACGCAATTTTTCTTACAAAAAACCAAGCTACAATGGGCGGCACAAAACATGGCGGCAGAGAAGGAAGGTCCTTATACGGGAGAGATATCCGCTACTATGTTGCTTGAGTTTGGTTGCCGTTATGTTTTGTTAGGACACTCAGAACGACGTATTTTATACGGAGAAACCGACCAAGAAATTGCCAAAAAATTTAAATTAGCGACTAATTTGGGGCTTGTCCCTATTCTTTGTGTGGGTGAAACGCTTGCTCAGCGCCAAGCCGAACAAACGCAAGCTGTCTTGCAAGGCCAGTTAGAGAGCGTCTTTGATTTTGGTGCAGCTGTTTTGGAGCAAGGTATTATTGCTTATGAACCTGTTTGGGCTATTGGCACTGGCTTGTCAGCACAGCCTGAGCAAGCACAGGAAGTCCATCAATTTTTACGTCATCAAGCTAAATTATTGGATCCCGATCTTGCACAAAAATTACCTATCCTGTATGGTGGCAGCGTTAAAGCCAGCAATGCTAAGCCCTTATTTCAGGTGCCAGATATCGATGGTGGATTGATTGGTGGGGCATCTTTGGATGCGGTAGAGTTTTTAGATATCTATGGAATACTCGCTTCAATAACCGCTGGTGTGGTTTAGGATCTTTTTAATAATGCTTATATAGTTCATACTTTAAGATTATGTTACAGCAATTTTTAGTTTTATTTCACGTTATTATCTCAATCGCATTGATTATCTTAGTTTTATTACAGCAAGGTAAGGGTGCTGAATTGGGAGCTACTTTTGGCAGTGCTGCTTCACAGACAGTCTTTGGTAGTCAAGGATCGGGTTCCTTTTTACTCAAGTTAACTGGCTTGCTGGCCTTATTATTTTTCACTACGAGTCTTAGTTTGTGTTATTTAGCCGCTCATCTTAATAAACAAGACCCGATACAAAAATTAGCTAATCTGGCCCAACAATCGCCACTTCCAGTTAATCAAGTGAGTGATAAAACTTTAGCTTCACCCCCAACTACAGGAAATTTAGCTTTAGACGATAAGCCATATCCTACATCTTCTAATTTTCCTCAATAAATTGTTTATATCCTTTTAGCCGAAGTGGTGAAATTGGTAGACACGCCGTCTTGAGGGGGCGGTGGCGCAAGCTGTGCCGGTTCGAGTCCGGCCTTCGGCACCAAAAATTTATTTTATTAACTTCCCTCTTAAGAAGTACTTTCAGGTAAAGTTGATGAGTGGTGTGATGAAATCAACCATTTATGCCCATTCCATAGATAGGTAAATGTATAACGAGCGTGTAATTGCTTGCCATTTTTCAGTGTAAAGGTATATAGGCCGGTATCAATCGCTTTATTGCAGCCAATGCTTATTGTGCGAGAGTCAATTTTCCCGATAGGATGTTTACTTAAAAAATCTTTAAAATAAGCCATGCGTTCAGCACTCGTTACTCTGGGCGCATTGGATATCGTAGCAAGTAGTACGGCGTTATCTGTATAATTGGCGTTAACGTTAGTCGCATCACCCGTTTTGAGTGATTTATTCCAACGGTCAAATAATGCCGCAATTTCCTGTTTATTGGTTTTAACACAAGCGATATGGGTAGTTGTGCTCATGGCCATTACAGCAGGGGCCGTTAATAAGCAACTCCATAAAACGGTGGAAACAATAGTTTTCTTACACATTTTAGAATCCTTAGGAAAATAAGTGGTTTAGTGAATAAGAATTGTTGGAGAATAGTTATTAAGATAGGCTTTCATTAAATCATAGATCCCTTAGTAATTCATTAATCGCTACCTTCTCTCGAATAGCTTGGTCGATTTTTTTCACAATAACCGCACAATTAAGCTGACAATGTCCAATTTTAGAGGGTAAGCTACCTGCTAGAACAACTGAACTTGGAGGGATGCGACCATAACTAATCTCGTCACGTTGTCGATCGTAGATAGGCGTATTTTTCCCTATAAAAACCCCCATGCCAATAATACTATTTTCTTCAACGATGACGCCTTCAACCACTTCAGAGCGTGCACCAATAAAGCAATTATCTTCAATAATAGTAGGTCTGGCTTGTAAAGGTTCTAATACACCGCCAATACCGACGCCACCGGATAAATGTACATTTTTACCGATTTGTGCACAAGAACCAACCGTTGCCCAGGTATCAATCATGCTACCCTCATCGATATAAGCACCGATGTTAACAAAACAAGGCATAAGAATTGTATTCTTAGCAATATAAGCCCCTTGACGGACACAGGCATTAGGCACGATACGTAGCGCATCATTTTGAAATTGCTGTTTATCAAAAGCGGCAAATTTTAGCGGGATCTTATCAAAGTAATGGGTATAGCCGGCATTAAACAATTGATTACTGCGAATTCGGAAAGATAATAAAATAGCTTGCTTTAACCACTCATGGACAATCCAGTCGCTTTCTTTTTTTTCGGCAACACGAAGTTTTCCTTTGTCGAGGAGTTCTATTGCCGCTAAAATAGCCGTTTTACTCGATTCATCAATCGTTTCAGGATTAATTGTATTTATCTTTTTATAGGCCTGTTCGATAATCGTTTTCAATGTAGTCATGGATTAAGAACCCAAATGATGTAGATAAAAATGATAATTTCTCGCTATCTTATTAAGACTCGTGAATGATAGGTTTAAGTGTCTTGTCTTCGTGTCTAATAATTTTACCAGTATTTACTTTAGGATAATAAATTAAAGTATAGACTACCGGCAAAATAAATAAGGTAAAAAGGGTTCCAATTGACATCCCACCTAAAATAACCCAACCCAATTGATTGCGTGCATGTGCACCTGCCCCATTGGCTAATGCCAGTGGGACCGCTGCGAGTAACATGGTAGCCGTGGTCATAAAGATAGGGCGTAAACGTAAAGCACTGGCTTCGATGATAGCTTCTTGTGCACAAACGCGCGTATTTTTTTGTAACTGTTTAGCAAATTCTACGATTAAAATACCATGTTTAGTAATTAATCCAATTAAAGTAATTAAGCCAATTTGGGTATATATATTTAAACTACCCCCCGATAAATGCAATGCTAATAGTGCGCCGGTTAAAGAGAGTGGAACGGTGATAAGAATAACCAAAGCAGCGCGGAAGCTTTCAAATTGAGCTGAAAGCACTAAAAAAATAAACAGTAATGCCAATAAAAAGGTTTGTTGCATACTGTTCCCTGCTTGCATAAATTGGCGTGTTTCACCGCCAAAATCAATTTGTACTGTCTGGGGAAGAATTTTTTTAGTTAATTTTTCCAGGGAATTAACTGCTTGGCTAATGGTATAACCCGGGGCTAGATTTGCACTTAAGGTCACCGCACGTAGTTGTTGAAAATGATTAAGATTTAATGCGGTATAAGCAGGATGCAGACTGACAATATTGCCTAAAGGAACTAGCTTTTCATTTTGACTGCGAACATTAATAAGCTTCAGCTGTTGTTCGGTATTCATATAGCGGCGATATAACTGCGGAATAACTGGATAACTACGACCATCCGAATTAACAAGACTGCTTTCTGGTGCCCCTATGAGCGTATTCAAACTATTTGCAATATCACTCATCGAAATACCTAATGAGTTTGCTTTATCTCTATTGATATCAAGGTTGATCTGGTTTGAATCCATTTTCAGATCGGATTGTAAACCTAAGATATTTGGGTTAGTTTGCGCAACAGCTTTTTGTAATTTCTTGGCTAGTTTATTCAAGCTGTCATAGCTTGCTGTGCTTTTGAGTACAAAGAGGAGTGGGGCATGACCTGTCGCACCAGGTAATGCGTGAGGATTAAATGGAAAAGCTTGCAGACCGGTAATTCCCCCATAGTGTTTAAATAAAGACTGAACGATATCTGTGCTTGATCTATCACGTTCATTCCATGGTTTTAATATTAAGAAAGAGAGGGCATTATTGAGAACCGGTACACCTATTAAACTAATAGAGGTGACCACTTCCGGAGTGGTTTTATAGATCTGCTCCATTTTGGCCATGTATTTTTCCATGTAGGCTAAATTGGCAGAAGTAGGGCCGTTTGCAGCCGTCATAATAAGACCTTGATCTTCTTGGGGTGCTAATTCACTGGCTAAGGTTTTAAACAGGCCAAAACAAGCCAGATAAATAAGTAAACCCACTCCTAAAATAGTTTTGCGATGTTGTATGGCGAGTGTTAAATATTTTTTATAAGTGCGCAGGATGGCGTTAAATAATAGATCTATTTTTAAATTAAAGCGCGATGGATGTGCTTGGTGTTTTAAAAGTTTTGCACACATCATCGGTGAGAGGGTTAAGGCAATAAAACCTGAGATAATAACTGACGCGGCCAGTGTAAAGGCAAATTCACGAAATAATAAACCTGTCATATCCTGGACAAAACCAATTGGCGCATACACAGCCGCTAAGGTGAGTGTCATGGCAATAATAGCAAATCCAATTTCTTGAGTGCCTAGGATGGCTGCATTTTTGGGTATTTTTCCAAGTGTAATATGTCGATGAATATTTTCTAGCACAACAATCGCATCATCGACAACTAAACCAATCGCTAATACCCAGGCTAAGAAAGTTAGTACATTTAACGTATAGCCTAAGGCGAGCATAGCAGCGCATACACCTATTAGTGACAAGGGGATAGTGACTAAAGGGATTAAAGCGGCACGAAAACTAGCTAGGAATAAAAAGATAATAGCCAATACGCAGAAACAAGCTTCAAAAATAGTATGTCTTACATCATTTAATGAGGCTGCGATAAATTGTGAAGCATCCCATATTAACTGCACTTTCATGTCGGCAGGTACAGCGGCTTTAAGCTGAGGTAATAGTGCTGTCACCGCCTTCGAGACATCCAATGGATTAGCCGTACTCAATGGGACTATACCGACAATCACCGATTGTTTGTTTCCGTTAACGGTGGCGCTTGCTTGGTCCGATTGCACACCAAGTACCGCTTGTCCCACATCTGATAGGCGTACTAAATAATTATTTTGCTGGCGAATTACTAAATTATTTAATTGAGCTGCCGTTTGTCTATCTGTGTTGGCACTAATACTAATTGTTTGCCAAGGAGTACGTAATGATCCGGGCGCGGCTTGGATGTTATTTTGTTGCAGGGCATTGAGAATATCGCTCGATGTTACCTGATAGGCGGCCATTTTGAGTGGGTCGAGCCAGATTCGTATCGCGTAGTTATTACCGCCAAATATTTCTGCTTGACTAACCCCGGGTACGGTTTGCAATTGAGGTTGAATAACACGGCTTAGATAATCAGTAATCGCAGCAAGGCTCAGTGTGTTACTGGTAAATGAAATGAAAAGGCTAGGATTCGCGTCAGGATCTTTGGTATTAATGATAGGATCTAACACCGCTTTAGGGAGTTTTTTACGTATCGAAGCAATCGCATTACTTATATTGGCCATTGCCTTGGTCAAATCATAACCCAGTTTAAATTGTAGCGTAATTTGACTGTTCCCTTGACGGCTAGAAGAACGCATAACATCTACGCCTTCTATCCCCCCTAAGGTATTTTCTAAGGGTGTAGTGACAAAACCTTCGATTAATTGAGCAGGAGCACCTGGGTAACTTGTCTGTATATTAATAACAGAAGGCGATATGGAAGGGTATAATCGGGTGGGTAATAAGAGAAATGATTTAAGTCCGACTAACAAGATGAAAAGGCTAACAACCAAACTAAATATCGGTTTACGGATGAAAAATTTAGTAAATTGCATCGCACTTATTTCCCAACCATAACACTAGCGTTAGGGTTTACTTTAAAACCACCGACACAAGGGTATCGCCTGCATGAAGCCCAGTGCTTAAACCGATTTTTCCGTCTTGATGAAAACGGATCGTAACCGGTGTTTTAATCGCTTTATGATCTATAATTCGATAAACGAAACTTCCGTTTTGGTCTACATTGACAGCAGTTTCCGGCACGATGGCTAAGGTTTGTGCTTGACCAATTTGAATAGATACATCCACAAAAGCACCAGGCAGTAATTGTTCTTGGGTATTATTGAGGCTTGCACGTATCGCTAAACTTCGTGTATCGCTATCGATTTGCGAATCTAAAGCATAAACCTTAGCCACAAAAATCTTATTGGGATAAGCGTCGGAATGTATTAAGACCTTACTTCCTATCGTAACTTGGCTGGCTTGTGTTCCGGGTATGTTAAAGTCGACTCTTAACGGATCAATAGCCTCTAAATTAGCGATAGGTTTACTCGGATCAATAAAGTCGCCTTGGTTGACCCCACGTAAACCAAGGCGACCACTGAATGGCGCACGTATCAGTGTTTGATCGAATGCCGCTTGCATTTGGGCTTGTTTGGCTAGATTGGCGTGATAACTCGCTGCTAATTTGTCTAAACCTGCTTTAGCAAATACCTTTTTTTTATAAAGTGTTAAACCCCGTTGATAATCTGCACGGCTGAGTTCGGTTTGTGCGACAGCGGCGTCTAATTGGGCTTTTAAAATAGCAGGATTAATTTGAACCAGTGGATCACCTGCTTTAACGCTATCACCCGAATGAAAATAAATAGCGGTGATGCGCCCGCTGGTTTCTGCTTTGACAACGATACCTTGACTGGCCGATAAGTTCCCGACAGCCTGAATACTCTCAAGGGGCTAACATAACTTTAGTGGCTTCAACAACGACAGGCGGAGTGCGCATGCTAAGCGGCACTTGCTTTGCATAAAAGAGCGCACTTACTCCGATCAAGACAAGTAGAAAAACAGAGCAAACCAAGCGCTTTAACATATTTTTTATTATTTTTATGTTCTTGCTATAAAACAACGAAAAAATCACTATAGAGACTTAATGTATTGAAATCAAGCCATGTCTCGCTTGATGAAAAAGATTCATCGCCGATAGGCTAGGATATTGATGGTGGGTTAACTGCTTAAAAATATGCGTGTTTAGATAAGCGTTTGCTCTTCGGCACGTTTAGTGAATACTTCATAAGCGGTTTCAGTAACGAGTAGCGTATGTTCCCATTGTGCTGATAAACTATGATCTTTAGTGACCACTGTCCATTGGTCGGGCATCAATTTAATAAAGCGCTTACCGGCATTGATCATAGGCTCAATCGTGAATGTCATGCCAGGGATTAACTGTATACCCGTCCCGGCTTGACCATAGTGCAGGATTTGCAGGTCTTCGTGAAAAAGTCGACCTATGCCATGACCGCAATATTCTCGCACGACAGAAAAATCTTCAGATTCGGCATATTTTTGAATGCAAGCTCCTAGATCGCCCAGATAAGCCCCTGGTTTTACTAATCGAATAGCACGATATAAACATTCTTGCGTTACTTGCGATAAACGCTGCGCCAAAATAGAAGGCTTACCGACAAAAAACATTTTGCTGGTATCACCGTGGTAATTTTCTTTAATGACCGTAACGTCGATATTTAATAGATCACCCTCTCTTAATATCCGGTCACTCGGAATACCGTGACAGACTTGATGATTGATAGAAGTACAAATTGATTTGGGGAAACCACGATAATTTAAAGGGGCAGGGATTGCTTTCTGTTCGTTAACAATATAGTCGTGAGCGATTTTATCGAGTTGATTCGTCGTAACACCGACTTTAACATGGGGCGCGATCATTTCTAAGACTTCGGCGGCTAAGCGACCAGCGCTGCGCATTTTCTCAATTTCTGATGGTGTTTTTATAATGATGGATGACATAGTGATTTAATTCGAAGTTTACCGTTAATTTATTTGACCATGACAATGTTTATATTTTTTATTAGAGCCGCAAGGGCAAGAGTCATTTCGTCCTATTTTACCAGAGTTATGCGGCGTGGTAATGCGAGCTGTTTCTGTGCTATTGCTTAATGTTTCTGTTTCAGACGCTAATAAATCTTGGTGCTGAAAATCAAGTAATTGCGGCATTTCCTTTCGACGTTGTTTTTCTAAACGCTCCGCATCTTCAGGCGTTTGTACTTGTAGGCAACTGAGTAGACTCACCACTTGATATTTCAACTGCTCTAAAAGCTCAGCAAATAACATAAAGGATTCGCGTTTGTATTCTTGTTTGGGATTTTTTTGGGCATAACCACGCAGATGGATTCCTTGTCGCAAATGATCCATCGCAGCGAGATGATCCTTCCATAAAGTATCGAGTGTTTGCAACATCAAGCTTTTTTCAATCTGACGCAATGTCGGCGAGTCAACTAATTTTTCTTTCTCGGCATAAGCTGTTTGCGCTGCCTTTAATATGTTTTGACGTAGATCCTCTTCAAGACAGTTTGGATCCTCTAGCCAAGTTTCAAGCGGGAGATCTAAACAAAAATCCTGTTTGAATTGATTTTTTAAGCCAGGGATATCCCATTGTTCTTCTAAACTTTGTGATGGAATATGTCGCTCGATAGCGGTATAGATAACATCAGCCCATAGATTTTTAATCAGCGGAGAAATATCTTCGGTGGTCAGCAATTCGTTACGTTGCTCATAAATAACCTTACGTTGTTCATTGGCGACATTATCAAATTCTAGCAATTGCTTGCGAACATCGAAATTACGGCTTTCCACTTTGCGTTGTGCATTTTCAATAGCACGTGTTATCCATCGATGTTCAATAGCTTCTCCAGGGTGCATGCCGATTTTTTGCATAATGCTGGCAACTCGATCCGATGCAAAGATACGCATTAAATTATCTTGTAAGGATAAATAAAAACGTGAAGAACCCGGATCGCCCTGTCGACCAGAACGACCACGTAATTGGTTGTCGATACGGCGCGATTCATGCCGCTCACTACCTATGATATGCAAACCACCCGCGGCAATGACTTCATCGTGTTTTTTTTGCCAGCTTAATTTATGTTGCGCCACTTCTTCGGCGGAACTATTGCCAGCTAGCGCAGCAAGCTCCGCTTTTAAATTACCCCCTAAGACAATATCGGTTCCTCGGCCCGCCATATTGGTGGCGATGGTTACCGTGCCAGGACGACCTGCTTCGGCAATAATTTGTGCTTCTTTTTCATGAAATTTAGCATTCAGTACTTGATGGGGAATTTTTTCTTTTTCTAAAAGGTGGGCAAGATATTCCGATGTTTCTATCGAGGCGGTACCTACTAATACCGGTTGCTTTCGTGCTTGACATGCTTTGATGTCATCGATAATAGCATTAAATTTTTCATCCTTGGTCAAATAAATTTGATCGGCTAGATCTTGACGAGAGACCGGTAAATGGGTAGGAATGACGACCACTTCTAAATTATAAATTTGCTGAAACTCATAGGCTTCTGTATCAGCGGTTCCTGTCATACCCGCCAGCTTATGATACAGGCGAAAATAATTTTGGAAGGTGATAGAAGCTAAAGTCTGATTTTCACTTTGAATACTCGCGTTTTCTTTGGCTTCAACGGCCTGATGTAAACCATCTGACCAGCGTCGACCCGACATTAAACGGCCTGTATGCTCATCGACAATAATAACTTGCTTATTTTGTACAATGTAATCAATATCACGTTGAAATAAGTAGTGCGCACGTAGTGCCGCATAAACATGATGCATAAGGCCAATATTACTCAGATGATATAAATTTTCACCGGGCTTTAATAGGCCTTGTTTGACTAATAGCTCTTCTAATTTTTGATGTCCTTCCTCGGTTAAATAGGCTTGTTTAGCTTTCTCATCCAGATAAAAATCACCAGGACCGGCTTCTTTTTCTCTTAAAACAAGTGCCGGAATAATTTGATTAATTTTGATATAAAGCTCAGAACTTTCTTCACTGGCACCGGAAATAATTAAGGGTGTACGCGCTTCATCAATTAAAATCGAGTCCACTTCGTCAACTATGGCAAAGTTTAAAATTCGTTGCGATTTTTCCGCGAGTGAAAAAGCCATGTTATCGCGTAGATAATCAAAGCCAAATTCATTATTGGTCCCATAGGTAATATCGGCCGCGTAGGCCCCTTGCCGTTCAGGCAGTGGGAGATCCGAAACAATAACACCAGTACTTAATCCTAAAAAAGTATAGAGTGGTCGCATCCATTCGGCATCTCGTTTTGCCAGGTAATCATTGACGGTAACGATATGTACACCTAAACCACTTAGCGCATTGAGATAAGCCGGTAAGGTAGCCACTAAGGTTTTGCCTTCCCCGGTACGCATTTCCGCAATTTTTCCACTGTGCAATACCATGCCACCAATTAATTGCACATCGAAATGACGTAAACCTAACACGCGGTAACTGGCTTCACGAACAACGGCAAAAGCCTCAATTAATAATTCATCCAAAGAGCAGCCATCTTGCAAGCGTGCTTTGAATTCACTGGTTTTCGCCTTCAGCTCATCATCGGATAAAGCTTGCATATTAGATTCTAAAGCATTAATCGCAGCGCTTGTTTTCTCAAGTTGTTTTAGCAGTCGTTGATTGCGACTAGGAATAAATTTACTTAAAAGCTTAGAAATCATAAATATAAAAAATTCTCTGTGGTGCTTTTTGTACAAAAATAAGCGCGATGGGCATAAGCCCAGAAAATGCCCTCACTTTACTAAAAAGTGAGGGATTGCGCTAGTCGCTGTTCTACCGCTGCTAAAATAGCGGCGGTATCTAAACCTGCTTCCGAAAGCAATGTGCCAGGGTCTCCATGTTCAATAAAACTATCGGGAAAGCCTAGGATGAATACATCACATGGAATCCCTTGCTGATGTAAATATTGGCTCACTGCTGAGCCCGCACCACCTTGCTTAACATTTTCCTCGAGCGTGACTAATAATTGATGAGTTTTTGCTAATTTAGATAACAATTTTTCATCTAAAGGTTTTACAAAGCGCATATTAACCACGGTCGCATCGAGTGATTCGCCTACCGCAAGGGCCGAATGTAACAGACTGCCAAAGGCTAATAAGGCGATCGATTGCCCCCTGCGACAAATCTCAGCTTTACCTAAAGGAATTAACGACATTTCTTTTTCAACTAAAACACCGGGGCCTGTGCCACGAGGATAGCGTATAGCGCAGGGGGTTGATAGTTGAAAGCCGGTATAGAGCATTTGGCGTAATTCATTTTCACAACTAGGTGTCATAATGGTGAGATTAGGAATGCAGCGTAGATAAGACAGATCGAAACAACCATGATGTGTTGCGCCATCTCCGCCCACTATTCCTGCTCTATCTAAAGCAAATAAGACCGGTAGATTTTGTAGTGCCACATCGTGTATCAATTGATCATAAGCTCGTTGTAAAAAGGTAGAATAGATAGCGACAACGGGTTTTTGGCCAGCGCAGGCAAGGCCTGCGGCTAAAGTGACGGCATGTTGTTCAGCTATCCCAACATCAAAGTAACGATCGGGGTGACGTTTGGAAAACTCAACCAGATCAGAACCTTCACGCATCGCCGGCGTAATGGCAATCAAGCGTTCATCGATTGCGGCCATGTCACAAATCCATTGGCCAAAAATGTTGGCATAGCTTAAGGCAGCAGGTTGAGTCGCTGCACTTGCAATAGATGGTAATAAAGGGGTTAAAAAGCGTGGATTTACTGCATGATAAGCAATAGGATTTAGTTCCGCAGCACGATATCCTTTTCCTTTTGTGGTAATAACATGGATAAGTTGCGGACCCGATAAGTGCCGCACATTACCTAAGGTATTCAACAATAAAGGGAGGTCATGACCATCGATGGGTCCAATATAATTAAAACCTAATTCCTCAAATAAAGTGCCTGGTACAAGCATTCCCTTGACATGTTCTTCGGTTCGTTTGGCGAGCTCACGCACGCTCGGAATAGAATCTAAAATCCTTTTACTCCCTGCTCTGACACTCGAATAAAGTTTACTCGATAGTATGCGGGCGAAATAATTAGATAAAGCACCGACATTGTTTGAAATCGACATATCATTATCATTGAGCACAACCAAAAGATCAGCATGAATATCACCGGCATGATTTAAGGCTTCAAAAGCCATACCCGCCGTCATAGCGCCATCCCCTATCACCGCAATGGCTTTTTGATCCGTTTTATTTCGCCTTGCGGCGATGCTAAATCCCAGTGCCGCACTAATTGAAGTACTCGAATGGCCGACGCCAAAATTATCGAATGAACTTTCTTGACGTGCCGGGAAGGGGGCCAAACCGTGTATTTTACGAATGCTATAAAGTTGTTGGCGTCGACCGGTTAGTATTTTATGTGCATAAGCTTGGTGACCTACATCCCAAATTAAAGGGTCTTCTGGGGTATTAAACACATAATGCAGCGCAATAGCCAATTCCACCGTGCCTAAATTAGCCGCAAAGTGGCCTCCGCATTGATCAAGGGTTTGGATAAGGAAAGCCCTGAGCTCAGTCGCTAATTGAGGCAGTTGCGTGGCATTGAGTTCACGCAACTGTGAAGGGGAACTAATCTGTTCTAATAAAGAGCATGTGATATTTTTAAGGTCCATGTAGTTTATAAGAGGAAATTATCCGGGTGTTTAATTGGGATTATTGATACTTTGTACTTGATGTTCTAGCTGTGTGCGCGCTTGTCCGTTGAGTTCTAATACTAAGACCGACATAGTAGCGAGTAAACGTTCTAATGTCATCCGTGTTTGATAGCTTTCAGCTAAATTTTCTGCCAATAGCTCGACTTGTTGACGCTGTAAAGTGGCTGGATTTTCATTAAGCAAGTCATTTTTATACCAGTTTTTATCAAGAATTCGGCGTGTTGCCATGAAATTTTCTAATTTAAGCCGACTTAATGGACCTTGGGTCTGGCTGGCTACTGCACGTAATGCGGAACGTAAAGCCGGATCGGCTGTATCGGGAACAATCGCTTGCCGTTCCGCGTAAAGTTGATAAAGATTGCTAAGTGCTACCGTTTGTGTGGCTAAATAAGCGCGTAATAGCGCAAGGTATTCTTGAATTTGTTTTTCCTGCAGCTTAGCTTTCAGATTGCTAGCTTTGTCACCCGTTAGATTGGCCAGTAATTGATTGAAGTTGATGGTATTGAGGGGTGCTAAGGAACCACCTAAGGCATTAATTACATTATTTGCTTCAGCGGCTTCCGTCTCGTTATAGCTGATAGGTTGCAACAAACTATTGATATCAATAGACTTTAAAGGATTTTTTTCTATATCGCGATTAGATTTTGTATTGGGAGCCCAAGTAAAAGCGATTATATTGTTGTTGTTATCCTTAAGATTAGCAAGTTGGCTTAGTAATTGTTGCGTCAATGGGCCGACCAAACCGGGTGATAGTAAATAAGTAGCTTGTGCATTGTTGATAGGAATCGTTAGATCATCCCCGATTGGTGCCGTGTTCATTTGATTCTTTGCAATGGCCGTGCTTCCGTACCCGGCAATTAAATTATCCACACTGCGTTCCGTTAAATTTGGTGTAGGAATTGGACCTATATCAGCGTAACTCGGCATACTGCATAAACTGGCTACTGCTAAGCTAATACTGAGAAAATGCGGTTTTATTCTTTTTCTTAAGGGTTGGCAAGACATAACAAAATCCTCATAGCACATAATTAGTTTAAAATTTTTTAAAGCTTAGCATTGGATGGCGCTTTATAGCGGGGTTGTTGGGGCGGTGCAAAGATATTCGGTGGAGCCGGAATGCTTGAATGATTCGAAGCAGTCGGTGGCGATGACGGACTTGGACCTGGAATGGGCACATTGGCCCAAGGGTTTTTTTTGACTTCGCCCCAAGGGTTCGGTTTAAGCCAAGGATTCGCCTTAGTGGATGACGATGAAGGTTTGGCTGTATTATCCTTTAATTCATCGTTAGGTGACGGTACAAACGCTTTATCGTTATTTGATTGTGGATACAGCGGAGTTGCTGACTGAGAATTATTCGCGGATGGTCTAGTATCGGCATTATTATCAGCATGATCATCAACGCTCGATTTTAGTTGATCGAGTACCGCTTGTGAGGCATTGGATTCAGCCTGCTTGATTTCATCACGATATAACTGCAAAGGATCATTTTTTGTTGTATCCGGCGTTGCGTGCAACAGACTCATAAAGCTAACACTGAGAAAAAAGAGTGATAGCTTAAGTAAAGGGGTCTTTAGCATAATTATTCGCCCTCGAGTGCTTTTAAAACCAAATCCAGACGATCCGCTGAAAAGATTCTGGCCAGTAGACGCAAACGTTCAAAGGCAATATTTCGACGTAAAAATAATCCCGCTTCATCCTTTGGGCCATTACTAATTTCTTCGGCATGCATTAATAGCTTAGCGGCAGAGCCAGGATGTAAGGTATCTAAAGCTTGCAACAAGCGCAAGGTACGCGACATCCCCAAATGATTACCTAAACGAATAAATAAGGACTGTTGGCCCAGTTTATCCAGATCGATTTTATCAATATCGTCTAGTTCTTTTTCGAGCTCTAGCAGGCGTGCTTCAAATGCAGGATCGCCATCTTTAGTCCAGGTTTCAACACTTTCCATAAAGCAAAGTACCCTATAGATCAAGGGGTCTGGGTAGTTCTTCCAATACAGATGTGAGCCTTTGTGGCTTAGATTTGGCATAAATGCGGCCTATGTTATTTTATTTAGTCGATCCAAAGCGGCGGCGAAACTTAGATTATCCAACTTAACGCAGACTAAATCAAATCAAGATAAATTTGCAAGTTTAATGAGGTCAATATACTATAGGCAATTAAACCGCTAAGGTGATACGTGAGCTTTTCTGCTGGTATAAAAAAAATAATTAAGCCTTTTGTTGATGTGCCGAAGTGGATAGGCTATCGACAACTGGTAAAAAGCAATCGTTCGATCACTACATTACTTAAAAAATTCTTCATTCCTGAACAAGCCCATAGCCAAGAATCTTTTGCCGCGGCTTTACAGCGTCTTAATTTAAAAGAATCTGACTTAATACAGCGACGTCAAGAATTTACCCGATTGATGTGGATATGGATTTTTCTTTTCTTTGTGGTCATCATTTATAGCGTATATCTCTTAATGGGACACTCCTTACGAGGATTTTTTCCTAGTCTGGCGATTAGTTTTGTTATTTTAACGCAAATATTTCGCTATCATTTTTGGATTTTTCAAATTAAACAACGCCGCTTAGGATGTAATTTTCGCGATTGGCTAAATAATTATTTTATGGTTGGGAAAAAATAATAATGAGAAAGATTCTAATCAGTAGTTTACTTTTTTTGTTTCCGTCCTTGCTATTGGCAGATAGTTTAAATCCTCCGGCCGGTGATTTATCGATCAGCTATTTAGCGACTATTTTTGGCGTTGTGGATGGGATTTTGCACGGGACAGGTAGCGAAATTATCGGTACCATGTTTGGTGCATTTAATGCCACCGTATTGGCGATGGCTTCGGTATTATTAAGCTATGTTTTATTTATATCCATCTTGAATACTTCACACGAAGGTGAGTTTTTAGGGAAGAAATGGTCATCTATTTGGGTGCCATTAAGAACAGTGACTGGGATTGGTTTGTTACTCCCTAAAGCAACTGGTTATTCCTTTGTGCAAATTATTGTAATGTGGGTTGTCGTACAAGGGGTTGGTGCCGCCGATCAAGTTTGGAATGTGGCTTTAAATTATCTCAATCGGAATGGCACGATTGTTGAGCCTATCCAATCATTGGATCCCAAATCAGGTACGGGAGCGAACAATACATTTTTAATTAGTAAAGCGGGCGGTATTCTTAAATCAGAAGTGTGCATGTTGACTGTGTATAATTCCTTAGTACACCAATATAAAGGAACCGGTGTACCGGTTCCTAATTTTATGAATTCGCTTGCGGTGACGGGAAAAGGACCTAACGGACAAAATACAGGTATTCCGGTGGATTATAGTAAAGACCGAGGTGGTTTTATTAGCTTTCCTGGAAAATTAACCGGTACTTTTGCCAATTTACAAGGGATGTGCGGAAATCTTTCTTGGGATTTTATTGGTAAGACCAGTGATAGCGGCCAAGTATATAATCCTGCCCAATTAACAGCCAATGACAGTGCGAGTATGGCCGCCCGGCAAATGACATTGGACCTAGGATCCTTAGCGCAGAGCATTGCCAATAAGCTCGCGCCTCCTTATGCCGAGTCGACAGTGTTACGGGTTAAATTACAGCCTGAAGATCCTGTTTTCCAGGTTAATGGCTTAGTTAGTACAGCCGATGATTATTTCACCATTGTAAAACCGGCCTTGCGTTCTTTAGCCGATGATGCGAGTAAAAAATATAAACAATTTATTAGCCAAGCGAAAGATTCTGGTTGGATACTGGCGGGAAGCTATTATTACGATATGGCGCGTTTAAATCAAAGTGTAAGAAATAATACCGGAAACCTTGCCATCAACGATAAAATTTTTCCGGAATTTAGTCCTAATTATGCCGGAGCGGGGTTTAATCAAATTAACGATCAGAATGTCATGGCTAATTTAAAGGATAATCTACCGGCTGCAAATGGCGTTATTGATAACTATATGATGACCGAAAAAGCCAATGCGGCTAACAATAACAATCCAGGTACTGGGGGCGATCCTTCCTTACCATCCAATCCAGCGAATGTTAATGGCTTAGGTACGGTAGTTTCCGCGGTGTTAAATACGATATTTCCTCGTGTGCAAGATTTTGAAAAAACCCTATCGGATAATATTAATAAAAAAAATATGGATCCTATCTTTGCCCTCGTTTCTGTCGGTAATGGCCTCGTATCAATGGTAGAACAAGTCTGGATATCTATTTTAGGGGTTATTACCGGTTTAGGAATAGCCGGTATTGCAGCGGGTTTTGCCTCTGGTTTTTGGACTATCGCTGGCGCTGTCAACGCGATGTTAGCGATTACCAATCTTCTGATGCTAATAGCGCCTATGCTGACGGTATGGATGGGTATTAATTTTGTGTTAGGGGCTGTACTTTCCTATTATGTGCCTTTAATTCCCTTTTTTCTGTTTACGTTCGGTGCTATTACTTGGTTTGCCGTGGTTCTAGAGGCCATTTTGGCGGCACCTTTAGTGGCGTTGGGCATTACCCACCCTGAAGGACACGATTTTATGGGTAAAGCAGAGCAAGCCATTATGTTGTTATCGAGTGTTTTCTTAAGACCTGTACTCATGGTATTTGGTTTTATATTTGGGATTATTTTGTCATTCGTTGCGCTTTCGGTATTTAATCGCGGATTTGCGATTGCGGTACAGTTTTTAACTGAATATAACGGTGATATCTTTGCTGTAGTGTATCAAACGGCTATGATGGTTATCTATACCGCTGCCGTATTAGCGATTATTAACCGTAGTTTTGCCATGATTTACGAAGTGCCTAATAAGGTATTACGTTGGATTGGTGGCCCACAAGAAAGTGGTCATGAAGAATCGATGTTACAAGGTATTCGTAGTCAACACGATCGCGATGTCGGACAAATTGCTCAACAGATGCCTACGGGCCAAGGAATGACGGAAAGTGCTACCGGTGGTATGCAGCTAGGGCGTCGCTTAAGAGAATTGAAGCAAACCAAAGCAAGTTCCAATAATGCGCCCGGCGGCGGTGGCGGGGCACCAGGTGGTGGAACACCCTAATAATCTTGCATCTAGGCTAGAGGCGCGCTAAATAAATGACAAATAAGCTTGAATTTGAGTTAAGTCTAGAGCAATTATTTGCCCAGCTTAATGAGCTGACTGATACGCCTTACACTTCTCAACAAGCGTATTTATTTTTGTTGCGCCGATGGGGTTATTTTGAGGTTTCTATACAAGAAACCGAAGAAAATAAAAAGAGCGAAGACGGTTCAAGCACTATAACAACACAGAACACAGCGAATCTTATTCAAATTGAAAATGCTTATTTAATCCGTGATTACGGGAGCTGTTTAAAAACCTCTGCGGGAGAATATTATCCAAGTTATGCCACCACAGGCCGACTGTTAAATGCGGTAAAGAAGATAATATATTTATTAAATCAGCGTGGCGCTAAACAACTGAAATTTGATGGGCTAGCTGTGGCAAAATGTATGGCTTGGATTGAATGTAAAAAATATCAAATAAAGGTAAGCAACTTTACAGCAGATACTAAGACGCAACTATTACAAGATCGCTTGTCCCGCTTAGAGTGCTTAAGAGATATTGTTCATTCTTACCCGAGTAAACAATAAATCCGGTTAATAGATAACAGTTCTTCATGTCTCAGCTAACACAAGCAAGCAGCAATCACCTTAGCTAATCTAAACAGCTGGTTAGGGATGTTTTTTAGTTTGGGTTAGTAACTCATTACAAGCTAGGCGGATAATCTAGGAGAAGTATTGGCTAAACCACTGCCATTATCATCATCTTCGTCTTCCCCTGTTCCAGAATCATAGTCAGAGTCAGATTGCTCTGATATGGACGATTTTTTATTCGAACCGCTAGACCATTTCTCTTTTTTTAATCGCCCATCAAGTTGTTGTCTAATTCGTTCTAATTGCAGGGTAAAATAAGGCGATAATTTTTTTGCAAGGATCTGCTTCTTGCCGTTATTATCGAGTTTGCTGACTTCAAATTGTATGTCATTCGGATCAATGGCAATACCATCATTAACCGCTAGTTTTTTAATTGCTTCAAATACTCTTGTCTCATCATCTTTTTTAATCATTTTCAGTTGAATAAAAATAAGTAACAATAACGCCACTAAAGGTGATCTATATTGTAAACCCTGTTCAGTAATTCTTTTTAAGGAATCGCCTCTATCAGGAGGGACACTAAGCGCTATATTTATTTTTTCACCCGGCTTTAAATTCGCTAAGCTATTTTTTATTCGCTTTGATAAATCGTCAATATTAATTTTATAAGCCGGCGCTAGCGGCGCTATCTTGAGTTGATTAAGCTTCCTATTTCCGATTGCCGTTATGTGCCCGCTAATCTCTGCTGAAGCAGAGTTATCATTGTCTAATTGTAGTCTTACTTGGATAGTTTCCGGCTTAATCTCTGCCAAAGTAGCAATCAATTTTTGGCTAATTTCATCTAAATGTTCATTAAGGCATTTTTCTAAATGGGGCTTATCTTCTGAAGGAAAGTATTGTCGATTTGCTTCTAACGACGCAATTAGCTCCGCAACGAGTGTGATTTTTTTCTGTTTTAATTTTTCCAGTAAGCTTGTTTGGGCACTTTTAATAATTTCCTGGGCATCGATATTTTTCTTTAGTTTTTCGATGCTTTCTTCTAGTGCGAGCTCATATTTTTCTTTAAAACCCTCTTTTATTTGCCGATTCATTTCCGCTACTGTTGCTGGATCCAAACCATCTCCATAAATAGCTTTCTCGGTATCTGAAAGTTTCTCTTTGAGCGCTTGGCTAAATTTTTCAAAGCGCTTCTCATCATCGATTAAATCAGAGAATTTTTGTGCTAAATCTTTTTGAATTAATTCAAGAGCGTATTTACGTTCTTGAATTTGTTCATCAGTAAGATTCACTTTAGATTCAGTGAATAGCGACGATAATAAATTTAACATAAATTTTAACCTCGACCTCTACTACAAAAAGCGGGTAAATTTTTATCGACAGCTTTCCGCTCATCCGCATAAAGATTTAATTTTTGCTTAATCTCAGCTTTTGCCTTTCTCAACTCAGATTCGTTTATGTTTAACTTTTTATTCGGACTACAGCATAGAAGAGGACCCTCTTTACCTGACTCCTGTCGCAATCCGTTATAGACGCTTATAAAAAGACGATATTGTTTTTCTGCCGCTTTGGGACAATGCCGGCTAAAACGAAAATAGATTATCTCACTATTTTTAAAGCTATTTAGCGCGTCTATCATTTGGCTAAATGTAAGCTCTTTTCGATTTTTTTCGCCCAATTGTTCGTACCAAGCTGTTTTCGTGTGATAAGCGAGGCTATTTTCACCATTACGAGTAACAGACCACGTTGCAATATTTTTATTATCTAACTCTTGTTCATAATTGATCTTCTGTCCTAGCTTAAGTGGTTCGCGTCTATTAAAGAGAGTGTCCGTTGGGCCTAGATGAAATTCTTCTGGACTAGCTATGATGCAATAAGTTGATGGAACAAAAACAGAACTTAGCAAAGAGCTGGCTATAGATTTAATAGATTCGGTTTTTTTAGTTTTTATTCCCTCTTTAAGAATAGCCATTCTATGTGTTATATCACTTCTATATGTTTGAATTACTTCAAGCATGGCATAACGCTGCTTAATATTGTTGTTCCATTCTTCTCTTTTTTGAAATTTTTCTTTCAGACCATGATTACTACGCAAAAGATTAATGGCCGTGACAATAAGCTCCTTAGCCTTTGATTCGGGTAAGCTGTTATTATCCGATGTAAAAGTAGCGCTGATATCCGCATAAATTTTTTCTGCGAATGGAGTTAAGAAAATTGAATTCCAGGTATTTTTACCGTTCTCTATAACTCCTTGTAATAAAGTATTTACTCCTGTTGTAGCAACAGGTGGGTTAACATTTAAATTAAGCTTAAATAACCGCCACGCATTGTTTATATTATTCTCTATATGCTGATTAATGCCTTGTAATAAAGCTTTGGCTTGTTCGGTATTAACTTGAAATACAGTTTGATTTTCATCGCTAAAGGATAACTTAGTTAATGTGTCATTAAGACTTTCTTCAAAGGTCATTAGTTCGCTTAATTGAGGATAGTCTAAAAGTATTTCTTCAATGGACGATAAATGTTGATGACGTTGAACTATTAATTTTGAGTCTAAGTCACTTAATTTCTCTAATTCTTTTTTTAATTGATCGATAGATGCGTGCGTAACTGCAGCCAGGTTTAAATCAGAAAGAAGAATTAATTGCTGATATTCTCTTCTATTAAATCTTTCTTTTTCCTCTTCATGTAATTCTAAATTAAAGGGTTTGCCGGTAATTAACTGGCATTTTTTTTCTAGCCAAGGTCTAGTCGTTAACGTGTCTATATCCTCGGCATCAACGGTATCCTCACGAGATTCAGGATGATGATATTGCTTCTTAATTTGATCCAAAGCCTCAGCGCGTAATAATTGTCGTGCTTGTCTAAAACGTTCATCCGAGATGGTAAAATTCGCGGAATAATGAACGCTAGGGTAATCAGCCGTAGGGTAAACATCCAATAGGGCGAAGCTAAAATCTCTTTCGTTATCGGCATATTGTAGCGCTGGATTTGGAAGTAACAAGGTTTGCAATTCTGTATCCGGAAGTGAATCTTCTGTGAGAATAATTTTATTAAGTATAGCGGCTAATCTTCCTTTAGAAGAATAGTTAGATGTCTCGGTCTCAGTCCTTTGATCTACCTGCGCTTTCAATTGAGCATCTATCCGCTCTATCAAGTTTCTTTGATCACCAGGATTGTTATCCTCTATAGCTGTTGTTATAGCACGTGCAACGTTAGCTTCATCTAAGACTTCGCTGACTATCTTATCAGCAATTTTTTCGATGGGCGATTCGCAACCAGACACTACTAAACCATATTCAGTAAACTTACTTTCTAATCCATTGATAATATAGTTAGGAGTAATATCATTTTGTCCCATAGATGAAAAATACTCAATACAAAATACGTCTAAAATTTCTTTACTAGTATCTTCAATAATCTTTTTTTCAGTGCTGGTTAATGTCAAGTCAATTTGTACTGGTTGTTGGGGCTTATGGTATTGTGGGCTTATAAAATAACCTGCTCCCGCTAAACTATCTACACTTAGTTTCTGTAAGCATGGCTGTATTTTGTGTAGAAAATTAGTTAGAAAATCACCAGTTAACGATGCATTAAAATAATTCTGTGCTTGGGATATTGCATATGGTTTAAGTTTATTTTGGACATGAAGGGGTATTTGATTCGTATACCTCGTTAATAATTCCTGCGAAAATGCAACACTTGCCGTCAATACATTTTCTAAATTGTTATTATCAATAAATATTTTTCTTAAGGCATCAACAATTTCTTCGTTGGAAGATGAAGGTAATAAACTGCTAGATAAGGTGGAAAGCGCACTGTTTAGTTCAGTTCCAGATGATAACGACTGAGTCACCAATTGATCGATTGACTTGTTGAGTTCCTCTTTAACTAAACCTACTATGTCCGCAATATTTTTTTCTTCAATTCCTTCAATTTTACCAAGTGTGCTGTTAATTAAATCGATATTTTTATCAAGAATATATTTTTTCAACGAAGCTTTAAGCTGGTTGCGAAAGTCAGCATTTGATAATAAACCAGGTATTTTTTGCTGTTCTTCAGCGCTTAATTCTTCTAGGGTTGTATTGACAATAACTGAATTCCTCTGATACCCATCAGCATCATAGCGCCCTGTGCTTATTATGGGTGGGGTAAAATGATTTCCAGCACTTGGGTACCTCGCCCTCGTAAAATTAGCAGTAGCTATTGTTGGGCTGGCAGGACAGCTAGAATGTCTAGAGTTGATGAAATGACCGTTGTTATCGCCAAATTGAAACACAAATGAAGAATCCATAGGGAATTCGAGGTTGAAATTAGATGCCCCTATCCCTGAGTCAGTTGAGCCCGATTTTCCTTGGTGTGAAACTGATGTTTTGGCCTCATTATTCCGCATATCTCCTCCATTTTTATCATTCATTACCGATTTTTCATTGCTGAGCGGCAGTGTAAGATTTGTATTCTTATTTTCCATTTCTGATTCAGCTTGAAGGGTACCACATTTATTTTCTAAAATACTATCCTCTTTTTGATGATGACTCGATTCGTTTTCTGAATTTTTATTATGCCCCGTTAAGGAGGTTGCGCTTGATTGATAATGTTTAAGTTTTTCATGCGCACTACTTAACTTTGCTTGCGTTGCTACTAGCTCTTTTTGAAGCAGTTGAATTGTTTCCTGGTATCCGGTTGTTAAGCTCTCTATTTCCTCATTAAGTTCTTGAAATTTTCCATCCATTAAACTATCGATATCCCCAAACTCGCTTTCAGAGGCACATTCTTCTTCGCTGTCAGAATGGGCGCTCCAATCTTTTGGGATACTGTCTAAACTAGATATTAGTTTGGAAGAGCTATTATTTTTACCGACTATGCTCTCAGATAATTTAGCATTTTTTTCTGATAAATTTACTGGCGATTCTTCACCTTGTTTTATAGATAAACTAGGCAATGTGTTAGGCATTTTTATTCCTTTAGTGTTTAAGTTATTATTTTTTAAAGGTTTTTTAATTATCCTATTGTACGCCGATAAACTTAAGAAACACTTAAGCTTTTCTTAAGCAGGCTCGTTTAAGTGCGCTAGAGGACAAAAAAGCTAGGGGGTGTTAACATAAAAAATTCGTATGGCTTATTGGGGCAATTTATAAAATGTAGCAATGATCTTCCAGGCTTGTTCGGCTGACTCCACATAATGAAATAATTTCAAATCCTTCGCATCGGCCATCCCTTCGCTGACTAAGAATTTAAAATTGATCAATTTAGACCAATATTTTTTCCCAAACAACAGCAGCGGAATGGGTTTGATCTTTTTAGTCTGCAATAAGGTTAACGCTTCGAATAATTCATCTAAGGTTCCATATCCCCCCGGGAAACAAACTAAGGCTCTGGCGCGGATGAGGAAATGCATTTTACGAATCGCGAAATAATGAAATTGAAAGCAGAGTTCAGGCGAAATATAAGGGTTGGGACTTTGTTCGTGAGGCAATACGATATTTAAACCAATACTTTTCGCTTTCGCATCTTGCGCGCCACGATTGGCAGCTTCCATGATACCCGGGCCACCGCCGGTGACGATGACAAAATGTCGGCGTCGATTTTTTTGACAACGTTCGGAGACAATTTGACTAAAGCGTTGCGATTCTTGATAATATTTTGCCCTTGCCACTTGATTTTTAGCGATTTTTTCTGCTCTTTTACACGCTGCATTATGCGGATTTTTTTTTAATTTTTGTTGTATTTGTTTAAGCTGTTGTTTGCTGCTTTCTGGATCGAGGATTCGGGCGCTGCCAAAAACGACGATAGTCGATTCAATCTTTAATTTTTGTTGTGAAAGTTCGGGTTTTAATAGTTCCAGCTGTAAGCGAACTGAGCGTAAAGATTTATGGAGTAAAAAATCGGGGTCTAAAAAGGCGAGTTCATAGGCGGGCCAGGCTACTTTTTGACGACGACGCTTTTTAACTTCAACTTTAGCCGATGAAAACGGCTTGGAATGATTATTCATCACTAAACCTTTTAATGAGGGTATCCGCTAGAGTATATCAGTGCTCATCCGAGTCTGCTTAATGAGGGTTTAGAAACTGGCTATAATCCTTTAAATGATATACAGTATAGATATCACGTTTTAGAGAGGTCTGTAGTGAGGACTTTAGTCGATATACCGGATAAACAACTCCACGAATTAGTCGAGATATGTAAACAAGAAAAACGATCACGCGCGGCTGTTGTTCGAGAAGCTATCGCGGTTTACATTATAGAGCATCGGTCGAAAAAATCAGTTGATGCCTTTGGTTTATGGGGAAAAAAGAAAATAGATGGCCTTAAATATCAACGCAAGATACGTTCTGAATGGTAAAAGCACTTTTTGATACGAACATCTTGGTAGATTATCTAAATGCTATCCCAGAAGCCAGAGATGAATTGATGCGCTATCGAGAAAAAGCGATTAGTGTCGTGACATGGATGGAGGTGATGGTTGGTACGACAAAAAATACTGAAAAAGGCACGCTCGCTTTTTTGAACAGTTTCTTTCTGGTTGAACTGGATGATTTTGTGGCAAAACAAGCGGTGTTACTTCGAAAGCAACACCGAATCAAACTACCTGATGCGGTGATATGGGCTTCAGCACAGATTAATTCTTTGTTATTAATAACGCGAAATACTAAGGATTTTACTGAAAGTGAACCGGGGATCCGCGTGCCCTATAAACTCAATAAGTAACAATGGCGATCAAATTAAGGATTTTTATTAACCGCTTGATAGCGTTTAATCAGTGCTCGTGTTGACGAATCGAGGTTTTGAGCAGTTTTTTTATTGTGCGTGCTACTTAAGCTTTGATATATCTCCTTATTTAACTGCTTGCCATATTCAACGCCCCATTGATCAAAAGGATTAATCTGCCAAATGACACTTTGCACAAATACTTTATGTTCATAAAGTGCAATCAGCATGCCTAGACTAAAAGGCGTTAGCTCATCGAGCACCACTAAATTATTAGCATGATTTCCAGCGAGATTTTTATGACTGCAAGGACTGTTATAACCTTCCATAAAGGCCTTGCTGTGACTTAAAGCACTCGCTATCACGTGCGGGTGATGATGAGCCGGATGATTCGGATTGCGCAAAGTCAGTAAAAAATCGGCTGAAAAATCACCCGTGCCTTGATGAAAAAATTGATAAAAGGCATGTTGAGCATTTAAACCCAGTTCCCCCAAAATAAGCGGACAGGTAGCATAATCTGTCGCTTGATTATCGATACGCATCGATTTGCCATTACTTTCCATCTCGAGTTGTTGTAAATAAGCCGGGAAATGCTTTAAATCGGCGTCATAAGGCAATATGACATGCGCGGTGGAATGAAAAAAATTGACCTGCCAAATGCCCAATAAGGCTAATAAAACAGGCATGTTGGATAAAAAAGCCTGCTTAAAAAAGTGTTGATCCATCACATGAGCACCTTGAAGTAGTTGACGAAACTGTGACATACCGATGGCGAGTGCAATTGGCAAACCTACTGATGACCATAATGAATAACGTCCACCCACCCAATCCCAAAGTGGAAAGATATTATCAGCATCGATGCCAAATTCGATGGCTTTTTCAGCTTGGCAAGTAACCGCTAAAAAATGTGATTTGATAGCGGCTGGTTGAGTGTATTTTTCTTGAAATAGTTTTAAAATGCGAGTGGCATTGAGTAAAGTTTCAAGTGTAGTAAAGGATTTTGAGGTGATAATAAATAGGGTCGTTGCAAAATTAATTTTTTCAAGTAAAGCGCATAGGGCTTTATCATCAACATTGGAAATAAAGTGAAAGCGTAGTGTGCTCTGATGATGAGCTTTTAAGGCATGTACTGCCATCAAAGGTCCTAAATCAGATCCGCCAATACCCAGATTGACAATATCCGTTATTTTTTTTCCGCTAAAACCGCGCCAGTGATTATTATGTATTTGCTCAACCAGATGTTGCATTTTATCTAGTGCCGCATGAATCTTCGTCAGTATATCTTTGCCATTGACGATTAAACCGGTTTTTCGCGGGTCGCGTAATGCGGTGTGCAATGCCGGAAGTTGTTGCGTACTATTTACCAGGGCGCCAGAAAACAGTGCCTGTATCCGTTGTTTTAAAGCAACACTATCGGCTAATTGCGCCAATAATTGCAGTGTTTGCAGAGTAACGGGATTTTTAGAGTAATCCAGATAAAGTGCTTGTTCCGATAATGAAAATTTTTTGCAACGCTCAGGATCATCAATAAATAGTTCTGAAATGGATTGCTTTTTTATGCTTAGGGCGTGTTGGGTTAAATCCTGCCAGATAGGCGATTTAATCAATGCGCTCATGCCGTTTTCCCTCGTTTTTTTGGACGCTTAGCGCTTTTAGGGGGGTTAGCAACAGCCGCGGTTAATTGTTTTCTTGTCTCATCATCTCCCTCTAAAAAGCAGGTCCACCAAGTGCCAATTTCAGGTAGTATTTCATTTGTTTCGGCGCGTAATAGTAAAAAATCATAGGCAGCCCGAAAACGCGGATGACGCATTAAACGACTTAACATAAAAGAACGACGTTGTATCAATCTATGTTGTAGATCCCATATTTCTCGTATAGCGGCACTATAACGACGTGGAATGGTAATATGTTTTTGCTGATTGCTTAGGGTATCGCTTACAGCGTGTTGATAGGCAATAAATATCGGTGTACGTTGCGATATTAATTGTTCGGCTTTATGTTGCACGCTAGGCCATAAGAAAACAGCGAATAAAAAAGCAGGAGAAACGGTTTTGCCTTGTTGGATCCGTTTATCGGTATTTTGACAGGCCAATTCTAGAAATTTATGCGTCGAGTCTTGTGGTAGCGCATCGTACGTTTGTGGAAATAATTCGTTCAGTAAACCATAGCGATGTAATAGTTGATAGGTTTTTAATGCTTGGCCATGATGAAATAGTTTCAGGACTTCTTCAAATAAACGCGCTGGGGGGACATGACGCAGTAAAGGGGCTAGCGCGGGTATAGGTTCTGCTGTGGCAGGATCTAAAGCAAAGCCCAATTTTCCGGCAAATCGGATGGCGCGCAATAGGCGCACCGGATCTTCCTGGTAACGTAGTTTTGGTTCGCCAATAATTCGTACTATTTTATTCTCAATATCAGCCATTCCACCGCAATAGTCGACTAAGGAAAAGTCGGCGATGTTGTAGTATAAGGCATTCATGGTAAAGTCGCGTCGCCAAACATCTTCTTTAATAGTCCCATACACATTGTCACGTAATAACATGCCATGCGCAGCAATTTTTCGATGTTTAAACGATTTTTTTTTGCTTTGAGCACGAAAGGTACTGACTTCAATAATTTCTCGGCCAAAGCGAATATGGGCGAGACGAAAACGTCTGCCGATAAGTAAGCAATTACGAAAGAGTTTTTTAATATTCTCAGGGCTGGCATTGGTGGCGATATCAAAGTCTTTTGGTTTTTTTTTGAGTAAAATGTCACGCAAGCTGCCACCAACTAAATAAGCACTATAGCGATGTTGATCGAGGCGGTAGAGCACTTTGAGCGCATTTTGACTAATGTCCTTACGCGAAATAGTATGCTCAGCCCTAGGGATAATGTGGGCTTTGGGATAAACTATTTTTTTGGGGAAAAGTCGATGAAAAAACTGTTTAATAATAATGATCTTCCTCTTTTAGGTAATTTATAGATTAGTGTCGCTTTAAGCAACTAAACCTCAAGCTGAATGTGATAAAAATTGGCTTGAATTTAGTAATTGTTAGCATTGATGTTGTCAAAAGTCCCTGTAGCAGAAATTTAAACCGCTGTTATGCTAGCATATTGTAGGCTTTTTGTACTGTGTTAAGGGAGATTTCGCAAAGCGATTAGTAATAGAAGACATTATGTGTTCAGGGGGGTCGTTTTGTAGACCAATAAGATGAGTAGATCCTCTTTATGTAAAATAGTTTTTTTACTCGGATTGATTTTTCTGGCCCCATGGCGCTCCATGCCTAGTACGATGCCTTCTATTTGATTTTTTTTCATTGCTTCTTCAATGCTCAGTCCTACAAAAGGATGTGTTTTATCGAGTAAAAAGGTTTTTAATTCAAGATGATTGTATAATTCAAGCTCTTCTTGATAAGTATTGATCTGTAATAATTGACTGAATGAATCAATTTGTTCATCACTGCCTAAAATAAATAATTTATCGTAAAGCCTGATTTTTTCATGATTTTCCGGTGTCAGGATGATTTTAGGGCCTCGATAAAGTGCCACGATATGGATTCCAAATTGTTGCGCAAGATCTAATTCTTGCAATGTTTTATTAATAAAATAGTAATTATTACGGATATCCGTGCCGCGTAAATTAATTCCCCAGGTGGCTAACTCGTCTTTAGATATTTCTTGTAAACTAGGGGTTCGAATATTGGCTAGAAATCTTTTTTCTAACCAAGGGTAAAATTTTTGTAAAGGTTTATGTAACAAACTAAAGAGTGTAAAAGCGATAAGAATTAAAAGTAAAATAATTGACCAGGTATGGAAGTAAGTAATCGCCAAAGTGATGATGACGGTTAAGGTGAAAATCCATCCTAGTGCGATGATGGGTTTAATGGCGGCATAATGTCGATGAGGGAAGGCTCTATAGGCGAATATCATCCCCCAAATAAAAGGAGAAGCTAATAGCAAGGCAATAAGACAACTTAAGGTATTAATCCAATAAATTGAGAGGATCCATCCACTAATTGCTGGAAATATCCATTTTTCACTCAAGCTGAAAATAATCGCTACCATGACGCTATTGACTAATAGCCGAGTGATATATTGGCTATAAACAGCTCGCTTTTTTTTCAGTCTTAAATAACGATGTATGAGTATCGTATAGTGGTTTAATAGCGCTTTAAGATGAGTCGGTAGATTTTTTTCCAGTCGTTTACTAAGGCTGGCTGAAGACATAATGAGATAAGGCGTGGTAAAGGTAGTGATAGCCGATACCGCGATAATAATAGGAAATAGTGCCGGTCGAGTCACTTGCAGCGTTAGCCCTAATCCTGCGATAATAAATGAAAATTCACCGATTTGCGCCATACTAAAGCCGGACCGCACGGCGGTAGTTAGGCTTTGTCCAGCTGCTAAGGCACCTGTTGCTGTGGAAAGAATTTTTGCTACGATAGTGATAATGGCAATTAATAAAACAATCCATATATTATGGATGATGATGCTCGGATCGATTAGCATTCCCACCGAAATAAAAAAAACAGCGGCAAAAATATCACGGATAGGCCGCATATATTGTTCAATAAATTGGATTAAATCAGTTTCGGCTAATATAGATCCCATGATAAAGGCACCTAATGCGGTGGAATAGCCAAAATAAGCCGCAATACAGACCAGCAATAAACAAAGTGCAACCGAGACGATGGTCAAGGTTTCTTGATTTGCGACATCAACTAATTTTCGAATTAACGTAGGAATCAAAAAATAACCAATCAAAAACCAACTGCCCACAACGATAAAAAGTTTAATCGCAGAATCTGCCAGCGTGGCCGAAAGCACGGCATGCGTTCCTACCACGATGGAGAGGCCGGCGAGTAATAAAATCGCTAACAGATCTTCCACAATGAGAATACCAAACACGAGTTCGGCAAAGTGTTTGTTTTTTAAACCGAGTTCCTCCATGGCTTTGATAATAATAGTGGTCGATGAAATGGACAGTGCGGCACCTAAAAAAATACAATCATAAATAGGCCAACCCAGAATTTTTCCAAGTACTATCCCTATCAATAAAACAGCAATGACTTCAAATAAACCGCTAATGATAGCGGGCGTTCCTACCCGTTTAAGTTTATGAAAGCTAAAGTCTAAACCCAAGCAAAACATCAAGAAGATGACGCCCAATTCGGATAAGGTATGTAGGCTGGGGACGTCGGTCACTAGATCGTAAGGAGGCACATGAGGACCAACAATGATCCCGGATAATAAATAACCCAATACAACCGGTTGTCTTATCTTTTGAAATAGGAGCGTGACTAAGCTGGCTACGCCTAGTATGACGGCTAAATCTTTAATGAGTGGAGCAAGAGGTTGCATAGATCTATTGTTAGTCGGCTTTTAGGATATATCAAGTTATTGAATTGGTCTTTTTGTTGAATGTAGCGAATCGCTTCAAATACCCGTGCGTCGTATCGGCTATTACATCACTTGATTGATAAACTTAAAGCGTGTGAGTAAAGCTTATATTAGGGTGTTGCGCGCGCGCAACACCCTATACAATCGGTATAATGTTAATTATTATCTGAAAATTACTAACTGATTTTTAACCCAAAATTTTTCAGACTAGTTAGTTACGCGTAAAAACAAGAGATTAAAATAAACATGACAACATCATTATCATTGCTTGGCTATGCATCGGATATTGGACTAACGATTCAGCTTATACCGAAGATTCGATTCGATTTACTGAGTATTTTTGGAGTCTAAAAGCTATGAATAAACAAGCCGCTATCGTCGATCAACTTTCATCTTCCTCGCATGATCTTAGCTTAAATAAAGCAATAGAGCTTGAGCATCGTTATGGTGCGGTTAATTATGATCCTTTGCCTGTCGTGTTAAGCCATGGGTTGGGCGCTGAATTATGGGATACCTCGGGTAAACGTTACATTGATATGATGAGTGCTTATTCAGCAGTAAGCCATGGACATGCTCATCCTCGTTTAGTGCGGGTTTTAACCCAGCAGGCACAACGGTTATCAATTTGTTCACGTGCTTTTTATAGCGATAGATTGGGCGTTTTTTTACAACGTATTTGTCATTTAACGCAAATGGATAGTGCTTTACCCATGAATACCGGTGTAGAAGCGGTAGAAACAGCGATTAAAGCGGCTAGAAAATGGGCTTATACCGTTAAAAAAGTAGCTGAGAATCAAGCGGAGATCATTGTTTGTCGAGGAAATTTTCATGGGCGGACAACCACCGTGGTCGGGATGTCATCAAAACCACAATATCAGTTTGGTTTTGGTCCTTTTGCGCCAGGATTTAAAACGATACCTTACGGTGATGCACAGGCATTATCTACGACTATAAGCCCGAATACAGCCGCATTTTTAGTTGAGCCCATACAAGGTGAGCGAGGTATTGTGGTGCCGCCTAAGGGTTATTTGAAAGAAGCAAAGAGAGTCTGTGAAGAAAACAATGTTTTGTTAATCCTAGATGAAATTCAAACAGGCTTAGGTAGAACAGGTCGCTTTCTTGCTTGTGAACATGAAAATGTTAAACCGGATGGATTAATTTTAGGGAAAGCTTTAGGTGGAGGTTTATTACCGGTTTCCGTATTTTTGAGTAGTCGAGAGGTGATGAATGTTTTTACCCCCGGCGATCATGGCAGTACTTTTGGTGGGAATCCTTTAGCGGTTACAGTTGCTTTGGAGGCCTTAGATATTTTGTTTGATGAGAATCTGATACAACGTTCAGAGGAACTAGGTCATTATTTGCAATCAGCTTTATTAAAAATTGCGTCACCTTTAATTAAAGAAATTCGCGGTAAAGGTTTATTTATAGGCTTAGAGCTTGATTTGCAGTATGTTAAAGGTCGCGATATTTGTTTGCAGTTATTAGATCAAGGTTTATTAAGTTATGACACGCATGGTAGCGTTATTCGTTTAGCGCCACCTTTAGTGATTAGCAAAGAACAGTTGGATGATGCTTTAACAATTTTAAAAAAGGTATTGCTAGCTAGTGCTGCTAAGATAGGTTTTTAAACCGGTTAAAAACATTTGCACCGCGATGGTTGTTAATATCATTCCCATTAAACGTTCTAGTGCGGCGATTATTTTTACCCCGAGTAAGCGTTGCAAAGGGATTGCGGCTAAAAGGAGTAGTGTTGCTAGTAATGAAGCGACGGCTAAGGCGATAAACCATTGGCTCATGCTATTAGGTGCTTGGCTAGCGAGTAAAATAACTGTCGCAATGGACGAAGGGCCCGCCAATAAAGGGATTGCCATAGGCACAATAAACGGCTCGCCGAGTGTCTGTTCAGTGTGTTTGTTTTGGTTTATAGGAAATAACATTTTAATCGCAATAAGGAATAAAATAATGCCGCCGGCAATGCCTAAGGCTTCTTCACTAATATTTAAGCTATGAAGTATCGCTTTTCCACAAAATAAAAAAAGCGTAAGAATAGCAAATGCAATCAAGCTTTCACGTAAAATAATTTTGGTGCGCCGTTTTGGATCAACTTGCTTGAGTAATGATAGGAAAATGGGGATATTTCCGACAGGGTCCATGACTAAAAAAAGGGTAACAGCAGCGGAATAAATGTTCATTTAAAAATACAAATAAAAAATACCAAAAAATATTTATGTATTGTAATGAGAATAGTGGTTGACATCCAGCCTTGACTTTCGCAAAATAGCCCCTCAATTTTGAGGAGGGGTTCCCGAGCGGCCAAAGGGAGCAGACTGTAAATCTGCCGGCTCAGCCTTCGAAGGTTCGAATCCTTCCCCCTCCACCAATATTTTAGTGATGTAAAGCGGTTATACATATTGCGGGTGTAGTTCAACGGTTAGAATTCCAGCCTTCCAAGCTGGCTATGTGGGTTCGATTCCCATCACCCGCTCCAAAAAAGAGATCCAGAGCGGATAATAACAGGACTAAATACTAAACCCTAGCCTAGGCAATAAGAAAAAAGGTCAAAAGCATCTTTTAAACACGGGTAAGGCCCACATGGCTCAGTGGTAGAGCACTTCCTTGGTAAGGAAGAGGTCACCGGTTCGATCCCGGTTGTGGGCTCCATAGACCCCTTTGCGAAGGGAGAGTAGGTTTTGCAACAGGTCTCGTTGATCTTGCAAGCGATGAATTAGGCCAGTAGCTCAATTGGCAGAGCGGCGGTCTCCAAAACCGCAGGTTGGGGGTTCGATTCCCTCCTGGCCTGCCAAAAGGTTTAGATTTAGTAAAAGGCGATTTAATATCTTACTAAATCTAATAGTGTGTTTGAATTTAAGTAATACGTATACAAAGCGTTTATTTAACAGTATCAAAATCAACTGTGACGCAGTTTTGCAAAAATATAGAAATAGGTGAAATGAAGAACGCACGGCTTGAAAATAAGGCGGCTAAAAGAGATATCACGCTTTGGCTAATGATAACGGTCATTCTCGTATTGGCTGTTTTTGCGAATAATTATTTTTCTCATCAAGCTATTGCGATTCGCTTGATAGGTTGGATAATAGTTGCGTTGGCTATGGCCTTGCTGTTTTTTTATACAACACAAGGGCGGCGCTTTGGAGAATTTGCACAGGCTTCGCGGGCCGAGCTCCGAAAAGTGGTGTGGCCAACGCGAGAAGAAACGGTGCGCACAACGTTGATAGTCATGGTGATGGTGGTTGTAGCGAGTTTATTTTTATGGGGTATTGATACGCTCCTATTATGGGCAGTTTCTTTTTTAACAGGGTAAATGAAGAGGATAGTTAACGTATGATAGAAAAAAAATCAGAGCTTCATCCCAATGAGAGCGAGCAATCATCGCAAGATCCGGTTGCGCATACTGAAAAAACATCTGTCATAGAAGAGAAAACGGCTCACAGTGCTATGCATTGGTATGTTGTACAAGCACGCTCGGGTTATGAGCGAAAGGTTTTAGACGCTTTACATGAACGTATTAAGCAGCAGGGCTTAACTGAAAAATTCGGTCAAATTATTGTGCCGACTGAAGAGGTTATCGAAATACGACAAGGTCGTAAGCGCAAAACAGCGCGAAAATTTTATCCAGGTTATGTCTTGGTCGAAATGGATATGGACGAAGATAGTTGGTATTTGGTGCAAAAAACACCCGGCGTGATTAAATTTATTGGTGGTACCAGTGATAAACCGGTGCCGCTTAGTGTTAAAGAAGTGGATAAAATTTTACAACGAATGCAAGAAGGAGTAGACAAACCTCGACCTAAGGTCTTATTTGAAGTGGGCGAAGTGGTGCGCGTTGTGGACGGACCTTTTGCTGATTTTAATGGTGAGGTTGAAGAAGTTAACTATGAAAAGAATCGCATGCGCGTTTCAGTTATTATTTTTGGTCGTTCTACGCCAGTTGAGTTGGAGTTTGGTCAAGTTAAGAAAGCTTGATGTACAGTGCAGGCCCCTTTTTAAACTAAGAAATGGGAATGAAAATAAATCATCAATGGGAAGCTTAAATTTTAAGTGTTAGACCCGGAGGTAAAAAAATGGCAAAGAAAATACAAGCCTACGTAAAATTACAGGTAAAAGCGGGAGAGGCTAATCCTGCTCCACCTATTGGTCCTGCATTGGGTCAACAGGGGGTTAATATTATGGAATTTTGCAAGGCCTTTAATGCGCGCACACAAAGTGTAGAAAAAGGCATGCCGATGCCAGTTGTAATTACGGTGTATAGCGATCGTAGTTTTACATTTATTATCAAAACCCCTCCGGCCTCCTATCTGGTCCTTAAAGCGGCAGGTGTGAGTAAAGGGAGCAGTGTCCCCAATAAAAATAAAGTGGGTAAGATTACGCAAAAGCAATTAGCAGAAATTGCAACGGTCAAAATGCCTGACTTAACTGCAGGTGACTTGGCTGCTGCTATGCGTACAATTGCCGGTACGGCACGGAACATGGGTATTGAAGTTGAGGGGGGGGAATAAAATGACTAAACTCAGTAAGCGTATGCGCTTAATCAAAGAAAAGCTTCCCCAAGGAAAGACCTATACTATTTTAGAAGCGATTACACACCTCAAAGAGTATCCTGTTAAATTCAATCAAAGTGTTGATCTGAGTATCAACCTAGGGATTGATCCGCGGAAATCGGACCAAACAGTTAGAGGTGTCGTTGTATTGCCAAATGGCACAGGTAAAACGCCTCGCGTTGCTGTATTTGCTCAGGCAGCAAATGCCGAAGCGGCTAAAGCAGCCGGTGCTGATATCGTTGGTTTTGAGGATTTGGCGGAAAGTATTAAAGCGGGTAAGTTGGATTTTGATGTCCTTATTGCAACACCTGATGCGATGCGCTTAGTAGGGCAACTAAGTCAAATATTAGGGCCTAGAGGTTTGATGCCTAATCCTAAGATAGGCACTGTAACGCTCGATGTATCGACAGCTGTTGGCAATGCAAAGTCGGGGCAAGTACGTTATCGTGCCGATAAGGGTGGCATAATACACTGCACAATTGGAAAACTTAGCTTCGAACCCCAACAACTATTACAAAATTTACAGGTGTTGGTTGAAGCGATTAAAAAAGCTAAGCCTGCTACCGCTAAAGGTGTTTATTTAAAGAAATTGAGTTTATCGAGTACCATGGGTCCTGGGTTATTAATTAATATGGCCTCGCTGGTAGAAGCGAGCTAATTATAGGGTGTATGGTCGCAATCGATTCTTGACTATTTATCGTATTTAGGATAGAAGAGCTACCCCCCTACTCGATTGAATAGTGGGTATGAATTCGCAGTTAAAGGGTTTTCCCTCTAACTGTCGGAGACCGTAGGCGTGCTGTTGCAAGATAAGCTAGATGTTATTTGGCTTAATTTTGTGATTTAGCGCTTAAATCGCAAGCCTACGCAGACGGTGAACCTTTAATGGCCACCAATAAACGGGTTAGTTATCGTTTGTTATTAAGTGATGACTGAAACATAAATGAGGAGAAAACCAACGTGACATTGAGACTTGAAGACAAGCAGGCGATTGTTGCGGAAGTTGGAGAGGTTGCAAAAAATGCGTTATCAGCCATCACGGCTGAATACCGCGGTTTGAGTGTGGGTGAAATGAGTCAATTGCGTTTACAAGCACGTAGCTCAGGTGTGTATTTACGTGTGGTACGTAATACCCTAGCACGGCGTGCTTTAGCGGGAACAGGATTTGCGTGTTTACAAGATACGCTAGTAGGTCCTTTACTATTGGCATTCTCCCAACAAGAACCTGGTGCGGCAGCGCGGCTTATTCGGACATTTATCAAGCAAAATGAGAAGTTGGTTGTTAAGGCTTTAGCCTTTGATGGTCAATTACTCGCTGTTAATGATCTCGATAAACTCGCTAATCTACCAACCCGTGATGAAGCGATTGCCACCCTAATGGCAATTATGAAAGCACCGACTACTAAATTGGTTCGCACACTGGTTGAACCACAGGCTAAATTAGTACGCCTCTTTGCCGCTTTTCGTGATCAACGGCAAGCAGTGGGAGCCGAGTAATTGAGTGAATTGTTAATCAACGTTTTTTATTTTTGGAGTAATTATGAGTACGGCTGTTAATTCTAAAGAAGATGTATTAAATGCAATTTCAAACATGAGCGTTATGGAAATTGTTGATCTGATTAAAAACATGGAAGAGAAATTTGGTGTTTCTGCCGCAGCCGCACCGGTAGCTGTTGCTGCAGCGCCTGGCGCAGTAGCCGCTGTAGAAGAAAAGACCGAATTTGATGTCCTGTTAAAAGAAATTGGTGCTAATAAAATTAATGTAATTAAAGTGGTTCGTGAAGCAACAGGTCTAGGTTTAAAAGAAGCAAAAGACTTGGTTGAATCAGCACCTAAAGTCATTAAAGAAGGTTTGCCTAAAGCAGATGCTGAAGCGTTGATGGCGAAGCTTAAAGAAGCAGGTGCTACCGGCGAAATTAAATAGTCTAGTATTTTTTATTAGGCTGAATTTACGCTAACAAAGAGAATTTTAGGTACTAGCGGGTATTATTTACTGTGTTAATTTTTGCAACAGGCGAAGCTTAAACAAACGAGCTGCTGAGCGAATCAGGAATATAAGGCCTTATAGACCAAAAGCCAAATTGTTGCGTAAATTCATAGGAATGCTCAAGTCTAGCTACTTGGGCATTCTTTATGTTAGCAAAATTGATCCTAACTGAATAATTTTACGTGCAGCGAGCGCGACTTTATAAGATTCAGCTTTAAGGTAATGTTGCTAACACTGGACTTAGCTTAAAAAAGGAATTTGGAAAAATAGCGAGGCGCCGCCTTTTTAAAAAGCGGCTTTAAGCGCTACTAATAGCCAGTGATTAGCACAAGCCCAGTAAATAATGGGCACGGTTTTTCTTTATTTATTCTGTTCTCTAACTAGGTGAGTTTTAGATGGTAATTCGGACATCCCCAGCAACTGAGCAAGCAAGTACTCCTTATTCATTTACTGAAAAAAAGCGTATTCGTAAAAACTTTGGTAAGCAAGCGACGATCATGGAGGCGCCTTATTTATTGGCGACTCAAATTGAGTCTTATCATCGATTTTTACAAGCAGATACTTCTCCCGATGAGCTTGAAGATGTGGGGCTGAATGCCGCTTTTAAATCTATATTTCCTATCTCTTCTTATTCCGGTGGAGAAGCAACTCTAGAGTATATTAATTATCGAATAGGGCAGCCGCCTTTTGATGTTAAAGAGTGTCAAGCACGTGGTTTAACCTATGGTGCGCCTTTACGGGTTAAAATGCGTTTAATTATTTATGATAAAGAAGCAGCACCCGGGGCAACTAAATTAAAATATATTAAAGAACAAGAAGTTTATATGGGCGAACTTCCGCTCATGACCGATACAGGTAGCTTTGTGATTAATGGAACGGATCGTGTCGTTGTTTCACAGCTGCATCGTTCTCCGGGTGTTTTTTTTGAACACGATAAAGGTAAGACTCATTCTTCAGGTAAGTTGCTCTATGCCGCTCGAATTATTCCTTACCGTGGTTCGTGGTTAGATTTTGAATTTGATCCGAAAGACAACTTATTTGTCCGTATTGATAGACGTCGTAAGTTGGCCGCTACAATACTTTTACGCGCATTAGGTTTCACCTCGGAAGAAATCTTAGCCTTATTTTTTAGCAATAATGTATTTCACTTAAAAGGTGAAACGGTTGTTTTAGATTTAGTGCCAGAACGTTTACGCGGTGAAATAGCCAGCTTTGACATTAAAGATGCCGCAGGCCATGTTATTGTTGAACAAGGTCGTCGGATTGCAGTAAGGCAAATCCGTGAAATAGAAAAAGCTAAGATTAAAAAATTAGAATTTCCTGCTGACTATCTGATTGGCAAAACACTGGCTAAACCCATTATTGATTCCGAAACAGGCGAAATTATTTTTGAAGCCAATACGGAACTAAGCGCCGATATCGTCAAGAAATTGTTTGAGGCGCAGATAAAATCCATTGAAACCCTCTATACCAATGATCTGGATTCAGGGGCCTATATTTCAACTACCTTGCGTATTGATCCTAGCCATAGTCAGCAAGAAGCCTTAGTTGAAATTTACCGTATGATGCGCCCAGGTGAACCTCCTACTAAAGAAGCGGCAGAGGCCTTATTTAAGAATTTATTTTTTGTATTGGATCGCTACGATTTATCCGCCGTAGGACGAATGAAGTTTAATCGTCGTTTGGGCCGTGAAGAAATTACCGGAGCGGGAACCTTAAGCAAAGAAGATATTGTCGCCGTGTTGAAGGCATTGATTGAGATACGTAATGGTAAAGGCGAAGTCGATGATATTGACCATTTGGGTAATCGTCGTGTGCGTAGCGTAGGTGAGATGGCTGAGAATCAATTTCGCATTGGTTTAGTGCGTGTAGAGCGCGCTGTCAGAGATCGCTTAAGTGTGGCCGAATCTGAAAATTTAATGCCACAAGATCTTATTAATGCCAAACCTATTTCGGCGGCGGTAAAAGAATTTTTTGGTTCCAGTCAATTATCGCAGTTTATGGATCAAGTTAATCCTCTTTCAGAAATTACCCACAAACGGCGTGTTTCTGCCTTGGGGCCTGGTGGTTTAACGCGTGAGCGTGCTGGCTTTGAGGTTCGAGATGTTCATCCTACCCATTATGGTCGTGTTTGTCCTATTGAAACACCCGAAGGTCCTAATATCGGGTTGATTAATTCCTTAGCGGTGTATGCTAGAACCAATCATTACGGATTTCTCGAAACGCCTTATCGGAAGGTTGAAAACGGTAAAGTGACGAAAGAAATTCAGTATTTATCGGCGATTGAAGAAGGTAAATATGTGATTGCACAGGCTAATACGCGCCTTGATGGGCATGGAAAATTGATAGATGATTTAATTCCTTGTCGACATCGCAATGAGTCTATGCTCACGACAGCCGATAAGGTTAATTATATGGATATTTCACCGGCTCAGGTGGTTTCGGTGGCTGCTTCACTGATTCCCTTCTTAGAACATGACGATGCGAATCGTGCTTTGATGGGTTCGAATATGCAGCGTCAAGCGGTTCCTACCTTACGCACTGAAAAACCTTTAGTGGGAACTGGAATGGAACGCAAGGTTGCCGTTGACTCAGGGGTCGTGGTCGTTGCTAAGCGCAGTGGTTTTATTGATTCTGTTGATGCGGGCCGAATTGTTGTGCGCGTTGATGATAAAGAGGCTACGGCGGGTACAGCCGGTGTTGATATTTATAATTTAACTAAATATACCCGTTCTAATCAAAATACCTGTATTAATCAACGTCCTTTAGTGAAAAAAGGCGATAAGATTAAAAAAGGCGACGTTATGGCTGATGGTCCTTCTACCGATTTAGGTGAGTTAGCTTTAGGACGTAATTTACTCGTCGCTTTCATGCCATGGAATGGTTATAACTTTGAAGATTCTATTTTGATCTCAGAACGAGTTGTTTCCGAAGATCGTTTCACCACTATCCATATTGAAGAATTAACCTGTATTGCGCGTGACACCAAGTTAGGAACCGAAGAGATAACCTCAGATATTCCTAATGTAGGGGAAGGTGCGCTCTCTAAATTGGATGAATCCGGGATTGTCCATTTAGGTGCTTGGGTTGAAGCCAGCGACATACTGGTTGGAAAGGTTACTCCTAAAGGTGAAACCCAATTAACGCCTGAAGAAAAATTATTGCGCGCCATCTTTGGCGAGAAAGCTTCTGATGTGAAGGATAGTTCGCTGCGTGTTCCTTCAGGGATGCGAGGGACCGTCATCGATGTCCAAGTATTTACCCGTGATGGTTTAGAAAAAGATAAACGTGCTTTAAGTATCGAGGAAATGGCTTTAGATAAAGTTAAAAAGGATTTATACGATGAATTTAGAATTTTAGAAAACGACTGTTACCAGCGCCTAGAAACTTTATTAGTCGGTGCCAGTGCAAGTAGCGGACCTAATAAACTGAAGTCAGGCAGTAAGGTTACCCGCGAATATTTACAAGGTTTAGCAAAGGATCAATGGTTTTCAGTGAGTTTGCGCGAAGAAGCAGCTAATCAACAATTGGAAGCAGTGGCTAAACAACTTGAAGCGGCACGTTTGGCTTTAGACGAAAAATTTGAAAATAAACGTAAAAAATTAACCCAAGGGGATGATTTAGCACCCGGAATCCTCAAGATCGTTAAGGTTTACTTAGCGATTAAGCGTTGTATTCAACCCGGTGACAAGATGGCAGGGCGACATGGTAATAAAGGGGTTATCTCTACCATTATTCCTGTTGAAGATATGCCTTATATGAAAGATGGCACACCCGTTGATATCGTGCTTAATCCCTTGGGTGTGCCTTCGCGTATGAACGTCGGGCAGGTATTAGAAACGCATTTGGGTTGGGCGGCTAAGGGTTTAGGCTTAAAGATTGCAGGCATGCTGGATGAACAAAAGAAAATTAAAGAGATTAAAGATTTCTTAGGATCTATTTACAACGATACCAAAGAGACAGCGCAAAAAGTAGATTTAGACAAGCTATCTGATGAGTCGGTGATAGAGTTAGCGCAAAATTTACGTAGCGGAGTGCCTATGGCGACCCCTGTCTTTGACGGTGTTACCGAATCTGAAATTAAACGTATGTTGCGTTTAGCCGATTTGCCAGAGACAGGGCAAACCACGCTTTATGATGGCAGAACCGGTGATCGTTTTGAACGGCCTGTTACCGTAGGTTATATGTACATGCTAAAGCTCAATCACTTAGTTGACGATAAAATGCATGCACGTTCTACCGGCTCGTATAGTTTAGTAACCCAACAGCCCTTGGGTGGTAAAGCTCAATTTGGTGGTCAGCGCTTTGGTGAAATGGAAGTTTGGGCTTTAGAGGCGTATGGAGCGGCCTATACTCTACAAGAAATGTTAACCGTCAAATCGGATGACGTGGCAGGCCGAACTAAGATGTATAAGAACATTGTTGATGGCGATCATCAAATGGAAGCCGGGATGCCAGAATCATTTAATGTATTAGTCAAGGAAATACGTTCCTTGGCCATCAATGCAGAATTAGAAACTAAAGATTAATTTGAAATGGGGAATATAACCTTGGCTACATCTAAACCAAAAGCGGACCTTGCTGTAAAGCCAGAGCTAGAAAATGCGACAACGGCTAAAGCAACGTTATTATCTTCGGATCAAGCGAAACCAGCCTTGTCAGACCAAGAAAGTTTGACGACTATGGCAGAAGCAATGCAATTAAGTATAAACAATAGTGCAGGCAAGACAACGTTTGCAGATAGACCCTTAATGTCAGATTTACTGGGTATCTTGAAACAAGAAGATTACCTGGATGAATTTGATAATATTCGTATCTCGCTTGCTTCGCCCGAAATGATTCGTACTTGGTCTTATGGTGAAGTCAAAAAACCAGAAACCATTAATTATCGTACCTTCAAACCGGAAAGGGATGGTTTATTTTGCGCCAAGATTTTTGGTCCTATTAAGGATTATGAATGCTTATGCGGCAAATACAAACGTCTTAAGCATCGAGGTGTCATCTGTGAAAAATGTGGCGTAGAAGTCGCATTGACTAAAGTACGTCGAGAACGTATGGGCCATGTTGAACTGGCAAGCCCTGTCGCACATATTTGGTTCTTAAAATCCTTACCGTCACGGATTAGTTTATTACTCGATATGACCTTACGTGATATTGAGCGAGTTCTTTATTTTGAAGCGTTTGTTGTGATCGAACCTGGTATGACAAATTTAGAGCGAGGTCAACTGTTAACGGATGAACAATATTTAGAAGCTATTGAGGAGCACGGTGACGAATTTGATGCGCGCATGGGTGCAGAAGCAATACAACAATTATTGATTACCTTGAATTTGAAAGAAGAGATCAATATCTTACGTGAAGAGATTCCCAATACAAGTTCTGAAACCAAATTAAAAAAATACTCGAAGCGCTTAAAGCTTTTAGAAGGATTCGAACAATCAGGCAATAAACCAGAGTGGATGGTGTTGACCGTATTACCTATATTACCGCCGGATCTCCGTCCTTTAGTTCCTTTGGATGGCGGTCGTTTTGCAACCTCTGATCTCAATGATCTCTATCGTCGCGTTATCAATCGTAATAATCGTTTAAAGCGCTTATTGGACCTCAATGCCCCTGATATTATTGTGCGTAACGAAAAGCGTATGTTGCAAGAATCAGTCGATGCCTTGTTGGATAATGGTCGACGCGGCCGTGCCATTACAGGGAGTAACAAACGACCTCTGAAATCCTTAGCCGATATGATAAAAGGTAAGCAAGGTCGATTTAGACAAAACTTACTCGGTAAACGGGTTGATTATTCAGGTCGTTCAGTGATCGTAGTGGGTCCTACACTCAAATTGCATCAATGTGGTTTGCCAAAAAAAATGGCTTTAGAGTTATTTAAACCTTTTATTTTGAGTAAATTACAATTTCGCGGTTTGGCTTCTACCATAAAAGCCGCTAAAAAAATGGTGGAAAATGAGTCGCCTGAGGTTTGGGATATCCTAGAAGATGTTATTCGTGAACATCCGGTCTTATTAAACCGAGCACCGACACTGCATCGTTTGGGGATCCAAGCCTTTGAACCTATTTTAGTAGAAGGTAAGGCTATCCAGTTGCATCCTTTAGTGTGTACTGCTTATAACGCAGACTTCGACGGTGACCAAATGGCGGTGCATGTTCCGTTGACTATAGAAGCACAGCTAGAAGCACGTACTTTAATGATGTCGACTAACAATATTCTATCGCCCGCCAATGGTGAGCCGATTATTCTTCCGACCCAGGATGTCGTTTTAGGGCTTTATTATTTAACGCGTTACAAAATCAATGCGAAAGGTGAAGGTTTAATTTGTTCCGATGTTAATGATGTTCGTCAGCTTTACGATGCAGGTTACGCCGATTTACACGCCAAGATTAAGGTTAGAATATCAGAGGTTTTGTTTGATAAAGCCGGCGAGCGAACCGAGTCGACTCGCTTAGTTGATACGACCGTCGGTAGAGCTTTATTGCGTGAAACACTACCTGATGGCTTGCCGTTTTCTTTAATTAATAAAACACTCAATAAAAAAGCGATATTAAGTCTTATTAATGAATGCTATCGACGTTTAGGTTTAAAAGCGACGGTTATATTTGCCGATAAATTAATGTATACCGGTTTTGGTTATGCGACCCGCGCGGGTATTTCAGTTGGGATCGAAGATTTAATTATTCCCGAAAATAAAGCAGCGATTATTTCAGCCGCTGAAACCGAAGTAAAAGAAATCGAATCGCAATATGCCTCAGGTCTAGTGACACAAGGTGAACGTTATAACAAGGTAGTGGATATTTGGTCGCGTACTAATGATCAAGTAGCTAAAGCCATGATGGAAAAATTAGCGACAGAAGAAGTAACGGATGCCGATGGCAAGACGGTATCGCAAGAATCATTTAACCCTGTCTACATGATGGCCGATTCGGGAGCGCGGGGCTCGCCTGCACAGATGCGTCAGCTAGCCGGAATGCGCGGTTTGATGACCAAACCAGATGGAACCATTATTGAAACACCGATTACGGCTAACTTCAGAGAAGGTCTGGACGTATTACAATACTTTATTTCGACACACGGTGCGCGTAAAGGTCTGGCCGATACGGCATTAAAAACAGCGAATTCGGGCTATTTGACGCGTCGTTTGGTTGACGTTGCGCAAGATATGGTGGTCACAGAAGACGATTGTGGCGCGACCTTAGGGATTGCGATTACCCCCCATGTTGAAGGGGGAGAGATCATGGTGCCCTTACGTGAGCGTGTATTAGGACGCGTGTTGGCCGAAGACGTCAGTCTGCCTGGCAGTGATGACATTGTGGTGAATAAAGGCACTCTATTAGATGAAGAGTGGGTCAATATTTTAGAAGAACGTGCGGTTGATCAAGTGAATGTGCGCTCGCCTATTACCTGTGAAGCCCGATATGGTATTTGTGCCGCTTGTTACGGCCGTGACTTGGCGCGTGGCCATTTGGTGGGGATAGGTGAGTCTGTGGGTGTTATCGCCGCTCAATCGATTGGTGAACCAGGAACCCAGCTCACCATGCGTACCTTCCACATTGGGGGAGCGGCTTCGCAGGTTGCCTTGGCCAATCATATTCAAGTGAAATCGAAGGGTCGTATTAAATTACATAATATCAAGCTGGTTAAACACAGCGATGGCCATTATGTGACTGTGTCTCGTTCAGGTGAGTTAACGTTATTAGATCCACAGGGTCGTGAACGAGAACGCTATAAGCTCCCTTATGGGGCGAGTATTAAAGTGTCTGATGGGACCGAAGTGGCGCCCGGTCAGCTCATTGCGCAGTGGGATCCCCATACCCATCCGGTGGTCACCGAAGTGGCCGGTTACGTTAAGTTTATCGATTTAATTGATGGAATTACCATGAATCGACAAACCGATGAACTGACTGGTTTAACCAACATTGTCGTCATGGATTCCAAGCAGCGTGGTTCAGGAGGTAAGGAATTACGACCGATGGTTCGACTGACTGATAAAGAAGGGAATGATTTATTTTTACCCGGGACACGTTTGCCAGCACATTATTTTTTACCTATCAACGCTATTTTGAGCTTGGAAGATGGGGCTGCTGTCGGAGTGGGTGATATTGTGGCGCGTATTCCACAAGAAACCTCAAAAACTCGCGATATTACCGGCGGCTTACCACGCGTAGCGGATCTTTTTGAAGCGCGTAAACCTAAAGAGCCGGCTATCTTAGCCGAAATCTCGGGTATCATCAGTTTTGGGAAAGAAACGAAAGGTAAACGGCGTTTAGTGATTACGGGAAATAACGGTGAGGCCTTTGAAGCCTTAATTCCTAAGTGGCGTCATGTGACCGTCTTTGAAGGTGAACACGTAGAACGTGGTGAGATCGTAGCGGATGGGCCTTTGAATCCACACGACATCCTGCGCCTATTGGGTATTAATGCACTGACTAATTACATTGTCAGCGAAGTACAAGAGGTTTATCGTCTGCAAGGGGTTAAGATCAACGATAAGCATATCGAAGTGATCGTTCGTCAGATGTTGCGTAAAGTTAATATACTCGACGTTGGTGAAAGCCGATTTCTAAAAGGAGAGCAATTAGAAGAATCACGTCTCAAGGAGGAAAATAGAAAATTAGTGGCTGAAAATAAATTGCCGGCGCGTTTTGAAGCGGTATTACTCGGTATTACTAAAGCCTCCTTAGCGACGGATTCGTTTATATCAGCGGCTTCTTTCCAGGAAACGACTCGGGTATTAACCGAAGCGGCTGTGACTGGAAAGCGCGATGAGCTCAAAGGGCTAAAAGAAAATGTTATTGTAGGACGTTTAATTCCAGCCGGTACCGGTTTTGCTTATCATGCCGAAGCACGCCGTCAACGAGCCGCTAATGTATTGGCAAAACAGCAAAAATTAACCGCTGCGGCCGCACCGCAAATGACGGCGAGTGATGTAGAAGAAGCATTCAGTCAAGCTTTATCGGAGTCTAAAGACGACGAGAAGAAAGCCTAATTTTTGTTGCTCGTTTTATGAATCTACCGTGTTGTTAAAAGTCTTATTGAGGAATGTACCGAAAGGTACATTCCTTGTCTATTGCCAATGATCTCGTATCCTGGCTTACTATCTTAATAATTTTTTACTTATTTTAAGCAGGGGAGCCTATCCCTAGCGTCTTACTTAATTTAGCTTTTTATCGATTGATAAGTGCCGAAATGTAACACATATTCATTTTTTGTTAATAATTTTATGTTCTAATAAACAAATTATATAAGCGATAATAAGCTGTTTTTGTAGAAAAATGAGAAAAAAGAGGCATTTATGAGTGAACTAGATAGCTTTGGTTGTCGTGGAGCGTCCTATAAAGAAGGGATGTTGTTATTATTAAGCCGCTTAAATAAAGAATGGAGATTAGATTCTAATGCGCCGCAGCAGTTAGTAGATGAATCAAAAAAACAACTGCGCTCTCAAGTAGAAAAGTTTTATCAAATTTACTTGATCGATCTAGATAATATCCCTACTTTTGATGCTAAAGAAAAACGTTTGCGTGCTTTGCTGACATCGTACAGCCAGATGTTATGCCAACATACGAGCTTGAGCAATTGCTTTCAATCCCTGTGTATGGCGGAGCGTTACGCGGTATGGGAAAAAGGGCGTAACGCTTTTACTAGCGAGTTTACTTTAGAGGCACAACAAAGTGCTTCACCCCTTGAGATAACTCAAACTGAAAGCCCTTGTACAGACGACGAGCTTTTGTTGGAAGAGTTTAATACTTTGTCTACTTCGTCTAAGCCATTGTGGTTTAAGTTACTTCCCTCCTGGCAACAAAATTTTATTTCAAATAACAAAAATGAGTTAGTTAAGCAATCTATTCCTTCCTCACTGCGTTGTGTTCCTGGCTTGGCTAATTTATCGTTACATCGATGTGAGGTTAATGGTGTTGAATCCTTATCTTATTTTCGCCATGCAACCCAGTCGCCGGTTGATTTATTAAAGAAGAAAGGTACTGAGGCGGAGAATGAGCAATTTCGTTTAAGCTGTTTAAATGTCGCCTCTCAGATAAGATTAAGCTTAGATCAGCAATTTGAGCGTAATCAGGGCAAAGATTTGCACGAAGTGGTGATTTTAAGCCAATCTATTTTGTCACCTGGCTGGGCTGCTGATGCCAAAAGCATCTTTTTTACCGATGCCAGTGATAACGATACCCAAATATATGAAGCGAAAGAGCAGGTTGTCGAGCTTTTTCAACGCGCTATCGCTAATCCTGATGTAGCGATAAGCTCAAAGGGTGCGAGTAAAGTCAAAGCACTTTTTTTTAACGAGGCCGAACAAGCTACCACCCTTTATTATCGTGATTTTTTAGCTAAATTTGATCTGCTAGCCCAGCCAGATGGAAGCTTCAAATATAAAACCCATCCGTCGATTAAAATAAGCTTACTGTCGACTAATCATCCGTTTAACATATTACGTCGTTTCGGTCTTCATTCGCCGCAGACTAAACGTAATGCCGTTAATACCGCTCAATTGTTGGGTGCAGTGGCGCGTTATTTAAAAAATAAATTTTTGCTAATAGAAGAAAACCGTAGTACAAAGGCATTATTCTCTACAGAGCTCTTTGAGGGTAAAAATAAATTGTTAGCTGCTCTTACTCCTTATAAAAAAGGTATTAGGATATCGGTTAAAGATAAAGAAATAGTTGTTAAAAGTCTTAAACAATTTCAGAATAGAATTGAGCTCAGAGAATTAATGTGCCTCTCCGAGCGTAATCACTATATTAATAATAAAACTCTTGAAAATACAGTCCGATTATTTAATGAATCAACTAAAAATATGCCTCGATTACTTGATGCGGTGCAGGCTTTATTATCGATTCCAGCCAGTCAAGGGGTGCTTGAAACCGATAAGCGACATTATCAGCAATTAATCAGCTCGGCTGAAGCAACTATTCTGCATTGTATCGGCGGGACATGTTGGGTTGCTTGTAAGAGTGGTAAGGATCGTACCGGTGGCGCATCGGCCGCTTATGATGCCGCCGCAGTGTTTTATGTGCAGCGCGGAAGACACCCTCGTTATGACGACACAAAAGCGGATCGAGCGCTGTATTTAAGCTTATTAAGCAACTGTCATGAATCGGGTCATCAGCAAGGCTTTGCGGTGCAAAATGCACCGGGTGCTAAGGGTTTGCTGGGGGCTAGTTTATTTTTACCGGGCGATATGCGCTTGAATGTTCAAAAAATCAAGCAAGAAACCCAATTAGCCCGTTTAAATAAACCTAAAATTATTGTTCGGCAAAGGCCACCCGATATTTTTAAGCAACTTTTAGAAAATTATCTGAACGAAACCGTGAAGAAGCTAGTTGAGGTTGAGCTGGGTTTTAGTAGTGTATTAGCGGATTGGAATCGAAATGATTATTATATTAATGGAAAGCGTGTAAGAGAAATCATAGAAAAAAAGGGAAAATTTGCTAATGAACAGGCATTAATCAGCTTTATTGAAAGCGAGCTGTTTGCTAAAGAACAAGATGAGGACTTAAAAAAATATTACCAAGCTTTGATTCACTATTCGTTCCATCAAGGAGGTTTTTCACATGCATGCGCTTTCATGTTATGGAAAGAATCAATGTGCAGACTGGATCGTAAAGGAAAGAAAGTGAAAACGGGTGGTTTGGGGCCCGCAACAAAAATGAAAGTATATTATTCATATTCAAAAAATGAGCTACAAATTAAGGAGGTAGTTCGCTATAAGAAGGTAATGATTAGGGATGAATATGAAGAGGATAAGTGGGAGAGCATAGAGAAGGATAAAAACAAGTATTTTTGCCAAACTTGTTCAGTTATTTCGCTGACCCTAAAGCGATGTAAAAGTGGGGGATATAAATTAGGTACAGCTGTTAGACAAGTTGATGTGAATTTTGCTGGCAAAGGCAAGTTATTAGAACCACTTTTTTCCAGTGACAAAAAAAGTTTATTCGAGCGTATAGTCGATTTTTTTGTAGCCTGTATAGGCGCTATTACGCAATATTTTCATCCGATGCAAAAAGAACAGGAAGCGCTAAGTTCTAACGAGGTGCTTGTTTTAAATCAAGAATGGCTCGATAATTTGGCAGCGAGTGTAAGTAGCCCGCAATCGATGCCACAAAAAGATCTGGTGAGCAAAATCAAGGTAGCTTATGGTAGCCCTATTTTGGCGTCGAAGATAGATAAAGCAAAAAGAATTTGTTCAGTCACTGAAGTGGCTAATGAAAAAGCCGGGGGTCAATTTTGCGGCTCTCCCCCACTTAAGGGGGCAAATTAATCTAGTAGACTTATCTTAAGTAATTGAAAAGACTAAGATAAGAGAGATTAAAATGCCCGTAAAAAATTGTATCGTAAATTTACCTGGATTTAAACTG
>NMOS02000036.1 GCA_002290645.2 Candidatus Aquirickettsiella gammari
CAGCCCAGAATGGGCCAGTGCGTGGCGGACGCAGGACGAATCGGGGCCTACTTTTAGTCGCGTGATGCGAACAAATTTTGGGGGCACGGCGGCCAAAATTTTTCGTGAGCATAGCGACTCGCTTGTTACAAAGCCGATCCTTGTTCAACTATCTGTTGTATAAAGTAACGATGCAAATAGCTGTCTTGGCTTAATTCAGGATGAAAGCTGGCGGCAATAATATTATTTTCTTGCACCGCAACCACCCGATCGCGATAGCGTGCTAAAATTTTAACAGGTGTATTTTCTAATAGGGTTATTTCCGGGGCACGTATAAACACCATTTCCATCGCCTGCGCCGTGATGAGATTATCGCCTATCACGATTTGACTAGCGAGTTGTCGGCCGTAGGCATTGCGTTTAACCGCAATCGCAATACGATTTAAGCTGGCTTGAACGGGTGATAGCACTTGCCTGGCGAGTAAAATAGCACCGGCGCAGGTCGCTAACATAGGTTTATTATAGTCGATTAAGCTGTTCCAGAGTCCATTTTGTTTCAGTAATTTGATGAGCACCGAGCTTTCTCCACCCGGAATAATCAGTGCATCGCTTGTGGCCAGTGTGGTGGGATCACGCACCAGTGTTGCGACACTATTCAACTTATTTAAGCAGTTAACATGTGCCTGATACCCCCCCTGTAGTGCTAAAACACCGATATTCATTTTAGACCTTGCGAGTGACTAAGTTTTCTAGATTTAAATTAGAAAAACCACTCATCCCTTCGGCTAAATCACTCGAGACCTCGAGTAAAATGTCAGGATTATCAAAATGGGTGGTTGCTTTGACAATCGCACTGGCGCGTTTTTCAGGATCGGCGGATTTAAAGATACCGGAACCGACAAAGACACTTTCTGCACCTAGCTGACGCAACAGTGCGGCATCGGCGGGCGTCGCGACACCACCTGCAGAAAAATGTGGAACGGGTAATTTACCCTGTTCTGCCACCCATGACACTAACGCTAAGGGCGCGTTTAAGCTTTTTGCTTTGGCGTAGAGTTCTTCTTTTTTTAAAATAGTTAATTCCTTAATCTCTCGGGTAATAGCGCGCATATGTCGAACCGCTTCTAGGATATTGCCAGAGCCGGCTTCACCTTTAGTACGTATCATCGCCGCTCCTTCTGTAATTCGTCGTAAGGCTTCACCGAGATTGCGACAACCACACACGAAAGGCACATCAAATGGATGTTTATCGATGTGGCATTCATCGTCTGCCACGCTTAAAACCTCGCTTTCATCAATAAAATCGATGTTGAGGGATTGTAATATCTGTGCTTCGACAAAATGACCGATACGGACCTTTGCCATCACCGGGATCGAGACCGCTTGCATAATTTCTTTAATTACTCCCGGTGAGGCCATGCGTGCAATACCACCCATTTTACGAATGTCTGCCGGTACGCGTTCTAAGGCCATCACCGCACAAGCGCCTGCCGCTTCAGCAATACAGGCTTGTGCAGCCGTAGTGACATCCATAATAACGCCCCCTTTTAGCATTTCGGCGAGCCCGGTTTTTACCCGCTTGGAGTCATCAAAAAAATTCATCGCGTGTTTCCCCGAATAAAAAATTAGATTTATTTCATTTAATGTGCGCTATTGTACAATAATTCTTAGCTAGAGGTAATTTTTGTATTCATTGGCAAATACAGGTTTGTTTTACCAATGAATTAACGCGGGAACGCGGATTGCTATCGTAGGATCTCAATTTTATCTTATTGATCCGATGCTTTTCTTTTGTGTTTGGCTGTATAGCTTTTTTGATAATTGGCCCGAGGTCTTGGTTTTCTATGCGATGCGCTTTGATTAGAATAAGAAAACTGTCGAGGTCTATCAGCTGTGGTGAGTTCAGAAGGCGCATTGGTTTTAGCTTTGTAATCAAAGTCGGGGACAAAACATTCTTCTAAACGTTTATTGAGTAGGCGTTCAATCGAACGTATTTGCCGTCTGTCGCCATGGGTAATTAAACTAAAAGCAGCACCTAATTTAGCGGCACGACCGGTACGTCCGATTCGATGCGTATAATCTTCAGCGGTATTGGGCATGTCAAAGTTAATAACATGGGAGATATGATCGATATCAATACCGCGCGCTGCGATATCGGTTGCAACTAATATTTTTAATTTACCGTCGCGAAATTTACCCAGTGCAATTTGTCGCTTACTTTGTGACAAATTACCCTGAAAAGAAGTGGCGCTGTAGCCTAGATGACTCAAATGTTCGGCCAGTCGTTTAGCGCGATGTTTAGTTCGGGTGAAAATCAATGCCGATTTCACCGCATTTATTTGTAAAATGACTTCTAACAAATCGGTTTTGAGCGCTTCGGAAACAGGATAAAGGGTTTGTGTTACCGTATTGGCAGGAGCGATTTCGCCGATCTTTATCGACACCGGTTTATGTAATATTTCATCCGCTAATACCCGTATTTCTTTGGACATGGTGGCGGAAAAAAGTAAATTTTGTCGTTGTTTAGGTAGATGTCTTATGATTTTATAAATAGGTTCACGAAATCCAAGATCAAACATATGATCGGCTTCATCTAATACCAGTACTTCTACTTGAGTTAAATTAATATTTCCGCGATTGATATGATCGAGTAGACGTCCGGGGCAGGCGATGACGATATCGACACCACGGCGTAGAATCTGGTATTGCTTAACAAGATTGGCGCCACCGTAAATAGCCGTACAGCGTAAACCGGTTCTAATGGCTAATCTATCAATAGACTGACGTATTTGTTCTGCTAATTCACGCGTCGGCGCTAAGATAAGTCCACGTAATTGACCTCTAGGTCCATCCATTAAGCGTTGAAGTAAGGGTAAGGCAAAAGCGGCAGTTTTCCCGGTACCGGTTTGTGCGGTGCCGACTACATCTAGGCCGGCTAAAATAGAGGGAATGGCTTTTTCTTGGATGGGGGTGGCGGTTTCGTATCCTAATTCTTTAACACCGGATAAGATCTGGGCATTTAACTTAAATTCTGTAAAGTTCACTAAAAGGTTCCTGGCTATAAAATATGAGCCAAGTAACGTCTTTAGCTCTAAAAGAGAGCCTATTCTATCAGGCTTGATCAGTAAATGATAGGTAAATTGTACTAAAAATAGACTGTAGCGCTCTCAAAATTAAAAGGTCACGAGTTTCGCAGATATTTTATCTAGCTTGAAAGATTAACTGTTCAATCTATTTCTGGATAGCGCACTTGACTCGTGAAGGTATGAGTTGCGCAGACCGGAACAATTGATAGAGATTGATAAGTGTGATACGCTTTTTTGGACGTCTTTTGGATGTTTTTTTACTATATGGATATGAACAAGCATTTATTTTCGTTTAAATTAATTGTAACGGTTCTTGCATTACTGAGCTATTTCAGTTGCATAAATCAGGCGCAAGCCAGTAGTTATTTGCCACCCCGGCTTTCTTTAGATGCCAATGCCGGAGGTTCTGCCGCGGTAGGTCAAGCCGATCTGTTGTTGTCACTCAAAGGGAATGAACAGCGCAATCTTTACCTGAATCCCCAAGCATCGTATGGCACCGATGAGCAATGGTATGCCGATCTGGGTTTAGGTTATCGCTGGATCCAAAACGATGCCGCCATCCTAGGCGGTTATGTTTTTGCGAGTCGTAGCCAAGTAGCCAATCAAAAAAGATTTTGGATAGTCACCCCTGGCGTAGAAGCCCTAGGAAGTCGTTGGGATGCCCGAATTAATGGCTATATTTCGATAGGGGGTCGCAGCGATGAGATCTATATTCGACCTCAACTCAGCCAATTAGTTTTTAGCGATCATACCGGAAGCGTATCTACGACTTGTATGAATACTAATAAAACGCAACAGATTGGTGATGGTGTGGATGCCAAGGTGGCTTACCAATTATTTCGAAATGTGCCTTTTAAAGCCTATTTCGGTGCTTATTTCTTTGATATACCGCATACCAATAATGTACGTGGCGGAGCGGCTGGTTTAGAATATTGGTTTGATCATCACGTCAAGGCCTTTGTTAACTACACCTATGATAATCTGCAATATAATACCGTGGTGGGTGGTTTAGCGCTCAGCTTTGGCGGCGTGCGCGGAGAGATAGCCAACCCCTCTTTATCGGAACGCTTAACGGATCCAGTGGAACGTTACTTAGCGAATTTAGGACATGGTTCTGGACTCCCTAGTGAAACTCTAGTAAAAGGTGGTACTAGTTTAAACCCCTTCCTAAGAGATATTGCCTTTTTTAGTCAAACCGGCACACCGAATAATGGCGGTGTGGGTTTGAGTATAGTCAACTGTACCTTTGCCAACCCCTGTGGCCCGACTGACTTTAGCCAAATCGGTGTGAATACTTTAAGTAGTTTATTACCGAATACAGTCATGTACTTTACTACGGGAACGTATTCGGCGACCAATAACACGAGTGCCTTGATTTTAAACAGTGGTCAAAGTGTCTGGGGTAGGAGTGTTAATTATAGTGAAGCTGCTGTGGGTGTGGCACGACCTACGTTTAACGGTGCGTTCATCCTGGTCGGTAACAACATCTTAGATAGCATTAGTTTAAATAATAGTTTAGGGGCGAGAACTACAGCGATTAGCAGCAATGGGGGTCAAAATCTCGCCATCAGTAATTCCACTATTGGTAGGGCGGATAATCCTTATGGAATGGCAATGGATCTAACTAATGCCAGTGCGGCATTGACTAGATCTGATGTAAATAGCAATACAGGTACCCTTGTATCTACAGTGATGGGTAATTTTGGACCAGGGATATTATTATCAAACTCGTCACTTGTTGTGCAATCAAGCAAACTTAACGTTGCGACTACTCTTCCACTTGCGGTGCCAACAGGTGTATTCTTAAGTAATAAATCTTCTTTGACACTTGATAGCAGTGAGTTGACTGTCGACGTTACTGATGTTATGGGTAGTCCTGTAATGGGAGTTGTCGCATTTAATACTAAGTCCGTGGCGACTATTAACAACAGTAGTATCACTGTCAATTCTCGACCTAATAGTGCTTCGACGGTTGGCTTATTCACATCTGCCGGCACGATCACCATGAATGGGGGTGCTATAACCGTCTCAGGAGCGACATTCGCTTCCTCTATGACGCGACAAGGGACTAATATTTCTATCACTAATGTCATATGCACACGCTTCGGAACAGTTGGCCCCTGTTAATGACGGTATTGATTTTAGCTGACAAGCGAGTTGTTAGGCTCACATTCTAGATAATTAACGCATTCCGCTTAGATAACTAAGCGGACTGCATTAAATATCTAGAAAAAATATTAAATATAATTTATTGTTGAGTATTATTTTTTAACACCTTAAAGCGGATGATAAAACTTAAACTTAACGAAGAAGAAAAGGCAGCATTAAATC
>NMOS02000044.1 GCA_002290645.2 Candidatus Aquirickettsiella gammari
GAGATACAACGTGATCGTGAAAAATCCAGAGCAGAGTTTGAGGAAGCGATGAAAAGGAGTGTAAAATTGAAAGCGCAGCTTGCAAGGATGGAAGAAAAGCTTGAAAGATTAAGTGATTTATTGACAGAAAACATGGCTATGCATCACTCATCAGAAGAAGCGGTGTCGTCACAAGGCGAAGAAAGACCTGGAACTAGCACCGATTTTTTTACCCGGCCCGCTCCATGACGAATGGCAACTTTACGGTTAGGCTTTCTTTAATTCAGACAAATCCAAGTCAGGAAGCTTGGGTACTTTTTTGACTAAATCTAAAGATAACCCTTCTGCTAAAAGCTTTTGGCCGTTTCATGCCGCGCTTTTTCGTAGCCTATTTTTTAGGCATCTTTTAAGGCTAATTCTTGCTCAGATAGCCCCGTTGCTGATTTAATGACAGACAAGGGAACATTCTTCTTTAATAAATTTCTAGCAATTAATAAAGCTTTGCGGTGCTCGCCTTCTTGACGACCTTCTTGACGACCTTGCTGAAGCCAAGATTGATGATTTTTTTCGACCTCTTCACGGACAGCACTTAATACATAACTCATACCTTTTTCCTCTTTTAACTGTTCTATATCGTTATTATACTGAATCTTTAGGTCAGGTGGCAAAACAAGGCCCCAGTCAATTACCTTGAACAGATTAAGTATATAATCTTTTTTATAGCCTTTTTTCAATAAAAGCCGGGTGATTCTAGCTTTCATCTCATAGCGACCTTGAGGATTTCCTTTTGTCTCTATAGCGGCCAATTGTACTAAAACGACTATCCCAAATGGATTGATTGTTTCTTCTAGCTCTTTTTTACTCGCTTGATAATCCAGTAGTTTATTAGTTTGGAAATTGAAACTAAGAATCGGAAGGCCTAGAACTTGTTTTTGATAACTCTTCGGATGCCAATTGTTATTTCCGTCTGTTAGGATAGCAAGAGTTAAAATAGAATGACCACGTTTTTCAAAGAGCCGGTAATAATACTGGAATAAACGTAAAGAGAATTCATCCTCTTTTTTCCCTTGAATTTCGACGTGGATTAATATGACTTCTTCTTGTCCTTGTAATGTTTTTACCTTAAATAATTTATCCACAAAACGCTTGCCAATTATAGCCTCAGTTGTGATAGCCTGAAGTTCCTTATCAAGTGTTTCATAGTCCGCTAGCCAATCGATTTTCTTTGCAATGTCAGGATAGAAAAACTCCAT
>NMOS02000045.1 GCA_002290645.2 Candidatus Aquirickettsiella gammari
AGCAGTACCTAGAGTTAATATCAGTACGGTTAAATTCCCTAATAGCTTTTTGTAACCCCGATGTTTCTCTAATTCGCTCCTAGCCTTCTGAATAATATATAATGCTTCGGACTGGTAATCATCATAACCCATTCTTTTCTCTTCAAAATACCAACGGTTTAAGTTCTTTAAATCAGAAACAAGCCCCTTTGCTTCATGGCCAGCTAAGTGATGGCCTCGATAAAATAAATCGGCAGATTTTTTAAATAAAGCATCTAATTGGATTTCGATGTCGACGTACGCTTGAAAAACTGGATTAATTTGTGATTTATAGTTTGAAAATGTGAAATCCTTTAAGACAGCATTGTTTGCGAAGCATAACTTGGCTTCTCTCAATTTCTTGACAGAATCAAAATCATCGACCAATTTAAAATCAGTGATTAGGCTCATTAACACATCAATGCCCTTATTGAGTGCTTTTAAATCACCAATATGGGCATAAGGTCCTAATACATCGCCGTTATACATATAAGGTTCTATATCGGTTGCGATTCTTCTTTGCTCTTTTAATTGATTTAAAAGGGTCACCAAAGATTTTTTTATTTCGTCTGTTTTTTTATTATTTTTGGTATTTGAAGTCATTGTTGTTATTCCTCTGGATGGTAAAACTAGAAAATTTTTTTAGAGTGAGGCATTTTCTACCTCTTCTAGTTCAGTAGATTGGACGGATAACTGTTTATTTTTTAATGGTAGATAACCAAGCTGAGTAGCAAAATATACAGCTTCAGCAATTTTTTCAGAGCGTAGTTTTTTAAAGGCAGAGTCACGATATTTCCGTATAACACCTTCAGAAATACCTTTAGCAATCGCTATTTCTTTTGTCCCTTTCCCGCAAGCAGATTCATAAATACATTCTATTTCACGATCAGTTAAAGGTTTTCCTAACCAAAGAGATACCCTAAGATATTTATGAGATAAATACTTAATTCTTTCTTGAATATGAACATCACGGGGCTGTTCAGTCCCTTCTTTTAAAAGAAGATATCGTGCAATAGCTTCGTAATATTGATCTTCTTTTGCAATTATTTTGCACCAAGCGCTATCTAAGCGGACTGCATTAAATATCTAGAAAAAATATTAAATATAATTTATTGTTGAGTATTATTTTTTAACACCTTAAAGCGGATGATAAAACTTAAACTTAACGAAGAAGAAAAGGCAGCATTAAATC
>NMOS02000007.1 GCA_002290645.2 Candidatus Aquirickettsiella gammari
AATAAGCATAGGCCTTGCGCTTGTTATTAATCGACGTAAATAAACTCAACCACCATCGTTGCCAAAAGGGTCTTTTCCAATAACGTTGAAGCTCAGTGTGTAGTGCTTGCGGCTCTAAATCAAAGAGCCGCAGACTACTTAAGCTCGCCTCATCTCGCTTCCACAGAGGGTATTTTTCACTTAATGTCGGGATAATTAAAAAAACAGAAATCCATTTTTTACCGCGCCACCACGACATCCAGGTAAAGGGTTTTTTTGCCAAGCGCTGTTCTATGCTCTGCAATAAGCTATTTAACATGCTCTCCTTGAATAACATCCTCCTTCAGTCACATTACCGTCTAGCAAAAAAATGGGTGCTAGTTCCAGACCTTTCTTCCGGCATTGGATTCTGATTCATTATCCCATTTTGTCTCAATAAATTGGTTAAGTGTTCAACGTATCCTTCCATCCTATCGAGCCTCGCTTGCACCGTTTCTAGTTCTTGTTCATGTCGCACTTCTGCCGCCTGTAGTTCTTGTGCGAGTCGCGCTTCTGCCTCTATTTTATCCTGTGCACAACGTTCTAAAATATTCTTTATGAAATCGTCTTTTCTATCATCAATTTTATCTGAGATTTCTGATAACTTCCCATCAAGTTCACCTAAAAATTTGAACATCGGGTCATGCAGTTTAGCTCGATTAAAAATGCCTCGTGCGGCGCTAAAAGAATCATCTCTCATTTCCTGGATAATTTTCCGCATTTCAGACACAGATTTACGGCTAAGTTCTTCTTGTCCATTAGCGGTAGCCACTCTCATACTTTTGCGTAGCTTCAGATGACTGTCTGCGTATTCTTCACCTCTTTGCTCGGAGGGAGGTTTGATATTAAATATTTTTCGGCATAGATTGATAATACCTTTTGTAAAGGCGAGGAAGCCTGGCAAATCATTTTTATAAATTAAAATATCGGCATACTTACAGAGATGGTTTGTAAATTTTTCAAAAATAGGCTGTAACTCTGGATGAGCCTTGAAATATTCTAATGCCAATTCGGTCAAGCTCATGTCCCATGCCAGGTGGCGAAGTAAGGCGACTTCTATAGCGCCGTACCGTCTCCCTTGCAGAGCTCTCTTTAAAAAAGGCTTCTCTGTATTATCGGAGGGCATTTCAAATAGGTCCACTTTGGCTTTTAGTAAAGTTTCCATAGCTTCTACATTTCTTGTTTCCAAAACCTTTTCGAGCAAAAGGTAACCTACTGTTTTTCCTCGTTCTGCAATGAATTCGTCCAAATGAAGGTGAACTAACTCCGAATAATACTTCATGTATTCCTTGTGATTTGGATAAACATCAGGTAATACGCGCGCTTCTTCTAGCCACGCTTCTTTTTCAGGGTCAGTAAGCTTCCGCGCTCCTTGAGCACTTAACAAAAAAATGAAACGATTCATGAGTTCCGTTTTTCTTTCGAGCTCTATCGGTTGTTCGCGATTAATTTTTTTCATCGTGACTAAAGCCCGGAGCGCTAAATCGAGTAACGCCTCTAGCGATAATCGTTCTTCTTTAAATCGAACCTGACCAGGTTTCGATACGCGCTGATCGAGCTGTTCATACGCATCTCTCAATGACAAATTACCATTAGGTTCGGCTATCTCAATCACTTCTATTCGGTAATTTTCATCCAGTAACGTCGATAAAGCAGCGTAAGCATTTTCATCAAAGAGCGTATTTCCTAAATTTAAAGATTTAAGCTTGGGGCAAACCGCCAAAACCCGAGCAAGCTCTAGCCATTCATCCCGAGTGGCGTCAATTATTTCCAGATGTAAAATTTCTAAGTCCACGCTTCGAGTTAAAAAATTAACTAATGCCGTTAAACTGTTGGATAAAGAAAATGGTTTTAAACTGAGTTCTTTTAATGATGTTCCAGCCTGCTCGGTTAATCTCTCTAATAAATCATTATGAAAATCTGCGTTTAAATAATTCTGAGCCTCATTGTCACAAAAAAAGGATACCCAATCGATTTTGATCGAACTCCAGATACCTGCTTGATTTAGCAAGCTGTATAAGGCACTTTTAAGCTGTTCTTCAGATGGAATCTCTAGGGCGTTTAGCTCATTAAATCTTAAGCCCATATTGAACGCACTGGCTGACCTGGCCATTTGTAGAAGAACTACATCAGGAACTGTAGGATGCCAATCACGTTGCGCATGATGTTCGACCACAACACCGTCTACAACTCGTTCAGGTCTCGGCAAATAACCAGGAACAAACTGAACATGGCTTAAGTGAAATTGATAAAAGGGTATTTCTGGATTGTCTTCTCTAAGAAATCTTGCGCAAATTTGAAGTTTATTGATCTGCTCTGTATATAATTTAGTATCTAATTCAAAAAAACCATCTTTTTTAAATCTATCGAATGCTTCACTAAATTTTGGCATTATTAATTCCCTTTATTGTTGATTGTCTTTACGCTTTTTATTCCATTTTTGTTATTTTTTAAAAGTATAATTTATATTTTTTATATTGAATAGATCTAAAATTATACATTGGGTATAAATTTATTTAAATTAATTGCTTATGAAATTTAAAATAAAAAATCCATGTACCAGAATTGTACCAGGCTGAGATTTAATGTGCGTAAAATACCGTAGTTTTTAGTAGGTTATTAAGTTTGCAAAGTATCGCAAGTGTTTGATTATTAATTGTTTTTTAGGTTAAATGACTGATTACAAATCAGTTGCTCTACCAACTGAGCTATTCCAGCCGTGAACTAGAAGAGCCGGATTGTAGTCAATTTGAAAAAAATTAGCAATTTTAACCACTGGATTTTAGTTTTACGCGAATCTCTCCACTATCAAAATAGTATATTTTTTCAATGGCCACACGCAGTTGAGCTGGTCAATTGATTCCTCGGGCGATTCCTTTTCGAGAGCCTATGAGGCTTAGTAATTTAATGAATTTATCAAGCAGGCGGCCATATCGTTGTCAATCTACTAGAAAAGATGATAATAAGCTAAGCTTCTAAGCTACAAATATAGCTGCTATCAGCGACCCATTTTGAATCGAGTTTTAAGATATCTCGTTATTTTTTCAGATGATGGTGTTCTTCATCATTATATTTTCTGGACATGGGGTAACTTTGATTTTGTAAGCTAAGTTTATTTCACTTCTTTTTATCCAGAAAAATATAATAATATCAGTTTTTAAATTTATATTAACTGATGTATAGTAAGAGATGACTGCAAAAGCACAATGGACATCATATTTTCATGATAGGAAAAATATAAAATTAAATTAACGTAGGGAATACAGAAAAATAATGAAAAGTAATATTGCAGATAAAATTAAGCTGTTCGAAAACGCTAAGATTCAGCACACCGCACCTTTAGAGTTTAATCCTGCTGATTCATCGCAAACAAAAGAGGAAATAATTAAATTAGCTCCTCCTCCTATATCGAAACCGAGACGCAAGAAAAAACTTACCCAAACTAAACAAGCAGAGCAAGCAGAATATGTTAATGTTAGCCCAGCCGCAGAAGCGCAGTGGTATCAAGCCTCGCTAAGTGTTTCATCTAGTGATTATCCGTAATTAGCCGATATTAACCTGTGTCCTTTCGATTTAGAACAATCCGAATATGCTAATCTTTTTCCTTTGGGTACATCAGATACAGAGCGTTTTTATTTAGATCCTGCAGAACAATGCGTAGCTATCCCGAAAAAGCATACTAAAAAATCAAGCAAAGAATCAACTGCAAAAGAAACTCCAATAGCAGGTGAGATTGACTATGCTGAGCTTGATTTAACACAATCAGATCAGGTTAATGCTCTACAGGGAGAAAAATTAGATAATACAAATACAGAATACAGCTATTTGGGCGTTGATAATAGATTAATTTTTAGCAGTAAAGCGGATCAAGATAAAGTATTGAGCATAGCCAATAATGCGCAAAAAATAGAAATAAAGACGACTATTTAACGTCATTAACTGCTAAATTTGAAAAATTTAAAATACCAGCAATTCAAGAAGAATCAACATTGGCTTCTTCTATGGGAACAAAACAAAAAGAGAGTGTGGCGAGTCAATATGAGTTTAGTTTTTTTGCTCGAAAACCAGAGAAATTAACACAAGAAACGAAGAGATCGGCGTCTAATTTTTCAGTTATGCAAAATAAATAACCTCAGTAAAGCTCAGCGTCGCTATTGATTTTTTATTAAATGAAAAACTAAAAATTTTTAAAAGATCTGTGTATCAGAATTATACAAAATTGAGATTTATTACATATAAAACACAGTTCATTCGACGAGACAAGGAGAGCACGAAGTGCGAAGTCAAGGAGCCCGCGATAGGCGTGCGTTGACGGGCGAAGCAGGAAACGCATCACGCCGTAAAGTCATTGTGGGAGCCACTGCGCGCAGCCCAGAATGGGCCAGTGCGTGGCGGACGCAGGACGAATCGGGGCCTACTTTTAGTCGCGTGATGCGAACAAATTTTGGGGGCACGACGGCCAAAATTTTTCGTGAGCATAGCGACTCGCTTGTACCCTACCGATTGTTCTGTCCCAGCCATGAATTAAAAAAGTCTGGTTGTAATCAATTTCAAAAAAATTAGCAATTTTAACCACTGGATTTTAGTTTTACGCGAATCGCTCCACTATCGAAATAATATATTTTTTTTTCAATCGCCACGCAAAGTTGACCTTGCGTGTTTACGCCTCGGGCGATGCCTACTCGAGAACCTAGGGGGCTTAGTAGTTTAATCGGTTTATTAAGCAAACTGTCGTATCGTTGCCAATCTGGCAGAAAATAAGCAAATTCCTTGCTTTGAAATTCAAAGAGCAGGTTCAATAAGTTTTTTAAGATGAGCGCCGCTAACAGATTGCGTTGTGGGGGTGAACCTTGTAAAGAATAAACATCGGTGATGGCTTGATCAATGATTTCAGAAGAAGTAGGGGGTTCATAGAGATTTAATCCAATGCCAATGACCGCCGTATAAGTTTTTGTATTAATAGATCGCGATTCGATTAAAATCCCGCCTAATTTTTTTTCTTGATGGACAATATCATTAGGCCATTTAAGTTGTATATTTTTTAATCCATATTGTTTCAGGGCTTTAGCAACCGCGATGCCTACGACTAAGCTCAAGCCAGCTAAGTTATTAGCTTGATTAGAAAAGTGCCATAAAAGAGATAAACATATATTTTTAGCAAAACTTGTAATCCATTGACGATCGAATTGTCCACGCCCCGCTGTTTGTTGTTCGGCAAAAACGGCGTAATTTCCAGCGTATTTAATTTTTTCTAATAAATAATTATTAGTGGAATCAACCAGGGGTAGCACGTCTAATTGTGCGAGTAATCGCTGAGTTTGGCCTAATTTATTCTGTATTAGTGCCGCATCGAGTAATTCTAATCCACCTAAGATACGGAAATGTTTATGATTTACAATTTCTAAGTTTATAGTGGGGTCTAAAACCTGCTTTAGAACCTCGGAAACCTGTTTGCAGGGGATGCCTAAAACTTGGCTGATTTCTTTATCGGCGTGAAATTTGCCATCGGCCAATAAAGCTAAGCTAGGCGCTAGTAACGACATAGGGATATTCATTTTTTCATATAAACTGTATTTTTTTTATTTGCGCTTAAGATTAGCCCTCATTTTATATCTTTTTAAGTTAATTTAATAGATTTTAGCGGCATGATCATGATTTTTACTGCTTTTTATTAAAAATAATTTATATTGATTTAATTAAATTTATTTTTTTAGAAATTTATAACTTAATGCCTCCATTAAATGGCAGGTTTTAATTTTTTCACAATTGGCTAGATCGGCAATAGTTCGCGCTACGCGTAGAATACGATGATAAGCCCGTGCTGAAAGTTGAAATTTTTCTAGCGCATCCTCTAATAACTGATGGTCTTTATCGGAAAGTTGACAGGCTTTTTCTAAGGTTTTTCCGGATAAGGTGTGATTAAGTCGGCCATAATTTTTTATTTGTTTGGCTTGCGCTTTTTTAACCCGAAGACGAATTATTTCACTGCTTTCTTCTTTTTTTACTTGCATGAAATAAGTTTTTGTTAATAAATTAACTTCTAGGTACATATCGATCCGATCTAAAAACGGAGCAGATAATTTTTTGCGGTAAGCTTGAATCCGTTCAGGTGAGCATACACAGTGATGCACGGTACTGCCTAAATATCCGCAAGGACAAGGGTTCATCGCGGCAATTAACTGAAAATTAGCCGGAAATTCTGCTTGTCGCGCGGCACGTGAGATAGTAATCGTTCCTGATTCTAAAGGTTCACGTAACGCTTCTAGTGCATGGCGATTAAATTCAGGTAATTCATCCAAAAATAAAATACCTTGGTGGGCTAAGGATATTTCACCAGGACGTGGCGGGCTACCTCCCCCCACCAACGCTATACTTGAGGCGGTGTGATGTGGTCGGCGAAAAGGGGGATATTTCCAATCATTTAAGGCGATAGATTGGCCGCTAATTGAATGTATAGCGGCTAATTCTAAGGCTTGTTCATCATTTAATAGTGGCAATAAACCTATTAAACGGGTAGCTAACATGGTTTTCCCCGTTCCAGGTGGTCCCACCATGAGTAGACTGTGTCTGCCGGCCGCACAAATTTCTAAACCACGTTTGGCATGTGCTTGGCCATAGACTTCTGCTAAATCGGGTAATTCGCGCGGTTCAGTTACGCTGGGGCTGAATTGGAAGCGCGGTAATAAATCTCGACCCTGTAAATGCGCGCAAATTTGTAAGATATTCTGAGCGGGTAAAATGATGGTTTTTTGATTGAAACTGGCTTCCTGTGCATTTTCCACCGGCAATATGACCATATGATTGGCTTTTTGCGCCGCTAAAGAAAAAGGCAATATACCGGAAACAGGACGCAATTCCCCGGATAACGCCAGCTCGCCAATAAACTCATATTGCCACAGAGCGTCGCTAGGTATTTGATGAGAAGCCGCTAAGATACTTAGGGCAATCGCTAAATCAAAACGACTGCCTTGTTTAGGCAGATCGGCCGGAGCAAGATTAATCGTAATGCGCCGCGCAGGAAATTCAAATTGTGTGTTAAGGAGCGCGCTACGAACGCGATCACGACTTTCTTTGACACTTGTTTCAGGGAGCCCAACAATAGATAGGCTAGGTAAACCATTAGAGATATGGGTTTCAACTGTAACGCGAGGTGCCTTTATCCCCGCGCTGGCACGTGTTTGTACGACAGCTAGTGACATAAACAGCTCCTTCTGTCTTATTATTTTGCGGCATCACTGGCCACTAAAATTCATTATAGCGGTGTTATTTTACGCCTTTTTTGGGTTTTGATTTAGAGAGATGATGTTCGAGATGTACAACTTGCTTTTCTAAGGCATTTATTTTTGCACGTGTTTTGGTTAGAACCTTTTTTTGCACATCAAATTCCTCGCGTGTTATTAAATCGAGTTTGGCAAACATGCTTTGTAAGATAGCGCGAAAATTCTTTTCTAAATCCTTCTTAAATTTATTTAGCCCGGGAGGAAGACTCTCAGTCAATTTTTTTACCGTATCGTCAATAAACTTCATATCAAACATATCATGGTTCCTCTTTACTGAGTTACTAGTCTAACCCAAGATTGTGTAGATAACGGCCGAAAATAGTTAATTATTATCCGGGAAAATTTTTTCTAAGGCTAAATTTAGTGAGCTTAATTTATCGTCAATAAGCAACACATGTTTTTGTTCTGATTTTATTAAAGGTTCTAATAACTTTTTTTGATAGTCTAATATAGTTAAATTAGCTTCAGAAATACGATCGCTAAGGCCGGTACGTTTTTTTATTCGCTGCTTTATTTCAAGTTCGTCTGTTTGACAATGACAGATATAGAAAGGCACTTTTAAATGCTTGGCCAAATTATAAAATTTTACTCGTTGTGCGTGAAGAAGAAATGTGGCATCAATCAAGGCAATAAAACCCGCTTGTATAATTATCTTGGCTAATCTTGCTAGCTCAGCATAGATTTTTTCTGTTGCCTGAGCGGTATAAATTCCACTATAAGGTGCAGAATTAGAATCTTCATGCAAAGGAAGCGCAAATAGTTGTTTACGAATAATATCAGAATTTATTTGTATCGCAGCGCATTGGCTAACTATCTGTTTTGCAATGGTTGATTTTCCTGAACCAGAGAGACCGTGCATAATGATTAAGCAGGGATTTCTCGGATGGGTATAAAACTCCGCTAAATTGATAAAGTTATGGTAATCATTCTTGATATCAATTTTTTCTTTATCAGTCAAGTTGGCTTGTCCTAAACGAAATAAAGCTATTTTGGCGCGTACTACGGCACGATAGGATAAATAATACGCAAGTAAGTTGAGTCCTTGGTAGTCGTTGGTAAATTGTAGATAGGTATTAATCAACTGATTGGCTAATGGAGTCTGTTTTTTTTCCGCTAAATCCATCGCTAAAAAGGCAAGATCAGCAATAACATCAGTCCAGCGTAGGTCTTCATTAAATTCTAAGCGATCAAAAAGGATAAGTTTTCCTTGATAAAAGATAATATTGGCTAAATGTAAATCACCGTGGCAGTCACGTATAAAGCCTTGTTCTTTGCGCTGTGCCAATAAAGTTTGATGTTTTTCAAATTGCTCGTTAGCCCATTGTTCTAAGCGTTTTACTTGTTTAATGTCGGATAAATTAGATAATAAGGGGATTATTTGTTCAAAGTTTTGCTTAGTTGGGGCATGAACCTCTTGAGGCAGGCCGAAACGCGATTTTTTAGCGGCCAACGGGGTTTTTTTATGGAATTCAGCAATTAGTTTGCCTAATTGTTCAATTAAAGCTTCAGTTAGCTTACCTTGTTTAAGTAGTGCACTCAGTAAGCTATCTTGCGAAAACTCGCACATCTTGATAGCGTACTCTAAAATAGGGCCGTTGCTGCCATTAATTTGAGGTTGTTCAATAGTCCCTGTGATAGGTACAACAGCGAGATAAATCTCAGGCGCAAATTGTTGACCTAAGCGTAGTTCCTCTTCGCAGTAATGTTTACGTTTTTCCAAAGTGGAAAAATCTAAAAAACCGAAATCCACCGGTTTTTTAATTTTATAGGCATATTTTCCAGTCAATATGACCCAAGAAACGTGGGTTTCGATCAGTCCAAGTTGTGGGCTTGGGTGATTAAAGGCTTTACTAGATTGGAGATTCTGAATCAAAAAAGAATTAGCCATAGTCCGATGAGATTGATCAATGTTTATTACACATGAAAACACTATAACTTAACTTGTTATTGCTTGTAAGGGGTGAAGGTTCAGAAATTATTTTTTAAAGGTTGTCACTATGAAGTTACCACAGGCTAAAAAATTAGTTCAGCAATTGTTGGCAGAAGCAAAGATAGAGCTTAATGGTAAAAATCCTGCCGACATACAGGTTCATAATGAAAAATTTTACGCACGAGTTTTAAAAAATCCTATTTTAGCTTTAGGCGAGTCCTATGTTGAGGGTTGGTGGGATTGTGAATGTCTTGATCAGTTTTTTTATGCGCTTTTGCGTGCCGATTTAGCTAAAAAAATTAAAGAAAATAGACATTTATTTTACCCTATTATAAAAGAAAAATTACGCTCAATGTTGATGAGTGGTTTTAATTTACAGAAAAAATCGCGTGCTTTTGAAGTGGGGAAACATCATTATGATAAAGGAAATAGCCTATCCCAAGCTATGTTAGATAAAGATCTGACTTATAGCTGTGCCTATTGGAAAAACAGTAGCAACCTACATGAGGCTCAGCAAGCTAAATTAGCATTAGCCTGCGATAAATTACAGCTAAAGCCGGGGATGAAGGTTTTAGATATTGGTTGTGGTTGGGGTAGTTTTTCACGTTATGCGGCTGAAAATTATGGTGTTTCAGTCCTTGGAGTCACCGTATCCAAGGAGCAATACCAATATGCAAAAAAGATTTGTCAGGGATTACCCGTAGAAATTCTTTTTCAGGATTATCGTGATGTTCGGGGTTTATTTGATCGTATTTGTAGCATTGGCATGTTTGAGCATGTAGGACCCCGAAATCACAAGGATTATATGAAAGTGGCACATCGCTGCCTAAAAAAATCAGGATTGTTTTTATTACATACAATAGGCAGCAATACATCAAAGTATCACCCTAACCCTTGGATTCATAAATATATATTTCCTAACGGCATTTTACCTTCTATTCAACAGATCGGCCGAGCAAGTGAGCGACTTTTTATTATGGAAGATTGGCATAATTTTGGCGCATATTATGATAAAACCTTAATGGCGTGGTATGAGAACTTTAATCAAGCTTGGGATACTTTAAAAAAAGATTATGATCATCGTGCTTTTTATCGAATGTGGAAATATTATTTGTTGGCTTGTGCGGGTGCTTTTAGGGCGCGTGATATACAGCTTTGGCAAATCGTCTTCTCTAAAGGTGGCATAATTAACGGCTATCAGTCTATTCGCTGAGATTGATGCCAAAAAATCCTCATTTAAACCCTTTGAGCCATATTAGGGCTGAATCGAATGGACAACTTAGCTAGGTATAAATAGCCTATTTTCTGCATTTTTAAGCCGTTAATTTCTATTAATGGTCCACTTGATAGGAAGCGCTAATTAAAAGTTAAAAATGAATTTTTAAGACGGTTTACCCCCTAATGCTTTTATGAAACAATGTAAGCCTAATTTATGTGGAGAGATGGTGTGATTGATGAGGAAGGTTTTCGTATAGGGGTCGGCATTATCGTAGCTAACCCTAGCGGTCAAGTACTTTGGGCACGACGTATTGGTCAGCATGCTTGGCAATTTCCTCAAGGGGGCCTTCAATCCAATGAAACACCCGAGCAGGCATTATTTAGGGAGCTTTATGAAGAATTAGGTTTGGAGGACTCCGATGTTGAGCTTCTAGGTGCTACTAAAAGCTGGTTATATTATTGGTTACCCCCTCATTTACGGCGTTTACATGTACAACCTTTATGTATAGGGCAAAAACAAAAATGGTTTTTGCTGGGTTTAAGAGGAGATCCTGAAAAAATTCGTTTTGATGTTACTCGTTCGCCTGAGTTTGATCGTTGGCGTTGGGCCCCTTATTGGTACCCTATTAGGCAAGTTATCACATTTAAGCGACATGTTTATCGGCGTGCGTTAGAAGAGTTAGCGACATTACTCCCCACTGAGATTGCACAATCAAGGCGGGCCAGTAAGCTATACAACCATTTAACGTTGGTAGAAAAAGTCGAATAATCAAATAAATATAAAGTTATTTGAGTGTGCTTATGGTTTTAGGCATTGGAGTCTAGTATCTAGAGCCATAGTTTATTTGTATGCTCAAATGCTAATTAGTTAGGTATTTGCCCATGTTGAAGGTACTTCGTCGTATTGTTCAGGAGATCAGCGCTGCACAGAGCTTTAAAGAGGCGTTACAGATCTTAGTAAGACGTATTCGAGAAGCTTTGAATACCCAATCTTGTACAGTTTTTCTACTTGATAGCAAAAAAAATTATGTTTTGTTGGCAACAGAGGGTTTAAATCCTAGCTCTGTTGGCAAAGTACGTTTTACCTTTGATCAAGGTTTGGTTGGTTTAGTGGGTCGAAGTGGGGAGTTAATTAACATTGAGAACGCTCCAGAACACCCAGATTTTTTACATATCGCCGGGATAGGTGAAGAACGTTATAAAGCCTTCTTAGGCGTACCCATTATCCATAACCGTGCCTTATTAGGCGTATTGATTGTCCAACAAGAAGAACAACGTTGTTTTGACGAAGCCGAAGAAGCCTTTTTAGTGACTATGGCAGCCCAATTAGGTGGCGTATTAGCACATGCCGAAGCAACAGGGGAAATCTTCTCCTTATTTAAAAAAGAAGCCAAAAAACAATTACAGCAAGATATTGGTTTTCAAGGAATAGCGAGCGCGCCTGGTATTGCGATAGGTCAAGCAGTGGTAGCTTATCCCTTTGCGGATCTTGATGCGGTCCCTTATAAAAGAACAGATGATTTATCAATAGAGATAGCGCAGTTAAAAAAAGCCTTCAAGGCCGCGCGAGATGATATTCACCGTTTGAAAAAACATATGATGTCCGTGTTGCCAGAGGAAGAGCAGGCCTTATTTGATGTTTATTTAGCAATTTTAAATAAAGCGAGCTTAGAAAAAGAAGTTATTAACGCCGTTCAAACCTCTCACCAATGGGCGCAGGCTGCCTTGCAATCTGTTATTACCTCGCATGTACAGCAGTTTGAGAAGGTAGATGACGATTATTTACGTGAAAGAGCAGCGGATTTAAGGGATTTAGGACGCCGTATCTTAATGCATTTGCAAAATAATCAATTTACACCCCCCCTTTATCCTGAAAAAACAATTTTAATTGGTGAAGAAGTGAGTCCTTCTGCCTTAGCCGAAGTACCAGAAGGTCGTTTAGCAGGTATAGTTTCTGTAAAAGGCTCTAGTCATTCCCATTTATCTATTTTAGCGCGTTCATTGGGAATTCCTGCTATCACAGGGGTAGAAAATTTACCGGTAAATCAATTAGAAGCACAGACCTTGATTGTCGATGGTACTCAAGGGCGCATTATTGTGGCGCCTTCATGGCGGATTAAACAAAGTTTCATTGCATTGATTCGGCAACAAAGTGAGCTTGCAAATAGTTTGGAAGCACTACGCGAACTGCCAGCCGAGACGCTAGATGGTTATAGTATTTCTCTTTGGGTGAATACGGGTTTGATGGCGGATGCGAGTCTTTCATTGACAGCGGGCGCTGAAGGTGTTGGTCTATATCGCACAGAAGTGCCTTTTTTAATTAGGGATTGTTTCCCTGCCGAAGATGAACAATATGGCTTATATCGCCAACTGTTAGCGGCATTTTCTCCGCGGCCTGTGGTAATGCGAACGCTTGATATTGGAGGCGACAAAGCATTACCTTATTTTCCTATTGAAGAGGATAACCCCTTTTTAGGCTGGCGTGGAATCCGTGTAACACTCGATCACCCGGAAATTTTTTTAATACAGATTCGAGCTATGTTACGCGCTAATCTCGAATTTAATAATCTAAGTATTATGCTGCCAATGATAAGTTGTGTTGCAGAGGCCGATCAGGCACTGCGTTTAATTGATCAAGCTTATGAAAAAGTATTAAGTGAAGATCCTTATGCGAATAAGCCGCCAATTGGCATAATGATAGAAGTTCCTTCAGCGATTTATCAAGCGCGCGCATTAGCTGAGCGGGTTGAGTTTCTATCGGTAGGTAGCAATGACTTGACGCAATATATGTTAGCAGTCGATCGTAATAATCCGCGGGTAGCCAATCTGTATGATCCATTTCAACCGGCTGTTTTAAGAGCATTAGTTCAGATTGTAGAAGCAGCGCATCAGGCAAAAAAACCAATTAGCATTTGCGGGGAAATGGCAAGTGATCCACTGGCTATCCCTTTACTTTTAGCCATGGGTTTTGATGCGTTGAGCATGAATTCTTTTTCTATTCCGAGAATAAAGTCAGTCATTCGTCAAATTAATTTTCAGCAAGCTAAAAAGATCCTAGTACAAATTTTAGCAATGGATAATGCGCTTGCTATCAGAAAGTATTTAAATGAAGCATTATCGTTTAATTTAACCACTTTGTTACCTATTGCAGGATAGTTTTATGAGTTGGCGCAAAAAATATCAATCTAGCTTTAATGGCTATCCGATAAGATATCCTGAGCTAATATCGCGTCCTGAACATTACGCCAAACTGAATCCTAGCGAACTAATTTCTATTGCCCGTGGTGCGGGAGGTAGTTATGGTGATGCGGCTTTAAATCAACAAGGAGAGATTATTTTAACCGGACGTTTAGATCGCTTCCTTGGGTTTGATGAGCAGCAAGGTATTATTACTGTTGAATCAGGTATTACATTAAGCAAGATTTTAGAATTAATTGTTCCGCGAGGTTGGTTTTTGCCGGTAACGCCCGGAACTGCCGAGGTTTCCTTAGGGGGATGTGTTGCTGCGGATGTACACGGAAAAAATCATTGTTATGCGGGTTCTTTAGGTCAGCACATACGGGGCTTAGAATTGATAACCGCTGCAGGAGAACGATTACATTGTTCATCTAAGCTTTATCCCGAGCTGTTTTGGGCCACTATAGGGGGGATGGGTTTAACGGGTATCATAGGGATAGTCACCTTGCAACTAAAGCGGATTGAAAGCGCTTATATGTGTGTGCAACACCAAGCGGCACAAAACTTAGAACAAATATTTGCTGCTTTTGCCGAAGAGGATGAATGGGAATATACTGTGGCTTGGTTGGATGCCTTAAATGCACCATTTGGTCGCGGCGTTGTTATCAAGGCAAATCACGCTGATTTAGCCAAGCTTTCTGCCGCACAACAAAGCCAAGCTTTTTCAATGCAGCTATCTCGTTGCTATAAAATTCCTTTTTATTTTCCGCATGCGTTACTACAGCCAAGGTTGGTTAAGTCTTTTAATAAAGCTTATTATCATCATTTAGCTAAAAAAAATTATCCTCGTGTAGTCGCTTACCCGGATTACTTTTATCCATTGGACCGTATTCGCGATTGGCCGCGTTTATATGGGAGGCAAGGATTTATTCAATATCAATGTGTGTTGCCGGTAAAATCGGCTTATTCTGTTATTGAAAATTTATTAAGAACCCTAGATAGATATAAACATCCTATTTATCTTGCGGTATTAAAACGCTTTGCTAATGCTAATTTAGCACCTTTATCTTTTCCATTGTCAGGATTTACCTTGGCACTAGATATTCCTATTCGTAACCAAAAACTTTTTATTTGTTTAGATGAATTAGATGCAATGGTTATTGATGGGGGAGGAAGGATTTATTTAGCAAAAGATGCGCGTTTAAAACCAGAAGCATTTCGTGCTATGTATCCGCGTTATCCTGAGTGGTTAGCAACGAAACAAAAGTGGGATGCTCACAATAGGTTTAGTTCAAGTTTAGCTAGACGCTTGCAAATCGGAGTTTGAATTTTTAATTGATTATTCAATATCCAAGCTTTTTAAAAAAGCTTGGATTTTTGGTTCACGTCCGCGAAATTTTTTAAATAATTCCATTGCATCGATTGCGCCACCTTGTTCTAGAATACTTTGTAAAAATGCTTGGCCAGTTTCTTGATTAAAAATTCCATCTTCTAAGAATTTAGTGAAAGCATCACATGAGAGAACCTCTGCCCAGAGATAACTGTAATATCCAGCCGCATAACCGCCGGCAAAGATATGGGAGAATCCGTGCTGAAAACGGTTGAATGGTGATACAGGTATAATATTGATCCGTTTACGTATTTTATCTAATAACGCTTGAATTTGTGTATAATCTTTTTTAGGATCAAATTCTAAGTGTAAACGGAAATCAAATAAGGATAATTCTAATTGTCTTAATAATTGTAATCCCGCCTGAAAGTTTTTTGCGTTACGCATTTTTTTAATGAGGTTATCAGGTAATGATTTGCCGGTTTGGTAATGGCAACTAATTTGATCTAAAACAGGTTTTTCCCAGGCAAAATATTCTAAAAATTGACTCGGTAATTCAACCGCATCCCAAGCAACACCATTAATTCCGGAGATAGCAGGATAGTCGATTACGGTTAGCATATGTTGTAAACCGTGACCGAATTCATGGAATAAAGTTAAGACCTCTTCATGTGTTAATAGAGGTATTTGTGTGGCATTTAGGGGCGGTGAAAAATTACAGGTTAAAAAGGCGATCGGTGTTTGAATGTGGCCATTACTTAAACGCCTTCGCGATTGATAATCATCCATCCATGCTCCTTCACGTTTTTCTAATCTCGCATAAAGGTCTAAGTAAAATTGACCGCGTAATTGTTGTCGGTGATCGATAATCGAAAAAAAACGAACGGCCGGATCCCAAACATCAACCTCTTTGATCTCTTGTATCTGCATGCCAAATAAATCGTGTATTAGTTTAAAGAGTCCAGAGAGTACTTTTTCTACTGGAAAATAACAGCGTAGCGTATCATCGCAAATACCAAACATTTTTTCTTGTAGCTTTTCGCGATAATATAAAATATCCCAGGGCTGTAGCGTATCAATTTGATCGCGAGATTGAGCAAAATTATAAAGTGCTTGCCATTCCGCATCGGCTTTAGATTGGGTACAGCGAAGTAAGTTTTCTAGAAAACTAAGCACCTCTTCAGGTGTTTTTGCCATTTTATTGGAGGCTAAACTTTTTTGCGCGTAATTTTTAAAGCCAAGTAATTGACTAAGCTCATGGCGTAAATTCAATATCTTGAACATAATAGGGCTATTATCAAACGCCATATTTCCGAGCTCAGAAGCGCGGGTAATATAAGCTTTATAGACTGACTCACGTAATGCTCGATTATCCGCATAGCTTAATACAGGAAAGTAGCAGGGATAATCAAGGCTAAGTAAACAACCAGACATATTTTTATCTTTAGCGGCTTTTTCTGCACTTGCGATAATATAAGTGGGCAGCCCTTTTAACTCTGATTTATCGCTAATGCATTTTGACCAGTTTGCCGTGGCATCTAATAAATTTTCTTCAAATTGATTAGATAGTTGAGCCAGTTGCGCTTGAATAACCTGATATCTTTTTTGTTTAGCTTTAGGTAAATCTATCCCGCCTAAATGAAAATCGCGCAATTCATTGTGTAGACACTTTTTTTGTGCGTAGTTAAACCGATAATCGCCATTATCGAGTGTTTTAATCGCTTGGTAAAGCCTGCTATTTTGACTTAATTCAGAGCTATAGGCGCTGATTTTAGCAAGACATTCGTTATAAGCTAAGCGCAATTTGGCGGTTTGTTTAACGGCATGAAGATGATTGATAGGAGACCAGAAATGCTGCAGACGATCATCTAAATCATCAAGTTTCTGAATAAAGTTCCAATCAAGAGAAATTATCTCAGATAATAATAACAATAATTCCGCCCTATTTTGAGCGAGTATAGTATCTAATTCGGCGACTATCGTCGCCGGATTTATTTGACTGAACCGAGGTAATGAGGACATTATTAGTGTAAAGTAGTTAATGGTCGATTAATCAGACATAGGCTGTTTTTAGTGTATTTTTGCATAGATTAATGACAGCCTTGCGACTCTTGACGTTGTTTAATTAGTTCTCAATCTTTAATAAGATTAACTTTTTGGCTTTCTTTTATCTGGCTAAGACTAAATCCACGGTATAGTAAGTAACGAATTTGGCGTGGCTTTTCTTGCGATTGTTTGTAGGAAGAGAATTTTTTTTGTCGAATCTTGTTAATGAGTGTCAACCAAATTTCTTCATCTTGTGGAAGTTGAGCGCTAATAATCGCTTCGCTAATCCCGTATTTTTGGCATTCTATAGCGATTCGAATAGGGCCATAGCCTTGCCTTATGCGACGCGCAATGAAAGCCTCACAAAAACGCTTATCACTTAAAAAACCTTGTTGACTTAAAATATCTAAAGCTATTTCGATGGATTGCAGCAAAAATCCTTTCTGCCGCAATTTTTCTTTGAGCATAAAACGCGTGTACTCTCTTCTCGCTAGATGGCTTAAAGCAACTTGATGGATATTTTTATCAACTTCCATAATGCTAGAATTGTTATTCATAAATAACGTGTAAATATTTACTCAATAATCGCTACTTTTGGTTCAGATGCTTCAGATAAATCACTCTGCAACGGTTTGTTGAGCAAATTATTTCGGATTTCCGTATCTAATTTTTGACAAATCTCAGCGCGATCTTTTAAGAATTGCTTTACATTATCCTTTCCTTGACCGATACGTTCACCTTGATAGCTATACCAAGCGCCGGCTTTATCGATTAATCCGTGCGTTACGCCCAAATCGACAATTTCTCCAATATGACAAATGCCTTGATTATAGAGAATTTCAAATTCAGCTTGTCTAAATGGGGGGGCAACTTTATTTTTTACCACTTTGACACGGGTTTCATTACCTATTACTTCATCACCTTTTTTGATCGCACCCGTTCGACGTATGTCGAGACGTACTGAGGCATAAAACTTAAGTGCATTACCACCTGTTGTTGTTTCGGGGTTACCAAACATAACGCCAATTTTCATGCGGATTTGGTTAATGAAGATAACCAGCGTATTTGAGCGCTTAATATTTCCGGCTAGTTTACGTAAAGCTTGTGACATTAAGCGGGCTTGTAAACCCATGTGCGAATCGCCCATTTCTCCTTCAATTTCAGCGCGAGGCGTCAAAGCTGCAACCGAGTCGACCACAATAATATCAACCGCATTAGAGCGGACTAACATATCGACTATCTCCAGCGCTTGTTCTCCTGTATCAGGTTGTGAGACTAAAAGGTCGGCTGTTTTTACACCTATTCTAGCGGCATAGATTGGATCAAGCGCATGTTCGGCGTCGACAAATGCGGCAACACCACCCGTTTTTTGGCACTCGGCAATGGTTTGTAAGCTAAGTGTTGTTTTGCCAGAAGATTCAGGCCCATAAATTTCAATAATACGTCCGCGTGGCAATCCACCTATCCCTAAAGCGATATCTAAGCCTAAAGATCCCGTAGAGATGACTTCCACCGGAACTTGGCTGCTATCACCGAGACGCATAACAGCCCCTTCACCGTGTTGCTTTTTAATCTGACTGATTGCCATTTTAAGGGCTTTTTCTCGTGCATTAGTTGCATCACTCATAGGTTAAGTACCTTCAAAGGAAAATGGGTAAGATGGACTCTGGTTAGCATTATCGCATAAACTAAGCGACAGCCTCTATATGCTTTACCGATCGATCACGGTCAAAATGAGTAGGTGTTTAAATTATAGACAGATTCGTGCATAGTGTGGCTAATCCTGTAGTGACAGAAAAAATCGTGTTTAAGGATTCAAAAACGTAAAAAGAAGATTTTGTAAGAGGTTTAATGAAAATACAAGTCCCTCCATTTCAATCTATTCGTGCTTTAGTGGTAGGCGATGTTATGCTGGATCGCTATTGGTCCGGTGCAACGTCTAGAATCTCTCCGGAAGCACCTGTCCCGATAGTTCATGTGCAAACGCTGGAAGAACGTCCAGGCGGCGCGGGTAATGTTGCTTTAAATATAGCGGCGCTAGGCGCGCAGGTTGATTTGATTAGTTTTTGCGGAGACGATGCCGCAGGCGAGATACTTGAAAAAAAATTAACTAATGCAGGGGTCAATTGTTATCTATCTCGAATGCCGCAATCACCTACAGTGACGAAGCTTCGTGTACTCAGTTTACATCAGCAATTGATACGACTTGATTTCGAACAAGCCTCTTATCCAATTGATTATACCCGACTAAAAAAACTATTTGAGCAAAGACTTGCGCAGTGCGATGTCGTTATTTTGTCTGATTACGCAAAGGGATGTTTAGCTTATGCACAGGATTTAATTCAATTGGCACAAAGAGCGGATAAACCTGTGTTTGTTGATCCTAAAAGCAATGACTTTAGTTTATATCAAGGCGCAACGGTATTAACACCCAATTGGCGAGAGTTTGAAGCGGTAGCGGGGATTTGTGATAGTGAATCTACTTTATTGCAAAAGGGTCTAGAACTTTTAAAAACCCATGGCCTTAAGGCCTTACTGGTGACACGTGGTGAGCAAGGAATGACATTAATTCGACCGAATCAAGCTGAAGTTTGTTTACCTGCGTTTGCTAAACAAGTTTATGATGTTACTGGTGCGGGCGATACAGCGATTGCCTGCTTAGCGCTAACTTATGTGGCCGAAGGAGATTTGGTGCAATCAGCACAACTTGCCAATATTGCCGCAAGCATTGTTGTTGGAAAATTAGGCACTGCTACAGTCAGTTTGGCTGAGTTAAGACGCGCTATTCAAATACAACAGCTTTCCTTGCATCGCGGTATTTTGACTGAAGCTGAACTTAAAGTAGTCGTTGAAGATGCGAGGGCACATAATGAGCAAATAGTGATGACGGGAGGTTGTTTTGATATTTTACACGCAGGTCATGTTGCTTATTTGGAGCAAGCTAAGCGCTTTGGTGACCGTTTGATCGTTGCCGTTAATGAAGATGATTCCGTGTCAAAATTAAAAGGTTCAGAACGACCAATTAATAATTTGGCTAACCGTATGGCTGTTTTAGCCGGCTTGAGTGCGGTCGATTGGATTGTAGCTTTTAATGAAACGACACCCGAGCGACTTATCCAATTGATTTTGCCAGATATTTGGGTAAAGGGCAGTGATTATCAATTGGATGATCTTCCCGAAGCAAAAGTAATACAAGGATATGGTGGACAGATTAAATTAATTGATTTCGTAGCAGGATGTTCTACTAGTGCCATTATTTCGGCAATTCAAGAGAAGGAGCACTCCTTGTGATTATTGTTACAGGAGGTGCGGGTTTTATTGGTAGTAATTTAGTCAAACAATTAAATAATGTTTATCCCGGACTGCCTATTTTGGTGGTCGATGATTTAAGCGATGGAACTAAATTTAGAAATATCATCGATTGTTCGGTGGCTGATTATTTAGATCAAAATGATTTTTTAGAGAAAATTAAGCAAAATAAGCCGTTTCCTAGGCTAAAAGCAATTTTTCATCAAGGCGCCTGTTCTACAACCACCGAATGGAATGGACAGTATATGATGAAAAATAATTACGAATATTCAAAGCATTTATTACATTACTGTCTCGCTTGGCGGGTGCCCTTTATTTATGCTTCAAGTGCAGCTGTTTATGGTTTAGGAACGGTTTTTAAAGAAGACCTAGCCTATGAAAAGCCGGTAAATATTTATGCCTATTCCAAATATTTATTCGATCAATATGTACGACATAGGTTTAGGGACGCAAAAAGTCCAATTGTAGGCTTACGTTATTTTAATGTTTATGGTCCTAAAGAAGACCATAAAGGTAAAATGGCCAGTGTGGTATTACATGCTTATCAACAACTTGAAAAAACAGGGGTTATTAATTTGTTTGCAGGATCAGATGGGTGTGAAGATGGTGAACAACGACGAGATTTTATCTATGTTGATGATGCGGTTGCAATTAATCTCTGGTTTTTAGAGTCAAAAAAAAGTGGTATTTATAATGCAGGAACAGGTAATAGCGAGAGTTTTAATAGCTTAGCAAAAGCGGTTATTGAGGTTTATGGACGTGGTGAGATCCGCTATATTCCATTTCCAGAACAATTGCGATCCTGTTATCAAAGCTTTACTCAAGCTGATCTTTATCAATTACGTGCCGCTGGTTATTGCGGAGCATTTCGAAAAGTTGCGCAAGGAGTGAAGGATTATCTTTCTATAATGCATAAAAATATTACCTTTTAATTCATTGATTCATTAGTTGTTTCTTCATAAAATGAAAGCTCCAGTAAAAAAACATTAAAAAGGAGTTTTGTTATGGATATTTATTCTTCTTTAGTTGCTACTTTATTAGCGTCAGTTATAGCTACACCCGCTTTGGCAGCGGTCGAACCTATTAAATTTAATCAGACGGCGCCATCCTCTCATTCCATAGAAGCAAAAGCGATGCTATCCAATCAGGCTTTGGCGTCGGTGAATATTAATACGGCAGATGCCGAAACCTTAGTGGCAGAATTAAAGGGCATTGGTTTAAAGCGTGCCAAGGCAATCCTTGCTTATCGTAATGAACATGGACCTTTTAAATCGATTGATGACTTGATCAAGATAAGAGGCATTAGTAAAAGGATAGTGGATCAAAATCGTGAAAAGATAGTAGTTTGATAGACTATGCAAATTTCAGGTAAGAAACTGTTAATTAAATAAGCGAGAAATAGTGAAATTACAGTGCTATGCTGAGATTTGCATAAAATAAGACGGATATTATTTCTTAGATAAATGGAGTTGTTCTAGCATGTAGTGAATGGCCGCCTCTAAGTCTGCGACTGAACATTCTAAACAAGCCCCTTTGGGCGGCATGGCGCGATATCCCGTTGTTGCGTGTTTTAGTAAGAGTGAAAATTTTTTTTTGATTCGCGGTTGCCAATCTGCTTTATTTCCCAAACGCGGAGCCCCCGCTAGGCCGTGGCTATGACATAAGGCACATTTACTTTTAAATAAGGTTTTGCCCAAATGCGTCTTTATATTAGAAGTTGTCAGCGATGAAATGCTGCTCGTCGATGAAGATAGTTTAACTTTCCCGATGGGCGCAATACGGTTTTCTAATGCTATTGCCGATTCATCAAAAAAATCGGCATAGGCACTAGTTACCAAGCTTGCCAAGAAAATAAAAAAAATTATTTTTATTTTTTGCTTAAAATTTTGCACATTTATGGTTCTTCACTTAAGTAAATTTAAGCGAAGGAAGGCTCAGTTTCTTTTTCTTCCGCTTCCATATTTGATTGATATTGCCCCTTGCAAGCGGCTGCATTAAGTTTTGCGCGTTTATAAAATGCGCGTTGCGCCGCTTTGACATTATGTGCTTTTCCATTCCATATTTTGAGTGCAGGTTCTTGTAATGCGCGACCATACGAGAAACTTAACAGCCAAGGATTGCGCGAAGGCTGTAATTTATTCATCGTATTTAAGTGCGCCGTAGCGGCCTCGGGGGTTTGCCCACCGGAAAGAAAATTAATGCTGGGTACCGCGGCAGGAACGACTTGGCGCAATATTTTTAGCGTTGCAGCAGCGACTTCAGCTACATTAGGCGGCGGTGTATATTGATTTCCGGCAATTACCATACTAGGTTTTAGTATCATACATTCTAATAAAACCTGATGTTTATACAGTTCTTCAAATAGCGCATGAAAAGTAGCTTTAGTTGCCTCGGCACAGCGCGCTAAACTGTGGCCCCCATCTATCAATAATTCAGGCTCTACAATGGGTACAATGCCATTGTTTTGGCAAATAGAAGCATAACGCGCCAAGCATTGGGTGTTAGTGACTATCGCTAGAGAGGAAGGAAGCGTATCAGAAATGGAAAAAACGGCTCGCCATTTGGCAAAATAAGCCCCTAGGTTTTTATAAGTTAGGAGACGTTCCGCTAAACCATCTAGGCCTTGGGTCAGCTTTTCTTCGGCGTTTAGGGGAATAAGCCCTTTATCTACCTTAATGCCAGGAACAATACCTTCTTTATCTAAAAACTCAGGGAAAAGCAATCCATTTTTATTTTTTTGCGCTAATGTTTCTTCATGCAGGATAACGCCATTGATAAATGCTTCGATACCTGGTGTAGCAAAGAGTAGTTCACGATAATTACGACGATTCTCTACGGTTGACTCTAAATGTAAACTGGCGAACCGCTTAGCAATGGTGGCTTGACTTTCATCGGCCGCTAAAATTCCCTTTCCTGGTACTGTTAGTCGTTGAATAGTCCCTTCAAGCTCGTGAGTGGCCATATAATTGCTCCTTACATTTTTTTGACGTGTAATACAGCTGGGTGAATTCCGCACCTATTTTATAACGGCTACTACTATATAGAACAATGTGAGTAATTTCTAGTTAAAGTGCCGATCTCAATTTTTCTCTAGCCTCGTCAGTTTAATTGAAGTTTTGTTTTTATCGTAATGTCAGTTCTTTACAAATAGACTTTATAAAAGCGCTAACTATAATCGTAATTTTTACCAATTAAATTTTTTGATAGGGTTAACACGGCGGCTGTTAACGACTCAAAATTCAATATACAGGCTAGGATTCTAATCAATCCTGTCAAAATGTGTAATACCGCCTTAATTAGCATTGCATAAAAGGGTTGCGCTCATTATACTGTGCGACAATTTGTAAGTGGCGGGCTTAGATGGTTTTTAGTAGGCTAGCCCAGTTAGCGGTTAGATTAATTCGAAAAATGTGGCAGGCGGGCTTCATCGCATTTTGGGTGGTTTTATCGGGGGTGGTCGCCATTTTAGGGAATGACTTTCATAACAGGAAGATTATAAGCTCTCTGGCGCTAGGAATTATTTTGTGGTTACTCCCTAATTGCTACTTTGTAGTTAAAGTGATGCATCATTTAGGTCGGGTTTCAGCAGAGCGCTTATTGCATATTTTTTATCGAGCAGAATTAATAAAATTATTATTAAGTGGATTTTTTTTCATAATGATGGCTAGGTTATTATCAATTAATTTCCCTGTGCTTTTATCAGGTTATTTGGCCGCGCAGCTGATATTTTGGCTATTGTTAACCATTAAAAACAAGGAGGGTCTGTTATGAGTGGAGAACAAACCCCGGCTAATTATGTCCAACATCATCTTGAACATCTCAGCTTCAACCTAAAAACTTGGAGCTTTTCCGGCCAAGGGAGCTTTTGGAATTTAAATCTCGATACTTTTTTATTATCTGCTGTACTAGGGATAGGATTTTTAATTTTATTTCGTTGGGTTGCGATAACAGCTTGCAGCAGTGTTCCGGGTAAAATTCAAAATTTTGTTGAAATCCTGGTCGAGTTTGTTGATAAAACAGTCAAGGAATCCTTTCACGGTGTTAGCCAATTGATAGCGCCTTTGGCATTGACGATTTTTGTTTGGGTGTTCTTAATGAATTTTATGGATTTGCTTCCGGTCGATCTATTGCCGACCTTGTTGTCATTGTTTGGAGTAGGCCATTTTCGCTCTGTGCCAACCGCTGATCCCAATGCGACTTTTGGCATGTCGATTGCAGTCTTTATTTTGATCATTTACTATAACCTAAAAATTAAAGGCGCGAAGGGACTCAGTAAAGAGATGTTAGTTGCTCCGTTTGGTCCCTACCTTTTCCCTATTAATATTGTTTTTCGCTTGCTAGAAGAATGCGTACGCCCCATTTCTTTATCATTACGATTATTTGGGAATTTATTTGCTGGTGAATTAATTTTTATTTTAGTGGCGTTATTGCCCTGGTGGATACAGTGGACTTTTGGTGGTGTTTGGGCTGTTTTTCATATTTTAATCATTGCGATTCAAGCATTTATCTTTATGATGTTAACAATCGTTTATTTAAGTATGGCGCATGAGACCCATGGCCAAGAAGAAACACATTAACTATTTATTAATATAAAGAGAGGGTATAAAAATGGTAGAAGTGGCGCAAGTAGTTGCAAATGTTCAGGGATTAACAGCCATAGCAGCGGCTTTATTAGTCGGGTTAGCTGCATTGGGTACAGCGATTGGTTTTGGTATTTTAGGGGGTAAATTTTTAGAGGGAGTCGCTCGCCAACCTGAGTTAACACCGATGCTGATGTTGCGAATGTTTTTAATGGCTGGATTGGTCGATGCCTTTGCAGCTATTTCCATCGTAATGGGACTTTATTTAATTTTTGCTAAAAATCCTTTTTTAAGTGAAGTTTTAAAGCTAGTTTCTAAACCGGTGACAGGCTAAACGAGAATAACTTGAGAGATAGATCATCGTGGAAATTAATATAACCTTATTAGGCCAGTTAATTACGTTTTCTGTTTTTGTGTGGTTTACCATGAGATTTGTGTGGCCACCCATATTGCAGATAATGAGAGAGCGTGAGCAACGTATTGCAGATGGTTTAGCTGCTGCAGAACGGGGTCAACAAGCCTTAGAATTAGCCCAGGTTAAGGTGGATGAATATTTAAACGTAGCAAAGCAGCAAGCGGCTGAGATCATCGAACAGGCTAATAAGCGCGCTAGTCAAATGGCTGAAGAATCAAAACGACAAATACGAGCAGAAAACGAACGCTTATTAGCGATAGCGCGAGCCGATATTCAACAAGAGTGGCAAACTGCGCAGCAAAAACTACGTACCGAAGTAGCTAACTTAGTGATTACGACAACTGAAAAAATTTTGGCGCAATCCCTAGATAGTGTGGCTCAACATGCTCTGCTTAAGCAGTCTTTGGAAGAAATTTGATGGCCAATTTAATTTCCATTGCAAGACCTTACGCACGAGCCGCGTTTGCTTGTGCATTAGAAGAAAAAAATTTGCAGGCATGGTCTATGTTATTAGCACAGGCGGCAAAAATTATAAAAAGGAAGGCGATGCAGGTTTTATTAACGAATCCTCGCATTGATAAAATGGAAGCTTATGAATGCTTGTTAGTACTTTGTAAATCACTCATGTTTCCTTTTGGGAAGAATTTTTTAAAGCTTATGGCATTTAAACAACGTTTGTTAGTTCTTCCGGAAATTGAATATTTATTTGAGCAATATAAGGCTGAACAAGCCAAACAAGTGACGGCACATGCTATTTCGGCGGTGCCTTTAACTAAAGTGGAACAGCAAACCTTAGTAAATGCATTATCACAGCGCTTACAACGTCAGGTTATACTAGAGCATCATATCGATAATTATTTATTGGGTGGCCTAGTCATTCGCGTCGGAGATTTAGTCATCGATAGTTCTGTACGCGGGAAGCTAGAACGTTTACGTGCGACATTAGTGAATTAAGAGGCAGTATAAGTCAATGCAACAATTAACTACATCTGAAATTAATGAATTAATTAAAGAGCGTATTCAGAAATTTGATGTTTCTGCAGAAACGCGTACAGAAGGAAGTATCGTCAGTCTTCGTGACGGGATTGTGCGAATCTACGGTTTGAATGATGTCATGTTGGGAGAAATGATAGAGTTTGCAGATCAATGTTACGGTCTTGCTTTAAATTTAGAGCGAGATTCTGTGGGTGCGGTTGTTTTAGGTGATTATGAACAATTAAGCGAAGGCCAAACGGTTAAGTGCACAGGGCGTATTCTGGAGGTTCCGGTAGGCGAAGCCTTATTAGGCCGCGTTGTTAATGCTTTAGGGCAGCCTATAGATGGACGAGGTTCTATCGAGACGGAAAATCATGCGCCTATTGAACAAATTGCACCGGGTGTTATTTGGCGTCAGAGCGTCTCTCAGCCATTGCAAACAGGGATACTTGCTATTGATAGCATGGTCCCTATCGGGCGTGGTCAGCGCGAGCTAATTATTGGTGATAGGCAAGCTGGAAAAACGGCATTGGCTGTGGATGCTATCATTAATCAAAAAGATACCGGGGTAAAATGTATCTATGTGGCAATCGGGCAAAAAATTTCATCGATTGCGGCGGTGGTCAGAAAACTAAAAGAACAAGATGCTTTAAAACATACGATTATTGTATCGGCAAGTGCGGCTGATTCTGCCGCATTACAGTTTATTGCGCCTTATGCAGGTTGCGCGATGGGTGAATATTTCCGCGATCAAGGCGAAGATGCACTTATCATCTATGATGATTTAACAAAGCAAGCCTGGGCTTATCGTCAAATATCCTTGTTATTGCGCCGTCCACCAGGGCGCGAAGCTTATCCGGGCGATATTTTTTATTTACATTCACGTTTGCTTGAACGTGCGGCAAGGGTTAATGCAGAGTTTGTTGAAAGAGCAAGCAATGGCCGTGTAAAAGGAAAAACAGGATCTTTAACCGCGTTACCTATTATCGAAACGCAAGCTGGGGATGTTTCTGCTTTTGTTCCAACGAATGTTATATCAATTACCGATGGTCAAATCTTTTTAGAAACAGATTTATTTAACGCAGGTGTTCGTCCCGCAATTAATGCCGGTTTGTCCGTTTCCCGTGTCGGTTCTGCCGCACAAACAAAGATTATTAAAAAATTGGGCGGTGGTGTTCGATTAAGCTTAGCTCAATATCGCGAACTAGCTGCCTTTTCTCAGTTTATGTCGGATCTGGATGAAATGACACGTAAGCAACTTGAGCGTGGTCAGCGTGTTACCGAAGTGTTAAAGCAAAAACAATATGCACCTTTGAGTGTGGCTGAAATGGCCGTGCTTCTATTTGCGACCGATCAAGGTTATTTAGATGATATTGAATTGGTGAAAATCAATGTATTTGCGGAAGCATTGTTAGCTTATATGCACGCAGAGCAGGCTGCTCTTTTGAAAAAGATAAATGAAAAAGGTGATTATAACGAAGGGATTGCTAAAAGATTAGCGGAAGCGATTAGCTGTTTTAAAACGACACAAACTTGGTAATGACCAATGAGTTTTGCGCAAGAGATACGCGGTAAAATTTCTAGTATTAAGGGCACGCAAAAAATTACGCGGGCAATGGAAATGGTCGCGGCTAGCAAAATGCGTAAAGCTCAAGAACGTATGACACTTTCTCGGCCTTATGCACACAAAATGCTTGATTTAATCAGTCATGTTGCAAGTAGTCATGCTGAATATCAACATCCTTATTTACAAGTACGCGATATTAAACGGGCTGGTTTTCTTATCATTACAACGGATAAAGGGCTATGTGGTGGATTAAATACTAATTTGTTGAAATTGGTTTTACAGGAATTTCAAGCTTGTCAATCCAAAGGGGTAGAGATAGATCTGGCTATCATTGGCGGTAAAGGAGAGGCATTTTTTAAACGAATAGGTGGACATATTGTGGCGCATGCTAATCATTTAGGTGATGCTCCGCAATTACAAGATTTGATTGGTGTCGTTAAAACTTTACTAGACGCTTATAAGCAGGGTCAACTCGATAGCTTGAACATAGTTTATAATGAATTTGTTAATACGATGACCCAAAAGGCACGTTCCTTGTCGTTGTTACCTATTTTGCCAGCTAAAAAATCAGGACTTGATTACCGTTGGGACTATCTCTATGAACCTGATGCAAAATCTTTGTTAGAGCTCGTTTTGACGCGTTATATTGAATCACAGGTTTATCAAAGTGTGGTAGAAAATACCGCTTGTGAACAGGCCGCTAGGATGGTAGCTATGAAAAATGCGACCGATAATGCAGGAGAATTAATAGGCGATTTACAATTAGCTTATAATAAAGCCCGTCAAGCAGCTATTACCAAAGAATTAGCAGAAATTGTTGCGGGCGCTGAAGCCGTTTAGATTTAACCTTACATGAATAAATAATGAAGAGTAGCGTTATGAAGTCAATCAACCACATTGGACACATAGTCGAAATTATCGGTGCCGTCATCGACGTTGAATTTCCAAGAGGAGAGATCCCCAAAATTTTTGATGCTTTAACGGTCCATGATCATGACTTGGTGTTAGAGGTTCAACAACAATTAGGTGATGGTGTGGTCCGTACTATTGCTATGGGGACTAGTGACGGTTTGCAAAGAGGAATAAAAATAACGAATACCGGGGCACCGATTAGCGTACCCGTGGGGAAGCAAACCTTAGGTAGAATCATGGATGTATTAGGCAGGCCTATCGACGAAGCGGGCCCTATTAACGAGAAAGTTCGTTTGCCTATTCATCGTAAAGCACCTAGTTTTGCTGAACAGGCGGTCAATGAACAGTTATTAGAAACGGGTATCAAGGTTATTGATCTACTTTGTCCTTTTGCCAAAGGCGGTAAAGTAGGTTTATTTGGTGGTGCCGGTGTCGGTAAGACAGTGAATATGATGGAGTTGATACGTAATATTGCAATAGAGCACAGTGGCTATTCTGTTTTTGCGGGAGTGGGAGAACGTACACGAGAAGGTAATGATTTTTATCATGAGATGAAAGAATCCAATGTATTAGATAAAGTTTCTCTAGTTTATGGACAAATGAACGAACCACCTGGTAATCGCTTACGCGTTGCTTTAACCGGTTTAACTGTAGCAGAGTATTTTAGGGACGAAGGTCGGGATGTGCTATTATTTATCGATAATATCTATCGTTATACCTTAGCCGGTGTCGAAGTATCGGCATTATTGGGCCGTATGCCTTCTGCTGTCGGTTATCAACCTACCTTAGCGGCAGAAATGGGTGCTTTACAAGAACGTATTACATCGACCAAAACGGGTTCTATTACTTCTATTCAAGCGGTTTATGTCCCAGCGGATGATTTGACCGATCCTTCCCCGGCTACTACTTTTGCGCACTTAGATGCGACCGTCGTATTATCGCGGCAAATTGCTGAGTTAGGTATTTATCCTGCGATTGACCCATTAGATTCTAACAGCCGTCAACTTGATCCTTTAATTGTTGGTCAAGAGCATTATGATGTGGCCAGAGCAGTACAAAAAACCTTGCAACGTTATAAAGAACTTAAAGATATTATTGCTATCTTAGGTATGGATGAATTATCTGAGCAAGATAAGTTAACTGTTGTGCGTGCCAGGAAGATACAGAAGTTTTTATCTCAACCTTTTTTTGTGGCTGAAATATTTACTGGTTCACCCGGTAAGTATGTCAGTCTTAAAGAAACGATTCGCGGCTTTAAAGCCATTTTAAACGGCGAATACGATGATTTACCTGAGCAAGCATTCTATATGGTGGGTAGCATTGATGAGGTAGGTAGTAAGGCAAAGGCTTTGTAAAGGTTTGAGATACCATGATTAAAACAATGCAGATTGAAATTGTGAGCGCAGAGCTTATGATTTTTTCAGGCCAAGCGACGCATGTTGTGGCGACCGGCTTAATCGGCGAGCTCGGTATTTACCCAGGCCATACCCAGTTGCTTACTGCTTTGAAGCCGGGACCGGTCCGTATCATAAAGCCAGATGGTGAAGATGAAATACTTTATATTTCGGGTGGTATTTTAGAAGTTCAACCACAACTTGTTAGTATATTAGCCGATACCGTCATACGGGCTGCAGACTTAGACGAGATGGCCGCATTAGAAGCCAAGGAGCATGCAGAAAAGGCGTTAATTGATAAGCAATCCGATATTGATTATGCGAAGGCGACTGTAGAATTAGCACAGGCTGTTGCACAATTACAAGCGATATCTAAGTTGAAGAAAAGGTTAACCGGTAAGCTTTAGCCCGCAATGTACTCGTGTAAATTTAGATATTAAATAAATAATTTTTTAAAAGCAGTGATTAGTGGATAAAAAAACCATAAAAAAGCTTAAAGGCTATCCGATAAAAGTGGATGTTTAGTTTATAAGCTTAGGTTGAAAACATGAAAGCACTTGATGTCATTATCTTAGCTGCAGGCCATGGTAAACGTATGCATTCTACTTTACCTAAAGTACTGCATACCTTAGCAGGAAAACCTTTATTACAGTACCTAGTAGAAACAGTACAGGATTTACATCCGCATAGCATTTATGTGGTTTATGGAAACGGTGGTGGAAAAGTACCCAGCTGTTTAGGACATCTGCCGGTTGATTGGGTAAAGCAAACAGAATTATTGGGAACTGGCCATGCGGTTGCCAAAGCACTTCCAAAGATTAAGCAAGATGCGAGCCGAGTACTTATTTTGCTAGGCGATACGCCGTTAGTTAGTTTGAGCACCTTAAAAAAATTGATCCAATCTACCCAAGAGCAGCAAATTGGCTTGATTACACTCACTACACAACAGCCTTTTGGTTTAGGCCGTATTTTACGTGATAAACAAGGAAAAGTGGTTCAAATTGTCGAAGAAAAAGAGGCGAGCTCAGCGCAAAAAAAAATAAAAGAAGTCAATAGTGGTATTTTTTACGTACCGATAAAGCTATTAAAGCATTGGCTACCTAAAATTAAAAAAGTTAATGCACAAGGCGAATATTATTTAACGGATATTATTGCAATGGCTGTGGATGAAAAGATAGAGGTAATCACAGTGTCCTCGGATATTGAAGGTGAAATGCAAGGTGTTAATGATCGCGTGCAATTAGCAAAACTCGAACGACATTATCAACAGCAATCTGCCAAGAAGCTTATGTTAGCTGGAGTTACACTCCGAGATCCGCAGCGTTTTGATTTACGGGGTCAATTAACAGCAGAAAAGGATGTAATTATCGATGTTAATGTGATTTTGGAAGGAAAAAATATAATAGGAGCTAATAGTTCTATCGGTCCAAATACGATTTTAAAAAATGTTAAAATAGGCAAAGCAGTTGAAATTAAAGCTTATTGTTTAATTGAGGACGCCGTTATTGGTGACAATTGTGTCATTGGCCCTTTTGCACGAATTCGGCCGGGTACTGTTCTGAAAAATAAGGTTCATATTGGAAATTTTGTCGAAGTTAAAAATAGTCAGATAGAACATGAAAGTAAAATTAATCATCTTAGCTATATTGGTGATGCAAATATTGGAAAAAATGTGAATATTGGTGCTGGCACTATTACTTGCAATTATGATGGTGCCGTTAAGCATCAAACAACGATAGAAGATGATGTATTTGTTGGATCAAATACCGCATTAATAGCGCCGATTCGCGTCCAGAAGGGAGCAACCATAGGCGCAGGTTCTACCCTAAACAAAGATGTGCCGGCTGGAAAATTAACGCTAAGTCGAGCTGAAGCCCGGACTGTTGCAAGTTGGAAACGACCTAGAAAAAAACAAATTAACAATTAACTTCGCAATTTATATTTTTCAACAACCGAGTTTATTTAGAAAAATACTTTTGAATTAAGTTTTTCAGGATGGCACAGGTTTGAAAGTCAGGTTTTCCTGAATAATCCTTAGGTCTAAAATGCATTTGGAAAGCTTGTAAAATAGTTTGAGTTTGAATATCTAGCTTACCAGTTAGTTCAATATCATAACCATAGATTTTTAAGTCTTTCTGCAGCGATAAAATATTAATATCATTAGAAGTCGCATTACTTATTGCTATTTCATTTTCATCAAACCATGCGCCTATACCATGTTCGTAAAGTGTTTGCCATGGAAATAAGGGGCCTGGATCTACTTTTCTGTTGGGTGCGATGTCACTATGGCCAATGATACAGCTCGGATGGATTTGGTAGCGGTCAATAATTAATTTTGATAGTGTGATCACGCTCATAATTTGATAATCCGAAAACGGAAACCATTTTCGTTTTCCGTTTTCATCTTGATAGCCAAGGTTAACGATTTCTATTCCAATAGAGCTGTCATTTAGGTTGTAGCGACCTTGCCAGTAACTTTTTCCAGCATGGTAAGCACGTTTATCTTCTTGAACCAATTGATAAACTTTTCGTTCTTGATTAATCGATGTTTCAGGGACTAAATAATGCGCGCTTACTGCTTTTTTAGGATCCGTTAACACTTGTAATGAAGTTTTAAGATCCAGTGCCGTGTAATGTAAAACTAAAGTTGAAATACGTTGATTGTAGTTAGGGGATGGATGTTTATTGTCAATAATAAGTTCATATTTTTTAGCATCTAGCATAGGAGTGTTCCTTGTTTTTAGCGAAGCTTGCTTTAAAAGCCATCTTAGTGCTATTTATTATATTTTATTTGAACGAATAATTTCCCACCAATTATCTTTCAGATAGTCAGTGAGCACCGATGTATCGGCTTCGACAAAATTTTTTTTAATATTAGTTAACAAAACTTGTTCAACTTGTTTATCTAAATTATTGAGTAAAACGCCACCTACGTGGGGAGCCGCACATAGAATAAGTTGGCTAAAGCGATGCTCATCAAGACCTTTTTTTAATAGGCTGGCTAGGTTTTTAGTAAAACGATCGACTTCTACATCGTGCGGATCGCTGGGCCATTCATAGGCGCCTTTGGTAGAGTGAGAAGTTTTATAATGACCTGGCGCATCGGAGATTAAATCACTTGTTTTTAATTTCCCAGCTGGATTTTCCAGTGTTTCTAACAGCTTTAGTTGATGTTTTTTTGGCTCATAAGAATAAATATGGCCTAAACTACTATTTAAGCTAATAATCCAAATCATTTATCCTCCTTAAGGTGCAGATGAAGTATAGCAGGTTCAACGCGTGAACCTATTCGGAACCGTGACTACGGAAATAAAGGCGGCTTTTGCCACCCCCCTAATAGTGTTTCTAATTTATGGCCTATCATTAGTGCCGTGCTATCGTGCCATGGCTTAGCAATTATCTGAACCCCTATAGGTAATCCTTGCGGTGAAGAACCGCAGCGTACGGTTAAGACTGGCCAACCGGTCAGATTAAAGATATTCAAATAACTAAAATCATGCCCTTCAATAAAGGAACGACCGTGTAATTTGGCAGGTGTTGCTGCAACAGGACAAATAATAGCGTCATAGGACGAAAAAAAATTTTCTAGCGCAATACGTATTTGATCAATACGACGTAATCGTTGGTGTAAGTTAGTAATAGAAAATTCACAAGTACGTGAAATCGCTAAAAATTCTCGAACAAGATAGGAGGGTTTCTTAATACCCAACTGACTAAATAAGTTTTTTAGTCCTAATCCTTTGTCACCGCCTAAAAAAAATGTCTCGGTGATCAGTGAATAAAGTTCTATTAGATGGGGTGGACAGCGCGCTTCAATGTGTTTAACTTCAGTTTGTAAAACGCTAATCACTTGATGCATCGTATTTAAGGTTGCGGTATCCGGTTTGGCAATCTCATTGTCAGTATAAAACGCGATACGTAGAGATTTAAAGTTGGGTTGAGATTTTGAGATTGAAATTGCTCGCATATCAGGATCAGCATAATCTGGGCCGGCTAACAGCGGCAGTGATAAGATAAGATCATCGACAAAGCGAGCCATCGGACCATAACTGGTTAATGGACCTAATAGACCTCGTCCATCGTTAGGAACATTTCCTGTGTTAGGAATTAAGCCACGTGTAGGCTTTATCCCCGCAATACCCGTATTGTGCGCAGGTTGACGAATACTTCCACCCGCATCTGACCCTAAACCAAGTGCGGATCCTCCTGCTGCGATGATAGCGGCTTCTCCACCACTACTTCCACCCGGGGTTCGAGTTAGATCATAGGGATTTAAAGTTTTACCATAGCGATCATTATCGGTCTCATAGGCGATATTGAATTCAGGAACATTACTTATACCTAAAATAATACCACCGGCTGTTTTTAGTCTTGCCACAACAGTTGCATCTTCATTAGAAAGAAAGTGGTAAGCGTAGCTGCCTTTGCTGATAATAAAATCTTTGACTTTACAGCAATCTTTAATTGTAATGGGTAGCCCGTGTAATGGACCCATAATTTCTTGCTTAGCTAATTTTTTATCGGCTATACGCGCTTCTTGCAAAACCTTTTCAGGATCTTGGAACTGTATAATTGCATTAAGCTTAGAATTAATTTGTTCGATACGTGTCAAATGGATTTGTATGAGCTCAACACAAGAAATTTTTTTTTCTTTGATTAGCTGGGTTAATTGTCTTGCAGATAAAAAGTAAAGTTCTGAGTTCATTAAATTAAATTTTTATAAATTGTTTTCGTGTTTTATGAGAGTGCAATTTTGATAGACTGATTATATTTTATTTGCGATTAAACTTTATTAAAGGAGAAAATTCCTCTCCCCCTAAAATAAATGATTGAAAAAGCGATAGTTTTTTCTAAAGTCTTATTTTATAACGCCGCAAGCAATACGCGCACCGCCGCCGCCTAGTTTAGCGGGAATATCGGCATAATTATCACTACCGGCATGGATTATTAGCGCATGATTTTTTAATTTTACTAAATGTAAACTAGGCGCTAATAGAGGTAAGCTAGCGTTTCCATTATTATCGACTTCCAAAGCGGGTAAATCACCCACGTGTCCTTTCCCATAGGGGCCGAGATGTTGTTTAGAGTGCGCGGGATCCAAGTGATCGCCAGCGGCCATTCCGTTATCAAGACAGGAGGGATTTTCATGGATATGAAAACCATGCGGGCCAGGAGGAAGACCGTGTAAGTTGGGCGTCAGTAAAACCCCGTAAGGACTTTCTGTCGCCGTGATAGTGCCTATGGGCTTGCCAAGACCTTGCTGAGCGGTAAGATACATCGGTATAGAAATACCCGCATAGGCTACAGTACTTAGTGATAAGCAGATACTGGCAGCGATATATTTAAGCCGGTTAAACATAAGTATTTTCCCTCATGAGTGGCTAAATTATAGCATAAATCAAATCAAATATTTTTGATCCAAGCTGGAAAAATCAGCACACCACCTTGAGTGAAATTTAGTTAATTACTTTTTATTAGCGCCTAAAAAATTTATAAGCGAATTCTTTTTAATGTATTTATATTTTTGAGAACGGAAGCGGACAATTTATATAAAACTCTTTGATTCAACTATCTATATTTTTGCATTGCAACAATACTCTTTTTATAATTTAAAAAATTTTTAAGTAAAAATAAAAAAATATCAACTAAAAAGTGGATGTATATCCTAATATATTTCCACAAATGACAATAGTCATGTAGATACTAATCCGGTATTATAGTTTTTATATTTAATAAGTTATTATTATATAAAGTTAAGTTAAGTTAAATTGTATTGGATTTAAGTAATGAAAATTTAAAATTGCTATGCGTATTACTTTAAAACAACTCGAAGTTTTTGTCGCAATTGCTAAGACAGGAAATGTAAGCCATGCTGCAAAGAAGATGTATCTTTCTCAATCGGCTTGTAGTATGGCACTTGCAACGCTAGAAGAACAGTTGGAAGGAGCCGTATTTGATAGACATGGCAAGCAATTATTCCTGAATGAACGCGGAAGGGTTTTGTTACCTAAAGCTAGTAGTGTCATATCCCAAATATCAGAACTTAAAGATATGATGATGGAAGACAAAGAGGATAATTTATCCGGTCAATTAATGATAGGTGCCAGTAAAACTATCGGAAATTATATATTGCCAAAGCTTATTTCTGAATTTACTTGTACCCATAAAAATATTCAGATCAATTTAAAAATAGCCAATACCAAAGCCATATTGGCTAAATTACTGACATTCAGTATTGATATCGCCTTAATAGAAGCTAATTGTTTTTCTGATAAGGTCTATGCTTATCCGTGGAAAAAAGACGAATTAGTTATTATTGCGGCGCCAAAATACCCGCTGAGTAAAAAAAAGAAATTAACCCTTACCGATATTGCCAACGCACGTTGGTTATTACGAAAACAAAGTTCCGGTATACGTGAAAAATTAGAAGAAAATATGGGTGGAAAAATACGGCCTTTTTTAGAGCTAGATGATACAGATGCACTCAAGCAAGCGACACAGGCTGGACTAGGGATAAGTTGTCTTTCTAGGCTTGTGGTAGAAGAATCGCTAAGAAATAATACCTTAGTAGAATTAAAATCCCCTTGTTTAACACTTAATCGAGAGTTTCATATTTTGATTCATAAAGAAAAGTATCAATCTACGATAATCGCTGAGTTTTTAAAAAAGGCCAATATTTGAAGTTAAGCCTAATCTTCATTGATCTAGTTCGAGATAGATGACTTCTAGAATAAAGATCTAGTTAAATCTTTTGTTTAGTGTAATCTAGAATAGCTTTATTTTTTAGTATAAATATCTTTTATGCAATCTATCTTAATTTTGGGAGCTACTTCTTCTATAGCAAGGGCTTGTAGTGAAATCTTTGCCTCGCGGCGTTATGGACTTCTTCTAGCGGGTCGTAATTTGCCCGAATTAGAACGTATAGCGATAGATCTGCGAATACGATATAAAGCGGATATTGATTATACATTTTTTGATATAAGCCAGATTGATTCCCATGAACATTTTTTTTCAGCAGTGATTAAAAAACTAGGTTCTGTTTTTGGTATATTGATGGCAGTGGGATTGATTGATAAATCCTCGCATGAACAAACGATTAAAGCCAATTTCTCTGGTCCGGTTTCTATTCTGGATCTTTGTGCGCAGTATTTGTTGACGCAAAAAAATGGTTTTATAATCGGACTTAGTTCTGTAGCGGGTGACAGAGGGCGCAAGCCCAATTATGTTTATGGCGCCAGTAAATCAGCGTTGACTACCTATCTACAGGGCTTACGTGCTTATTTGTTCCCCTTTCAAATACAGGTATTAACCATTAAGTTGGGATTAATTGATACCAAAATGACTTTTGGTGCTAACTATCCACTTTTTTTGGCCGCTAATCCGAAAAAAACCGCTTTAAAAATTATACGAGCACTGGATAAAGGGCGAGAAAGTGTTTACATCCCTGGAGTTTGGCGTGTGGTTATGTTCATTATTCGCTTAATTCCCGAAAAATTTTTTAAGCGCCTCAATATATAACTATAATAAATTGAATTTAATCTGTAACAATCACTTTTGCATCCCAAAAAATAATATGTCCTGGGTTAATAAACTGATGTAAATGTTCAAGTGCTCTTAGTACTTTATCTTTATTATAATCAAAAAACTCAACAGTAATAGGTAGATTCAATGAAAGATCTAGCAAAGAGAGACTTAAATTACCTGATTCTCCGATTCCGGCAATGGCGCGAAAAACGCTTAATCCCGAAATTTTGTCATTTTTTAAATAATCAATTATTTTATTAAGTAGGTGTGAAGCTTCTGTTATATAGATTCTAACCACTAATATATCCAGAGTTTTCATAGATTTCTTCCTAAAATTACGCCAACCAACGTTGCCGTAAGACATAAAATAGTACTAAGTAAAACATTTAAGACGGCAGGGAGCCAACTTCCATTTTCGATTAAATTTATGGTTTCTATTGAAAAAGAAGAAAAAGTTGTATACCCACCTAAGAAACCGATTAATAGCAATGCTCTAAGTTGGGGTGCTGTAGTCTGAAATCTTTCTAAGATTAAAACAAATAAAAAACCCATTAGCAAAGATCCGCTAACATTGACAACTAAGGTTCCATATGGAAAATTTTGATTAAGTAAATTATAGATTCCTGTGGAAATCGCGTAGCGTAGAACCCCACCGATCCCAGCGCCTATAAATATTAAGAAAATTGTATTCAATTTAAACCCCGAAGCATTATTTAAGATAATGAACTTCTTAGGTACCCATTAATTAGTCAATTTTTCTAGAAACTGCTTGATAATCTGCCATTTGATCAAAGTTTAAGTAGCGATATAAATTTTCACTCATCGTATCAATGAATTCCATCTTTTTTCTGTATTCATCTAAGCTAGGAAGGTAACCTAAAATGGCACTTATCGCAGATAATTCAGCAGAAGCTAAGTAGACATTAGCCTTTTTTCCCATCCGATTAGGGAAGTTTCGAGTTGAAGTCGAAACTACGGTGGCACCATCGCGTACGCGGGCTTGATTACCCATACATAATGAACAGCCAGGCATTTCGGTTCGTGCCCCTACGACGCCATAAATTGCATAATAGCCTTCCTGCATTAATTGATGTGCATCCATCTTTGTTGGCGGAGCTATCCATAATACCGTGGGTAAGCGATTATTAAAGTTTTTTAATAAGCTTCCTGCCGCGCGATAGTGACCAATATTCGTCATGCAAGAACCTATAAAAACCTCATCGACTTTATTATGGGCGACAGCCGATAAAGGTTTAATATCATCTGGATCATTGGGGCAAGCGAGTAAGGGCTCTTTGATCTGGTTAAGGTCAATTTCAATAATCTCTGTATATTCAGCATCAGGATCTGGCTCTAATAAAGTAGGTTTAGCTAGCCAAGCTTCCATTGCGGTAATGCGACGTTGTAGACTATTTGTATCTTGATAAGTATTAGCTATCATCCATTTCAAAAGGGAAATATTAGAATTTAAGTATTCAATAATGGGTTCTTTATTTAAGCGTATCGTGCAGCCGTTTGCAGAGCGTTCTGCCGATGCATCAGCAAATTCAAAGGCTTGCTCAATTTTGAGATTAGGTAAACCTTCAATTTCCAATACACGACCTGAAAATATATTCTTTTTGTTTTTGCTATCAAGCGTTAATAATCCTCTTTGTAGAGCAATATAGGGGATTGCATTCACTAAATCTCGTAAGGTAATAGCCGGTTGTATTTGGCCGGTAAATCTAACTAAGATCGATTCTGGCATAGTTAAAGGCATTACCCCCATGGCGGCCGCAAAAGCGACGACACCCGATCCGCCTGGAAAACTAATGCCTAAAGGAAAACGGGTGTGGGAATCGCCCCCTGTACCTACAGTATCCGGTAAGAGCATTCGATTAAGCCAAGAATGAATAATTCCATCTCCAGGTCGTAGTACCACACCGCCACGAGAGGAAAAGAAATCGGGTAAACTATGTTGTGTTTCTATGTCGACCGGTTTGGGGTAAGCGGCGGTATGGCAAAAGCTTTGTAGGACAAGGTCAGATGAAAACCCGAGACAAGCCAATTCTTTTAACTCATCTCGGGTCATAGGCCCTGTTGTATCTTGAGAGCCTACAGTGGTCATTTTAGGTTCGCAGTAGGTGCCTGGGCGTATACCTGACACACCACAAGCGTTACCGACCATTTTTTGTGCTAGGGTGAAGCCTTTTTTTCCAGGTTGAACAATTTCAGGTCGGTTAAATACCTGGGAAAAAGGATAAGTTAATGTGGCTCGAACCTTATCAGTTAAGGTTCGACCTATAATCAAAGGAATTCGGCCACCTGCACGTACCGCATCGATGAGTGTAAGATTAGGGGTAAATTCGGCTATTTTTTGACCTTGTTCATTTTCGATTCGACCCTCATAAGGATAAATATGAATAACATCACCCCTATTTAATGGGCTAACATCGACTTCTATTGGAAAAGCACCCGAGTCTTCAGCTGTAGTGCGAAAAATCGGCGCAATTTTACTGCCTAGAATGACGCCACCCCGATTTTTATTGGGCACAAAAGGAATTACTGTGCCAATATGCCATAACAGCGAATTAATGGCGGATTTACGCGATGAACCGGTACCGACCACATCCCCTACAAAAGCGATAGGATGCCCTTTAGTTTTTAATTGTTTAATAATTTGTAGCGCCTCGGGTATGCGATTACCTAGCATGACTAAGCTATGTAACGGGATATCAGGACGGCTCCAGGCTTCCGTAGCAGGGGATAGATCATCTGTATTTATTTCACCTTCGACTTTAAAGACAGTTAAAGTGAGCTTCTGGGGGACTTCTGGCTTAGAAACAAACCACTCTGCATTTGCCCAAGCTTCCACAACTTGTTTGGCATACGAGTTACCCTTTTTCGCCTTAGCAATAACATCATGATAGGCATCAAACATTAACAAAATATGTGAAAGTTGCTCAGCGGCTATTTTAGCCAAAAGCTTATGATCGAGTAGTTCAATGAGAATGGGCACGTTATAGCCACCTAGCATAGTGCCTAATAATTCTACCGCTCGCTTAGGGCTAATAAAGGGCGAATGGGCTTCATCTTTTGCTAGTGCTGCCAAAAAAGCTGCTTTAACATAGGCGGCTGGGTCTACACCCGGTGCAACTTTCTGGCTTAATAGTTCAACTAAAAAGGGTGCCTCAGCGGAAAAAGTAGGCTTTTTAAGCAATTCAACGAGTTGTGTAACTTGGGTCGCATTGAGCGGTAAGGGAGGGATGCCTTGAGTTGCACGTTGTTGAATATGTTGCCGGTAAGCGACTAAAAAATCGGATGTAGATGAAGACACAACAGACCCCTCATTTATTCTTTATAATAAGAACAATTATACCCTTTTGCTAGGCTATAAGTCAGCTAATACCTCACTCAAGCAGTTATAGACTATGAAAAATACAGTGGCTAAGCGGCTTTTACAGGTCAAACAACGGATCAGCGATGCAGAATATCGTTTCCAGCGTTTGCCACACTCAGTTCGCTTAATTGCTATTAGTAAATCGCAGGATCTTGAAGCTATAAAAACAGCTATTACAGCAGGGCAATTAGCTTTTGGTGAAACTTACGTGCAAGAAGCCTTAGCCAAAATTAAATGGTTTAGTGGTCAAGGGATCGAATGGCATTTTGTGGGTAGAATTCAAGATAATAAAGCAAAGTTGATCGCCATTAATTTTGCTTGGGTTCATAGTCTTTCGACGCTTAAAAGTGCAATAAGATTAAACCATTATAGAAAAGAGGCCAATTTAACACCACTCAATGTTTGCATCCAAGTTAATTTACAAAAAGAAGCTAATAAATCAGGCGTATATTTAGAAAATCTTGTCGTACTGGCAAATGCAATTAACAAACTCCCTTATTTACATTTACGCGGGCTAATGGCGATTCCAAAACCAGAAATCGATGTTGAGAAGCAACACGAGAATTTTAAAAATTTGCGACTCGCATTCGAAGAATTAAAAAGACTAGGTTTACCGCTTGATATTTTATCCATGGGCATGTCAGATGATTTTGAAGTGGCTATTGCAGAAGGTGCTAGCTTCATTCGAATAGGCAGCGCTATTTTTTCCAAGCGAGCTAATTAATTTATAAATTTTATTTAAAATAATCCTTCATATATTGTTCTAAGCAGGATAAATTGATGCGAGTTTGTTGCATACTATCTCGATCACGCACTGTAACGGTATCATGATTGGAGGTATTATCACTTTTTCCTATCGTATCAAAATCTACCGTAATACAAAGCGGTGTTCCTATTTCATCGTGACGTCGGTAGCTTTTTCCGATGTTTCCAGTATCCTCATAGGCAACACGTCCCAAACCTAAGGCTTGTATGGCTCCTTTAAGTGATTTTGCCTTTTCTACTAATAGACTGTCATTGCGTTTTAAGGGGATAATAGCGGCTTTAACCGGTGCTAAATGTGGTTTTATCCGCAATAACGTTCTTTTTTTATTATCCTTTAATACTTCTTCTTCATAGGCGTCGGTGAGTATAGCGAGTACACCTCTGTCCAAACCCGCTGAGGGTTCAATCACATAGGGAATAAAATGCGATCCCGGTGGATCTTGAATGCTCAGCTTAGCGATGCTTTCTTTATTAACCGCTACTTTTACTTTTACATTTAACTCGTTTTGTCCCTGTGTGTGGGAGCCTAAATCATAATCAGTACGATTGGAGACGCCTTCTAACTCCTCAAAACCGTGCGGAAATTTGTAAAGTATATCGACAGTTGATTTGGCATAATGGGCAAGCTCTGATGAATTTTGTTCGAATAATTTTAAACGCTGAGGCGATAAACCTTGTTTTTCCCACCATGCTAAACGAGATTCAACCCAATATTGATGCCATTTTTCATCTTCACCGGGTTTAACAAAAAACTCGATTTCTAGCTGTTCGAATTCCCTTACTCTGAAGATAAAATTACGCGGCGTTATTTCGTTTCTAAAAGCTTTGCCAATTTGTGCGACACCAAAAGGGAGCTTAGGGGCCATCGAATCGATAATGTTTTTAAAATTGGTGAATATCCCTTGAGCGGTTTCTGGACGTAGATAGACATAAGCTTCTTTATCTTCTACGGGCCCCACGGTCGTTTTAAACATCATATTAAACGCTCTTGGTTCAGTTAGATTAGTCGAACCACAGGCTTCACATTTTCCATCAACGAGATGATCCGAGCGCCAACGCTTTTTACAATGTCGACAATCTACTAATAAATCAGCAAAGGTACTTTCATGGCCTGAGTAATGAAAAATTTTTCGCTGGGATAAAATGGCTGAATCTAAACCGTAGATATCATCGCGCTCATAAACATTGGATTTCCACCAAGCGGCTTTCAAGTTATTTTTTAATTCTACGCCTAAGGGACCATAGTCAAAAACACCTTGCAGTCCTCCATAGATTTCTGCGCTAGGGAAGATAAATCCTCTGCGTTTGCACAAAGAAACGATTTCTTCTAGATTTTCTGCCGCCATAATGAATTTCCAAGGGTTAGATTTAAAAAAAATTAATCAGAATTATATAACAGGTTTTCATAAGCCTGTTAAGAGACGATATAATTTCGCAAAAAATCATCAGCGATAAGAAAGGTTCAGATGATAGGTAAATCAATCACGATTACATCAAAAGCTACAATGATTAATTAATAGAAGTGTTGTTAAGTATCACGTCCTGCTCGTTTACGTTCATGCTCCTTCAAAAACTTTTTTCGTAGCCGCAAATGATGCGGCGTAACCTCTAATAATTCATCGTCTGCAATAAACTCTAAAGCTTGCTCTAATGAAAATAATATAGGTGGTGTTAGTATAATGTTATCATCTGATCCCGATGCGCGGACATTAGTTAATTGCTTACCCTTAATTACATTCACAACTAAATCATTATCACGTGAGTGGATCCCCACTATCATTCCTTCATAGACATCCGTTTGTGGCCCAATCAATAACTTACCGCGTTCTTGCAGATTAAATAACGAAAAGCCGGTTGCTTTACCGACTAGGTTTGAAATCATGACTCCGTTAGCTCGGTTTGCAATAGCTCCTTTTTTCACCGGGCCATAATGATCAAATACATGGTGCATTAAGCCTAAACCAGAAGTCGCAGTTAAAAATTCTGTACGAAAACCAATTAAAGCACGAGTCGGAATTTTATAATCTAGTCGAACGCGCCCTTTTCCATCAGAGACCATATCCACTAAGTCACCACGACGACTACCTAATTTTTCCATAATGCTACCTTGGTGCTGTTCTTCCAGATCAACTGTCAAGGTTTCATAAGGTTCTCTTAATTCCCCATCAATTTCTTTTAAGATAACCTCAGGACGGGAAACCCCTAGCTCGTAACCTTCTCGGCGCATCGTTTCAATCAATATGGATAAATGCAATTCGCCTCGACCGGAGACACGAAATCGATTGGGATCTTCTGTATTTTCTACCTTGAGCGCGACATTGTGTAGTAGCTCTCTATCGAGTCTTTCTCTTATTTGTCTACTGGTAACGAATTTTCCGTCTTTCCCCGCAAAAGGTGAGTTATTGACCTGAAAGGTCATGCTCATCGTCGGTTCATCAACTGTTAATGCCGGTAAGGCGACTACCGTGTTGGGATCGCATAAGGTATCGGAAATATTAAGATTATCAATTCCTGTTACAGCGATGATATCGCCTGCTTGGGCTTGACCAACTTCAATCCGCTCTAAGCCGCGATAACCCAATATTTGTAATATGCGTGCGGAGCGAGTCTTTCCTTCTCTGTCGATCAGCGTGACAGGCATATTGGTTTTAGCGCAACCTCTTTGAATGCGACCAATCCCAATTGATCCTACGTAACTCGAATAATCCAAGCTAGTAACTTGCATCTGAAAAGGGCCTTCCGGATCAACGGCGGGCGGGGCTACTTTTTTAATTATAGTTTCGAATAAGGGAATAAGGTCAGTGCTTGGTTTTTTGAGGTCTAATGTGGCATAACCTTGTAGTGCAGAAGCATAGATGATAGGAAAATCTAATTGTTCTTCAGTAGCACCTAAGCGATCAAATAAATCAAAAACTTGGTTGATGACCCAATCGGGTCTTGCGCTAGGCCGGTCAATTTTATTAACAACGACAATGGGTTTTAAACCCTTAGCAAAAGCTTTTTGTGTTACAAATCGGGTTTGAGGCATAGGCCCATCTACTGCATCAACAAGGAGCAAAACGGAATCTACCATAGATAAAATACGTTCTACTTCGCCACCAAAGTCGGCATGGCCTGGGGTGTCGACAATATTGATCCGATAACCGTGCCACTCGATAGAGGTATTTTTAGCCAGGATAGTAATGCCGCGTTCACGCTCCAAATCATTGCTATCCATAATACGTTCCACCGGTGCGGCGCGGCTGGAGAGGGTTCCAGATTGTTGCAATAGTTTATCGACCAGCGTGGTTTTGCCGTGGTCGACGTGGGCGATGATGGCGATATTACGTATGTTCTGAATCATAAGGTAGTTTTTAGGAAATTAGGTGTTAAGGTTTTGTTCAAAAAGAGTGCATGATAACGCAAAGACAGGCATTTCCGCTAGCGTGTTCTACACTGATAGAAAGGCAAAGCAGCTGAGAGGTTTTATCATGGGAATGTTTTTATTGCAACCAACAGCGGTGGCACAATGGCAAGCCTTGGTTAAGGATGCCGAATCGAGTAGTAATCTTCGATTAAATAATGAACTTGAAAGCTATTTGGTTTTTTTATTAGGGCGCTTTAATCAACGACCCGATATTGCCAATTGTATACTAGCCAAGGAGTATCTAGTTGGACTGACTAAAGGCTTTGCTGGGCAGCGTGATTGTTTGCGTGAGGTAGGCGATAAATGTTTATTATTTGCTGGATTTTTTCCTGAGCAGGCTGAGAAAAGACAGGTTAAAATTAAATATTTTATTGAATTAGGTCAAACGGCTTATGTTCAAGTGGCTAGTTTATCTAAAGCCGCTTCGGCTACCCTTTATAATGCCTTGAGTTGTGATTTTGTTAACCTTATAGAAATTTTGCATGCAATTCGTAGCTTGAGTGATTCGGCTAATGAGTTAACCCCTTTGCAAGCGCTAGAGTTATGGACTGATGTTAAAAGCCAACAGGCATTAAAAGTATTACGTAAGCATACGACTTGTCCAATTATTAGGGGTCCTTCCATTAAGCACTAAATTTGCCCTTAATTTAGGTTTTTCCCGAAAGCTCCAAATAAACTCATTACTTAGAAAAAAGTTCATTTTCTTGCTCAAAACAAACCAGCTAGTTAAGATAGCTTATCTCTCAAATAATGTAGTTTTGCATGACGAACTCAATTTCTTCCATTAAATCAACCGATAGTTTAACGACAGATTTTGGTTATAAAACTATCCCTTTGAGTGAAAAAACCACGCGGGTTGCTGAGATTTTTCAATCGGTCGCGAATCAATATGATCTGATGAATGATCTCATGTCATTAGGATTACATCGGCTATGGAAAAAATTTGCGCTGGAGTTGGCTCAGCTTCGTCCCGGCGATAAAGTACTTGATGTGGCTGGTGGTACAGGCGATTTGGCCAAAGCATTTATCAAACGCGTTGGAACTCGAGGGAAGGTTACCTTGCTTGATATTAATGCCGCCATGCTGAAAATTGGCCGTGATCGTCTCATAGATGCGGGTTTGATAGATATCCCAGCGATCCAGGCTAATGCAGAGTGCTTACCTTTTGCAGAAGATAGTTTTGATTGTTTAAGTATTGCTTTTGGATTACGCAATGTTACGAATAAAACCAACGCGCTAAAATCTATGTATCGTGTCCTTAAGCCGGGTGGACGTTTACTAGTGCTAGAATTTTCTAAACCGGCTTTGGGTTTTTTGCAATCGTTATATGATAGCTATTCCTTTGAATTTCTTCCAAAATTAGGGGCATGGATCGCAAATGACGAGGCGAGCTATCGTTATTTAGTAGAGTCTATTCGGCGTCATCCTGATCAAGAAACATTAAAGTCGCTTATTCTAGCTTCGGGGTTTGATGAATGTGAATATCATAATCTGAGTGGCGGAATAGTTGCATTACATAGAGCGTGGAAATTTTGAACTCTCAAAATATATTGTTATCTGCCCAAGAAGCTATACTGAATCATTACCTGAACCTTGATCCAGAGGCTAAAGAGCATTTGTCTCGATTATCTGGCAAGGTAGTCAAGATAGAATGGGGGCATTTGAATTATTATTGGCTATTTAAGTCGGATTCAATTTATTTAAGTAAAGATTACCAGGGTGCTGTCGATCTCATATTGCGCGGTTCCACTTTGGATTTTATACGTATCACTTTTATGAAAAAGGATACGGCGCTTACGGCTATTCCCCTGCAAATTTTAGGGGATATGGAGTTTGCTAAACAATTTAAAGACCTTTTTTCTAATTTAGATATTGATTGGGAAGAGCAATTAGCAAAACTTCTAGGTGATACCATAGCTTATCCGATAAGTTGTCTCTTTAAAGAAATAACGCGATGGGCTAAACAGAGTGTAGAAAGCCTTAGCCAAAATATGACTAATTATCTTCAAACAGAATTGAATTATTTAGTTTCCGAACCAGAACTGCAAATTTTTTTTTCCGACGTTGATGATTTGCGAGACGATAGTGAGCGGCTAGAAGCGCGGATAAACGTTTTGCAAAGAGGATTGGATTCATGAAAGCCATATCTCGTTTAATACGTTTAATGCAGATCAGTTTTATTCTTTTTCGTTATGGCCTAGATGAATTGGTATTTTCGCTGCATTTGTTTCGATCGATACGCTTCTTTGTTTATCTAAACCCTTATCGAAGCGTTAATAAAAAAAGAACAAGGGGAGAACGTATTCGCTTAGCTTTGGAAGATTTAGGCCCAATCTTCGTTAAGTTTGGCCAAACCTTGTCGACGCGCCGTGATTTTATTCCTATTGATATTGCCGATGAATTAGCGAAATTACAGGATCAAGTACCGCCTTTTCCTGGCGAGCAAGCGCGATCTATTATTGAAACATGCTACAGAAAGCCACTACTAGAGGTATTTTCCGAGTTTGATATTAACCCTTTAGCTTCTGCTTCTATTGCGCAAGTACATGCGGCTAAGTTACTAACGGGCCAAGAGGTGGTGGTTAAAGTATTACGTCCTAAAGTCTATCAACGAATTAGTCGAGATGTGGATCTGCTCTATGCTTTAGCGGATCTAGCAATGCGCTATTGGCGCCCCGCCAAGCAACTTAGGCCACGTGAAATTGTGGCCGAATTTGAAGCCTGTTTGAAAGATGAGTTGGATTTATTGCGAGAGGGGGCTAATGCCTCTCAGCTAAGACGAAATTTTTCTAATTCTGATCTACTTTATATTCCGGAGGTATATTGGCCATATACCTTTCATGAAGTTTTAGTCATGGAGCGGATTTACGGTATTCCTATCTCGGATATTTCTACTTTAAAAAAACAAGGTATTAATTTAAAAAAATTAGCGGAGCGAGGCGTAGAAGTTTTCTTTACCCAAGTATTTCGTGATTGTTTTTTCCATGCCGATATGCATCCAGGAAATATTTTTGTTTCACCTAAAAATAAGCAAGACCCCCAATATTTAGGTGTTGATTTTGGGATTATGGGTAGTTTAAGTCCAGATGATCAACGCTATCTGGCTGAAAATTTGATGGCATTTTTTAAGCGAGACTATCGACGCGTGGCACAATTACATGTGGAATCGGGTTGGGTGGCTCAAAACACACGTATTAACGAATTTGAAGCGGCAATTCGTACCGTATGCGAACCTATTTTTGAACGACCATTAAAAGAAATTTCCTTTGGCCAATTACTTTTACGCCTATTCCAAACAGCTAGACGATTTAACATGGAAGTACAGCCCCAATTAGTATTGTTACAAAAAACCCTTTTTAATGTTGAGGGCTTAGGGCGACAATTATATCCAGATTTGGATCTATGGAATACCGCAAAACCATTTTTAGAACACTGGTTACGAAAACAACTAGGACCGCGTGTTTTTTTACGAAAAATACGTGAATATGCTCCCTACTGGGCTGAGAAATTACCTGAAATCCCTGATTTGCTCTATCAAACACTACTCGAATTTCGCCATTTAAAAAAGTCATCAAAATGTATTGCTTGTGAAAATAGGCAAGGGAGAAAAAAAACCAACAAAAAATCGTTTTGGTTTATAGGTTTGGGTGTCTCTACTGCTTGTATGGCCTGGGTTTTATTTGATTTAACTATTAGTGACGGCTATCAATTATCACCTGCCCATTTATGGCTTTTGGGTTTAAGCGGTTTAGGCTTATTTTTAACGGCAATAATTAAATTACAAAAATTAAATTAATACGATTTTAAACTTTAAACAAGGATGTTTATGGGATTTTACGGATTAAATCTAGCCTCGTGCCTTATTATTTTTCTTATTGCATTGTTATTGTTCGGACCTAAATATCTGCATACAATATTAAAAGATTTAAATGCTTCTTTGCGTTATTTGACAAAATATTTATCAAGAAGAGATAAAAAACAATTAGATGATGATAAACCTCAAGTCGAAAAAGATATTACTGGTGGATGATGACAGGTTATTTTTGCATGTATTAACGCAATATTTAGATGAAGCGCAATATGCTTATGTAACTTGCCAAAATGGTCAACAAGCTTGGACTTATTTACAAAGATATCCGAATAAGTTTTTTGTTGTTTTAGCCGACAGGATTATGCCCAAACTTCATGGTATCGATTTATTGATTAATATGAAAAAGATTTCATTGGAGATCCCTTTAATTTTATGTACTGGAGAAGCGAGTAAAGAAGAAAGATGTGAAGCAATAGCACAAGGTGTATACGATTTTCTTTATAAACCTATTTCTAAAGAACTACTTTTAGCGATATTGAAAAAAATAAAAAAACAATTAATATAATTAGGCCGGAAAAATCTATCTATATTTAAAGGAAATTTAAAGTGGGAAAATCTAAAACCGAAGATGCTTGGACGAAACGTGCTTTATTTACATTAGCTAGTTTAGGTGATGTAGCTTTATTTCACTATTGGTTAAGTAAAGAACGCCATAAAGGGCTCGATTTTAATGTACAAGATGAAGATGGTGATACCGCCTTACACTATGCGGCAAGAAGAGGGCATATACCGCTTATCACTTATTTATTAAAACGGCAGGCGGCGATTAGTTTAAACAAAAAGGGTCGTACGGCTTTATTGGAGGCTTATACTTCTAATGAAAGTGGTGCGGTTAGAGAAATCATCAAATTTACCATACAAAGAAATTCAATAAAAAATATACTACAAGAGCAAAATTATAGGAAATTAGACCAAAGAGAGCAGCAAAGGACAAACCAACTTATTAATGATTGTATAAAACATATAAAAAAAAGTTATTTGAATCGATGTATTTTGAGTCGACTTTTAGCGAAACATAATGAAAGGGCCATGGCTTTGATTGTTGCTTTACGTTATTGTCGTTCGGTTAAGGAAGTTAAGAAATTAATTAATAATCAATGTAATTTATTTAAGGGCCTAGCTACAAAGCGGATATCTGGGAATTTACTTGACGGACGATGGTCTGCGAATATTAAAAATAAACCTAGGAATGTCGATAAATCCTGTTTCTATAAAACCTTAAAAACCTTACCCGTGGAGAGCCTGTCTAAGCTTGTTATTAAGCCGTATTACCCTGAAAAAAATCCGCATCGCCAGCTATAGTTAAAAGTAAAAAGCGCTATGGTAAGGCTAGACTTAGTGTTTTTTGTATAAAGCTTGCAATTTTTTGGCACTTCTTTAGACTTAGGCGCTATTCTAAGAGCTTTTTTATGCGAATTATTTTAGCTAATCCTCGAGGTTTTTGCGCCGGTGTTGATCGCGCTATAGAGATTGTTAAGCGGGCACTAAGTTTGTTTGGCGAACCTATCTACGTGCGCCATGAAGTAGTGCATAATCGAATTGTAGTCGCTGAGTTAAAACAAAGAGGCGTGATTTTTGTCGAGCATATCAGTGAAATACCCATAGGTTCTACAGCTATTTTTAGTGCACATGGGGTTTCTCAAACAGTCCGTGAGTCGGCAAAACAACGTCATTTAAGAATTTTTGATGCGACTTGCCCGCTAGTCAGCAAGGTTCATATGGAAGTAGCGCGTTATAACCGTTTAGGTCAGGAGTGTATTTTAATTGGCCACGCTGATCATCCAGAAGTAGAAGGAAGTTTGGGGCACTATGATAATCCAGCCGGAGGGATCTATTTAGTCGAAAATACTAAAGATGTTGCTACGCTAGTGGTTAAAAATCCACATTTATTGAGTTATGTGACTCAAACTACCTTATCACTTGATGATACAAAAACAATTATACAAGCACTAAAGCAACGCTTTCCGGCAATTGCTACGCCTAAGAAGGAAGATATTTGTTATGCCACGCAAAATCGCCAACAAGCGGTTAAAGAATTAGCTAAACAATGCGATATGGTATTAGTTTTAGGCTCTGTTAATAGCTCTAACTCAAATAGACTTAAAGAATTAGCCGAGCGCTTAGGAAAGCCAGCCTATTTAATTGATACGGCTGAAGATATTCAATCTACTTGGCTGATAAAAAAGCAGGCTATCGGTATTACGGCTGGCGCTTCGGCACCCGAATTTTTAGTACAAAAGGTGGTAAAACATATAAAAACCTTTCCTAGTTGGCAAAGGTGTTTAGTTTCTGAATTAGCCGGTGAAGTGGAAAATGTTGCATTTGCTTTACCTCGAGCATTACGAATACCAATCCAGATAGAAAGCGTTGTCTAATAATTTAGGTTTATTCTTTTAAAAATAGGTGTTTTATTATTGCAAATTTACGAAGACTATTTTTTATTGCCCCATAAATATCTAAATAGACCACCGCCTAATAGTCCCCCTAATAATGGGCCAAGCCAAAATAACCACAGTTGATGTATAGCCCAGCCTCCGACGAATAAAGCGGGACCTGTGCTACGCGCTGGATTAACAGAAGCATTGGTAACTGGAATGCTAATTAAATGGACTATAGTTAATGCTAAGCCAATCGCTAAAGGGGCAAAATGGCTAGGTAATTGTGGATTAGTAACACCCGCGATAACAATTAGAAACATAAACGTCAGGCATAATTCACAAATAAAACAAGCGAGTAAAGAATAATGGCCTGGGGAATGCAGTCCATAACCATTGCTGGCAAAACCATTTTGTAGGCTAAATCCGTGGTGACCACTCGCGATAAGGTATAAAACAGCGGCAGCTATGATTCCACCTATCACTTGCGCAATAATATAAGCCGGCACTTCTTTAAAGCTAAATCTCCCTGCCGCCCAAAGGCCAATAGAAACAGCTGGGTTTAAGTGACCACCGGAGATAGGGGCAAATACACACAACATAGTGAACAGGCTTAATCCAAAAGCAAAAGCTACACCTAAAAAGCCAATACCTGTTATAGGGAATTTAGCAGCCAATACGGCACTACCGCAGCCCCCTAATACTAACCAAAAAGTGCCTAAAAATTCAGCTAATAACTTCTTTAGCATTTAGAATCTCCCTATAATTAGCTATCTGGAGTATAGCATTGAGAAAAAAATTTTCCATGAACGGGATGTAATGTGGTGGCGAAAAGGCTTACTTAGAATGTTTTAAGTAATTATTATAAATTTACCAACATTTTTTTGAAGGGCCGGTATTCGTTTTTTCGCCTAATTGATTTAACCTGAAACAATAACATTCTGGATCAGAAAAAGTAGCTGTCGCAGACAATAGGTAGGTGTTATTCGTGCTGTTTAAAGATAATTGATAAAATTTTTTATCAGTAATTACTTTTATATGTAATTTGCCGAGGCTAGCGCCTAGATAGCTATTATTATTTTCCAGATAATAATTCTCCATACGGTTGGCAAGATCCATTAAAGCGATTTTAGCTTCGGTGCGACGGGTTTTTATAAGTGCGTGGGTATAAATTGGATAAGAAATATTCGCTAAAATACCGATGATAACTAATACAATGAGTAATTCAAATAAACTAAATCCGTGTTCAGTATGTATCATAATAGACCCCTTGACTAACTTTTTTATGTTTTAAGATAAAAATAAAACATAAACGGAAGTTTAGGCAAGGGGTTTTAATCTATCGTACCAAATTGGAAATGGCATTTAATGAAATCCGTGCGGTAGGATGCCGAAATTAGCACTAATTTGTTGTGCGAATGCAGCACCCATGCGATCCGAAAGTTGTTGTAGTAGACCGGGTTTTACTGTGTAGTCAATGATATTTTTATTCTTAATTAAATCATGTGATAAAGAATTTAAATCACCAAAACCATCTATTAACCCCAATGATAAAGCTTCTTGCCCGGTCCAAGCTAAGCCAGAAAATAATTCGGGATTGTCTTTTAAGCGATTTCCTCGACCTTGTTTGACCGCATCAATAAACTGTTGATGGACATTCGCTAGCATACGATCAGCAATTAGTTTTTCATCTGCTTTTTCTGGCGAGAACGGATCTAAAAAGCCTTTATGTTCCCCTGCGGTTAATAAGCGCCGGGTAACCCCTACTTTTTTTAGCGTGTCGACAAAGCCGAAACCGTCCATTAAAACACCAATCGAGCCGACTAAGCTAGCAGGATTCGCATAGATGTCGTCACTCGCCGAGGCAATATAATAGGCGGCAGATGCGCAGAGATCATCACATACCGCATATAATTTAATAGCAGGATATTTATGGCGTAGGTAACGGATTTGATTATAGATCTGAGCGGCTTGAACTGGGCTCCCTCCAGGGCTATTGATTCGTAAGATTACGCTGCGTGTATTTTTATCTTCAAAGGCATTTTGTAGACCTTCAATCACATTGTCAGCGTCAGCGGATGTGCTCGCATCGATAATTCCACGAATATCAATTAGACCGATATGAGCCTTAGCTTTCGAGGCTGTAGGTAGATTTGCTGTTGTAGGCCATAAAACTATCAAAAAGCACAAAATGGCTATAAAAAATAAAAATTTAAAGAAAATACCCCAGCGTCTTTTGCGACGTTGCTCCTTCAATGCACTAAAAAGTAATTTTTCTAAGGTTTTGCGTTCCCATTGAGGATTACCTGATAATTCTTCTGTCATAAAAGCCTCTATATAAATTAAGCTAAATTTATTTTATGATGGAAATGCGCCTAGTTTACCTCTTTTTTACTAGCTAGGTAAGAATAATACTCTTTATAATCGAGTTAACTTGATTTTTTTTAATTAGACTAAACTATTTGTAAAACATAAGTGCCAGATCATGCTTAGCAGAAGAGGATATTATGAGCCTTAATAAATTAACCAGTCAATTTCAATCCGCCTTGGCAGAATCACAGTCACTTGCGATAGGAAGAGATAATCCATTTATTGAACCAGTTCACTTGATGCATGCCTTATTATTACAAGAAAATGGCACAGTAAGACCCTTGCTAACTAAAGCTAATGTTAATTTGAGTCAGCTAACTAAAAGCTTGGATGAGGCAATCGAGCGTTTGCCCGTGGTTCAATCGGCAACTCCCGGTGAGATTTACCCTTCTAATGATCTGGCACGTTTGCTTAATGTCACTGATAAGCTGGCGCAACAACGAAATGATGAATATTTATCAAGTGAGTTATTTGTACTAGCGGCTATTGAGGATAAAGCTACTTTAGGTGAGTTATTACGAAAAGCCGGTGCTAAAAAGGCATTGCTCGAGCGATCTATAAAAGATATTCGAGGTGGAGAAGGAGTGAGTGATCCTGGTGCTGAAGGGCGTCGTCGAGCTTTGGAAAAATATACTATTGACTTAACGGCTCAAGTGGCACAAGGCAAACTGGATCCTGTTATAGGTCGTGATGATGTCATTCGACGAACCATTCAAGTGTTACAAAGACGCACCAAAAATAATCCGGTCCTTATTGGCGAGCCAGGTGTTGGTAAAACAGCGGTAGTAGAAGGGCTTGCACAACGTATTGTGAATCATGAAGTCCCGGAAGGGTTAAAAAATAAGCGTTTACTCGCTTTAGACATGGGAGCATTAATTGCAGGTGCAAAATATCGGGGTGAATTTGAAGAGCGCTTAAAAGCAGTATTAAATGATTTGGCCAAGCAAGAGGGACAAATTATTTTATTTATTGATGAGCTACATACGATGGTCGGTGCTGGAAAAGCAGAGGGTGCAATGGATGCAGGAAATATGTTAAAGCCTGCTTTGGCAAGAGGCCAGCTGCATTGTATAGGGGCAACCACATTAAATGAATATCGAAACTATATTGAAAAAGATGCCGCATTAGAACGGCGTTTCCAAAAGATTGTAGTCGATGAGCCGAGTGTTGAAGATACCGTAGCAATTTTACGCGGATTAAAACAACGCTATGAAATTCATCACGGTGTGGAAATTATGGATTCGGCAATTCTTGCCGCGGCTACTTTGTCGCATCGCTATATTTCCGATAGAAACTTACCCGATAAAGCAATAGATCTTATTGATGAAGCCGCTAGCCGTATCCGAATTGAGATTGACTCTAAGCCAGAAAAATTGGATCGTTTAGACAGACGTTTAATTCAATTGAAGATAGAACGAGAAGCTTTAAAAAAGGAAACCGATGAACCCTCCAAAGAACGATTAAATAATCTAGAAAAGGAAATTAGTGATTTAGCCAAGAAATATGCTGACTTAAATGAGGTTTGGAAAGCGGAAAAAGCAACTCTGCAGGGTGAGCAAAAAATAAAAAGCGATCTTGAAAAAGCACAATTCGAGCTAGAAAAGGCGCGGCGATCGGGTGATTTAAATCGGATGTCAGAATTACAATATGGTCATATTCCCGCTTTAGAAAAAAAATTACAAGCTGTACACAAGGTGGAGAAAAAAGAAACACATTTAGTTCGAAATAGAGTCAGTGAAAAAGAAATCGCCGAGATTGTTTCACAGTGGACAGGCATCCCGGTTACTAAAATGTTAGAAGGGGAGCGCGAAAAATTACTCCATATGGAAGAGGCTTTGCACCAGCGTGTTGTCGGACAAGATGAAGCCATTACGGTGGTAGCTAATGCGATTCGTCGTTCCCGTGCTGGATTATCTGATCCCAATCGGCCGATTGGATCATTTATTTTTTCAGGGCCGACCGGTGTAGGTAAAACAGAGGTTTGTAAAGCTTTAGCAGGATTTTTATTTGATTCTGAGGAAGCGATGGTGCGATTAGACATGTCTGAATTTATGGAAAAGCATTCTGTTGCGCGCCTAATAGGTGCTCCCCCGGGTTATGTGGGATATGAAGAAGGGGGTTATCTTACCGAAGCAGTACGCCGTAAGCCTTATTCCGTGGTACTGCTCGATGAAATTGAAAAAGCGCATGCCGATGTATTTAATATTTTGTTACAAGTTTTAGAGGATGGTCGCTTAACCGATGGGCATGGACGTACAGTCGATTTTCGCAACACAGTTATAGTGATGACATCGAATTTAGGCTCCCAATTAATTCAGGAGTTAACCGCAAAAAAAGATTATGCCACTTTAAAAAGTACCCTTGTAGAGATTATTTCTAAACATTTTCGTCCAGAGTTTGTTAATCGTATTGATGAAATTGTGGTATTTCATGCATTATCGGAAAAACAGATTCACGCTATTACTAAGATTCAATTGCAGCGCTTACGTGAACGTCTTAGTGAACGAGATTTGTCGTTAGAAGTCAGTGCGGCAGCAATTAATCATATTGCGGTGTTAGGTTACGATCCCGTGTATGGTGCAAGACCTTTAAAACGTACTATTCAACAAGAATTAGAGAACCCGATCGCACGCGATATGATAGAAGAAAAATTCACAGCCGGGGACAAAATTTTGGTCGATTATGTCAATGGCAAAATAAAATTAATGGTTAAAAAAACTAAAGCGGATAAAAGCCATAAAAATTAGATCTATTTCTAGAATTAATTATTCGCTTGGATTACCTGAATGAAATTCAGTGATTGTTGGGTTTATTTTTCTTGAAATGGAACTTTAAAATAAGTTAAACCTTAGATTGCTTGCGCTAATTCGCTTGCGTAGCCTAAATAATTAACAGGCGACAACTGAAGTAATTCTTGTTTAACGGTTTCAGGAATTTCTAAAGTCTTAATGAATTGATGAAGTATTTCTTGATCAAGTTTTTTTCCTTGTGTTAAGGCTTTTAAGCGTTCGTACGGCATTTCTGCGCCATGTCGTCTCAACACCGTTTGTATCGCTTCAGCTAATATTTCCCAATGTTGATCCAAATCTTGTTTTAATTTAATTTCATCGATAGAAATTTTTTCTAAACCCTGTAGTAAACTTTTATAAGCAATTAAATTATGTGCAAAAGCCGTACCTAAGTTACGCAACAGTGTGGAATCTCTGAGGTCTCTTTGCCAACGAGATATTGGCAGGGTATTGGCAAAATGTTGGTATAAACTATTAGCTAGACTAAGATTACCTTCAGCGTTTTCAAAATCAATAGGGTTTATTTTATGCGGCATAGTGGATGAGCCCACCTCACCTTTTTTAATACGCTGTTTAAAATAACCCAATGAAATATAGCCCCAACAATCAGCGGCCAAATGGATTAACAAAGTATTAATTCGTTTTAAACTATCACAATATTCAGCAATATAGTCGTGTGGCTCAATTTGTGTCGTATAAGCATTCCAATTCAAACCTAAACTTAAAACAAATTCTTGTCCTAGCTTGGGCCAGTTAATGTCGGGATAGGCGATACGATGGGCATTGTAATTGCCAACGGCGCCATTAAATTTTCCCAGTATTGTAACTTGAGTCAATAATTTCTGCTGAGCAATTAAGCGTTGAGTAAAATTAGCTAATTCTTTGCCCATCGTGGTGGGCACAGCGGCTTGCCCATGTGTACGGCCAAGCATGGCACAGCTAGCATATTGCCGCGCTAATTTTCTCAAATGATTTATTAGTTGTTCAATATGAGGAAGTAGGTGCTTTTGGCGTACTTCTTTGAGCATTAAGGCATACGCTAAATTATTAATATCTTCGGAGGTACAGCCAAAATGAATAAATTCACAAATAGGTTTTAACTCTGAATTTTCAGCTAGTTTTTCTTTCAAAAAATATTCAACGGCCTTAATATCATGGTGAGTGGTTTTTTCTAAAGCCTTGATTTGTTGCGCATCCGCTAAATTAAAGTTTTCTATAATCTGATTTAATTGTTGCTGTGCGGCTATCGAAAATACGGGGACTTCTTCAATAGCAGAGTGCTTAGCTAGGGTTTGTAACCAGCGAATTTCGACTAAAACTCTAAAATAAAATAAACCATACTCACTACACAGCGGGCGTAGTGCTGCGGTTTTTTCGGAATAACGCCCATCAATAGGAGATATTGCGGTTAATGAATTGAGTTGCACATTGGCCTCGATAAATGTTGGTTTACAATTCTTCAGACTCTTTTGGACCATACTCTTCTGATCTGTCGTGTCGTTTCTCTTTTATCTTTTGTTTGTGTTTATTAATTTGATATTCAATTTTATCGATTAATTCATCAATGGCTTGATAGAGATTCTCATTACTAGCACTTGCATAAAATTCTGTACCATGGGCATGAACGAGCGCTTTGGCAACTTGGTCTAGGTTCTCTAGGCTTAAAGTGACGTGAATAGTCGTGGTCTTGTGGGTTATACGTTCTAGGCGTTTAAATTTATCCAATATATATTGTTTTAATGCATCAGTAACTTTTATCCCATCATCTGTAATAGTAATTTGCATTAGACCCTCTTTCTTTGTAATTAATTATCACTGATATTTTTCCTCAAGCCACCTTAATTATACCTTAGGCGGGATCTTTTAAGTAGGGAGCGGCGCCTTGCCAAGCTGGAATTCTTTATTTTTATCAATGATGGCAGTGAGTTTTTAGCGGGATGGCGATAAAGAGGCATCGCTTATTTTTTATCGAATCAGTGAGTAAAAATTAAACAATATATAAAAGGCTTAGCGGTGCTTGATACGTACTATAGATCAAACTCATGACCCAAATAAACCTCACGGACACGTTGATTTTGTAGTACTTCTTTCGGTGTTCCGACGTAAATAGTTTCACCTTCGCTTACTATGTAGGCCCGTTTGCAAATAGTCAGTGTTTCCCGAACATTATGATCGGTAATTAATACCCCAATGCCTCGACGGCTAAGATGAATAATCATGCGTTTGATATCGACGATGGAAATAGGGTCAATTCCTGCAAATGGCTCGTCTAATAGCATAAATTTAGGTTCCATCGCTAAAGCACGCGCAATCTCTACACGCCGACGTTCTCCACCGGATAGGCTAATGCCTAAGGTATCGCGAATATGCGCAATATGGAATTCATGCAGTAAATTTTCCAGATGTTGTTTACGTTGTTCTTTGGAAAGATCCTTGCGTAATTGGAGGATAGCTAGAATATTATCGGCAACCGATAATTTACGAAATATAGAAGGTTCTTGCGGTAAATAGCCAATCCCCGCTTTAGCACGTGCATGCATAGGCAGATGGGTAATATTATGATTATCCAGTAAAATCTTACCTTGTGCACTGTCTATTAGGCCCACAATCAAATAAAAACTGGTTGTTTTTCCAGCACCATTAGGGCCTAATAAACCGACCACTTCGCCTGTTTCTAGTTCTAGCGAGACGTTTTTAACAACAACGCGAGAATGATAGCGCTTTGCTAAATTGATAGCATGTAGTTTACTCATGAGTGTATGGATTGTTGTAATGGAGCTAGCAAAATTTGCGTATGTCCTTCTTTTGAGATCGAAGAACCCACGGTTTTCTTTTTAAAATCATAGTTAATTTTTGGACCTTTGACATGGTTTTGGCCTTGGACTATCTCGGCATTGCCGACAGCCTCTAAATAATCTTGTAGGGGATAATAATAGATAGTATTTCCAGTAGCAATTAACTGAGGGTGGTTAGGGAATATGACAGCGCAATAACGAGCAGGATTGCCAATAGCAACTACTTTTATGATTTGGCCCTTTTTGTCCGAATAGCTGGTCGCATAGTCTGCCGTTAGAACACGTGCACCTTGGGTTAACTTAATATGTCCTTGGTAAATTCCTAGTTTGGTCTCATTATTATATAACAGAGTATCCGACTCAAAATAGATAGTTTGTCCGGGGCTTTGCTGGCGCGCATAAGCAGGGGCATAAATGTTAGTAACTATTAATATCGCCAGCAATAGTAAATCTTTAGTTGCCTTAAGCTGTTTTCGTTTCAAGTGATCTTGAATACGCATCTTAAACCCCATTTACTTTTTAGCAGATTTGAGTTGCCCTTTTACTTGTGATAAAAGCCGAATAGTTTTGCTATTGAAATCAGCATGTAATCCTATGGCGTGTATCTCTTGACTTATTTGGGTAATAACAATGGGCGCTGATGTTTGCGCCGTTTTTTCTTTAAGGTGGATGTCTAAAGTAGATGTCGTTAAGGTTGATAGCGGCGTATTACTTGTTCCTTGCTTTTGTTTAAGTTTGACATCATCCCACAGTCTTAGAAGGTCTTTACTTTCTTCCAGTCTGCCATAATGCGATGAAAGTTGCCATGATTCTTTATTTTTTAAAAATAAAGTAAATAAAGGCGTGGAAAGGGAAATGCTGTCGTCTAAAGGATAATGGACCGATAAAGGAGTGTCTAATTGATCATAAAGATTACCTTTTTGATCCGTGTGGTAAATAACAACCTGAGTCGCATAGGTATCGGGTTGGTGCCCTGTTGTAAAAGGATTTGCAGGCCGAGTTAACTGTAACCAGGTATACCAGGTTCCTAATAAAATAAGTGAAGCAAGGATAAGATTAATGACGAGCGTTTTAGAAAACATACTATTTTGGACACGTTAACTTAAATGATTTGAGTTAATCTAAAAAAACCTACTTGATTCCCTGGCTCAGAATATCATGGATATGGATGACGCCAAGAGGTTTTTTTTCATCTACAACAATCAAAGTGGTTATCTTGCTCGCTTCCATCTTTTCTAAAGCCTCAGCCGCTAGCTGCTCTTTATTTATGGTTTTGCAGTGAGAAGTCATTACCTGATCAACCAGCGTGGTTTTTAGATTTAAGCCTTGATCAATGGCCCTTCTAAGATCACCATCGGTAAAAACACCTAGAAGATATTGGTCTTTATCAGTAATTATGGCCATTCCGAGACGTTTTTGTGAAATCTCGAATAGTGTTTGGATTAAAGGCGTACCGGATACCACCTTAGGAATGTCGGAGCCAGTATGCATAATATCCGCAACTTTTAACAACAAACGGCGCCCTAATTGACCCTTTGGATGAACCTTGGCAAAGTCATCACGGGTAAAATTCCGCCTATTAAGTAATGATACTGCAATCGCATCACCCATGACTAACATCGCTGTACTGCTGGATGTAGGTGCTAACCCTAAAGGACAGGCTTCTTGTTTAATCGCTATATGAAGTGTAATCGTTGCTTGTTGGGCTAAAGTAGAACGAGGGTTCCCTGTTATTAAGATGAATGGAATGTTTAATAATTTAAGCGTAGGCAAAATACTAATGAGTTCATCGGTTTCTCCAGAATGGGAGATAGCTAGAACTACATCCTTACAATTAATCATGCCTAGATCGCCATGATTTGCTTCGGCAGCATGGATAAAAAAAGCAGGACTTCCTGTGCTCGCTAGAGTGGCAGCGATTTTATTACCGATGTGACCCGATTTTCCAATGCCGATTACAATGATATGACCTTGGCAATTAAAAAGTATTTCGCAGGCACGCTCAAAATTTGCGTCAACCTTGTCTAACAAGCCCAGAATAGTATTTCCTTCAATCTCAATGACTTTACGGGCTGATTCGGAGAATTTCTTAGTCTTCATAGGCTTTAATCATAAAATTGAATTAAGATCAGCGAGAAAAAATTAAAATATTTAATTTGGATTCTCTAAGCTTAACATACCGGTATTGTTTGCATAGGCGAATAACTCAGCGTAACGCCCCCAGTCAATAACGGTACGAAGCACCCGCTCCGCTTCTTTTTCACTCAAGAAATCCTCTAATTCATTGAGAAAACGATCTCTAGAGGCACGTTGACCTGCTGTACGCCTTTCTTCTAAAACCTGACGAATATGTTTAGCTAAAGGTACGTAACGTAATAAATGAGCCGCAAATATCTTTTTTCGTTCTAAGATATCTGCGTTTGCGAATAATCTACCGGCTTCTGTTAAGATTAATTCTCCATGATTGACATGGGCAAAACCTAATATATCTAATACTTCAGTTAATGGAAATAAATCATCAACATCTAAATGTAGCGACTCGGTAAGCTCAGGTAGGCTAATATGACCTTGATATTCCGATTGATCTAAGGTTTCAAGCAAACCGGTTAATTCAGAAATATCCGCATCAGGGAGACGATAACCAATATCGGTAATACGCGGCAATTGTTCTTTGAGACGTAGTTTTTTACGCTCATCCATTTGGCGGGTAATTAAAGAATATATTTCGTCAACGTATTGTCGAAATTCAGTATCTTGTTCAGCGCGTGGATAAGCTAAATCAATGGCTAATTCTGCCCGGATAGTGCCTGGATCACTATCAAAGACAATAACGCGATTAGCGAGTAATACCGCCTCTTCAATATTGTGCGTTACAAATAAAATTCCACGAGTACCCGTTTGTTTTTCTTCCCATAGATCCAGTAAATCGCTTTTAAGATTATCTGCTGTGAGTACATCTAAGGCAGAAAAAGGCTCATCCATTAATAGTACATCTGGATTTATGACTAATGCACGTGCAAATCCCACCCGTTGACGCATCCCGCCGGATAATTCTTTAGGATAAGCGGACTCAAAGCCATCAAGCCCTATGATGTCGATGGCTTTTAATGCGCGTGTTCTACGTTCATCGCGAGGGACACGTAGTGCTTCTAGGCCTAATTCAACATTTTCTAAAACGGTTAACCAAGGAAGTAGCGCAAAGTTTTGAAACACCATCGCCATGCCTTGCACAGGGCCGTGCACAACCTGGTCTCGATAAGTGACGCTGCCATTACTAGGATTGGTAAGGCCGGCAATAATCCGTAATAAGGTAGATTTTCCTGAACCTGATTTTCCTAACAAAGCGACAATCTCATCTTCATAGAGTTGAAAGTTGACTTTATCTAACACTAATAATTCTTGTTGCTCGGCTTTTTTAAATGATTTGCCGATATCTTTTACAGTAAAAATAGGTTTTTTATTCATAATAGCTAGCTCTCTTCTGATTAATCTAATCGATATCGCGATTGAGATAGATTGTATAACGGCCGCCAAACTAAATGATTCATAACTAATACAAATGCACTCATCATGGCCATACCAAGTGCCACACGCGGAAAATCACCGGCCGCTGTAGATTCTGCAATATAAGAACCTAGTCCTGTTGCAGTGAGTGTGGTAGACCCCCAACTAATTACCTCGGTTAGGATAGTTATATTCCATCCTCCTCCAATAGCCGTAATGGTTCCTGTGATCCAATGAGGAAATATTCCGGGTAAAATTAAACGACGCCACCATTGCCAACCTTTGACACCAAAATTACTACTAGCTTCTTTAAGATCTTCCGGTAAGGCTGCAGTACCGGCGATAATATTGAATAAAATGTACCACTGCGTCCCTAATAATAATAAAGGGGTTGACCAAATCTCGATATTTAATCGATATCTTAAAATCAGGATAACAGCAACTGGAAATAAAACATTGGCTGGAAATGCTGCTAAAAACTGAGCAATAGGTTGTACCCATTCTGCAATACGCCGGTTTAACCCGATAAAAACCCCAATAGGTATCCAAATGATACTCGCTATCAAAATAATGGTGACAATTCTTAATGCCGTTATAAGGCCTAAAAGCAGTACATGAAATAATTCATGGGATGAGATATGTTTGAATATAAAATGTAGTAATAGCCAAAGTGAACCGGTCACCAATACAGTAAGGCTGGTATACCAGATAAGCTCGATAAATCTATTCGGCGCCGGTTTTTTAGCGACGGGTTCTTGTTTTATTCCGTTTGCGAAAGAAAGATTGACAATCGCATCACCGAATATCCCCAAAAAATGACTTAAATATTTTAAAATATAGGTTCGTTGTAATAACACAGTAATCCATGATCGAGACACATATTCTTGGCTGACTTGTTCGAATGTAAATTTTTTTGACCAGTTTAATAAGGGTCTAAAAAAAAGTTGGTCATAGAGTAAAATGACAATTAACATCGTAAGGATGGTGTAGACTACTCCCGACATACTGGCTTGGCTGATCGCAAGGCTGAGATAAGAACCTACGCCAGGTAAGACGATAGTTTGGTTATGCACTGAAATGCTTTCAGAAGCAATTAAAAAGATCCAGCTACCTGACATAGACATCATCATATTCCATAACAATCCAGGCATACTAAAAGGGACGTCAAGACGCCAAAAACGTTGCCAGGCGGACAAATGAAACATATCGGCGGCTTCTTTTAATTCCGTAGGGACAGAGCAGAGACTTTGATAAAAACTAAGCGTAATATTCCAAACTTGTGCGGTAAAAACTGCAAAAATAGCGGCAGCTTCAGGGCCCAGACGACTCCCATGAAATAAAGCGATAAAGCCTACTATGGTAATAGATAACAAGCCAATAACAGGGACAGACTGAAGTATATCAATACAAGGGATAATAATGCTGGCAGCGCGTTTATTTTTTGCCGCTAAAGTGCCTACTGTAAAAGTGAATAACAGAGAAAATGCCATAGCGGTAAATAAACGCAATACGGTAAACAAGGCATATTTAGGTAATTGATGTGGGTCTAAAGAAAGCGATAAGCCTTGTCCGACTTGATAGGGGGCAGCCATTTGTTTGCCAGCCCATACACAGGCAGCGAGCATGCCGAGTACAATAATAAAAGCAACTAAATCCCAAGCATTGGGAAGAATCTTAAAGGGATTCCTAAAAGAAAATCGATTATAAAACGTTGACATGGACCTACCCCCCGCATTTAGATTGGGGAGGTAGATATTTGCCCCCACTTGTTTCACAGACTAGGGGGAGGCATATATTTACCCCCTGAATTTCAGCGGGAGCCTAGTTGCATTTTTTTATTTTGTCAACATTAAAGTAAAATATAGTTTTACCTTTTGCAAACGGTGCGATAAATCCAAGCTAAAACACCTAATGTAGATAACACACCAAAAAAACTAGCTAGTAGCGTGAAGTTTCTTGGCATCAGACGTAACACGTCGGTAGATTCGGCTAATGTAAAAGGGATCGCTAGAACGACACCCATTAAACAAGCGCCTGCGACTAGGCCACAGGCTAAGGTTAATCCACGTTGCCTGGCGGTATTATCAGCGGATTTTTCTGTTTGCAAGGGATGTTGTTTATAGAGCGTTCTTTCAACAAAATAGGAAGCAAGTCCTCCTAAGATCAACCCAGATGAAGTGTCAAGCGGAAGATAGATTCCTATACCGACCGCTAGTACGGGTAAACGCATACCACGTCGTTGTAACACCCTATCGATAATGATACAGAGGATAGCCACAACAAAACCAATGCTAATTAAATTCCACGGTAAATTATGTTTGAATGCCACGGTAACTAAGCTTGCCATAAGTGTGGCTTGTGGTGCAGATAGCATTTGTGTCGGATCCATCTGACGTCCCGGAGGAGAAATACCGCCTATTCCGTAAGCGTTAAATAGTAATTCTAGAGTAGGGGCTAAAATCAAGGCAGAAACCGTCACACCTAATATTAATATAACTTGTTGTTTCCAAGGCGTTGCGCCAACAATTTGCCCCGCTTTTAGATCTTGTATGGTATCGTTAGTGATCGCACAACTGCTACTTACCAAGGTTCCAATAATGATAGCTAAACCTTCTCCCTCCAATAAATGTTTCATATCGTGGGTAAATCCAGGTGCCCAATTAAAAACAGCTAACAAGGTCAGCGAGGCAAATAATAAGACAGAAAGGGAAACGCCAGAAATAGGGCTTTGACTGCTTCCAATGAGTCCGGCAAAGTAGCCACATAATGAAGAGAAAAAGAAGCCAGTGATTAGAATGAAGACAATACCGATCAATAAAGTAATTATTTGAATATTATGTGTTAATCCTAAAGCCGGGTGACTAATAAAACTAAATAAAATATATCCTAGTGGAATAACTAAAGCACCTAATAAAGCTAAGGTATAATGAATAGGAATATCGCGCTCATGTTTAGGCAATGAGGCATAACCGCTTTTTTGAATGGTTTTTAATGAAACAAAAGACGAATGTACGCCTTTAATGATAGGTTTAATAAGTAGTACCATCGTCCAGAGCCCCCCTACTAGCATGGTACCAACCCCAATTGGGCGGATACTCGATTGCCAAATAGTTGTGGCTAAATTGCTGGCAGACTGACTAGAGTTTGCCATGATAGGATGTAAATAGCTGAAGATAGGAACACCGATGACCCATCCGATGACTACGCCGAGTAAAGTACTCAGTGCTACACCCACCCCTACGATATAACCGGCGGCCAATAAAGCCGGTTCAAAACCAAAAGTGAAGCCAAAAATGAATTTATTACCTGCTTTAAACCATAACGGAAAGTTATTGGCTATGATTTGAAAGCCAGATTGAAAAAGCGCAACAAAGGCACCTAAGAAGCCACCTTGAACTAATTCTTTAAGATTTCCCTTGCTATCCTCTTGGCTTATTTTGAGAACTTGACCTATTGCGGTCCCTTCAGGAAAACGTAAGGTGGAATCGGCCAACAAAACCCGTCGTAAAGGGATAGAAAACAAGATACCTAAGATACCTCCTGTTAAGGAAATAATAACAGTTTGCCAATAATCGAAGTGCTGCCAATAGTGAAGAATTATTAAAGCCGGAAGGATGAATGCGGTCCCGGCAACGAGAGCTTCTCCAGCAGATGCCCCTGTTTGAACAATATTACTTTCAAGTATCGATGAATTCTTAAAAAATCGTAGTATCCCCATAGAGAGGATAGCCGCAGGTATGGAGGCCGAAATAGTTAAACCTACTTTTAGGCCTAAATAGGCGTTTGCAGCCGCTAAAATAATCGCTAGCAAAATAGCCAATAGAACAGCGCGAAAACTTATTTCAGAGGGTTGTGATGACATGAAAAGCGACGTTTTTTAGTAATCATTTTATTTACCACATTGCGTTCAATAGGTCAAAAAAAAATTGAAAAAATGCATGCTCCAAGCATAAGCCAGAAAAAAACTTATCTAAAATAATTATTAGGCATGATTAATATAATTTTTTTTATCCGTGGCAGCATATTTTTAATACCCAACTTATTGTTTCTTTTACGCTAACCAGTCCAATATAACGCGCCGGGCCATTTCAACACCAATAGGGATTGTTGCTGAAAAGATTTGCACCCGGCAATCTTTACTAAGGGTAGCTAATTGCTGTTTCGTTTGCTTTAAGACATGAGCCGCTTGATTGCGTGTCAGCTTATCGGCTTTAGTCAGCAAAATATAGACAGGTATTTGATGATGTAAGGCCCAAGTTAACATCGCTTGATCGCGCTCTTTTAGCGGATGACGGATATCCATGGTGATTACTAGGCCTTTTAAGGATTTTCTTAGCTTGAGATAGCTAGAAATGATTTTTTCCCATTCTTCTTTCTTGTCGCTAGGAACCTTAGCATAGCCATATCCAGGTAGATCGACTAGACGTTGTTGATCGTTTATTTGAAAAAAATTTAATAATTGTGTTCGACCTGGGGTTTTACTGGTTTTGGCTAAGCCCTTCTTTCCAGTAATTACGTTAATAGCACTCGATTTACCAGAATTTGAACGGCCGATAAACGCAACCTCTGTGCCTTGATCTTTAGGTAATTGATCGAGTTGCGCAACACTTTTTAAGAATATAGTAAGTGGAAAGATGAGGTCATTCAAGTGTATCTTCCGCTTAATAAAAAAAGAAAAATTCCCTGGCCTTTATATTATTTTTATAGTTTATTAAAGCCTGGAAAAACTATAAACTAAATAACTTGGTTTGGCAACAACAATGCTTCTTATCACAATGATCTAGATAGCAAAGAGAAGCGCTAAGATATTCTATGCCTCATTATAAGGATTTTGTTTTTTTCTTATTTTGCTGTTTTCTATTCGGCTTAGCGCCGAGTAACGCTAAAACAGTTAAAAAACCATTTATGCGTATTGTGGCAGATTGTGCGCTATGTCACGATGCGGATGGAAACGCATCGGCACATAAAAACTGGCCCAAATTAGCTGGACAGAATTTTAATTATTTGCTTAAACAATTACATGATTTTCATCCCAAGCTAGCTCCTCAACAGGGACGTTATAATCCCATCATGAGTGCCTTAGTCACATCCTTGTCAGAAAGTGAAAAAATAAAAATCGCAAATTATTATGCAAGTTTACCAGGAAGTATTGATGGCGCTGAAACTAATTTACTTTCATTAGGGCAGCGACTTTATCGTGGTGGGGATTTTAACAAGGGGATACCAGCCTGTTTAGCTTGTCACAACCCGGCAGGTTTGGGGAACCCCCCGGCGGGCTTTCCGCGTCTGAGTGGCCAACATGCTGCTTATATTGAATCGCAATTAAAAGCATTTCGAAACGGTGCGCGTCACAACGATAAATATCAGATAATGGAAATTATTAGCCAAAAAATGAGTGATATAGATATCAAAGCAGTAGCAAATTATATTTCAGGACTTTATTTTTAATATATTTAACACGGCTATTTATAAGGTTATTATGTTTTTTGAAAAATAAATAAACCTGTTTTAACCATTTGCTTTTCTTGCTGACGCCCCGCAACGCTTAAGTGTTTTAATAATTTTAAATTATTTTTTTTAGTCAATTCTTGTAGATAGACCTCGGTGTGCTGATAACGACCGGTTGTTTGTAAGGTATAACAAGGTGTAGTTCCATCCGCAAGCTCGACAGAGCAGGCTAGCAAGCCCTTTTTTGGTAAACACAGTGTTATTTTGGCGAATAACTGATTGAGATCGCCGAAGTATACCAGTGTATCGATACATAGGATCAGATCGAAATAAGCCTCTAAATCGTTAAGCGCGCTGATAATATCTTTTTCTATCAATATATCGTAGCATGCTTTTTCTTTCGCTTTACTTAACATATTCGCAGAAATATCAATGCCAACTAATTTTTCAGTAATATCTGTAAAACATACTCCGCTAAGACCAGTGCCACAACCTAGATCAAGTAATTTATATTTTTTATTTTCCAGATAAGGGTTTAACTGTTCACGTAGTAGTTGCGGTGTTTTATAGGACAAGATGTCTTGTAAGTGGGTGTCAAATTGAAAGGCATAGTTATCAAATAAATTTTTAATATATTCGATAGGGGCACTATCAGGTGTCGATTGTTGTGTTAATGCACTTGTCATATAAGATGCAATCGAATGATCCGCTTTTAAGGTTAAAATAATCTGGTAATGCGCTAAGGCAGCGGTTTTATTATTTAGCTTTAGGTAAATAGCGGCAAGATTACAATGCGTATCTATTTGTTGATTATCGAGAGTTAAAATCTTTTTTAAATCATCTAAGGCCTCATACAATTGGCCCGTTAACATCAGTCCGTGCGCGCGATTAAAGAGCGCTTCTTTATCAAATGGTTCTAGATTAAGATATAAAGAATAATGCCAAATTGCTTCTTTAATTTGATTTTTTTGCAGTAAGCTAGCGGCCAGATTACTTCTGGCCGCTTTATGTTTAGGATCAATCACTAAAGCTTGTTTAAAATAATCAATCGCCGTATCGGTTTGGTTTTTTTGCAGCATAAGCGCTGCAAAATTATTCAGTAATTCCGATGAGGGCGCTCCCAGCTTGAATATTTTTTGATAATAATATTGTACTTTCTCCAAGTGATTATCTTGCCAATAAATATGGGCTAATTGCCAATGGGTCCGAATAGAATTTGGATACAGGCGTAGTACCTTATTAAATTGAGTTATGGCGGCGCTTTTTTCTTTTTGAGCTAAAAAAAGCAAAGCTAAATTAAAGTGTGCTTCGAGATAATCGGGCTTGAGGTGGATAGCCTGCACATAATGTTGGTGTGCTAAGGTAAGCTTATTTTGTTGATAAAATAAACCGGCTAAATTGTTATGAGCTTCAGGGTATTGCGGGCTCCAATACAAAGCGGTTTGATAGTGTGATAATGCCAATTCTAATTGCCCACGGTTTTTAAAAGCATTTGCCAAATGGTGGTGAAAACAGGCTGAACTAGGTTCGATAGTTAAAGCTTTTTCGAACCAAGCAATGGCGCTGTCCCACTGTTGTCGCTTAGCGGCGAGCATCCCTAAGCCATGCATCGCATTGGCGTGCAGGGGTTGTAGTGTTAATAGGTCTTCATATAAATCTTGCGCATGTTTTATTTCGCCGGCCTTATGCGCGCTTAAAGCTTGTTGAAAAAGTAATGTAATTGATTTGTTTCCAAGCTGGGTTGCCATGGATTGATTTTCGGTATTAGATAGCGGCATTTGATTATTTACAGGTATAAAATTTGCCTCTTGTTGCGGGGCTTTGATCTCCAGTAGCAGACTGTTAGTTTCGGAACAAAGTGAGCTATCATTCATGCGAGGGCTCAATAAAAAAAAGTAGCTCTCCTTGCGTAGTTAGTAAATCATCCCAGTTTTTGAGGTCAAATTTGAGCGAAATAACGCCAGCGGTCGGTAAAACAATCGATTGAGTGCTAGGACAAAGCTTGTGGGCTAAGCAGCTGAGATTGGGGTTATGTCCGATTAGAAAAAATTGCTGGGATGTATTTGGCACACAAAGCGTGCATAAAATATCTTTTAAATCACCCGAATAAAGTTTGGCATTCAGGTTAATAACGCTAGGACTTACTTTGAGTTTTCGACAGAGAATTTCAGCGGTTTGGACGGTTCGTAGTGCGGGACTGCATAATAAATAATCTGGAAAACAGCCTATTTTTTGTAATTGTGCGGCGATATTTTCGATTTGATGTCGACCTATATTCGTAATGCAGCGATCTTTATCAGATTGATTGGTTTGTTGCAAATTAGCCGAGGCATGTCGGATGAGGGTCAAATTTCTCATAAGCTTTGGATTATTTTGCCATATAGCGATTCATGGTAGGAGTGTATCGCTTTCATACTTCAATTGCTCGATCGACGGCGATGATACAAACCATCCTTAAAACTATCAAAAAAATAATCTAACTCAGGATGTTCCACCGGATCAAGTGCATCATCTTTGCTTAAGTTCATTTCGGCCGCATAGGCATGATGAACGGAACCATGGACTAAAATATGGTACCAAGGCTGGTTTTTGGGTGGATTTCCAGGGGCATTTTTACTATACCAGGCGTCATCACCCTGAAATCCTGCGTCCGCATCTACAATAACACCACGATAGCTGAATAAACTATGTTGAACGATTTCCCCAATTCCAAAGCGTGCTTTTATAGTCTCCATCATATTTTAAATCCTAGCTGATATTCTGATAACTTGCTACGACAGGGACGTGATCCGACGGTTTTTCCCATAAGCGGATTTCTTTATCGATGTCGCAGGCAATGCAGCGCGAGGTCAAGGCATCGCTCGTTAATATGTGATCAATACGTAAACCACGGTTACGGCGAAAAGCACCCGCGCGGTAATCCCACCAGGTATAATGACCGGATTGATTATTAAATAAACGAAAACTATCTTTAAATCCTAAGGCCATAATTTCTTTTAAAGCTTGTCGTTCCAAAGGACTAACAAGCACCTTCCCTTGCCAATTCTTTACATCATGAACATCTCTATCTTCAGGCGCAATATTAAAATCGCCCAGTACAATTAAATTCGGGTGTCGCACTAATTCTTGCTCAAGATAAGCTTTTAATTGCTTTAACCACCGTAATTTATAAGTATATTTCTCAGAATCTAGACTAGCACCGTTTGGAACGTAAATATTCACAATACGTAGCGAAGCTAGGTTTGCCATTAAAATACGTCGTTGTGGATCATCGAATTTAGGAAAAGCAGTGAGTAAATGCTGCATGGGGATACGACTGATAAGTGCAACGCCGTTATAAGTTTTTTGGCCATTAAACAAAACATGATAGCCGGCTGCCTTAAAGGGTTCTTCAGGAAAATACGGGTCTTCTACTTTAGTTTCTTGTAAAGCGAGTACATCCGGTTGATTGGAGCTAAGCCAGGATAGAACGTGATCGAGTCGGACGCGTAATGAATTAACATTCCAGGTAGCTATCTTAAATAATTTATTCATTAGTTAGCTTTTATAATAAAAAAATTTAATATCGGTAATAAATTTCTCTGTGGACATAATTTTTTTTAAGTTTTGCTCTAAGTCGAGTTGATGCATCAAGGCTAGCGGTAATTTTAATTCGATACTAACTTTACCTTCCAGATAATGAAAAATAGCGGTTTTAATCACCATTTTGGGTAATATACTACCCCATTGTTTTTCTAAAATCTTTAGTAACGTGGCACGATCCGGTAAATAACGCGAGGGATTATTCAGTTCATCGTCTTCAGTATCAATGTGAACAACCACATCGGTAATATCAGGAAATGCAGCAATTAAACGTTTATCAACTTCTTGACCAATATAGTGTCCTTCCGAGACACTAATTCTTGGGTCTACTAAAACATGAACGTCACAAAAGATTGAACCTGCAATGGAACGAGTGCGTAATTGATGAATTGCTTTTACGCCAGGGATTTCTTTTATAAATAACTTAATCTTTTTAGTTTCCTCGCGGGTAAGTGCTGTGTCGACTAGTTCGCGGATACTGTGCCAAGCAAAATCCCAAGCAATTTTAAATATCATCAGAGCCACGATAATGGCGGCTATCGCATCTAATTTTGGAAAGCCTAACCAAACCCCAATAACCCCTAAGACAACGGCGATAGAAGAAGCGGAGTCGCTGCGATGATGCCACGCATTGGTCATTAATAATTTTGACTTAACTTGTTTGGCAATTCGCTTTGTCGCGTAATAGAGTAACTCATTTAGCAAAACAGAACTAAGCGCTATCCATAAAACATAGTACGAAGGCTCGATAGGATGATAAGGCGTCGCTATCATCATAATGGCATTGATAATAATAGTAACAGCGGCGATAGCTAGAATTAATGCTAAAAGGACAGTAGCCGCTGTTTCAATACGGCCATGGCCGTAAGGGTGATCTTCATCGGCGGCTTTACTACCAAATTTTGCGGCAATAATAACGACACTATCTATGACTAAATCTGAAAGTGAATGAATCCCATCGGCTAACAAGGCATGGGAGTGACCCGTGATACCAAAGATTATTTTTAAGCCGGCTAATAATATGTTTTTTAACCCACCACATAGTCCGATAAAACGGGTTTGACGATAACGCTGTGTTTCCATCATGAGGGATTACCTATTTGTATAATCATGAAGATCTCTCGACATTGAGTACTGCTTGACAACAGATCATGGCCATGGATTCGACACCAAGCTGAAATGTCAGATAAACTCCCTTTATCAGTACAGACAATCTCTAAGATATCACCCGCTTTTAATTTTTTTGCTTGTTCTTGAACTTTAATGACAGGCAAAGGGCAAAGTAGACGACGTGCATCTAATTGATGAGTCGTAATTGTATTAGTTTTTTTGCACAGCATATCTTGCCGTCATTTTGTAATAATAGTGACCGGATTCCAAACAAATAAAATAACTAGCAAGCTTAAAGTAGCTCGACTAAGCTGAAATATACCACTCTTTATGGATTTGATCTGCAGTAAAAGGTGGCACGCTGAGTGTTGATAGGGGGTTATTCTGTGTATTAATTTCCAAAGTAACGATATCATCGGGCTTAGCATCGCTAAACCGAGCCGCAACCTGTGCGGCTTGGCGAATAGAGGCAGGGGTTATTTTTCCATCCATTAAAGTGAATGGACCTAAATGGCTAATAAGTTTTATCGATGTAAATTGACTTCGGTAAGATTCAAGAAAGTGATTTTCACCTTCATTCCGACCAATAATGAGTTTAAAATCTGCATTGGGTCTAATAAGCTAACCTCATTAAATATCTATAATAAATTAGCATAAGCTTGGAAATTAAAGGTAGGTTTTGAAACGGTTCTCTGTTCATGAAAGTGCCAGACCAACTTACGTATTTGTTGTATCAGTTCTTCCATTTTTGTA
>NMOS02000046.1 GCA_002290645.2 Candidatus Aquirickettsiella gammari
TAAGCGGACTGCATTAAATATCTAGAAAAAATATTAAATATAATTTATTGTTGAGTATTATTTTTTAACACCTTAAAGCGGATGATAAAACTTAAACTTAACGAAGAAGAAAAGGCAGCATTAAATCGATTACGTCGCATTCAAAAATCAAACCAAGGTGAACGAGCCACTTATGTACTGTTGTCTAATGCGGGAAAATCAGTTTCAGAAATAGCAAACCATATAAATCGTAATGCACATACGGTAAGGTTATGGCTCAAGCGTTATGCCACTGATGGAATAAAGGGATTGCAGACCCGAAAGAAACTTGGCCGTCCAGCCAAGAAGGCCCCTGTCATTGACTCACAACTTTCAGAACTGTTAACTCAATCTCCCCAAGCCTACGGCTATCAAGAAGCGGGCTGGCAAATTAATCTATTAAGAGATTGGTTTAAAAAACACGGATTATCGGCCTGTGAGAATACGATAGTAAAATCACTTAATAAACTAGGGTTTGTCTATAAACGTTTTTCTAAAACGGTTCCCTCAAACACGCCGTCTGCTTTTGAAAAGAAAGCAGGTGTAGCTAAATTGGTAGAGGAAATAAAAAATCAGTCGAAAAAAGAAGCGGTTGAAATATTTTTTTCGGATGAATCCCATTTTTCAAATCAGCCTTATGTGAGTCGTGGTTGGTTTAAGCGTGGCGAAAAAAAATAGTCCATACCGTTAAAAATAGATTAAGTAAAACAATTTTCGGTGCATTAAGCCTGCGGACTAGCCGATTTTATTGGAAGCAAGCCAATACGGGAAATAGCCAACAATTTATTATGTTTTTGCACCAGCTGTATCAAGCAAATCCGAGTAAAAAATTAATGATTATTCTGGATAACGGGCCAATACACCGAAGTAGAAAAGTACGAGCCTTTGTTGAAAGATATGATTGGGTTGAATTGTTTTTCCTGCCGCCTTATTCGCCAGAATATAATCCAATAGAACGTTTTTGGCATTGGTTAAAACATAAAGTTTATGGATGTAAATCATTTACAAAAATGGAAGAACTGATACAACAAATACGTAAGTTGGTCTGGCACTTTCATGAACAGAGAACCGTTTCAAAACCTACCTTTAATTTCCAAGCTTATGCTAATTTATTATAGATATTTAATGAG
>NMOS02000047.1 GCA_002290645.2 Candidatus Aquirickettsiella gammari
TTTTTCTCTCATGGTATACCTAACATACTAAATGTACGATTTTAATGCGATGTTATTGAAATGTATTTCAAAAAAAGTGTCAATATTTTATAAAATTCTTCATAACTTAGCCTACTATATCCTAAAAATGTATCGCCATAGCCGCTAAACTCCCTAAGAAACCAAATAAGTTCATTACGGTAGAGAAAACCGCAATGGTCGTACCCATCGGTGCTTTAGGAGTCTCTACGGCTATACGATGTAAGGAATAAAAGATAAGTCCGGTACTGGCACTAAAAAATAAAATGCAGCCCATCACCCACAAGAAATGTTGGGGTAAGTATATTAAGGCGGCTAAACCAAAAATAAAATAGACTAATGCAAAAATTAAACCCCCTAAAAAAAGTTTATTAAGCGGGCATAGTAAAAGAGCCTGTAAGCGAATACCCAGGATGAAAAAAACATACACCAGTGTTTGTAAAAACCCAAACTTAATCACACTGAGATTTAAGTATCCCATCAAATAAAAAGGGCTTAAGGTATCCCAGGCCATTAAGGCAGCAAATAAACCACAGAAAGCTAAAGTATATCGCCAAAAATTAAAATTAGTTATTGCCTTTTGGTAATCTCTCCGTATCTTTTTAATATTTTAGGATTAATTGTGGCTAAAATTAAACAATCTAACGCTGAAGTAAACTTAACTCGAGTTGCATTTATGTTATCTGAAAAAAAGTATATAGAATTAAAAATAGTGGCCGCTTCAAAAAAATTAACCATTAGAGAAATTCTTACCAACTTAATTAATGATTATTTGAAAGAAAACAAAAAATCCTGATATTAATTTTTAAAATTAATTATTTGCGCCCTGAACCAATTCATTAATTTAGCCCTTTAGTAGATATCTTTTTAGATATTTATTGGATTAAGATCAGATGTCTGACTAATAAGAAATAAGGAAGAATAACAATGTCTGAAAAGAAACAACGTGCTAATCATGACTCAGCTTGGAAAGATATCTTAGATGCTTATTTTAAAGAGTTTATGGAGTTTTTCTATCCTGACATTGCAAAGAAAATCGATTGGCTAGCGGACTATGAAACACTTGATAAGGAACTTCAGGCTATCACAACTGAGGCTATAATTGGCAAGCGTTTTGTGGATAAATTAT
>NMOS02000008.1 GCA_002290645.2 Candidatus Aquirickettsiella gammari
TGGCTTAAACATTACAACGAGGAAAGACCCCATGAAGCTTTAAATAATCAAACACCAATATACTATTCTCAATCCCTAAACAAAAATTACTCTATTTAAAAACTGGGGTAAGTTTGGGAGGTTTACAGTCGTACCTGGATAAAACCTGGATTTGCACGAAAAATTGCAAAATACTTATGGGAACAAATGAAATATAAGGTAGATCCTTTAGATTTAATTTCGCCGCTGGAGCGAAACGAGCTTAAGTCGTTATCTCTGCCCTTTATACATCATCCTATTAAACTCATGAATGTTCCGATAATTCATGTGAAATGTAATTTTTCAGTTCCTAGTTTTACCGACCGAGAGCAACGTCCTTTAAACCAGTTTAGACCAGTTATCATCGATGAAAATCAACAACTCATAGCCAACCCAAGCACTTATTTGGTTTATCAGCAACAGAACAAAAAAATGGTTCCTGCTTGGCACTTTTCTTTATCTGATCTGCTAACAAAAAAATATGAGTTGGCTGTATTAGTGCAAACCTTTTTAATCTGCGAGCGAGCTGCTATTGGAATTGCGACGAAAAAATATTTAGGAAACCGCCAAGGGCCTCGTTTTCACAAACCGTTTCGTCGAAATTTCGACGAAATAAAAGGAAGAACAGATGAATTGATAGCTGCTTTACTTGGCTTTGGTTGCAAAGACAGTTATCGCTACGCTGAGAAAATTCAATTACTCGGCAGTTCTGAACTGGTAAAAGCCGTTGATGAAGGAAAGCTAAGAACTTCCGCAGCAGCACTTCTAACTCGCTTCACTCACACAAAGCAGCAAAAAATATTAACACATGATAAAAAAGAAATTTCTTCTTTTATCTATCAATCTAAAAAAAGGAAATAAAAATGAGAGAATACGGTTCGGTACAAACTCAATTTTGGTCTGATATAGCATTACAAAATTTATCCACTCACGCCAAATTATTGGCTGTTTATTTACTCACTGGACCACATACTAATATGTTGGGTTGTTTTCGATTACCCACGGGTTATGTAGCAGAAGATTTAAAATGGAATGAAGAAACAGTTTACAACGCATTTTCAGAACTCGATCAAATTAGATTTTTAATCAGAGATCCAGAATCAAACTGGATTTTAATCATTAACTTTCTAGATTGGAACCCCATTGAAAATCCAAATCAAGGAAAAAGCATAATTAAGCTTTTCAAACGAGTTCCACATCAATCAACAGTTTTCAAAGCCATAATAAACATCTTATTAGATCAAATGAAATACTTAGATGAAGAGTTTAAAAACCATTTGGCAACTCTATCGCAACCCTTTCAAAACCAGGAACAGAATCAGGAACAGGATCAGAATCAGGAGAAGGATCAGGAGAAGGATCAGGAACAGGATGTTGTTGGTAAGCCGTCGATAAACGACGGCTTACCCAGCAGCACCTCAAAAATTCCCTTATTAATTAATAAAAAAAGTGTAGTAGATAGCATTATCGACGAAGAAACCATTGGTATTTCACTTCAAAATAACGATGTGTTTATTACGGGAAAAATGGATATCAACATGTGGAAAAAAACCTATCCAAATATCGATGTTTTACAAGAGCTACGTCAAATACGCGCTTGGAATGAAGCTAATCCAAGCGCACGCAAAACCCGATCACAGATCTTGCGTCACATCAATGCATGGCTTGCTAAAGAGCAACGTGAGTCTCTACAACAACAGCAGGCGCCTCCCGACCATGACGTAACTCGTTTAGCAACTCGCGGACTGAGCCCTACCCTAGCCCATAACCTCGTCGTTGGAGAACAATGGTTGAATCACTCAAAAAATTGAAAAACAAAATAGGAAATTTTATGTTAGCAGATGATAAAAAACCCTTTCTAGAATGGTTGACTTTATTAGCAGAATCTTTTAATCGCAAAGTTTCAAGTTTATTGCTAGAAACTTATTGGCAATGTCTTAAGGTTTATCCATTTGCCCAAGTAAAACAAGCGATACTAAATACTTTACAAAACCCTGATCGCCAGAAATGGGGCATGCCAACGCCGGCCGATTTAATTGTTTTAATTCAAGGTGATAGTCATAGTCATGCACTTAATGCTTGGGGCCAAGTAGTAATGGCCATTCGCACAGTAGGTCGCTATGATAGCGTCGTTTTTGATAATCCAATCATTCATTGTGTCATTCGAGACATGGGCGGTTGGGTTTACTTATGCCAGCAACCGGAAAAAGAATTACCCTTTTTACGCCATGAATTTGAAAAACGCTATCGTGATTACCAAGCTAAACCACTCACTAGCTATCCACGATCACTCAAAGGCAGCTTGGAACATGATAATCAAGTCCAAGGTTCACATAATCCACCCGATCCTATTTTAATAGGTGATGTTAAACGCGCATTGATTGTATATGCCAACGGCACTAAACAATTATCTATTCTCCCATTAACACTTTCACAAGCGACTCAGCAGTTTTCGCAATTGCAGATTGATACGGATACGTCTGAAGAAGAAGAAAATTGAAGGATCTTTATGCAAAACAACCTAGTTAATGAACCTTTATTTCAAAACAATTACCGAATTCTGCATGGCGATTGCGAGAAAGAATTGCGCGCTTTTCCTAATCAAGTTGATCTAATAGTTACATCGCCACCCTATGCTGATGCACGACAGCGACATTATGATAGTGTTGCACCGCATGATTACCCGGATTGGTTTATGTCGTTTCATGAAGTGTTTTGGCAAGCTCTAAAACCAACAGGAAGTTTAGTGCTGAATATGAAAGACAAAATTGTTAACGGTGTCCGTCAGCATTATGTATGGAAAACTATTCAAAAACTTATTGACTTAGGTTGGTATTGCATAGACGATTATATCTGGCATAAAAAAACAAGTATGCCAGGGTATTGGCCAACTCGCTTACGGGATGCCTGGGAATACGTGTTTCATCTCGCAAAAGTGAAAACGCCTTATATTAACCAGGAAGCGGTTAAAGTTCCGATAGCCTTATCCACTCAACAACGTTTGATGCGTTTTGAGAATTTAAAATCTCATTTCGTTCGCTCTAGTACTGGTAGTGGTTTTCAACGTGACTTAGCCAATTGGCGTAACAAAAAAAAAGTACTACCAACAAACGTTTTGCATCTGAGCCCTGAAAATCGCAATCAAGGTCATCCAGCTGTTTTTCCAGTTGCATTACCTCAATTTTTTATCCAATTACTGTCAAAACCCAACGATCTGATTGTTGATCCATTTGCTGGCAGCGGTACTACAGGTTTAGCTGCACTTGCTTTACATCGACGCTGCGTGCTGATTGATAACCAGCTCATCTACTGTCAGGTTGCTGAACAAAGGATAAATACATTAATTAATTTTAATTCAATTAACATTAAAAAAAATTTTTAAAAGTTCAATAAATTTAGTTAAACCTCTTGCGGATCCCCTGTTGGGACCGCTAAGATTAATTGCCTGTTATTAAAAAATTTGGCGCAGGAAAACTTCCTGCACCAAACCGCACACAAGGTACTGGTAATACCTTGCGGCTACCACAACCAATTCTGGAGGAATTGATCATGGCTATTTCCATCTTAAATCACACGGCCCCCTCTGGGCAATTAACATCACTGCTAACCGCACTTCTGTTTTATCAACCGCATCTAGCGCGGGCTACAAAAGTGGCATCGGGAATAACTTTTGTGCGACTTCGACAGACATAACTCCTGATTTGTTTCTAAAAAACATTTTTTCAAACAAAAAAATAGGCCTATTTTGCGCCTCGGGAGCCATTATGTCTCAAAAGAAAGTGAGTGAATCCGCTATAGGGGATTCCAATCTAACACAGGGTTCATCCATTAATGAACCGACTGATCTAATAACGCGTATTTTAATAAAACTTGGTAATCACAAACCATCTCCCAAACAACGTCAACTTATAAAAACCTTATTATTTAATCTAAGCTTAAGAGCGACATTGATCGTTGATTCGCAGTTAAGCCCTCGAGAAAAAGAGTGTCTTTCATTAGCCGCTTTAGGATACACCGTAAGAGAAAGCGCTGAATTACTCAATATTAAGCACAATACAGTTGAAGACTATCATAAAAGCATTAAAAAAAAACTGAAATGTAAAACAATTGCTAGAGCAGTGATGGAGGGTATTCGCTATGGATGGATCAAAAAACCTTAAAAATTTACAACAAAAAACCCTCGGAATTCCGGGGGACTTTATAACAAAAAAAATAAAAAAATTCCATTACTTCTGGCTTAAAATTCGTTTTTAACTTTAACAGATCAGAATTACCTCCCCCGGAATTCCGGGAATTGTGCAGAATATCAATAATAGTCACACTATAAAAAAATAACACTTTTCAGGAGAAATTTTATGAACCATGACTTTGCAAACTCTTCCCTTACCCCTCGTATCTTGGTTGTTGAAGACGACCCCATTATTCGAACCATCCATCAACAAGTTCTTGCAAGCTTGGGCTGTCAGGTTGATTGTGTTAGCCGAGGACAAGCTGCAATCCGTCAGCTTTATTACGATATGGTTTTGCTTGATATGGGCTTACCGGACATTCCTGGGGGAAATGTCATAAAAGCAGCGCGCACGAGAGAAATACAACGAAAACCGCTTCCTTTCATCGTAGTAACCGCCCATGACAAAGAAAACGAAGCAACTTATTTAGCACTCGGTGCCGATCGTGTTTTTCGAAAACCATTAGCAAGAGGACAATTACACTCCCTTTTAGTAGAGTATGGCTTACTGAAAAATAAATAATAACTTTATTTAATAAATTGAAATAGCAGAAACTTTAGTAAAATTATGGATTGGACACCTAGCCTAACCACTATCAAAATAAATCTCTGCTATCTCTACAAATCGTTTCGAGTTAGCACTACGTTTTAACTGAATAATGATTGGAATAATAGATTGAATATAAGTCCGTAATTTTTCTTCAGTCGAATTTGAACCTGCTTGTTGCATCATAAATACGAGTTGGTCAAAACAACCTGCTGGTGTATCAGCATGCACCGTACTGATGCTACCGGGATGACCGCTGTTTGCTGCCCTCAGAAATGACCATGCTTCCGCACCGCGTAATTCAGACAGCAAAATCCGATCCGGTCTTAAACGTAAACATGCCTTGAATAATTTCGCTGCGGTCATATTTTTATCGTCTTCATTAAAAAGTAAATGTACTTTGTTTGCCTGCGCTACCTTAACCTCTCGCGTATCTTCTACCGTGATCAAACGTTCCGTATCTGGAATAAGTTTTAAACACGCATTGAGAAAGGTTGTCTTACCGGTACCCGTCCCACCACTAATGATCATGTTTTTTTTAGCACTTATTGCTAACTTCAGAAATTCAGCAATATTTTTTTGCGCGTGTAACTCTTTTAAAGAAGTTGCTGTTTCTTTAGTCGCATCTTTGTTTACGACAGCAAACTCATCAAAAACCCCTGTTTTTTGATAATCCTCTAGACTCATTTCATGACGTGAATGGCAACGAATAGAATAAATCGCATTATTTTTTTCACAAGCAGGTGGCATAATACATTGTATGCGTTCGCCCGTCGGTAAATAGCCTGAAAGTAAAGGGTGCGGAAATATTTTATGGTTAAATTCTGCAATTAGGTTAGCTAATGCTTGAAGAAAGCTAAATTCTAAGATCTGTATTTCATGGCAAGTAAAATTTCCATTTTTTTCAACAAATACTAAACCGGGTTGATTAATGCAAACTTCCGTTACACCTGCTGTTTGTAAGAAAGGTTTTAAGGGTTCTATGTGTTTTTCTAACGCTTTTATGGACATTTTTTCTGTATAATTTTAGAAGACATTGACTTTACCTTTTGCTTCTTGATGAACCGATCGAAAATCTAAGTCATGTGCTACAAACACTTGGATGGGAGACCCTTGATTTACCCATAAGGTCGGTGGAATCGTCGTTTGTTGTTGCAATGTTTGCTGTGCGGTTTGATTCAAACTATTCGCTATAGCCATACGATAGGCTTGGGTTGCATTATAGGATGCGTTATTAGCAACACCGACATTAGATGTACCCGCACCCAAAATCGAAAGAAGTGTAGCCGTTCCAAATCGTTGCCAAAAATGTCGATCAATAACATCGGCAGCCGTTCCCGCCATACCTAATGAATCGACACCGGGTGAATCTAAACTCAGACCCAAACCACCCGGCGTTATTAAACGTGTCCAAACAATAAAAATTCGCGATTGCCCTTCCGACATGCCACTTTTGTATTGTCCGATCAAACGACTACCTGGCGATATAAGCACTTGCGAGCCATCTTCTGCATAAACCGGCTGATCGATGATTGCCCGCAAGGAACCCGGTAAATCAGAATTAATCGCTGTTTCTAAAATAGCATGCATGATCTGGCCCTGAGCGATCAACTGATTTAAAGGACCTAATGAATTTGCCTGAATCCGTTTATTGATGTTCGATCCACTAAGCTGCTGTAAAAATTGACTGTTGGGATCAGTAGAGAGCGTTTTAGATTTTACGGGTGTCGTGGAATTACTGGATTGATTACCGCTTTGTTCAAGCAACATCATGGGCGCAGATAAACGCTGTTGTAATTCTTTTTGTTTAGCTTGTAATAAAGCCAATTGTTGTTCTGATAGTTGTTTAATTTCAGATTGTCCTTTTAATGGGGATGATTTTGATGACTTTCCCTCGTTGTTGGGTAGTGTATAAGATTCTTCGACTGCGAATTTGGTTTTAGTTTCAGTTTTTTTAGAATGAAACAGAAAATGTATTCCTAATAAAAGTAATAAACTTAGCAACAGGATAAGAAGAGCCGGCTTTTTACGGCTAGTTTCAGTAATCTCGGGCAATCCTTCAGGTGGGGAAGTTGTTTGTTTTACCATGACGTTACCACCATTTATTTTATGTTCTGCCAATCACCGATGGCGGCATCGTTATACACACTCGTCACATAACGCCCGCTTCGTAAAGTAAATTGGGGTGCTGTCGTATTGACAACGACATAGTTTCCTTTCATGTGATAATTGACTAACGTTTCTTGCCGATTTTTATCAACAATAAAAATGGCGGGTAAGCTATTGTTGAAGCGGAAATAAGTAAACTGGCCGTTACAATCAAAAGCCTCTCTTGGTGCTAATCGTTTGTCGCCTGTAAAACTATATTTCCAGTTAATTTTGGTCGGATCACAAACGCCAATGGCATTGGTTTGTCCACTTCGATCGTAACCTCCACTGGGATAGATAAACTGTAATTTATATGTCGGTGAAGTTTTTGTATCATTCGAATCTAATTGAAAATTATAGCTATTAACATTGGTCAGTACGGTCATATTAGTCTTTGATGCAGCCATAGGTTTGATAAATAGATTATTTTTAACCGATACCGCTTGCCAAGCTAAGCTATCGCCGATAGATATATTTTGTACTTCCTCGTCCCCGGCAAACACCACTTGTGTCTGATAACCATAATGTCCGTGGATAATAACCACGTTATTCGGATCATAGTTGACTGTTTTAACATGTTGATCCGCTGCAACCTGCCTAGGAAGCAAAGCCGCTTGCGCCATGCTATGTCCCATGGTAATGATAAGCATGCTCAATAAAAGAAAAGTAATTCGTTCACTCATGACGGTTCTCCTCATTTAAATTAACCGGTGTCACTTGGTAATACGTCACGGTAAATCCGAGTGGATTTCTATCTAGTTGAACTTGGGTTGCTTTAACCGATTGATAGTGCCATTTCACGATGGCTTCTTGATTCGCCACTTGTTGTGTATTAGATGCTTTATCGCTCAATCGTTTTTCGAAGCGAATAGCCGCCGTATTGTCATTCAAGCGTGAAACCGATAACACTCGTACTGTGACCGCTTTATTTTTTCCATATTTGCGATACGGGGAAGTCAATACATTACTATCCACTTCAGCATCGTATTGTTTTCGGATCATGACATCCGATTGAGCCCACGCTAATTGGTAAGGAATTTCTAAATTATCGCTATCATAACTTTCTCGATTGATGACATAGTGTATAAGAAAATAACGTGTCATCTGCCAATTAGCCGTTAGCTGCGTAGGTTCTAGTTCACCCAGTTTTGTTATTTCGCCTGTGGCATTATTGAACGCGTAAAGGTAGGGAGTTTTTTGCTTGAGTGGGATCAAACAAGTCAGCATGATTAATGTAAACAATAAACAAAGTAATAATCCTATATTCCCCATCAACGAATAACGTAACCAAATGGCTTTGCTATGATAAACATCATAACGCCAATCAGCAGCTTTTTGGTAAAATGCTTCACTTGTATTCGTTTTCATTTTTTTCCTTGCTCTACGGCTGCATTGACGGTTGATTTTTTTTGACTTGCCGCTTTGTTAGCCATTACGTTCCCTATGGCTTTAATTCCTTTTCCAGCCAAACGCCCTGCAGCATTCATGCCAGTTGCTCTAAGAGTAGAACTCACCATACTGCCTACTTGACCTAAAGCGGCCAGCGTAAGACCACCACTTAGGCTGCTTGCGATTGGTAAACTTTGTTTTAATAAAAAAGCGGTCACTAACGATAAGCCGCCAAACAATCCCATGGTAAAAAAATCGGGATTTCCTTGTGCTGCTTGGCTATTTAGATCAGGTAAAACCAGCTCCATCACCGACAGCATGAGAGACAAAATACTGGCTGTTACGATAGGGATTAATGCGAAATTAAATAATTTTCTCAGCCAACTGACAAACCAACCACGCGTAGATTCCCAAAGAATAAAGGGCAGAAAAATTGGACCGAGTGCTAACGCAATGGCCATCGCGAGCTTTGCATAGATTAAAAGTCCTAACGCCGTCAGACAACATACAAAAGTAAAAGCAAATATGAAAATACTACAGAAAAAAAGCTTAATTCCCCCACTAAATGATTTTTTTGCAGCTTCCATCCCTACGCTATAAACATGATTTAAGGCTTGTGCAATCGTTTCACTGGGAGCCAGTTGATTCGATGCATTAACCATCACTTGGGCGATATGACCTGGTTCATTCGTAAAAAGGTGATAAACAAAGAGATAATATAAAGACCAATTGGTAATCAATCCATAAACTATGCATAAAACAATTAAATGTCGGCTAATAGTGCTGAAATCAGCACTCAAGGTATGCATGGTAAAACGATAGCCTAGCAACAGAATATAAAGTGTACACAACAGCAAGAGTGTACTGTTGTATTGTACTGCTAACTGCAGATAGACCGTTTGGACATAGTGGCCAATCACACCGTCTACCGCGGTTAATGTATCCGTAATAAAACTCTGAGCAGAGAGCATCATTTTATTTGATCTATAAGAGAGAAAATGCTTTTATTTTTTTCCAGAAATCAGGATCTCTAAAATCGTTTAACGTCGTACTAACAGGAATAAAATGCTTATTCATTAAGCTACGGTAATATTTTTTTGTCCAACCTTCACATTTATTTTTTAAGGGTAAATTTTGTTTAGGATCGATGAAATAGTGAGCGCATTCATTAATAGGCTGGCCATCTCCTCTTAAAAAGAAATCTTCATCCAACGCTCGAATTATTTTCTCATCCACTAAAGGATTTTTATGACTACATGCTGCTAAAAAAGAAAAACTGGCTATTAAAATACTGAATAAAACAAATCGTTTGTAAAGTAATGGCATAGATAGCTCCTTTTACCATGAATTAATTTTTGTTTTTGTGCCACAAAAAGTAGCATTTGCATCACAAGGTGCTTGTAATGGTGTACTCGCACAACTGGTTAAACATAAAACTAAAAATACTATTAATACGCTTAATAAATGCCTAGATAAATTTTCCATTGTTTGCTTTCCTATTGTTTTACATGTTTATTTATAGTTTGCATTAAGAAAATGGGCATTCTGTACTGCATCATTCACTTCTGCTTGTGCATCAATCGCGTGTTGCTGATTGATTAGCGCTAATTGGCGCAACATTTCTAGCTGAATTAAATTATTTTCTAGTGTAAGGCGACTTTCTAAATCAACTGATTGTTTTAAGGTAGCCGTTGTGCCAATTTGTTGACGTAATTGATTGGCATAGTTAATCTGATCTTGAATTTTATCGTAGCTCAATTGACTCGCCGCTCTAGCGGCTAAAGCCGTTTTAGCTTTTAAGGCATAATATTTTTGGTCCATTTTATTTGGGTTCACACTGTTATAGAGTTCGGTCGCTACAGGAAATTCTTCAACTAATGCACGCAGCGTTCGTCCTAATTGGCTATTATTTCCGCCGTTTCCCGCCATACTTAAAACAGAACCCCAACGATCCGTATTTTCACCCCAAGATTGATGGTCGGTAAATTGCGAATGTCCCCATTCTGATTGGCCCGATACGGCATCTTGTATCTGGTGAGTTAATCCTTGTATCGTATTTTGAATACTCGAAATCTGTAATTGATAGCCTTGAATTTGTGCCGCAATATTGACTAAATCGCTAATAGGATCGGCATAACTAGGAAACGATAAGATCATTAATAAACTAAGAATTACATTTTTATAAATACTGTGATTTTTAATTGGGTTTAGCATCTGCTTTTCTCCATTTTTCTGCGTTGCTGAAAAATAGGTAGCCAAATCTTTGGATCATCCCCTACTTCAGCACGAATAGTATCCAATAAGCTTACCGTTTCTTGTCGTGCAGAAATGATGGCAATCTCATCGTCTAATTCTTTGAGATTAGCTCTTAGCACAACCGATTCCTTGCCACGACCGTAATTCAATAAAAAATAATGGCTATCATCCGGTAAGGTTTTTATTAACTCATATTCGCGCTCTGTTAAACCGAAACCTTCGATATAGGTTTTTCGATCGGCCATAGGATTAGGGAAAAAGATCTTACAGGCTGCCGCTTCATTAATTGGTGCTTGAATGGCTGAAACAGACGTATCCTGTGCCGCTTGTGTGGCTAAACCAAAAAAATTATTTTTCTTTCGCGGTGTACGCGATAAATCATTGATAATATTTTTGAAATAGTCATCTTGTAACGCTAACCAACCTTCATCGAGAAAGATCATGCCGCGTTGACCTTCGAGTTGCTGACTGAAGCGATGCAGCAGGTACATTAACGTGGGTGTTTTACACACTTCATCTTTTAAAAGATGGCTTAAATCAAGACCGATAACATCAGTATTGTATTGCTGTTGTTCAAAGCAATCGCTGACATTATCAAAAACCCAAGCCTGTTCACGATGACTGTGCCAACATTCAAATCGTGCACGCAGCGAACCTGGACTATTTTTACCAAAAAATGGCGCGATATGACAAAACTGTCTTTCTGCTGGATTTAAGCGATACATCCCTGCGATAGCATCTTCGATGATTTTTATTTCCTGTTCATCGAGAGGCTTATGTTGAGATTTTAGAAGTTGCTTAAAAAGATAAAGTAAGAAAGTACGGTTTTCTGACGTATCCTTCAGTTGACAAGGATTAAAACCGGTGGATTTCCCTGGTTTTAAAATTTCATAAACACCGCCCAACGCTCTGACTAAGATTTCCAAACCGCGATCTTTATCAAAGATGACGCGTTTCCCACCAAATTTCATACTTTGTGTGATAAGGAACCCAACTAACACGGTTTTACCACTGCCGGTGGCACCCACAATAATGAAATTTCCAACATCTTTAGTATGAAAATTAAAATAAAAAGGACTGCCAGAAAGTGTTTCTAAGACAGTGACGGCATTCCCCCAAAAATTACCCTGCATTTGACCTACTGGGTCACTGTGCAAGCTAGCAAAGGCCGCCATATTTTTTGTTGAGATTTCCGCTGCTCGAACAATGTAAGCAAAATTACCGGGTAATTGCGCCCAGAAAGCACATTCGCAACCGACATCTTCGCGAATACACACGATATCTCGATCAGAAAATAAAGCAATGATTTCGCCCACGTGGTGATTCAATTGTTCCTGACTGTTGGCATAACACAGCAAACTAAAATGATGTTGGCCATAACCGGCATCACCACTTGCTGCCTCTTCAAACGCTTCATCGATCTGCTCTGTTTGTCGATTGGATTCTTCTTTTGTTTGCTGCATATCTTGCTGTTGATCGCGTAAACGAGTTTTAGCCAAATAACGATCATAAAATCGAAATGATTGTGTGATGGTATATTCCATGCGTAGCGAATTTAAGCTATCTAATAAACCCTGATAGGTCATCGCTGGATACATCTTGATAGACAGTGCTGCAGCAAATTGTTTACTGTGATCGCCTGCACGGCATTCAATGGTTCCTGAACGATGATTAAAAAATAGGCGTTTCCTTGCTATATAAATCGACGCATCTTGCGCCGCTAGCGGTACAGCCTGTCGATCGTAATTAATCAACTGATCCACAAAAGCTAATGGTTGCGAAAAATAAAGCTCATCCTTTTGATAAACCGTTAATAATTGCGGTTGATAGTCAGACAAGACTTGCAACACTTTTTGTGTGGTTGCTTCAAGCGCTTGATAGGTTTTAGCCAATTGCTGTTGTTGTGCCTCTTTATCGAGCTGACGGCTTAATTTGCTAATCCAATTAAATCCTTGATTGATAACACCCGCTGCCGGTTTAGTAACGATTGCTAAATAAATCGCATTCTGAAACAGTGAATTCCTTTTGATTCGCTCTCTATATTTTTCATTCAACTGCTGAGCAAAACCTGGTTTAAATTCTCCATCTGGATACTCGGTAGTTTGGCGACGCAGGGTCCAGAAATAAACCGCGTATTCAGAGGAAAAACTTTTTAATAAACTATTGCGACGATTTTTATATGCGTCTAAGTCCGCTTCACTTTGCGTGAGTCCATTAATCCCAGCCAGTTGAATAATTTGAATGAGCTTGCCACTTTTATCGATCAAGGTATCGTTATTGTAATGCCCTAAGATATTAATATGGCGTGAAGCATTGACTTCATTTCTTAGTAAGCGGCTTGGTAGAGGATTTTTTTGTTTTATCTTTTTAGCAAACATATATTTCACCCCGGCTGATAACTATTTGTTCCACCCCAAAAACCACTGTTCAAAACAGGTGGCGTTTGTGTGAAAAATTTCAACCATAAGCAAAAAAACTGCAGATCTTTCGTTGCAAGCCGAAATAAAACCAGATGAAATAGCCCAAATAGAGGAATACCCATTAAAGTATGAAAATCAATACAAATCAGAATATTGATGCCTAGATTCGCAAAGAAAAAACGTATCGGAATTCCCATGAGCAGCGGTGGACGTGTTAAAGCCAATGCTAGCGGATCGACTTCGAGTTGGTAATCTTGCATATTAACTCCCTCTAAACTTATTATTTTTCTTTAAACACTTTACTATTTACGAAAAAAGGCTACGTATTGCTAAGGCAATAGCAGGCGCACCAAATGTTACAGAAATACCTAATAAAGTATAAAAAAAGTATTTCCATTCCACATAATGACCCACACACAATAATCCTACCCCCATAACAGCGAGTGTAACGATGGATAAACCTGTTGCACCCAGCATTGCATCAATCGCATAATGAAGACCTTGATTAACTGGAGTATCTCCACCACTCGCCCAGCACAATGGAGAAGAAATAAAAAGAAAAGTGATAAAATCAGTGCATTGAAATATTTTTTTAACGCTTCCAAATTGCATATTTTTATTCGAATAGAACATAATTATTATGCTTTTATTTTAACTTATTTTATTCAAAAAAGCACTATAAAATAGCTATTTTTTATATTATTTTGTAAAAATAATTTTTACTTTTTCTTGCTGAAATTTATTTACTTTACTGATGTAAAAAGCTTCTCCTGGCTGTAACGATTGCTTAATTTCATCAGGATGAATAATAAATGATTTATTACGTTTTACACTGCCCATTCCCGTTGATGCGTCCTCGCTGATCTGTGCCGTAATATTGAACCCATCTTGCGTCCCTACCCAACTCGCGACAGTTTCCGCACTTTCATGATCATTCAGTCGATGACAGATCAATGTGTTGACACAATTTAATAGTTGATTTTCAAAGTTGATATCCACTCTTTTCAAATCCGCTAAACCTTGTGTGCCAAAAATTGCATGAATACCTTTACCACGCCCCATATTCACTAAATTCAATACTTGTTCTCCTGCGAATACGGAGAATTCATCAAAAATAGTAAAAATACATTGCTTAGAATCTAAACGATCAATCACAGCTTTGATATCATTGATAATTAATTTACCTAGAACCTTAGCGAAACTCGGGAAACGTAACGCTGGTAAAGCAAAATAGACCACACTACGTGATTTGATTATCTCTGCTAAATTAAATGTATTATTTGTCTTTTCAAAAAATGCACCTAGCTCAGAATGTACTAACAAGTTTAAGTGGGCTTGTAATCCCGTAATATCTTTAGCATCATAACGTTGTAAGCGCTGTACACGCGCCTTTAATGAGTCGTCAGTCAGAGCACGTGCTTTGAGGGCCAATTCTTCATAGTCTAAACACCGCACAGTCGTTTTTAAGTCGAAACTTTCTTTCAATGTTAGCAGCACTTCGAAGGTGGTTTGTAAATAATCCTCGGCTATTGAACGATAATAATCATTTTCCCAATGATCTTTTAAACTAACGAGTTTGTCTTTGAGTTCCGTATAGCCGCCATGTGCTAAAGGATCATAATGGTGATATTCCGCACAGTTAAATCCATAAAAATTACGTTGATAATGCTGCGATCTTTTTTGAAGCCAGACTATATTTTCTTCCGTGGGTTTACCATCAATAATAATCAATGGATAAGCTTGCTGTAACGCACGTTGATAAAAACGTCGTAGCGTAACTGTTTTACCACCACCTGTCGTACCTAATACCAATACCATTTGGTTAACTGCTTGATCGGGAATAATCACCGCTTGATGAGTGGTAGAAATTCCTAATAAGGTTCCATCACTGTGCTGATTAAATCGCTTATTCCAATGCTGAAATTGAGTTTTCCAGTGGCTATGCGAAGAGAATTCCATGCCACGTTGAATCGCTCTTAACTCCCATTCATGGGTTGAATTAGGAATCCATTCGACTATTCCCAATAAGCCAGCTAAAAACAACGGAAACCCTAGCAAATAATAAAATCCTTGTTGATAAACAACTAGTAATGCTGCTTTTAAACCTTGATAAAAAATAGTTTTCCAAAAAGCAAAATGATCAATAAAACCAAGATGAATAATTTCAAAAAAAGAAAGTGTTAACGGTGCTTCCAACTCGATCAATAAAACACTAAAAACAGCTAATAGAAGACCCATCAAAAAAATCTGCCAAGCAGGATATCTTAAACCTCGAATAAGAATCAGAAATAGGACTAAGCCTAAGAGCCCTACATACCATTGCCACACAAAGCAAATTCCAATCAATAAGCATTGCATGGCTTCTCGTGGGCGGTGTAGAAAGCCATCATTCTGTATTGGCATGCAAATCGGTTGGTTGCTTTTCTAGAAATTCATTTAACGAATGGATTTTGACAAATGGCATTGCCTTAGCAGCCTCTTGCAATCGTGGCAGCATACTTTGCCTGCAAAAATACCAAACCTCCTGCAACGAGAACTGAGCCGCGTATGTTTTTAAAATAGCCTCTAAACGTTGCTTACTCTTGCAAGAAAGTTCTACTTCGATGGCAATTTGTTTACCATCAGGAAAAACCAATATTCCGTCCGGCAGATGTCCCTGCTGCCCGACCCCCAATTTATATTTATCATGCTTTAACTTCCGTTCACTGATCCATGCCGCATTCGGGTAAAAAATTCTTAATTTTAAATAGAGATTCAATAAAGCAAAATCATGGTGGTAATTGGCCAACGGTACTCGATGCAATGGAGGTAATGAAGTAAAACGTGAACCTGCTTGGGTTAAACGGAATAAACCATGACGACGATAAAAAATTCGTTCATGTTGCAACAGATTATGACGTATTAATTTATTAACTATTTGGTAGTTACGCGGTTTCCGTAAAGCAAAACGTTCGTTGATCTGAGGTATTTCACAGAAACCAAATTCATTAATGAATTGTAAAATGGCTACATCACGCGATGTTAATTTCACAAAGGGTCATCCTGATTATTTTTATCTTAATCAAAAAAGTGGACCCCATTTTACGAAAAGAAGCAAGTTATTTAGAATAAAAAATTTAATCAAAAACAGAAGTTATCCACACGAGGGGATTCTTCAAAAAATCCAACGATTGTGGGTAACTTCTCTCCTTTCTTTCGTTCTATTATTATTATTTTTTCACTTTTCATTTTTAATTTCTCTTCGCTTTCCCGCCCAATAGCCATGACCTCAGTTTTACAAGACTCGAAGAGACGATGGAAAAGTGAGGTCATGGCTAGTTTTCACAGCGTGAAGTGGGCGGTCTGCCTTGATATATCAAGCTAAAAGGTATTTGGAGTCTACTCTAATCGAGTTATAGAACTCAGTATATACCGCTCGTACATGAAGATGCGAAGTTAGGAGAAAAAAACTATCAAATTATGTTAAAAAGAACACAATGGAAAAGTTATCAGAATTAGAACGAAAAAAATTAATAGAGCAGCATCGCAAAGAACGAGATAAACGATTATGCGATAGAATAAAAGCGGTGTTAGCCTACGACGATGGTTACAGTTATTCAGAAATTGCACGTTTATTATTGCTGGATGATGAAAGCATACGCCGACATATAAAAGATTATTGGAGCGATAAAAAATTAAGTCCAGAAAACGGCGGAAGTGAGTGTAGGTTAACAAGTCATGAGTCGCTAGAATTAATCGATCATTTATGTCAAAAAACCTACTTATATGTGAAAGATATCTGTCTTTATGTAAAAACAAAATACCAAAAATATTATAGTGTGAGTGGGTTGAGAAAATGGCTTCATGCTCACCGTTTTCGTTATAAAAAGCCTCATGCCGTGCCTACAAAAATAGATAGCGCAGCGCAACAAGCCTTTATTGAATTTTACAACAAACTAAAGCGCCAAGCGGGAGCAACAGAGCCTATTTATTTTTCGGATAGCACCCATCCTGCACATCAAACTCAGCTTCATTATGGATGGATTTTACGAGGGCAACGTAAAGCCATTGCGACAACCTCAAAGCAATTGAGAGTAAACCTTATCGGCGGTATTTGCTTGAAGAGTCGCCGAGTCATTTATCAGCAAGCTGATAGAGTCAATGCGGACAGTATTGCTGCTTTCTTAGTTGCTCTGAGAAGGCGACACCCAGAAAAGTGTAAGATACACGTTATCTGGGACAATGCAGGCTACCATCATGACAAGCGTATCAAAGCATTTGCTAAGGGTTTAGCCATTGAACTTCATTATTTACCGCCGTATTCGTCGAACCTTAACCCAATTGAGCGATTATGGAAGCTCATACGTGAATGTGTCATGTATAACAAATATTACGAGACATTTTCGGCATTTACCGACGCCATTCGGCACTTCTTAAATAATATTGGCAGAAAAAAACGAATTCTACGTTCGAGAATTACTGATAATTTTCATCTTCTGCATCCTCATAACTTCGCATCTTGAGGTGCAATGGGGTATAGATATCTGAATTTATTATTTACATTAAATATTTGAATTCACCACTAATTATGTCACTAAATAAATACTGTTTTGGAAAATAATTGCAACTAATGTCTATCTGATTATTATAACTTGATACTATATATTAGGGTGTCAAAAGGTAGAATCGATATAACTTTAAGAATTTAAAAAAAATCTTTCCAATCGACATCAATTGATGCTGCTCTAAATCATACCTTATGGATTTTTTCGACTTAATGTCGTCAAGAAGGTTATTTAAAAAGTGAAGGCGGATTGTTCCAAAATTTTCAAAAAATTTTAAAAACAGTGCTTGTAATTTGTACGATGATTTTCTATATTACAGTGATTGGACGATTTTTAGAAAAAACTATTTAAATTTCCTCTCTCCATTAACCTGTAATAATTTTATGAGCCCATTAGTAAATAAGATTTGGCATTTAGCTAAGAATGAAGAAGAAGCTAAATTAACGGATTTTGAATTTCAGCTTTGGCGCGTTTTTTATGGATTTACCCGCTGGCAGGAAGGCTGTGAAAAAGTTGCTAATCAAACTGATCTAACAGGAAGTGAACTATCTATTCTACATATCATTAGAATGAAAGGAAGATCTAAAACTATCAATGAATTATCCCGTTTACTGAATCGAGATGATATCTTTAATGTAAATTACAGCATTCAAAAGTTGATTAAAAATGGTTTAATCCGAAAGATTTTGAGCGATAAAAATAATAAAAAAGCTTTTTCTTATGAAATTACTGAAGAAGGCATTAAAAATACCGATGCCTATACTGCGCTTAGACAAAGTATTTTAATTGAACTTCTTAAGAAGAAAAAAGAATTGGATCTAGAGAAATTTACTGATATGTTGTCAGAACTTATCGCCATTTATGAAGAAGCAGACCGAACGGTACTGACTTACATGGGAGATAAGCCAGAAGTAAGCAAAAAATTAAAAAAGCAATAAGACTGAAAACAGTTTTTATTATGTAAAGATATTTTTTCGATTAGTTTTTTTCTTTTTAGCTTGCATTAAGATCAAATTCATAACATATTTCATTAAATTCAAACCCATATATCTGATTGACTCTTTCTGTCTGACTAAGATATCCCTTCATTAATTTATAGAGAACTAAATCTTTTTTATTTTCCTTAGCAATACAAAAATAAAGTTTTGAAAACCCTAATTTAGCCGATTTTTTAAATGCCGCTTCAAAAAGTAATTTTTGTAAATTACTAAATTGATATTTATAAGCAACATATATAAATTGAATTTCAGGATGATTATTTAAGGCCGTATCAATGGTAAAAAAACCTAATAAAAAATTTTCTTGTTCAGCCACAAAACTAACTTTATTTTTTTTACTTAACCAATCTCTCCACTTATTCACAAAGAAAGAACGGCTTATTTTTTCAAAAATTGCATTGTCTACAAATCCATTTAGTGTCGACTTCCATACAGTATGATGTAACTTAGCAATATTCATTGTATCCAGAAGAGTTGCTTTCCGTATGTGGATTGTTTCTTCGTTTAAGCTAAATGCAATATTCAGCATAATTTTATTTTTTTATAGTTTAAATAGAAACAGTCATTTGTTTATTGGTATAATGAGCCATTAAACTTTGTAATTCCTCCTGGGAAACAGGTTTAGTGACGATATCGTTAATACCCGCATTCACGCAGTCTTGATACATTTTTTTATCACTATAAGCCGTTAATACAATGATAGGAACATTTTGACCATGCTGTTCTTGACGTCGAATTTCAACCGCAGCATCAATGCCGCTCATACCTGGCAAGCCGATATCCATCAATATAACATCATAAGTAGTGGTATTAATTTTGTATAATGCTTTTTCAGCACTGCAGACTAATTCAACTTCATAGCCCAAATTTTCAAGCATCCTTTTATGCACAATCTGTATAATTGGAGTGTCTTCTACTAATAATACTTTAAAAGGGTAAGTATTAAGGGGTGTAGTTTTTACTTCGTCAGGAGCGCCTTGAGTAAGACTAACCTCTTCGACTAGCCCAGGCAATCTATCAACAAAACTTAATAAGTCTTGAACATATTTTTTCAAATCTTGTAAGTAAAGCTTTCGATTGAAAATTAGCACTTCCTTATCCAGTAGCATCACTGTACCCAGAATGGTCGTTAATGATGTACGTAGTTCATGATTTAGCTGATTTACAGCATTAGGTAATAAAAGCATTTTCATTATAATCTCCTTTATTTTTGTTAATGGTTAAATTACTTAGTAATATACTAGTAATTTACTAATATATTACATTAAATTTTACTTGCAAAATAAGGACTTTTTCTTAATTTTAAGTAGTAAATTAGCTATACTTTACTAGTAAATTATTAGAATACTGAAAATTTTGTTAGACTGTAGTAAATAAAAATAACTTATTATTTAGACAAATTTTAATGCGAAATATTTCAATTATCGGCGCAGGACAGGCAGGACTTCAGTTAGGAATAGGACTTCTGAAATCTGGATATAATGTATCAATCTACACTCGCCAAAAAGCTGAAGAAGTATTAAATGGAAACATTCTATCAAGTCCTAGTATGTTTCATTCTGCTTTGCAATGTGAGCGTAAGCTAGGCCTTAATTTCTGGGATAAAATCTGTCCCGAAAATAAAACCGTAACCTATACCTTATCTAAAGCAACTAAACCAGAAATCACACTCTACTGGCAAGGGAAAACATCTCAATCCTACCAAGCTATTGATCAGAGGCTAAAATTTTCCTATTGGATGGAAGAATTTACTCGATTGGGGGGGCAGCTTATTGTTCAAACGGTTGTAATAAAAGACTTAAATTGTATTACCGAGCAGCAAGATTTAACGATAGTTACTGGTGGAAAAGGTGAAATTAGCCAATTATTTCCAATAGACGAATCACGATCAATTTTCAATAAAGCTCAGCGGGTTCTTTGCTGTTTATACGTCAAAGATGTAGAACCTAGGGCGGACAGCCAAGGGGTTAGGGCTAATGTTATTCCTGGAGTTGGTGAATATTTCATTACTCCGGGCTTAACTATAACGGGTCCTTGTGAAATGATGTTATTTGAGGGATTACCAGGAAGCGCTTTTGATTGTTGGAAAGATATATTAAGACCTGATCAACGCTTAACTAAAGCATGTGAGTTGTTGAGAAGATTTGTTCCCTGGGAAGCAGAATTATGCCAGAAAGTAAAATTAACAGATGAGCAAGCGACTCTTCAAGGAAGTTATACCCCCGTCGTTAAAAAACCAACATTTCGATTATCGTATGGAAAGCCTGTATTAGGTCTTGGGGATTCTATTTTATTAAATGATCCCATTGGTGGCCAGGGAGCTAATAATGCTTGTCAATCAGCTACTTTCTTTCTTAATAAAATTAAAGAACATGAAAGTCGGTTATTTACTGAAGAATGGATGCAAGAAACATTTGAAACCTACTGGAAACAATCCGCTCAATGGGCTACAAAATGGACTAATTTAATGTTGAAGCCCTCTAAGTCATTTGTATCCTTACTCAGAGCAGCTAGTCATCAACCTAACACTGCAAATTGGCTAGCGAATGGGTTCGATATACCAAGAAAAATATTGACTGAAATGGATCTAAATGAATAATGAAAAAATAAAGAGTAAAAATAAAAACTATGATAATTGCAACTACTTCATCAACCTTAGATAATTTATTGGAAAACAATAAAATTTTTGTCAATGAATACACTAATAATAGATTGATGAAACTTATAAAAAGTGATGATATGAAAGAAAAAAATCTGAGAAAACGCCTGCTGGATTGTATCCAAGTTTTCTCAGATTATTTTCAAAAAGTAGTGATGTTGCGTTATATTCTTTGTGATAATCATAAGTTCTTGTCAGTTGCTCAATTACATTTAACTGAAGAATATGGGCATAATATTTCCTTAAAACAGGATCGAGAGCATAGACCATCTGTTTGGGATCCGATATTGGAGTCAACAAGCTGTTGGTTTGCTTGGAAAATGTTTACCTTAGACGAAGAAGAAAAAACAGTTTTAGTGCATTTGGTTCTTGAGACCAGTGCTCAACTTTTTTTTACGCGGGCTCATCAGGTAATGGAGCAATATCAAGAAACTGAATATTTTAAGATTCACCGTGATGCAGATGAGCAACATGAACAAATGGGTATTGACCTTTTAAAAGAACTAACTGTTGAAAAATATCAGCGGCTGCAAAAAATATTATCCCAAGGATGGGCCATTCTTAATACTGCTTGTAATCAAATTGCTTTACTAACACAACAGGAATCTTTTTAAGAAAATAGCAGTTTACCTGTTTTAGAGAGGTAAGTTAGCCATTCAAAATGCTTTTCTATTCCCTTTTCTAGTTCTTTGCGAGGGGAGTAATCAATAGGGTTTCCTCTGCCTAGAAGCAGCCAAGTTATAGAGATGTTAAGTGCGATACAATATTGGCTAATGTAATTTGCTCCAATTTTATGTCGGCCAATTTCATGAGAATTGTAGGTGCCTAATTTAAAATTAAATTGCTTTACAAACGATAATCGAGAACGATATCCGCGTGCGATACGCGCTATTTGTAGTCGAGCTGCAATTTCGTAGGTTTCTTTCTGCATCGATAAAAAATAGTTATTTTTGCTCTGAAACTTTTTATTTGCCATAGTAAGCTAGCACTGTCCGATCTGCTTCTTCGTAAATGGCGATAAGTTCTGACAACACATCAGTAAATTTTTCTAGATTCAATTCTTTTTTCTTCTTAAGAAGTTCAATTAAAATACTTTGTCTAAGCGCAGTATAGGCATCGGTATTTTTAATGCCTTCTTCAGTAATTTCATAAGAAAAAGCTTTTTTATTATTTTTATCGCTCAAAATCTTTCGGATTAAACCATTTTTAATCAATTTTTGGATGCTATAATTCACATTAAAATTATCGTCTCGATTCAATAAACGGGTTAATTCGTTGATAGTTTTAGATCTATCTTTCATCCGAATGATATGTAGAAGAGATAATTCACTTCCTGTTAGATCAGTTTGATTAGCAACTTTTTCACAGCCTTCCTGCCAGCGGGTAAATCCATAAAAAACCCTCCATAGTTGGAATTCAAAATCCGTTAATTTAGTTTCTTCTTCATTTTTTGCTAAATGCCAGGTCTTATTTACTAAATTGTTCATAAAATTATTACAGATTAATTAACACTACTTTAATTAGATTGTCTAAAAAATTAGCTAACTACTGTAATATAGAAAATCATTATGAAAATTACAAGCACTTTATTAGTAATTTGTTTAATAAATTAAACTCTAGTGAACAATAATTTATTTATGCTGTATAAATTTTACACCTAGATATTTTAGTTTTTCCTTTGCAAAAGCAACTCTACCTGAAATGCAGAGTTCTTAATTAGCTAGATAAGATTCAACATTGTTTATGGTTTGATTGCAAATTTGTTGATTCAGGAGAAAGTATCGAAGAAGCTATACGTTATAGATAGCATTCACGGCAGACTATTGTAGTGGAGATATTACCATCCATCCTGATGAGATTGAAGAAGCAGGTATACAAACATGATAATCTATCCGGTAAATTGCGGATTTCCGTAAGTATTGCATAAAAATTAATTGATAATTTTATTAAGCTTTATTAAAAAATAAAATGGTCTTAAATAGTTCCTTTAGATAAGGAATAGATAAAAATATAGGCATAGGCTCCAAAGATGGATATGCTCACGTATAGTAATAAACTACTTACTATATTCTACAAATAGGCTCTATGGCTTGTTGAAGCTTTTTCTGAAACTTTTCAAGTCGACATAATTTATCTTTACCCATATTATCGCAACCTGGTATTGATAGCATACCTGCCGGATTTAACCACAAATCCATTTTTTGCTTATTTCTCAATTGAACCATCGTTTGATAAAACATTTTTATCGAAATATAATGCTTATGATCATCCATCTTTTGCCATAGCTCAAAAACCAATCCTCCACCAGGAGGAGTATTATCAGGTTGCTGTAATAATTGCCAATTTAAACCCAACATCCCAGCTATATTCGCGATATTCACATCATGGCCTACCAGAAAAAGAACTCGGTTATGAGCCGATAGCGGTAAAGTACTAAATATCCTTTGTTGTTTCATTTGATGAGTTAATGCACCACCGATTTCCTCTAGCAAGGGCGTACCTTCATGACGAGATATGTAAAATGTTTTAGCCATAAGATCGAATTGAGCATTATGTAGAGACAACAAAGATTCCCAATTAGCTTCACCCTTTAAACGATGCCAGGCCACGTCAGGCATCCCTTGTGAATTTTGTAATAAAAATATTTCCGCAAAAGTCGAAGATAGGCTTACCGGACCACGAAGCAAAATTGTCCCTTTATTATTAATATATATTTTATTTGATAAGAAGGTCGCAAAATCACAGGACTTTTGCATTTTATGCATTTTTTCACAGTAGGGCGACCTATCAAATTTTAAAATTTTTGACATTTGCGCTAAGGGGCTAGCATATCGTTTGCTTAATGTTTGCAACGGTGCACCTAAGCGTTCTTCTATTGCGTTCAAAGCTTTCTCTTTATTCAACTCACAAATACCTGCTTCAACTGGATGAAATAGTGGATCAATTCGTTTTAAATTCTCCTGATGATGAATTTTAAATCTACAATGTGGTGTCATTCCAGAAAGTAAAGCCCACCCAGATAATATAGTTCGCTGATCAACATCAGTCTGAACATAGACTGTACCATTTGCCGGGCAACCGTGTTCTGCTAACAATCCTTTATTACGAAAATAATCTCCATAAAACTCCCCCATTAAAGTCATTAATAGCTTACCTCGAGGTGTTAGATATCCTGGCTTGACGGGCCATTGTGGCCAGCTAGATGGAGTGATTTCGTTTAACAGCTTAGAGTGTTTGATGGGGGAACGGACACCATGGCGGCTAAGGATCACAACTTGTTGAAGAGTATACTCGGTACCTTTCGCAACTACTGGAAATACTATGAATCCAGCAATTATAAGTATTTGTGCGAACAAATTTTGGTAATGGTTTATGAATGCCATGGTTTCTACCCCTATTTATCTTCCCAAGAAGCTTCGTATTGATCTAACATAGAAATAACCAAAGCAAATTTTTTTCTAAAAATTTCAAGAATATCAACACCTTATTGTTGATCGGGTGCCTTTCCTAAGATTTTTGTATCTGTAATATGTTGGATCTTATCGAATTAATCTAGATAGCGAGTTGATGTAAGTCTCTACAGCACCTAATGAAGTCAGTCTAATATTATTGAGGTTATAATTATTTAATAAATCTAAAATTTTAGGTTTAGTTTTAAATTTAAATAAAACTATTAATTTAATCAAATGCCATTCTATATGAAATTTAGGTCGGTAATTTTTATCAAATTTTATTTTTTTTGGAAGTGTAGATTTTTCACCAAAAAATCTTTTAATAGATCGCAACAAGAATCTCCATAAGCATAAGGATACTGGAATATCTAAATAAATAACTAAATTTGCATATGAAGCCCGGATTTCTAATGTTTTGAAATGGTTACCATCAATGATCCAAGATGATGAAGAACATAATTTATGAAGGATTGAAACCATTTTATCTGAACTAACTCTTATCCAATTAGTCCCCCAATATAAATCATCTAGATGATACAATGGGACATGGAGAATATTAGCCAATTTTTTTGCAAAAATCGTCTTACCAGATCCAGGAGAACCAATTACTAATATTCTCAGATTATCTATATTCATATTCTGATTAAAATACTAATTATATTTCTTCAATAATTCTACCAGGAGCTATTGTGCGATCTATTTCATTCCAAAATGCAACTTGAATAACGACACGCTCTTTTTCGGCAGCTAAAACAGGGCATACTTTGTGCCAAGAAATATCGGATCTTACAAAAGCAACAGATTGAGCTATAGTTGGCAAAAATACTTCAAGAATCTCTTGAGCATCATTTAAAAAATATAACATCCCTCCCCATGTTCGTTCCCAACTGTCATTCAAGAAAATCATATGCGTTGCACGCACGGAGGGTTTATCAGTATGCGCAGAAATATAATCATTAAGCTTATAGCGTTTTAAAGTGATTTCCATATAACAATTTACTAAATCTTCATCTAATAAAGAAGATAATGCTTCTCTATATTGCTTACCCTGAAGTTCAAGAATTAGATTATTCCAATCTATGCTAATATTTGGATTTACTAAAGTTGTTTGTCCTAATTCAACTAATATATTATTAACAACGTTATAGATCTTATCACTACCATTTTTTCTTAAGGATCTATAGTTTCCTTCTAAGGGTAATGTTTCTAAAAGTTTTGCTGCATGAATATCAGATAAAATACTTTCAATTTTCGTATATTTAAATGGAGTTGAAATTAGTTTTGACGATCTTAATTTTTCAATATCTATCATATAAAGTCCTTGAATTTAATAATAATATTGTTTTAAAGCACAAAGCATTTCATCATAAGATTTCCTTTCTAACTCTATATCCTCAAGATATCCCCAAATACTTCCATAAGTATTAAAAATATATTCAATCAACAAATTTACTGTATTAGGATGTGGAGTTAATCTTTGCTTGTATGCTTCCTTAGTTAATCCCTTTTCTAACCAATTTTTCTTGAAGTAAGCAATCCCTTTGTGTAGATATTTCTCACTTTCTATATAATCTGCAATAATATCAATTTTGCTAAATTTCATAGACATAAGTAATATAATCGCTATTATGCCTGTTCTGTCTTTACCCGCATAGCAAGCGAAGATACAGCCTTTATTAAAAGATAAACTTAAATATTCAAGCAATGCCTTTATTGTTCCTTTATTTAATTCTAATAAACATCTGTAAGAATCATAATAATCATAAAAGCTGGGATTGTTTTTAGTTCGAAAATAATGATTATTATCTTCGATAGGAAATGATTTCCAAATTAACCCTGCTTCGATTAAAGAATCAGGTTTTCCCTTTTTTAATAACTCATCTTTAGTTCTTAAATCAATATAAACGTTGATTGAAAGCTTAGAGACAATTAAATTAATTTCCAACTCATTGAGTTTAATTAACTCACTACTTCGATATATAAGTCTTCGTTTTTTATTTTTAAGTTTTGCATAAGCCAAGGGTCTAAAATTTATCATTAGTATTTTCTTCAAAAGAAACAAACTTTTCCATAAGTTGAGCTAACGCTATAGTTGCATAGCAACCACTTGGCAAGAAGAAAGAAAAATCACAACAATATTTATTTGGATTTAATAAATCGTCGAAAGTTTCTTCAACTTTAATTTTAGTTTGGATAACAGTATTTCTAGCATGAGATACATTTTTAAATTGATCATTTTCAAAGAGAACGCGAATATTAGTAGTTTGAGGATAATTCTTTAAAAGATTCAATATATCGTTATTATTAAACAGAAACTTGTACTCTATGGTATCTATGATTTTTACTGATTCGTACAATTTCATTTTCTGAATATAACGATTTACTTCTATATTCCACAAATATGAAAAATAAGCAGATTGAAAAAAGGCTTGTGTTCTTTTATCTAAATCTTGAAAAAATTTGTCAGCATTACCTTGGAAATTCTTGGCTATGGTGCTTAATTCACTTTTTTGTTGAATCAGTTCAGAAAGAGCCACTTCATAATCATTTTCTATTAGAGCTTTTCCAATTAAATGTGTATTTTTAACCTGTCCTGGCAATCCAAAACGTTGACTTCCATAATAATTTATAAAAAATAAAACATATTCCTTATGCTCTAAAATTTTATTAATAGCTAATGATGTTAGATTTCTAATTGTTACATGAAAACAATTACCTATCAAATTAGAGATTTTTAATGGTTTTTCCCCTTTTCCTAAATATCTTACATTAATAAATTTTTCATCTATTTTTTTTTCATTAAATTTTTTGAAGTAACTATCATTAAAATAGCGAGGTAAAGAAATATACTGTGAAGTTATTCCATCTTCATCTTTAAGCCCAGAATAGCAAATATCAGCTTCAGGAAGACCTGTATATTTTGCAATATTTTTAACAGCTTCAAAAGTTGTGTACCCTAATTTATTTACAGTATAATAATGATAAACTCCGGTATTCGTTGGTGACCAGATCAAATTCATTACTTCAAATACTTGAAAATCCGCAGGAGTTTGCTTTACCCGATAATCAACCATACCTTTTAGTCCTTATTAGTTTTCTTAACTATCCACTCTCTTTTACCAAATGGCATCTCTGCATCCATTGAAAATTCCGAACATTTTTTCAATAAGTTTTTTGCCTCTATGAGTTGAGTTGAATCTTTAGAGTATTCTAATCCCATTATATGATGCAACCATGGTTCTTGTCCCATAGCATAGACTACGACTTTAGTACATTGAATAGCAGTTATGATTTGCCATACTTTCTCTGCATTCGAACCACTTAACCGCCTTGATTGATCATCTTCACGTTTAATAGGTTTATGAAATAGAGCGCCATATGCCCAACTAAATGGCGCTCCCACACATTCCATTCCAATAAACAGCATATTAACAGGACCTATCATTGCCATTAGCATATGATAGAGATTTATATCAAGATTATTTGAATCTACAGCAAATAAAAAAGATTTATCATAAATTTTAATATGATAGGCCAGTTTAGTTTGTATATTTAAATCACCATGCTCACCTAAAAAAGGAACTCCTGTAATTTCTATTTCATTTGTAGTAATTTTCTCCATTTCTTTTAAAGTTATAATAGATTGAAAACCAATATGTTTAAGTATATATTCAAGCCCTGGATCGGCTATAAAACCAGAGTTGTTGTCTGGCACAACAATGTATCTAACCTGGTGTCTAATCTGCAACAAAGTTTCTAATGAAAAATGGTCTTGATGACTATGAGTAATTAAAACATAATCTATAAAGTTTGGTAGATCTAAGAAAGTAAAGCGTTCATCTCCTTTGTCATATGCAATCAAGGGATCAATCAATAATGAAATATTTTTTGTCTCAATAAGAACGCAAGCATGGCCAAAGTACCTTACCTTTATATCCTCCCCATTATATTTTTGATTAAAAGAAGAAGGGGGAATATTATTAAATAAGGCTTCAAAATTTTCGTTACATTTTGCAGATAAATTTAAATTTTGTCGAAGCTCATTTAAAGAAACTCCATGACGTCTTGATCTACATAATAAATCTATTACAGAATCGTCAAATGAAACCTGCAAATGTACATCTTTAGGATTTGGAAAACGTGGTGTACTTAGAATAAAGGATCTTTTATCAGACTCCAAAGGTGACAATAAAATAGTTTGTGAACTTTTATCATAATATTTATGGTAAATAAAACTTTCTATAAATCTAATGCTGGGGTTATGATTCATATCATATACAAGCTCAACACATCCAGCTAAAAATTTAGGTATTTTGAAGTATATTTGTTCTAATGAATTTCCGGTGGCTGTTTGTTCAAGAAGCAGATTTAAACCATCTATTGCTTCTGATAACTGAATTAAGTCCTGTCTATTCTCTAATATTTGAGAATATAAGTTTTTAACATCAACTACTGTGTGGTTACTTAAATTTACAAATGCGCCTCCGCTGAGCTGCTTTTCTGCGCTTGCCTGTTGATGCAATTCAGGATAGGTAATAAATGAGCGCAAAATTTTTAAAAAGCGCTTATTCAAGATTAAACCGGCTGTAGTAGGAGAAACCAAATGTGCAGAAGCATACCAACTACATACTAATGGCTCAAAACAAATAGACGGTTTTAACCAGTATTTTTCCATCGATTTTATCACTTTTTACTTTTAAACTGTAACTTTTCTTATAGGAATATTCCGGGTAACTGTAGTTGGCCGATCATGTTTTAAGGCGTAAAAAAGCTTATAATATTTATTCGCAATTTCCGGATTTAAAAAATTTCTAGGGAAATACTGTCGATTAAATTCACCAACTTCTTCCAATGACATATCTTCGCGCAAATGTTGAAATGGCGTATAAATTGTAGGCCGTATGCGAGCCCCATGTTTTAAACAAGTATTTATCGTAAATTCAACGTCTTCAGGGGTATCCCCCGGCAAACCTAAAATAATGAAACAGTTGAGCTCTACATTATATTCCTTGCAAATTGATACAATTTCTTCAAATGCTTGCAAGATTTCTTGTTTACATTTTGGTAAACCCATTGCAGCTGCTCGAGTAAAAGATTCAATTCCTAAACTAATTCGAACACAACCGCTGGCTGCCATTGCTTGTACTAGTTTGCGATTTAAACATTTTAATACGGTTATACATTTCCAGGAATAAATTTCATTTTTTTGTGATATTTTTTCACAAAATTCAAAAACCCATTTATGATTAAGAGTAAAAGTTGGGCAATAAAAAGAAACGTATTCAAACGGCTGCTTATTAAATGCATCAACAATATACTCGACTGTACGATCTACAGATAATCTACGCTCTGTCTTTCCTTGCATTGGAGGGACATCACAAAATTCGCACATAAAAGGACAACCTCTACCTAAAGGCACGACCAATTCTTGTCTTTCGGGAATACCGCAAAATTTATTTAAATCATTTCTGTACATAAAGTTATAACTTATGTAAGGAATTTCATTTACATCAGGTAATACCCAATCCTTAGATTCCAGAAATATTCCCGCCGGAATTTGTTTAACTTCTGGTAGCTTAACGCCGGCAAGTAAATTATCAGTAGACATTAAGTATTTAACGTAAGAAGCCACACCAGACTCATAATCTCCGAGAGCATGAATTGCATCTAAATCGAATTGGAGAAAAAAAAGGGGTATTTGTTTACTTAAACGCCCAAAAGTTATGACTTTTGCATTTGGACAAAATGTCTTTTTATAATTCATGAATCGTGGAAAAGTATCCACACCATCAAAATCATTCATAAGGACAATCAAATCAAATCCTTTTACTAAAAGATCGCAAATTTCTTTCCATGTGTAATTCAGTGCTGCTGCATCTACGCATTCAACTGAAATATTTGTAATGTTTTCTCTTAAATAACTGGCTACATAATAGAGAGGAAGATGATGTCCAGCATTAAAATAACTGGGAATATGAGGTGGAATAATACAAAGAATTTTCATAAATTGTCCCTAATAATCAAGCACACTACTATATACTTGAATTTGTTATTGACCCGCCCATTTTTTTAAGGTTATGAATAAAATTTACATATCCTCTTTCTAAATGATGATAGTTTTTCAATTTACTTCTTCCTGGAGCGTCCAAAGCTAATATAGCTAACATAGCTGCCGCACGTAAGTCCGGACAATTTATAATGTCATCGGTTGAACTTAAGGGTGTCGGGTTTATAGTGACGCGATTTTCGACTTGCTTTAAGTTTACACCGTATTTATTAACTTCTTTCACATAATTAAACCTATCATGCCAAACATGTTCTACCAAATTACTAATAGCGCTAGCTTTTAGCATAAGTAAAACCAAAAAAGGATGATGATCAGTACAAACACCCGTAGGTGTAATTTCTATATCAACAGCTTGTAATTGTTGTTGAAAATGTACAATAACGATATCAGATTCAATTTTGCAAGTAATTCCTATTTTAGCTAATATTTTCAGCTCTGGTTTTAAAATGGGCCAAGTTTTTTTTAAAGTGATATTCTTCAAATGCAATATTATCTTATGGTATCCAGCAATCGCTAAATAAGTAATAATTTCTGAAGGATCTGAGATTATAGAATATGTAACGGGATTTTTAGAGGGAAAATATTCAATTTCAATTCGAGAGTCATCATAAGAAACTTTGTAACCATTGGCCTTTACAAAGTCTAGCAAATCAATTGCTTCAGATTTAAGAAAAGGATTAAGAATAATCGTTTTTCCTTTTTTAACGGCTAATGCCATGAGGATAGCTGTTTTAGTAGCACCTGAAGTTAAAGGGCCTATTACTTTTTCTTTATGATAAGAGTATTCTTGAATATCAATTAAATTAGGAGAAAATATCTCCTCAGCCTCTGCTTTTATTACTTCATTTTGACAGGTAATTTTCCCTCCAAATTTTCCCATTACATCCAATATGTGTTGAATAGGTCTTACAAAACCTTTTTCCTTATCCCCAATTTGGCAACCACCACTTTTCCCAAAAATAACTTTTTTGAATCTAGCTAAGAGTGCTGGAATAAGATACAAGGAACCATGAATTTGTTCACTTAAATAATTTGGAACTTCATAACTTGATATTTTTTTTGTATCGAGTGTTAATGTAGAAGAATGATAGGAACACTCGGCGCCTAAATATTTTAATATATCGATCATTAAGTGAGTATCTAGTAAATCTGGAAGATTATGAAGTGTTATAGGCACATCCGATAAGATAATTGCGGCAGCCATTATCAAATTTGACGAGTGTCTATAGCCAGATATTCTGATACTAATAGGGCAAAGCTTAGATTTTTCAAAGATTAAATATTCGGTCTGTGTGGCAAATTTCATTTTCTTTTCCTTAGAATTCAACACAGATAAAATATCTTCCATTTTAAAATAGCTCCCTAGTTATTTTTGTATATAATATCAGAGTTTATATTTGTTGCAGAGTTTTTATTAAAATTTAAGGAAATGGATTTATGCATGACTCAAAATTTATGTCATTAAAATCCTCTAACGATCGCTTATCTATAAAACTTTTTCACAATAAACTTTCCAGCCCCTTAATAGTTGCTTCTGGTACGCTGATTGAAAAATATGAGGACATTGAACCTTATTTGTTAGCAGGTGCTGGAGCAGTCGTACCACGTACAACGCGTTATTACATGGAAAGAAAGACCCACCCCATTCCTCATTTATATCACTATGGCTCAAAAAAATACCCTATTATGATTAATGCTGAATGGACAGGTGAAGACATTAATTATTGGCGGCCTTATTTAAATTCGATGTCTTTGAATAAAAAAACTATTATGTCGATTTCAGGTAGAGATCTGAAAGGATGTGTAAAAGTATGTAAAGAACTAGATCAATATGCCGGATGGCCTTACCTAGAAATCAATGTTAGCTGCGCGCACAGCAATCATGTACATGGGATGATAACCAGGAATGAAGAGCACATTCGCACGCTCATTACTGAATTAAAGGACGCTAATCTCAAAACTCCGATTGCTTTAAAGCTTGGCTATTCTGATCATATAGTACATTTAGCAGGTGTAGCAAAAGAAGCCGGCGTAGATGCCATTGTCGCGATCAACACCTTTGGTCCAGTTTTTGATTTTAGCATTTCTGAAAATGGGCAGCCTCATCCTGTATTGGGAATTCGTAGCGGCACAGGAGGGTTGTCAGGCGCCCCTCTCTTTAATATTGCATTAACTGCTATTGCAGCAATTAAACGCCAAGTGGACATACCAATTATAGGATCAGGTGGAGTTATTACTGCTGAAAACGCTTTGAAAATGATGATGGCAGGTGCTGATGCAGTACAAATTTATTCGGCGCTTCATGTCAGAGGAATTAATGCACCTACTTATTTCACAGAGCTCAATCACGAGTTGATAAAAAAAATGGATAGATATGGGATAGTCAATATTACCGATATTATTGGTAAAGCTTTATATATTTTGGATCAAAACACCCAGGTAGAAGTGAAGGTGCCAACGCTTAATGAATCTCAATGCATAGGGTGTGACTTATGTATAGATATTTGCTTACCTCGAGCTATTACAACTATTGATAGCACAGCAAATAAAGTGGGTCATATCATTCAAATAGACAAAAAAATTTGTATTGGTTGCGGGCACTGTGTACCAACTTGCCCTACTACTCCACGAGCACTCAGCTATTCTTAAGCGGTTACTTCTAAAGGCACACAATGCCCAATATTACTATATTTATTATGGGTAACAGGAAATAATGGTGGGTATTCTCCCATCTCTCTAGCAACTCTCATCGCAGTTATAAGATTCAAAGGATCTTGAACTAAGCTATAAACCTGCTTTATATCCTCAATAACATAATAAACTCTTTGTAATATATCGGCACGAAAAGGCTCTCTGAAAATATTAACAATATCAAAGGACTTGTGTATATTTTCTGTATTTTTCAAGCTGTGTAGTGTCTCAGCATATGAAGACATAATACTACTACCATATATTTTTGTACCTGCTTCTGTCTTAATGAGTCCTGTTTCTGTTGTAAACCAGATCAATCTTGTAATTAAAGGCCTATCTAGCTCACTCAGAGTAAGCGAAAATTTTGCAAATTCTTGCATAAAATCTGCATATTCTTGTGATAATAACATGGTACAATGACCAAACAATTCATGAAATATATCAGGATCTTTAGATAAATCCTCTTCGCATTCGGAACGTATATTGGTAGCAGATGGAAATTTACGTTCGGCTAACATACTAAAGTATGTATTATATTCAACTAAACCAGACACAGGTACAACTTGCCATTTAGTCGCACTATAAATTTTATCTGATACCTCATAAAGTTGTGGAACCCTAGAAACTGGCAAATCAAATTCTTTCAATTTTTTTAAAAAAATTGAAAATGCTTTATCTTGTATATTTGTAAACTGTTTCGTATATAATTTATGCCACATTAAATCATCTTCGGCGCTAAATTTAATAGTTTCTCTCATACAGCTATTTTGAATCATGTGCGACATATCACTTCTCCTAAAATAATTATTTTGACAAAAAATTTATTTAATAAATTCAATTTGCACACTTAATCTAGAAGCTTTAGATATATCAGTAACCGGTGTCACCATATGCCATGAGCAATCTGTTCTGAAAATTAAAACTGAAAAAGTAACAAGTGGAGGCACAGAAAAATGCACGTCGTGAACATGCTTACTTCCTAAAAGATTAAAATACCCACCCCAATCTCTTGACCAGAAATCGTTGAAATAAAATATTTGAGTTAAAATTTTATCGCTATTGTCAATATGGGGAGATACCCAGTCGCCTTTTTCAAATTTATAAAAACTAATATTTATCTCCATTTCCTTTAAATTTACTTTAGTGCTTTCAGAAAGACAATCGATATAGTCTTTAGATAAAATAAATTCAGCAAAATTGAACCAAATATTTGCTACATTTTTTTTAGCCGTGTTATTAATCCGGTTTCTTAAAATTATGTCCTGTATCCAAAAAGAATAATGTTTCTTTGAACCTTCATTTCGCAAGCAGTGTGTAAAACCTTCTTTTGGGTAAACTTGAATTAATTGATCTAGGTAGGGATTATCGATCAAATTAGTCATTATCCGACAACAATTGTTATCTCTTTGATAAAACGTATGCTTAAGCGACAAAATATTAATCATTGTTTTATATCGTTTCAGGTAATTTTGCACCTAATTCAATTATAGGATTCATATCACCAGATACGGAAGATTTATTTCTTAGATATTGAATTTCCATAAAGGATTTTTCCTGTTGTTTTGCGCTTTTCCAAATAAATCTAGCTAGATTTTCTGGGTCTAAATATCCATCCATTTCAATATTATTTTCATAATAAAAAGGTGTGCGTAAACCACCGGGATTAACCAATAACACTTTCGACCCTATTAAATCACGCGATAATTCATTAGCAAAAGTTCGAGCAAACGTGGACTTAGCTGCGCATAAACTACAATAAACCGCTTCGTGTAAGCGCATTCGCCAAGAAGAACAGGAAGCAATTACAATTAAATGGTAAGAATTTTTTCTCTGTTTATGTAATTGATGAATTATTTTAACTGGAACTTTATAATGCAAATCGAACAAAACATCCAACTCAGATTCTGTGGTTTCTGCAAAGGATTTTTTCAGAAATACGCCAGTGTACCAAACGAGGTAGTTAAAATCTCTATCAAATACAGACGGTAGTAAAGGTAACGATATGTCTGTAAAATAATCAGGATTACATGTCTTTAATGATGACACTTCACCGACATTCGGATAAGAGACAAAATGTGTTTCGGATCGAATGTTATACTCTAAAGAAACTTGTGCAAGCTCAGGCCCTAGACCTCGACTAGCAGAAATTATAATTGCTTTTTCCATTATATTGCTAACTCACTCATTCCGATTAACTTTTCAGCTGTTTCAATAAAATTATTTATAAATGTATCAATTTCCATAGCAGTAAAAATACTTTCGCGATATCTGACTTTAAGTATGACTTCTTCATTATTATCCGTAATTCTAACTGATAAATGTCGACGTACCTCAGAAGTAGATTTAATAGATAAAGGTATAATATTAAAATTATCATTTTGATAAAATTGATTGGTTTTCTCATAGTCAAATAAAACATTAAATAAATCGTTGGCTTTACCTGGTCCAAAAATAATTTGACGATAGATATTTTCAATTGTAACAAATGTATGCAATATATTATTTATATTACTAATAGTATGTTTAATTAAATCTTCAAAGTTAATGATTTTTTTAAAATCGACAATTGATAAAAATTGCTCACTGAGAGGGCCGATCATATTCGACCAGCGTGAGTTATTTCTTTTTGAAATGTTAATACCTACAGCAAAAAGTTCTTGCTTATATAATAGATACAAACACATTTTTAAATTCGATAAATAAAAAACAAAAAAAGTAATACCATGCTCTTTTACAAAAGCTCTAATTTTTTCAATTATGTTCTTTGGGATAGATCGTTCAGTATACCCTCCAACTAAATCGTTCCCGTGACTTTCCTTAAAATTTATTAAATAATTTTGGCTTTGCAAAATATTTTTCCAATTTATCAATTGACTTTTATATTCTTTTTTCTCTTTTTGTTGTTTTTCATGCTCTATAAATTCAAAAAAAAGAATGTCGTTATTGATTTGCGTTTGATATGAACCTATACAAGCTGACTTGTAGAATGTTAATAATTTATTTATTATCAATGCGCCGGAAGTTGGATCCGAAATCAGATGGTGTATATATAGGTATATATAAAAACTATTTGACGTGCATTTAAAAACTGAAAATTTAAATAATGGATCTGTTTCAAAATTTACATTTGCATTATTTAAAATAGCATATTCAGTTTCTAAAACATTATTTCTTTCTTTTGGAGATAAATGAGATAAATCATGATAATGATAAAAAACATTTTTAATTTTTTCATTAACACATATAGCATGGCTATCAAAATTATCAAAATAAATATTGGCCCTTAATATAGGTTGATTGTTTATTAATGAAAAAACAGCATGTTCCATCGCGCCAATATTTATCTCATTTTTTACTTCAAACGACATTACTATATTATTTATAGAAAGGGATCCTTTTGCCATTCGTAATAACCATAATTGATTATCGCTCAGCGGAGAGCTTATTTTTTTTATAGATGAGGGATACAAAACATTATTAATAGAACGCTTTTCTATTTTATTTTCTTCAAGAAATTTTTTGAAAGTTATAATGGTCGGATTTTCAAACAATACAGTCACATTTAAATCTAGAAAAAATTTTTCTTTAATTTTGCCAATAAGCTCAAGTGCACTAAGAGAATCTCCCCCCGCATCAAAAAAATCTTGATCCTCTTTAAACATAGGGTCTCTTAGTGTTTCCCGCCATAGTTGTATCAAATCTGAATCAAATATATCTGAATTGGCTTTACTCGAGTCTTTATATAAATCACATTCTCGAATAAGATGAGCTAATTTAGGTTTATCTACTTTTTGATTAATTGTAAATGGAAGTTCATCTAAAACAATAAAAATGCTTGGAACCATATATTCCGGTAAATTTACTCTCAAAATACTTTTTAACTTTTCGACTATATTCTCTTTTGTATCTTTACCTACAATAAATGCCACTAATTTATCATAAGTTTGTTCTTTTTCGGTTCCAATGACACATACATCATTAACTAATGCCGATTTTAATATATGGTGCTCAATCTCTATAGGTTCAATACGATAACCTCTTAATTTTATTTGATCATCCGTGCGACCCATAAATACCAGATTGCCATCATTTAATTTTTTAGCAAGATCACCTGTTTTATATAAGCGAATATTTTCAGTATTAATTACTACATTAGTAAATTTTTTCTCGGTTAATTCAGAATTATTAAGATAACCTCGACCTATCCCTTCCCCAGCTATATATAGATTACCTGTCCGCTCAAATCCTACTTCTCTCATTTTGTTATCTAATATAAAAGCCTGCATATTTTTAATTGGTTTACCAATAGGTATTATGCTTAACGAATTTATATTTACTTTTTTTGAAAGCCAATAAGTGATATGTATACTGGCTTCTGTTGGTCCATATACATTGCACAATTCTAACTGGGGTAATCGATTTTTCATGTTGAGCAGATCAGATAACCTCCATGATTCTCCCCCACCTATTATAAGCTCTAAACTCCTGCATTCACTGAATTTATCCTGACTAAGTAACATCCTGAATAGAGTTGGTCCTGCGTGAAAAATTCGAAATTTATTAGCAATAATAGCATCACATATTTTAGCCGGATCTTTTTCTTTATTCGATAAGATGACACTTCCACCTACTGACAATGGCCAAAAAATCATCCAGACTGAAGGATCAAAACCTAAAGAAGTATTTAATAGAAACTTATCAAAAGACTGTAATGAAAAAATATCTTCCATTTGGCTGAGAGTATTATAAACATTGCGATGCTCAATCATTACACCTTTAGGCAATCCGGTTGACCCTGAAGTGTAAATAACATATGCAAGATCCGTATTGGTTATATAAACTGTTGGATTTTTTTTAGAGTAATTTTGAAAAATTTTTTCGGAAATACTAATAATGGAAATTTTTAAATGCGAATACTTTGTTTGTAGTAATTCATCGTCAGTAAGGACAATAGTGATCCCTGCATCTTGAATCATAAAACTTAGTCTATCGGCAGGATGCTCTGGGTCGAGTGGCAAGTAAGCACATCCTGCTTTTAGTACTGCAATGACTGAGATTATTTGTTCAATTCCAGTCTTAAAAAAAATACCGACTATGAAATCAGAGCTCGGTTTAGCTCCTTGTGCTATTAAGAAATGAGCTAACTGGTTAGCTCTCTCATTAAGATCTTTATAGTTAATAATCTTAAGATCAAACTCTAAAGCAGTCAAAGTTGGATATAGGAGAGCACTTGATTCAAAACTGGAATGCAATAATTTACTTTGCATCATTTACCTCAAAAATTGTATTAAGCTCATTATCAATTTCTGGAGAAATTTTGTTTTTAAGACCCACAGCAGAAATATTTTCTAATAACTGGTCTTCATTTGAAGCGCCTATAATAACTGTACTAACAAATTGTTTGGATAAAATCCAAGCAATAGAAAGCTGAGCCGGTGTCCAGCCCAACTTTTGTGCTAATAATACCAGCCGATTAGCTTTATCAATTCGGCTCTGAAAATCGTTTCCTATAAATCTTTTTTCTGATTGTAAACGAGATTTTTCTGGAAACCCTTTACTATATTTGCCTGTTAAAATTCCAGAAGCTAAGGGACCCCAGGTTGTAAGACCCATTCCATATTTTTGATATAATTTTTTATATTCTTCTTCAACCCGATAGCGATTAAAAAGGTTGTATTCTGATTGTTCGGTAGAAGGAGAAATACAATGCATATCTTGTGCAAGCTTATAAGCCATTTCAATCTGACCTGATGACCACTCGGATGTCCCCCAATAAATAGCATGACCATCACGAATTATCTTATCCATTGCTAGTATAGTTTCTTCGATTGGAGTTAAAGGATCGGGGCGATGGCAAAAAACAATATCTACATAATCTAATTGCAAACGTCTTAGGGAATTTTTAATTCCTTCCAATAAATGTTTGCGAGATAAACCTATATCATTAACTCCATCGCCACCCCAATACAGTTTAGTAGTAATAACTAAAGATTCACGTTGGTAGGAACGAAATACTTCACCCATCAGACACTCAGCCATTCCCTCAGCATATCGTTCAGCATTATCAAAAAAATTAATTCCTTTATCAATTGCGATATTAACTATTTTTTTTGCATGCTTGACGCTAAGATGCTTGCTAAAAGTAAGCCAAGGCCCTAATGAAAGCTCACTTACTCGAATTCCAGCTTTTCCTAATTGTCTATAGTCCATAAAAAATGATATTTTTTTTAATTATTTCAGATTAATTACTTGATCCCTACAAATAAGATATTTCATGATCACCATAATATTATTATATAATGAATTATCTATTTACCAAAATTAATTATGTAATTTAACCTTATGACTTTTATCTTAAAAGACTTTATACATCCAAGTTTTAAACAGATTCAAGTTAAAGATAAAATACGTTACAATAATTTATTGAATTTATCTACTAATGAACTTAAACATACTATCCTTGACAAGCTAGATAAAAAATATCGTAAAAATAATCTTAGCGATATCACCCGTTGTTACCCGTGCTTGGTAACACCTCGTCTTTTTTTATCTAAATATTTCCATTTAAGTGATAATCAAATCCTGTTAGCTCCCGGTTCAGATCTTTTAATTAACTTAGTATTACTCAGCTTTAACCGTACTAAATCCATTATCATATGTAACCCAGAATATTATAGTTACAGAGATTATGCTCTGTTAAATGGTTATAAAATTATTAATGCAGACATTATAAGTACATCAAAAGAAGAAAGTTTAATAACCTATATAAAACTTTTAATGAACACATCCTCTTCAATAGTTGTATTAAGCAATCCTAATGGAGTCACAGGACTTAGTATTCAAATAGAAGATATGGACAACATTGCTAAAATTTGTGACAAGCATAATCATTTGCTGATCATTGACGAAGCCTATAGTGCTTTTTATAAATTAGATCACCGTCCCCTTTTAAAAAATTATAAAAATATCCTCATTTTAAAAACTTTTTCAAAATCGCATGGAATCGCTGGTTTGAGATTTGCCACTGCATTTGGACAAAATGATCTAATAAGTTCTATAAGAAAAACTGGCATTGAAAATGCTGTGAGCAGCGTTTCCATAAATTATTTTATTTTTTTAATTAACCATGAAGATAAAATAAACCAGATTTATAATGATATTCTTACTACTAAGAAAATTTTTATTAATTTTTTATATAGCGAATTTCCTCAATGGGAAGTATATAAAACATCAACTCACTTTTGCACTATAGATGTAAAAGATGAAAAGATTGCACTAGAATTAATTGATATTTTTAAACTAAAAAATATTATAATTAAATTTTTAGGGTATGTAAGCCAATTAAATACTTGCATTAGAATTACTATTTCGGAAGGGAAATATATGAAAAATGTAATTGAAATATTAAAAGATTATAATTTAAAAAATATAAAGAAAAAGCATTTATAATGCTCACAGATTCTACAGAAAATAAGGTAGAAACAAATAAAATATTTGGTCAATTAATATTAATTCATATTATTGTTTTATTAACTTATATTGGCCTTAGTTTACCTTACTCAATTTTTCCTAGCCTATTTGCTGCAAATAAATCAAATATAAGTATTCTACAATACAGCCTACTTATTAGTATTTATCCTCTTGGACAAGCCATAGGAATGGTAATTTTTGGTAATATTTCAGATACTTCTGGTCGAAAGAAAGTTTTACTTTTTACTTTATGTGGAGCAATGATTACTTACCTATTTTCTGGGGTATTAATTGCTACCCATTCGTATATTCTACTTACCATTATTAGGTTTTTTTGTGGTATGTTTGAAGGAAATTATTCTATAGCCTTATCCGTTGTCCATGATTTAGCACAAAGACCAGGAAAAACAAAAGTAAAATGGTTTGGTAGAATAAATATAGCATTAACTTTAGGGTTTATAATAGGACCCTTTCTTGGAAGTATTTTTTCTGATAAAAATATAATCAGTTGGTTTGATTATAGCACTCCATTTTATTTAGCGGCATTAATAACTGTAGCCACTTATATTGCCGTGAAAATTTTTTTTATCGAAACGTTAGATCAAAAAACATTTTTTCGAAATAGATGGGGGATGATATTAAAGACGAGTATAAACAGAATCTTTTTTTGCTTAAAAAAACCAATCATTAATTCATTAATATTAATTAATTTATTCATCACAATATCAACAGATATATTATATCAATTTATTCCTGTTTACCTAGTTCATAAGTGGAATTCTTCTCAAAAAATTTTAGCCTTTGCCATTTTTATTTTATCGATTGGAAAAATTGCAGGGAATGGTTATTTAATTAATGTTTTCGATAAAGTTATAAAAAATTCTTTGATTACTATTGCTTTAGGTTTAATAATGCTATTCTTAATAACATTGGAATTAATTTTTTCCAATGATACATATAGATATTTGGGATTATTATTTTTACTTGGAATATGTATTGCTATTATTATTACTAATATGTCAGTAATAATTTCGAATTCCACGAGTACTCAAACACAAGGCACTGTATTAAGTGTTTCACAAAGCTTAAGAATATTGATAGGAGCACTATTTTGTAATGTGGCCGCACTCACTTGTTACGTATCTTTTAGTGCTCCATTTATACTAAGTATTACTTTCTCTGGGGTAGCTTTGTTAACCATATTCCTTTTTTCGAAAAAATATTCATATTTAGAAATAAAATGTGTAGAAAGTACATACTGATTTCGACAAATCTTAAATTAGTCACTAGAGATAGCGCAGGGAACCGAGATATTTTGAGATAATTTTTTGAATGTACAGATTGATAACTATAGAAAGGAGATAGCTATGCCGGGTTTTGGTTTACAAGCAGTAATGCAAAAAGATGAAGAGAAAACAAGTAAAGAGTCAATCCACGCTAGGGAAATGGGGCCAGTTGTGGCTGGAAAACTAGTTTTCAATACAAGTGGTTATAATCCTGTGATGCAAATATCCGTCAAAAAAGGCTTTGCTAACTTTAGTCTTAATTTAACTGAAGAGGAAAATGCCAGTTTAAAGGCATTGCGCATTGAATGCCTTAGTCATTATGAAAACTATGGTTCTTTAGAACTGATTCCGTGTGAAGTACGAGGTTTTATCCAATCTTTAGGTAGTGGGAATAGTGAGGTCGCAGAGACTATAACTCGTATTGTTATGCGACAAATAAACAGTGTACTAAAATATACTGGTGCTGAAACGGCATGGATTACTATGCGGGCATATACCCCCATCCCAAATTTTGCCGAACCTCGTTGGCACGCAGATAATTACTATTACCCTACACAAACTATCCAATATAAAGTAGCTATTACTTTAAAAGGAGTTAGTACACTATTTTATGATTCTGAATCAAAGGAAAGAGAACAACTTGAACTAGTTAGAACTGATAAAGTGCTTTTAAAAAAAGCGCTTACACCAAGTAAGATTGTCAGTGCCGAAACTGGTCAAGGAAGCATATTTGTTGTAGGAGCTTGTTATGCACCAATTCATTCTGAGCCTAACATCAATAGTGAACGATTATTATTATCAATGGTGCCGGGAAGCAAAGAGCAAATCAGAAAACTATATAAACGGACTCCTGAGCAACAAATTATGCTCCCACTCCTTCAAAAAGGGTTTTACTGCTATTTTTTAGGTCCAAAGCTTAAAGATAAATATATTCACTCACCCTATGAGGAAACTGGAATCATTATATTCAATTTATTTAAAACAAGAGGAGAAAGTTTGCTAAAAGCGATTTCTGATATAGTCACATCGCAAAACTCTAAAATACAGGCTGAGATTTTAGAAAGTAACTGTGCTGTTAAATTTGTTTTTTCAGGTGGTGCTGTAATTGTTGTTGATGACATTTCAGATTACATGTTAGATGCCGGTATTAAGAAAGACAGTGATGTTTATTCGGCATTACTTGAATATTCTAAGCGTTCTCCAATGCAAGAGAGTCAGCCTATCAATACTGCCGCAGCTGCGAGAACTGTAAATACTGCTTCTAGCAGCTCATCAGCGACCCCTGTAAGTAAGCCTAAATTTTCTTTTAATGCTATTCTAGGGGCTAATACTTCGGGACTCTTTGTGCCAAAAAATGTTGCTTTACGCATCAATGCTATTGTTAAAATTCCACGTGTTGTCGCTAATGGGTGGAGTAACCCTTTACTTAATATCAATAATCAAACTACTTTTACTCATTACAATCTTGATTTCTCACAAGGTGAAATAGATGCATTAAAAAGCCTGAAAATTGAATATACAAGTCATTATGAAAATTACGGCGAATTGGCATTAGTGCCTTACGAAGTACAAGGTTTTGTCGAATCATTAAGTAACAAAAATATTAGTATATCGAGAATAGTAGCCTCTGTTATTACTAGAGTAGTTGACAACATTCTTTACTGTACCGGGCAACAAACTGCATGGATTACCTTGCGAGCATTTACACCTGTAAATGCGTTTGCAGAACCGAGATGGCATAGAGATAGATTTGACTATCCGCCAAGTGGTGAGCAATACAAAGGAGCTGTCACACTAAAAGGCGATGGCACTATTTTTTATAACGAGCTTCCTAGCGAAACAGCCGCTTTGAATAGAGTAAAACACGATAAAAAATTGCTTGACCAAGTACTTGATAAAACGCGATTAGCATCTGCACCCTTTGGGCTTGGTACATTGTTTATTGTAGGCGCAGATAATGCTCCGATACACTCTGAACCACATATTACAACAGAAAGATTATTTCTCGCTGTAGTAACCGGTAGTAAGGAACAAATTGAAAAAGTCTACCGACAAACTCCCGAACAAGAAATAATGCCGCTTTTATTGGAACAAGATTTTTATTGTTATTTTGTTGGTCCAAAAATCAAGGATAAATTTAAAGTTTCTCCATATGAAGAAACTGAAATTATTGTCTTTAAAACAATTGATAGCCCAGATACAGATTTATTGAACAAGGCTGCCAGTATTGTTACTAGTCACAATAAGAGAATTACTGCAGAACTGCCTGCTGATGATCCCACATTATTAAGACTTTCCTTACCTGAAGGTGGTGTTATCCTTATAAGAGATATCTCAGCGTATTATTTAATGCAGAAAAAAACAATCAGATCGCCAGATGACATATATAAAGTGTTACAAGAATATATGGCAACTGCCAATAGCTGCGTTGATCAACTATATACCGAAAGTGCTACTACATCAGCAACTAGTAATAAGCCTTGCTTAGCTAGAAAGCTTACATATAGTGCAATCCCCGGAAGAAATACTTGTGGGTTATTTAAGCCTTGCAAAGAATTAGGCACAGCGATTCAAACACAGATTAAAACAGAAGAAACGGATAGAGTTGTGTTCAAATCATATTAGCTACAAATAAACTTAGCTGTTCCTTTAATCGTGGTGTAACAGTAGCAAGAGAAGCATTATGAAATACACTTAGCTTGTTTTGATGTAGCTGTAAAATAAATTTGCTGTTACCGAAGATTTTTTTTTCAAAAGATAAAGCTAATGGCAGGCAATATATGTCGTTATCTAAACCACGATAGCGCCACTTTATATCAGCTTGAATAAACGGTAGATTACCAAGTTGTTTTTCTAGTGAGACATTAACTGTTTTACTAGAAGAAAGGTTTGCATTGTTATAATAAATGAAGCCATATTTTAAAAATAGCCCTTTATAATCTTTTATGTCAGAATATTCCGAGTGCTGAATGGGTAATATAAAGTCAGGTCGCAGCATAAATTTAGTAATAAGCTCGCAAAAATGCTCTAGAAATTCAGCTTTTGATACAGTAATTTTTTTTGAGTGTATTATTGAGTAGCATGAACTAGTAGTTTTATTATTGTCAGTGACATCATCGAAACTTGCTAAAGGAATGCTTAAATTTCTATATTTTTCTATAAATTTTTTTTCGTGAAAATGATTTTTTCTTACTAACTCACTGTAAGATTTAGTGGTTGAGTTGAATTCAGTAAGAATTTTTTGATTTATGCGTAGAACATGTTTGCTAACAACATCCCCAATGCTAATTATATGCCCAACTTCTGCTAATATCATTATTTGCAAATAACCCCCGCGTGCTGTCACGGTAATAAAATCTTCTGCTATTTCAACGATTTTTCCAGACGGTTCAGCATGATCCGAAAAGATACATTTTGCTCTTAATATATAATAATAGCTGGAAGAAATTTGGATTTTGACACTATAGAAGTCATTATCAATATGTCCAAATTGTGAGGCATTTAGTAATCTATAGATATCGTGCAGTGTCATTTCTGTAGTTAGCAACCCATTAGATTTTGGTTTGTCAGCCTTATAGAAAAAGCTTTTCGTGTTTTTTTGCTGTTGTGTTAATTTTAATGGTGGGGCTAATAATATTTCGATGAGATTAGGAAAAGACTGGATAGCAGCATCAAAACATTTTATATTTAAAGATAAAGATGTTTCCTGCTGAGAAAGATTGAATTGTTTGCTCAAAACAATATCACCACTATCTATCTCGTTATTCATCACATGCCATGTAATACCGTGATGTGTTTCGCCATTTAAAATGCTCCATGCAGTAGCGTGAACCCCAGCATAATTAGGAAGGATAGAATCATGATAATTAACTGAGCAAATAGTTGCGCGCGATATTATTTTTTCGCTTAATTTATTCTCATTAATCGCACAAATTAAATATTCAAAATCAATTTTGTAAAGTTGTTCTGTATAGTCACTCTGAGAGCAGATAAAAGATATTTTATTTTCATGACACCATTGGATAATTTTGTTATTACTCGTAATAACTAATACTAAATTAAGTTGACTTTTAGCTAATAATTTGCAAAAAATAAATGTTAAGTTTCCTTCGCCAACTAAAATACAACGAAAGCTCATTTTTGTTCCTTTAAGCTTGTTGAAATTGTTTAAACACACACAATTTTTTAAATCCACGTCTAGTATAAAATGTAAGTTGGGTCTCTAAAATTAATGCTACTGCCAAGTGATATCCTGAAAATTTAGCTTCATTCAATAGATGCTCTTCCATTTGTCTTAAAGAATGTAGATTTTTATCATGCTCTCCCAAATATAAATTATAAATACCGACACATTGAGCATAAGTTACCATAGCACTACAAATGATAAGTTGACCATCTATATAGCCAGCATAGAATGTGAATGGATCATCATACGTGTAACTAGCCATAATAGATGCAAGATATTGCTTGAGCCCCTGCTGAGCAAGAGGAAGTTCTCCAATTAATTTAGCGAAAGATTTTCTGGCATTAATTTTTTCTATGTGCAATATGTTTTGATGTGAGGATATTAATGATCCATCCAAGTTGAATGACATTCCGATAAAGTTTTTGCTATTAAAAAGTGAAGAATCCATGAGAATTTGAGATAGACTTAGAGGACAACTATTTGGTGTTACCCACCAACTAAATGGTAATTTTCTTATTTTAAAATATGTATTAAATTCATTAACTTTTGTTATGACATTAGGTTCAGATAAATGTGTGTCTAATACATGATTAAAGTATGGTTGCGTTATTCCAGTATCAACTAATACATAACCTGGAATACGGATAAAATTGACCTTGGGCATGTATTGTGGATAGTGTGTGAGATAAATATTAAAATTTGCTTCCAATAGCGTAACCATTTTTTTTATCGACCAGGTTTCGATATTGTTACCAGGATTTTGAGGGTGATAATAGTTAGCATTTTCGTTAGCTTCACCCCATAGCTTTGCGTTAGCGTCAATTTCGCGCACAAGCTGCGTTTTGGCTTCAACATATTTAAAAACATCTGTTGAGTATTTTTTCGAAAGCTGAATTTTTAGTTCAGAATATTTTTGTGCCTCTTTGGCATGTGTCGTTAAATAGTCTCTAAAACGAAGATGTCGGATTATTTGCGGATCACCCTGCTCATAAATATGACAGTTGACATGAATATTTGATCTTTTACTCGTAAGATAACTTCGAAAAGGAATGATGTTACGAGAAAATTGAGAATATTGATGCGAGCACAATAGTTTCTCGATCACTTTTATGTCATCTAAATTTTTAGTCTCTAGAATGATATCAATTATTGGTTTTGCGGCCATATTGGGAATAGCGGTGCTCCCAATATGGTGAATTGATACAAGAAAGGTGCCAATTAATTGCTCAAGAGATTTTTTTTCGTGTTCAAAATATTTTACCCACTGTAAATCAGGTTCGATAATTTTAAATTCTATGGGTAACATATTGAATGTGCCTTAAAAATATTATAAAGGAGAATGAGGCCTGTAAATCATTTTATGTGTAAGAGCCATGTTTTATAGGAGAATCTATCCTCTAATCCGATAGTGAATCGATTAATAGCCGCTTTCCAATCATGTAAAAAGAAATAGTCCACTTTGTTATGCACTTCTGCATTGCTAAATATAGCACTTTCAGTTCGCTTGTATGATGTATAAGGGTCACATCATTTTTTAAAAAATTTAAAATACTTTTTGAATCTTCGTAAAATATTTGCTGCCAACTCGGATTATGAGAAACAATTTTAATTGCATTACTCATGGTAATTCTCTATCGTAAACTCTAATTTTAAAACTTAGTTATACATCAGAAAAATATAACACGGAAATAATAAAGGACTAATTAATGTTAGCAAAAGGCAAGGATATATTACTGCACTCTTCAAATTTTGATGAACAATCTGTTTTAATAACAACCCCTACTTCTCCCACTACATCTAGGATACATGAATATACAAGTGAAATAATAGTTGACGTTGAAAATCATTTGCACCCACTAGCATCTTATCTATTAAAGTATGTTATTACAAAACAGCCTATTCCTGAAAAATTATTACGTAAAAATTGTCGTAAATTTGCAATTGTGATGTCAATAATAGTCGCTTGCGCCTCAGGAATTCCATATATTAAACCTTCGCGAGATGCTTTAGAGGGACATGATGCGTTAGGGTGGATAGTTGCCATTTCAACTATATTTTCTTTTGGCGCAGGATCAACTTGGGCTTGGCTTAATATTATGAGAGAGTTTGAGCCGCGCGCCCCTGAAGAGACTTCTGTAATCACAGGAGACAGTCCCCGAATAATTAGGCTGTTATTTGCGAATTTATTAGGTAGTCTAGCCACTTTACCATCGGCTTATGCAGTATATAAATTTAATAATAAACTTATCTATCCTATTATTGCTTTTGCTGCAGGTGTAGCAACCAATATATATGCTCTTTATACCCTATATGATGGAAAAAAATTATTAAGTAAAGGCATGCGAATATTAAAACGATGGCGCCACAATATCGTAGCTGATAATACAATGCTCACGTTAACTGAAAACTTAGGGGAAATGCTCTCCAAAAGTCCAATGTTACTTTTAAATACCCCTTCAACAGAAAGATCTTTAGTAATGAGTTCTTTATATTATAAAAACCAGTGGGATCCTCAAAAACATTTTGAATTGTTTCTAAAGGAAGTTATTAAATTAAATCTTTTAAATCAAACTTCATCACAAAATGAAAACTGGGGTCAAGGATGGCCTCGTTTTTTATTCAAAAGTATAAGCATCATATTCCCAATTTCTTTTTCTATAATAAATGCAACGTTAGCGTATGAAAGCTCTAAGCTAATTTACGATAATACCATTTTTAGTATTATTTATACTATCTTTACAGTATTACCTTATATGTCGATTGAATTTTTAGCGGCAATAAAAACGTTTGAAGATATTTTTGACCTAGTTTTTAATTGTGTAATAAGGCGACATACCAGTTCATTTTCACAACTGTTTTATCCAAAAATGAATTTAATAGCCCAATTTAGTTCAATTCTACTTGGCTTAATTCCTTCGGTAAATCGAATTTATATCACATTAAATACTATAGAAAATAAAGGAAAAATCCCATTAACAATTATAGGTGCTTTGGGTGGAATTATTTTTCAAACATTTTCTTTAATGGATTTAAAAAATCAAGTACTTATAAAATATTCTGAATCATCAGAGAATGAGGAACAAAAAAAATTAGCAAATTTTTTTAAGAATATCAATCAATTCATGAAAATTTATGAAAACATTGACATAGATACCCGAATGGAATTAATAACTAGCCTTCAAGACTCTGAGCTTATAGCCCTTGTGAAACAAAAAGAGACTTCCGAAACCTTACTCGTAGGTAATCCTGATTCTTCATTATTTTCATCTAGCTTAGTCCATAACAGAAATAAATTTAAATTTTTCCGGCAAACTAATTCAACAGTATTAAGTGATAATGATGAAATGACAAATAGCCATTGTATACAACCTAATATATGCACTCTTTAATTTGGATCAAAAACCTAATTGTTACAAACATTTAATTATTGATTGCTATATGAACTGGCATTAAAATAATTATTAGATTAGTAACTTATCCGCTATCGATATTAAATAATAACTTATCAAGGTAGTTGAAATTAAAGTTTTAACTATTTCCTCCTTTACAAAATTTTATCGATCCTTTAATCCACTATAACCTAGTATATTTAAACTAAATTTCCTTATTATTTATAATCAGTCAAAGTCCCAAAGCAAGTCATGAGTAGATAAAAATGCTATCATAGTATAGCTTCAATTTTATCTGCAAGTATAAAATCACTTTCGGTAAGCCCATCTACTTTATGTGTCCATATCTCAATAGCACATATTCCATAAGAGATAGTCAAATTCGGATGATGATTCTCTTGTTCAGCAATAATGGCTATCTTATTTGAAAATTCCATTACACTCATAAAATCTTTAAATTCATAGCTCTTATAGAGATGACCAAAATTATTGATTTTCCAACCAGCTTGCAATTTTATTAACAGTTTACATATCTCTTGTTGATCAAGAGAAACAATTTTACATTGATTTGAAACAGGATGTTTATTAACTAACGAGCATGTATTCCCCATAATTGCCCTCCTGCGACACAGTCGCATAAAATTATATCTAAAGTGCCGTAATTGTGTCTGGCTAAAACCTCAAATCTCATACAGATAGTAATTCATTACCTTTATAGCAAAATAAATACTTTTGAAAAAAAGTGGCGACTGCATTAGCAATATAAAAATCATCTATGTTTATTGGGAAAATTTTCCATAGCATAATCTCGGATTGACTGATTGTCGAAATTTTTAACCAATCATGCGAACTAACAGTTTTATTTAGATCGACAGATATATTAGTAAGATTCTGCCTTAGTCCAATCCCTATAGCTTTTAAATAGGCCTCTTTTCTGGTCCAGCAACGAAAAAAAGTTTCCTCCTTTTCTCGTTGGCTTTTCAAAGTTAAAAAAAATTTCATTTCAGATGGAGAAAAAATAGTTTCGACTAATCTTTCTATTGACCGTTTTTTATTGTTATATTCTATATCTATACCTATAGGATCTTCCACTGTTATTGCTATAAGAATAAGATCGTGTGAATGTGATATATTAAACTGAACCTTCATTGAGCATAGTAAATTAGCTAACGCAGGTTTTCCATAGCTTTCAATTTTAAAGTGTAAGCATTGTGGATCACAATCTAAATAATTAGCCAAAATCAACCGCTTCATGCTATGTGTTACTTGATAGCAATGACGATCACGATCAAAAATAAACCGTTTGGAACGCTTTATCTCTTCGGATGAAAGTAGTGAAATAAGATACTTGTGTTGATAGTTGATATTATCTAGATTGACTTGCCAAACATGCAACTCGGATCGCGAAATTGATAACTGGACAGGTGGCCTTTCCCATAAAATCGAATTCATATTATTAGTTAAAATAACATATACGCATCTTAATACTAGTAAAATTTTGTTGAATTAAATCATTCTTTAACTTTACTAAGCTTGAATTCTAATTTCAATATTCAGGTATTTATATTTAAAAAATCTATGCGGGATTAAAGAACTATACTTTTATGTACTTTTTCTAAATAATTAATGCTGTCCGCTTATAAACCCAATGTAGGGAATTTGTAACGAATTGACATTCAATGTAACATCATTATAGTCATTTTAGGTAAATTTTAGCGCAACCAAAATATCACAAGTTGTTGATTATTAATGATTTTTTAACTCAAATACTTCCTTCGGGAGTTAGGGGCCGGAGGTTCGAATCCTCTCATCCCGACCAATAATTTTATCACGATAGCTAATAATAAAATAAAGGGGCTTAACCACAGACCATAGGTTAAGCGAGAAAACGCGGGTTTAAATAAAATAAACTCGCCATAACGACTGACTAAATAATTTTTTATATTCGACGATGACTCTCCTTTTTTTATCCGCTGGTAGATTATTCGCCGTAAATCTTGCGCGAGTGGCGCATTAGAATCGGCTAAATTCTGATTTTGACAGACCAGACAGCGTAGTTCCTGAATTATTTGCTGAAACTGTATTTTTTCTTGTCTAGAAGCAAAGGAATATATCTCATGGGTGGCAGAAAAAGCCAAAGCAGAAAAAAAACAACTGGAAAAAATTAAAAACCACCCTAACCGTAACAAACGCTTTATTAAGTACGCGCTAAAAGTGACAATCATCACAAACTTGATTTCCTTGCTATTTTTTTAATCTTATCCAAAGGGTTTATTAGAGCTTTATTTAAAGGTATATTCATTCGCACTATAAATTCCTTATCCCAGATGGCTTTGTTTAAAGGCCCTATGTATTTGTAGCGAATAATCCCTTGTGGATCGATTAAGAAATTTTCCGGTACTCCATAAACACCTAAATCAATGGCTAATAAACCGCTAGGATCAAAAATAATTTGATGAAAAGGATTACCCTGATGCTTCAAGTAAGCTTTTGCGCGCGCTAAATCATCTCGATAATTTAAACCATAAATCCTTAAGTCGGCATTTTGTTTTAGTGTCAATAAAAAAACTTGTTCTGCGGCACACGTTTTACACCAACTTGACCACACGACTAAAAGTGACCAATGTTGATTTAAAAATAATTTTTTAGTTAAGGGTGGATGTGTTGTTATTAAGTCCGCCGCGACAAAATCAGGCACCGGTTTATTAATTAATGGTGAAGGAATTTGATAAGGATCTTGCTCTAAACCCTTAGATAAAAAAAATACCAGTATTCCCAGAATAACTAACGGAATAATGTAACGCATCACAACCTGGCATTCATTTTGTTATATCGTTTGGATAAAATAGCCCATATCCCACCTAACATCATGCACACACCACCTATCCAAATCCAGCGAATAAAAGGTTTATAATAAAAACGCAAAGCCCAGGTCTTATCGCCCACCGGTTCTGCTAAGGCGATATATAAATCACGCCACAGTCCTGCCTCAATAGCGGGTTTACTTAAGACCATATCCGCCACTGGATAATAACGTAACTCCGGATTTAAATGCTTATTCATTTTGTTTATCAGCTGTAAATCAGCTTTTACACCGGTATAATTAGGTCCCTGTAAAGCAAAAATAGTGTGTAATTTAAATTGATAGGGTCCAACATCGAGTCTATCACCAACTGTCATAAGCACATCGCGTTCCTGACTATAATGACTGGTTAAAATAATACCTACTGCTAAGATAGCGACGCCTAGATGCGCCAATAACATAGCTCCCTGTGTTTTAATGATTTTTTTAAATCCGAATTTTTTTTTACACGATTCGCCCAGGCGCTGCAATGTATTTAAAATAATCCATAGTGCTAACGCTAAACCAAAAACTACTTTCCATGGTAATCCTTGAGTGAAGAAAAAAATTAATAAGGCACTTAATGTGAAGGACATGAGCAATAAAATAATTATTTTTTTTACTAAATAAACGTGTGCTGTTTGATTCCAAGGGATAAGGTAAGAAATACCGATAAAAAATAATAATAAAACAGCAAATGGAGTAAAAACGGTATTAAAATAAGGCGCGCCTACCGAGAGTTTTCCTAAGCCTAATACCTCAATGATTAAAGGATAGAGTGTGCCTAATAAAATAGTAAACACCGCTACACTTAATAAAATATTGTTGGATAATAAGAGTGCTGTGCGAGATAATAAAGTGATATGGTAAGGAGCTTGTTTAATCCGATGAATTTTCAGCGTATAAATGCACAAAGCAGTGCCTATTAGTAAGACCAATAGACCTAACATAAAAACACCTCGCCAAGGATCCACCGCAAAAGCATGTACCGAAACCAAAATACCCGAACGAACAATAAACGTGCCGATTAAACTCAAAGCAAATGTCAGTATAGAAAGTAAGATAACCCAGGTTTTTAACAATTCTTGTTTTTCAACTATCCGCAAAGAGTGAATTAACGCCGTTCCGGCTAACCAGGGCAATAGTGAAGCATTTTCAACCGGATCCCAAAACCACCATCCGCCCCAACCTAATACATGATAAGCCCACCAGCTACCTGAGACTATTCCAGCGGTTAAAAAACACCATGCGGCCAAGGTCCATGGTCGCATCCATGCGGCCCATTGTTTATCAAAACGACCGCTTAATAAGGCCGCTACGGCAAAGGCAAAACTAACCGAAAAACCAACGTATCCCATATATAACAAAGGTGGATGAAAAATTAAACCGGGGTCTTGCAATAAAGGATTGAGATCGCGCCCATCCGGAGAGATTTCTGCCGCTAAAACAAATGGATTGGATAAAGTCAGCAAAAAGACTAAAAATCCGGCATTAATAAAACCAATAACCGCTAATACGCGCACTAACACGGCTAATTCTAAATCTTGATTTGATAAAACAAGGCTTATTGTCCAAACGTTTAAAATAAAAACCCAAAATAAGATGGAACCTTCATGCCCTCCCCATACAGCGGCAATACGATAAAACCAAGGCAAATGTGTATTAGAGTTTTGCGCTACGTACGATAAGGAAAAATCATTGACTAAAAAAGCAAAGACTAAACTTAAAAATGCAATAGTCACCAATAAAAATTGACTACAGGCAATGGGTTTTAGCCATTTAAAACGAATAGATGGATGATAAAAACCCATTACAGGTGCAAGGCATTGGAGCAGCGCTAAAAAAAAAGCACCTAGTAATAGATAATCAGAAAATTTCACTAATACTTCCCTGTCTTGTTGTTGCTAAATTTATTTTTAGAAATTCTCTTTTACACTTAGCGGTATTTACTTTTCACTAAAGATAAAAAAATAAGCATTCTAGAGAAATTAAATGGAAATAACAATTCATTCTACAGGAATTTCGTGAACAATAAATACAACAAACTTGTAGAATAAGGGTTTATTGCCTATTAGAGACGCATCAACACTTCCCTGTAGCGCTGAGTGAACGTCCTGTTCACTCAGCGTTTCTATGCAATCAACTCTTATTCTAACTATTGCAAAAGTTTTACCGCAAAATACCTATTTTAGCTAATTAATTGACGAGCTTACTTAGTAAAAATCTTAGCGTAATTAGTGCGTATTTCTTATTGATTAAGCGCCATTTAATCGCTAATATGAAACTGACCTTAATGAAATGGAGAAATAAATATGATAAACACAATGGAAACTATGTGGTGTCAAAATAATGCGCCTTGCTGGCAGAAAAATCAAGAAACTCATTGGGTTCAAGTGCAGGACACCGCTTGGCTTCAAGCGGAGCCAACCAATACTGGCCGTAATTTTTATAACGAGCTTGTATTTTATCCTGCCAATTAGCTAGCAATTAAACAGGGGTTACTCCCCTGTTTATAAAAAAATAATCAACTCAGTAAATCTTTTGAAATATTTACAAATTTGGTTTATCTAAGGGGAAGACTCCCGTCTCTTCTGATTCTTGGTCTAAGACAAGCATATCATTGGGAATTAAATCCCTTTTCACTAAAAGACGAGCCGCTATCGTCAATACTTCAAACCCAATTATATGCTTGTCTTGATAAGATTTACTTAAGTAAGAGTCAATAAATTTCTTAAGAAATACATCCTGAACTAAAGCAGGAATAGGATCCAAATAAGCTAACCATGGACGGACAAACTTTATTAATGATTCCTTGTCAGCAAATTCTTTAGTAATGGTTTTATGGGTATAATTTACCTTAGTAAATCCATATTTTTCCATTAAGCCTTCATATAAACCGGGATAAACATTGTTTTTAGGCGCTTGATAATTTGTAAAATAAGGCTTCCAGGAAGCTTTCTCACGTAACTCTAAAAATGTATTTTCTAGCGCTGCATTATTAAGCGGAATGAGTAAAAAAATAGACCCTCCTTCTTTTAAGCAGTTAGCAATACCTGAAATTACTTTTTCATGCTGCTTTATCCATGAGAGTGTCCAGAAAGAAACAACCCAATCATAGTCACATTGTTTCAAACCCTGATCAGCAAATTGCAGTGCTTCGGCATCCATCGCGACAAACATTAAATTTTCGAGTGATTCATACTGTTGTTTAGCGTACTGAACCATTTTTCGTGACAAATCGAGCCCTGTTACTTTTCCATCTTGAACACGTGTTGCTAATGCCGCGGTAATTTTTCCAGAACCACAACCGATATCTAATATTTTTTGGTTTGATTGAATGGCAAGTTGTTCAAGCTCTGCCATCGCACTTTGATATTGAAAATCACTATTTTTTTCATAATCGATAGGATCCCATCTATTTATTCCATCCGGCATATTTTTCTCCTTATTCGCAAAATCAAAAATGCACTGTACTGGCTATTAAACTACCTAAAAATCCAAATAAATTCATCGCACTTGAAAATACCGCCATTTTTATTCCCATGGGTGCATCAACTGATTCAATTGCCTTTCTATGTAAAGTATAAAAAACCAACCCCGTACTCAGCGTAAATGCGGTCAGAAAAAATAAAACGATACTTCCTCGTTGTGGAATTAACGCCAAAGTAAAACCGGCACAAATTGAAAAAAGGAGAGCGCTCATTAAACCATAACGCATTATCGGATTAAGCTTTTTTATAAAGAGGCGAATTAAATGCGTGCCTGTAAAAAAACCGCCATAAACAATCGTTTGTATCAACCCAAAATAAAATATTCCCAATCCTAAAAATTTAATGATATAAAAAGGACTAAAAGTATCCCAACACATCATCCCGGCAAATAAAAGACAAAATGGAAAAGTAAAATATATAAATTTCCTATTAAAAATCACTAAACCATAATTTTTTAAAACGTCTTTGAAGGATAGATAGGATTTTTTTTGTTGTGTATCTGGCATATAAAGATAAAGTAAATAGAGTGCAATCGCCGCTAAACTAGCCAGTAGAAAAAAAATATTCCGCCAACCCATGAAGTTTATTAAAAAGCTACCGCAAAGAGGACCTATTGCGGGCGCTAATACAGTAATACCTCCCATCCAAGATAAGGTTTTTATGGCTTGCTCGCTATCGAGTAATTCATGGATAGCCGCGTAACCGCTTACTAAAATACTACTCACTACACAGCCTTGAATAAATCGTGCGACGATAAAAATGCCGATATGACTTGTTGTGGCACAAAATACACTCGCTAGTACAAAAAATAATCCACCACTTAATAAAACCTGTCGGCGACCTAGATGATCCGCTAATGGACCTAAAAAAATCTGGAAACAAGATGCACCTAAAAACCAAACCGCTATAGTCAATTGGGCCAGACTCGCCGTGATTGCAAATGTTTGACTCATAGCGGGTAAAGCCGGCAAGTACATATTGGTTGAAAAATACAAAGGCAATTCATAAAAAATGAGACATAAAGGGAATAGCCACAGAATTTTTTTAGTAACAGGCAAAGCACTCGTCGTTTCTACTGTCATGGTTAAATCCCTTTTAAATAATTTCACTTAAACTTAAATAATAATGTTGTTTCTCTCGAAGTTGATTGTCATTTAACGCCTTAGTCACTTGAATAATTTTTTCTACGCCGTGCCTAAGATCAATACTTGGTTTAAAACCTAACAGAGATTCCGTTTTACGCATATCGGCCCATAATCTGTGCGCATATATTTTAATAGGAACAGGCACATAGCGCGGTTTAACTTCTTTATTTAATAATTGCGCAATGCACTGAATCACTTCATTAAAACTATGTTCTTGGCCAAAACCAACATTCAATTCCTGTGTCGGAATATCTAACTCTAGAGCCTTTTGAAATAAAGTAGCGGCATCCTCGACAAAAATAAAATCTCTCGTTTGACTCCCATCGCCCCACACAACGGGCTGTTCTCCGTGCATAATGGCCCAAGTAAATAGGGAAACAATGTTGGCATATCCCCCTTTAGTATGCTCACCCACTCCGTAAACGGAAAAAGGCCTTAAACCAATACAGTTTATGCCATAGCGCTCGCTATAACGCCTTGCCTCTTGTTCACAAAATAATTTACAGCCTGCTTTACTATCGGGCGGGTTAAGCGTCATTGCTTCATGATAAGGAACTGGATTTCTTTCATAAACGGCACTCGTACTCGCCCATACCACTTTCTTAACCGTATGTTTTTTAGCGGCTTCCATGACGGTTTTAAATCCCATCAAGGTAAATTCGCAGGCTTCTAAATCATTTTCTTCATGCATCAGAAAAGAAGAAGGTGCTGCAAGATGAATAATGGCTTGTTTTCCTTGTGTTAGTTTGGAAACTAACTCCCAATCACGTGTATCCCCTTCTACCCAATTAATATTTTTATGCGTGTAAATTTGGCTACGATTAGAAAATCTAAAACTATCTAATGCATTGATACAATAACCTGACTCAGCTAATTGTTTAACTAAGGTTCTTCCTATAAAACCAGCTGCTCCCGTAACTAATAACTTAGCTCCCAACATAAATACTCCTTCAATAATTGATAAGGCTAACGATAAATTTTTGATATAAAAATGTCAATTCATATTTTTTAATTATCTAAAATTAAACTCGTACTTCTTTTTCTCTTACTTCCTCCACTTTTTTATGACATGAATCCATCCAATTAAAAATTTCATGGTGTAACATTCTTAAAATTTCTTTTGCACCCTGAGAAAACTCATTACTAAAAGCGCGTTGATTATTTTTTAAAATCAAATCCTCTATGTTATTAATTTCATAAAATTTAAAAAACGCCTTAATACTCAAGCTAAATAAAGAAAGGTTAATCGCTTGTTTATCTTTTTCAAAGGGTTTAAGGAATTTTTTAGCGCTGGGTTTGCTCAATAGCACGTTAATCAGATCTTTAATCTGTCGTATTGAATCATCATAGTAAGCCCAATTGGGTAAAATCGATTCAATACGAGACTCTCTTTCTAAACCAGTAATTATTTTTTCGATGCAATCAGAACTATTTAGGGTGGCGAATTGGTAAGGGGAGGCAAAAGGCTCTTGATTAAAATTCACCTTTATCAAAGATCCACGCTCAGGGGTCATATAATAGGGAAAACCGTCCCATTCAGGAACGATCACAGGGGTACCACAAGCAATTGATTCTAAAGGTGACTTTCCATAGGTTTCAAAAATACTTAACGCACAGGAAACGTAAATATCTGCTGCATTATAGAGTTTTACTAGCGCTGCTCTTGTGAGCCGATAAAAAATAATCACATTTTGGGTATGATGAGCTAATGCATTGTAATAAATGGGATCGATATGACTGGTGCTAATAATTAATTGTATGGCTTGATCGCTACACTTTAGTAAGGATGAATAAATAGATAACAAGGTTTCTAAGCCTTTATCATTCATAAAGCGACCGGTAAAGAGTAATATTTTTTTATTTTTTGCCAGTTGTAATTCATTTCGGCAATAAGCTCGGTCGAGAGGGACAAAATCTTTTTTAATTCCGAAGGTGGCTATATTTTTTGCATTAATTGCCAACATCTTCTTATAAGCGACTACAGCATTTTCTGAACCACATAAAATAATGTCTTCTACATGGGCATAGCATTTCAGCAGAATGAAATAACTCAAAATATTTAATGGATAAGCATTGGTATGAGGGATCAATACTGCCGGGCAATAAAAACCTGCGCGACGAATAAAATAAACTAAAGGCAAAGCCTCAACATATTCCGCAATAATCAAATCAATTTGCTTGAGATCGAGCTGCTTTGATAGGTTTTCAAAAGCTGCTTCAAACAACGAAAAGCTATGTTGCGACGGCTTTAATTGCGTAATCGGAAAAAAATAAACTGCATGGCCTTGGCTTATTTCTTTAAAGTCATTCAAGGTATCGCTTATGCATAATATAGTCTTCATCACTTATCCCTGTTGTTAAATTTTCCATGATGTTTTTTAAAGTCTTAAGCGCTATAAAGATATCTTGTTCTTCATTAACAATACTAGGGGCAATACGCAAACAAGAATTTCTATAGGGAGTTTGACCTATCATAATTTTTTCCTCTAACATGGCATCGACGATCTGGGCCGGATCAGATCCGATTACGTCAAAACAAACTAATCCCGAAGAAAGATTTTTATCTAATGGCGTATGTAACTTAATACCTGGCATCGTTTTTAAACCTTGTTTACAAATATCGGCTAATGCATAAATTTTTTGTTTTATTAAGGTTTTTCCTAGACTATTATTAAAGCGAAATGCTTCTGTTAATGCCCAGCGATATTCAAAGTTTGGAAATCCACCGGGATTACAGCTACGTGCAGGAGGACAAAAGGTATTTTCATATTCTTTTTTTCGCCAAGGTAAAAATGCAGGCAAATCAAATGAAGCACTAATAGGTATTAAACGCAACCAGGCTTCTTCATTCCCCCATACTAAACCGGTACCTCTGGGCCCATGTAACCACTTATGGCAACCACTGATTAAAAAATCACACGCTAAATCTGTCACACTATTAAAGTCTTCTACACCCAAACCATGAACCGCATCAACACTTAAAATAATTCTTTCTTGCTTTATTCTAAAGACATTAATAGCGTCTATTAGCTGGCGTATTTTGATTAAAGGTAGTTTTACACCGGTACAAGAATGCACCCAAGTGAGTGCTAATAATCTTGTCTTATCATTAATATTTTTTTTAATATTTTCAATAATTTCTTGTTCGGTCACTTCGGATGGATTTTTATATAATTCTATTTTCTTGACGATAGTTTGTGAATGTTTTGCTTTGAAAAACAAAATTTTATCCGATGCATAATGATCATGGACACTGGTTAAAATCTCATCGCCAGGATCTAATTTAAAACCGATATAAACCAAAGATAAGCCTTCTGTTGTACTATTTGTCAGTGCAATATTATCTGGATGGCTGGCTAAATAATCGGCCGCGGCTTGCAAGACTTTTTCATTTAACGCATCTTTATCACGATAAAATAACGCTGGATTTCGATTAAGTTGATATTGATAATGATCAATGGTGCGTTGTACACAATTTGGATGTGATGATAATAAACACAAAGATAAGTGTATATAATCATCGCTGAGATTAAACTGTTGCTTAACAGACAAACTATCCATGATGGTTGTATATTTCCTTTTTGCTCAGTTTATGTTGAATTATATTCCTTCTTAGCGTTTCAAATAGAGGGACAAGGTAAAGAAACTGAGTCGTCCGCCTCTATGCTATCAGTACTGTATTTTGGAAGGCTATGTGAGCGCGCTAAAGGAGCTCGTTGAAAAAAATTCGCATTGGATGAAGCAGGCATTGAGTTTATTTCAAAAATAAACTCCTCGGATGCTGTATCCTCATCGCTATCGGCTAAAAGGGCTTCTCTACTGCCTGTCAATGCACCTTGTAAAGGTGTCGCTATTAAATTGCTGCTAGCTCTAAACCAACGGATAGCTAATAAAATAGCGGCTAAAAACATAGAGATACTGCGCCCTGCAAATATTCCATCAACGCCTTCATGACCTAAAAAGCCCATTAGATAAGACGATAAAATACCAATCAAACACATAGACGTCACATTGATCACCATGGGATAAACATTATCGCCTTGACCAATCAAAGCGCCTGTTAGGGTTTGGCGTACCCCATCAAAGAATTGTCCTATTCCGTTGATCACTAATAAACGCTGCGTTGCTGTTAAAATGTCATCAGCTTCGGTGTTATTATCTAAAAAAAATTGGATTAATTGTCTAGGAATGGTTAAAAATAATAACATGCCGCAGGCGGGCAATACTTGGGATAAGAGCATCGCTCTTATCCCAACCCGCCTCAATTCCGCATAATTTTTTCGGGTATATTGTTGCGCACTTAAGACCATCGTCACTTGTCCTAAGGCAAAACCAGGTACTGTTAAAATATAAACATATTGTCCCGCTATTTCGGCGGCTGTCAAACTTGCATCGCCAAACTCACCGGCCATCAACATAGAAACCCATAAAGCAATCACTTCAGCGCCATTTTGCAAACCTATGGGCATACCTTTTTGCAGTAATTTGCGCAAGTTAGTTAAAAAAGGACTTAATTTAAATGATAACAAGCCATTTTGCCGATACTTCAAACTGATATAGACACTACTCAGCAATAGGCTAGTCCATGAGGAAACTCCATAAGCAATACTAACGGCGCTCTCTTGCCACGTACTTTTTTTAGTAATCAAGCCATATCCCAAACCAAAATTGCCCAGATTATTAACTGCGTTAATCAATAAAATAGGTAAGGTATTCTCATGACTTAACAACACTTGTTGATTGCCTAAACTCAACAAATTAGCCGCAAACCCAATACCGTAATAATTAAAATAACTTTGTACGTGAGGAAGTAGCGTATCGTCCTGTCCTAACTTAGCTAAAATAGAATCGGTCGTTAAGTAAAGAGGAATCACCAGCACATCGTAGGCCAATGTTAACAACTGTATTTGGCGCCATAATATACCGATATTTTGAGGCTCTTGGTTGCGTTGACTTAATTCTTCTGCCATTAAGACGCTACAACCGAATAAACTCCCGCCGACAGAGGCAACAAAAAGATTTTGTGTAGCGGTAATAAGCCCCGCCGCCGCGAGTGATTTAGCACCTAATCTAGAAAAAAGATAAACATTAGCGAAACCGCCTAGCATGTTGGTTAAGTGTGACAGCATCAAAGGCGCTGACATCCCCAACATTTTTCTAAATGCTAATATCGAAAAAATAACGGATGGTTCTGAAAAAATTGGCGCAAGAGCAGCAACAGGAACTTGTGCTTCTTCTTCCCTTTCTGGCACACCTGCACTATTATCCTCTGTATCCATTTTTTGATCCTTTTTATTCTATAACTGCTCCTGCACCATTACATTTTTGCATATTAAAATTATTAAATAAAATGAAATTATTAAATAAACATTTAACCAATCATCAATAATATTTGCAAGCACGCATTCGATAAAATTTACCGTAAAATAAATATTATTTAGGATTGTTCCAAATCCAGATATATAATAAGATCCAATTAATACGCTATTTAACAATAAATGATTTACCTTTTTAGAAAAAACTGCTAACTTACCGGGCATATTACTAAATATTAGGGCTCGTATGACTCAGCGCTGTATCATCATCGGTATCGCCGGGGCTTCTGCTTCGGGGAAGAGTTTATTGGCGAATACGATAGTAAAGGAATTGGGTTCTGAACAAGTTGCTGTTATTACTGAAGACTCCTATTACAAAGACAATAGCACGCTTGCCTTTGAAAAACGTTTACAAAACAACTATGATCATCCCGACGCTTTCGATCATGATCTGTTAATCCATCATTTAAAGCAATTACAAGCTGGAAAATCGGTAGAGATTCCTATCTATAACCATACGCTACACGTCCGTGAGCAACAAAGCCGCTGTCTTGGTCCTCATTCCATTATTGTCCTAGAAGGAATTTTGCTTTTTGCTGAGATTGTTTTAAGAAAACTCATGGACATCCGTATTTATATGGATACCCCATTGGATGTTTGTTTAAGTCGTCGCATAAAGCGTGATGTCGTCGAACGAGGTAGAGACATAGAGGCCGTATTAACCCAATATCAACAAACTGTCCGCCCTATGTATTCACAATTCATAGAGCCTTCTAAATATTATGCGGATATCATTGTACCGCGTGGTGGCGAAAACCGAATTGCTATTGAGCTTATTAAGGCAAAAATACGGGAATTATTAACTAATTTCAGCAAAAAAAGTGAAGAGGAAAATCATGGGTCTACTTGATAATAAACGTGCCCTCATTGTGGGTTTAGCCAGTGATCGTTCGATTGCTTATGGTATTGCCGAAGCAATGCATCGCGAAGGAGCGGAACTCGCTTTAGCTTATCAAGGTGAAAAGCTAAAAGAACGTGTCAGTAAAATGGCGGCTAGAGATTTCAATTCTGAGCGCGTGTTTCCCTGTGATGTAAGCCAAGATGAAGAAATTACCGCTCTTTTTAAACAACTCAGCACACACTGGGATGGATTAGATATCTTAGTTCACTCAGTTGCTTACGCCCCGGCCGATCAATTACAAGGGGACTATCTAGAAAATATTAACCGTGAAGGTTTTAGAATAGCTCACGACATTAGCAGCTACAGTCTAGCCGCTTTAGCTAAAGCGGCTTATCCTATGATGAAAGACCGGCCTAAAGGCGGCGCCATCCTCACCCTCAGTTATCTGGGCTCGGAAAAAGCCTTACAAAATTATAACGTAATGGGCTTAGCGAAAGCGAGCTTAGAAGCAAACGTCCGTTATCTTGCCAATAGCTTAGGCCCTAAACACATACGAGCTAATGCCATATCAGCGGGACCCATTCGTACTTTAGCCGCCTCGGGCATTTCAGGCTTTAGAAAAATTCTTGCTTATAATGAAGCAGTGACTCCCTTACGGGAAAATACCCGCATCGAACAGGTAGGAAATACCGCGGCTTTTCTCTGTTCTGACTTAGCTTCTGGGATTACAGGAGAGATAGTCCATGTCGACGGTGGCTTCCATGCTATTGTCGCCATGGGCGAGAATACAACGGCGGAAAAATTATCTTGATCTTCTTAAGCTCGCATGGCGCGAGTTAGTTAGCTAAGGTCACTCTCCCGATTAAAAATTCGCATTCTTAATGACGAGTGGTATATATTAGCTTAAACAACATCTATAGGTTCTAGCGTGTTTCGTCCTATCGCCTTGTATATTGGTTTGCGTTATACCCGTGCAAAGAAGCGCAATCATTTTATTTCCTTCATTTCTTTAACGTCGATGATAGGCATTGCGCTCGGCGTCATGGTATTGATCACTGTTTTATCGGTTATGAATGGATTTGACAATGAAATTCGAAACCGTATTTTTAGCATGGCGACACAAGTTGCCATCACCTCTACGAATGGCCATCCACTGACGCAAATTACAGCTTTAACACAACAAGCAAGCCAACAAGCGGAGGTTATCGCCAGTGCGCCTTTTGTAACAGGACAAGGGCTGCTGGTCGATCTAGGTCAGCCGCACCCTATTATGATCGCCGGTATTTTACCCGAGCTCGAAAAAAAAGTATCTGAAATCCCTCATAAAATAGTTGAGGGTAATTTTAATTTGCAACCCGGTCATTATGGCATAGTGCTTGGTGAAGAATTGGCGATAGGATTAGGCCTTAATATTGGCGATAAAGTTAATGTTATCACGCCTACCGTTGCCTTAACGCCAGTTGGAATTATTCCGCGTTTTAAAACCTTTACAGTCACCGGTATTTTTCGCGTAGGACGCAGTTTTGGATTTGAGAGCAGTATGGCTTACATTGCACTCAAGGATGCCCAAACACTCTTTCAATTGGGTCAAGGAGTGACGGGGTTACGACTAAAATTAAACGATTTATATGCTGCACCCCGCGTTGCGAGTCGGCTCATTAAACAATTACCCCCTTATTATGAAGTAACGGACTGGACCAGTACTTACGGTAGCTTGATGTATGCGATTGGCTTAGAAAAAAGAATGATGTTTTTTATCTTACTTTTGTTAATTGCTATCTCAGCATTTAATTTGGTTTCTTCTTTGATGATGGTCGTCACGGATAAACAATCCGATATCGCTATTTTACGAACGTTAGGTGCTACTCCGCGTACTATTTTAAGTATTTTTATGGTTCAGGGTTGTGTGATTGGTTTTACTGGGACTTTACTTGGATTAATAGGTGGAATTGCCTTAGCCTCTTATGTCGGTAATATCCTAACGTTCGTAGAACATACCTTTCATATACAAATTCTTGCTTCAAACGTTTATTTTTTCGTTGACAAATTACCTGCGAAAATTGAAAAAGCCGATATCATTCATATCTGTATTGCTGCCTTAGCCATGAGTCTATTAGCCACCATTTATCCTGCATTAAAAGCAGCACGTACTTTACCCGCTGAGGCTTTACGTTATGAATAGCGATTTTGCGAGTAAAAATTCTATACCTAACCAGCATCTAAAAAATCCTGTACTCGCCTGTTGTCATCTCAGTAAAACTTTTCATGATGGGTCTTTGTATGTCGAAGTACTCAAACCTATTAATTTTTCAGTACAAGCGCGTGAACGCGTGGCTATCGTAGGACCTTCTGGCGCCGGGAAAAGCACCTTACTTCATTTGTTAGGTGGTTTAGACAAAGCCAGTAGTGGTGAGGTTTTCGTAGCGGGACACAATCTGGCGGCCTTGAACGAGGTACAGCGTAGCCGTTTACGCAATTGTTATCTTGGCTTTATCTATCAATTTCATCATCTATTACCTGAGTTTACGGTATTAGAAAATACCTGTATTCCCTTATTGCTACGGGGAATTAAGCCTGCAGTGGCCGAAGCAAAAGCACGCAAGCTGCTTAAAAAAGTAAATCTTTTACATCGACAGCAACATAAACTCGGTGAAATTTCAGGTGGAGAACGCCAACGGGCCGCCATCGTAAGAGCCTTAGTAAACGATCCTATCTGTATATTAGCCGATGAACCGACTGGTAATCTTGATAGTCACACTGCAGAACAAGTCTATCAGGCCTTACTTGAACTAAATGAGGCATTTAATACCAGTTTAGTTATCGTAACGCACGATCGTAAACTAGCCAGCCGACTTGATCGTATTTTACACATGGAAAACGGGGAATTAATTCTGGAATGAATGAAAAATCAGTAAAATATAAGCCTTGTTATATTTATAAACCCTGTCAATTTTATACAATCACACCATAGGTTTGTAAGATTTTTTTAAAATCCAACTCAATAATAGGCTTTACATACACTTCATTAACACCAATATTTAAGTAATTTTTTTTCAGTGACTCATTAAGCCAACTACTCGTTACAATAATGGGTGTGCCTTTATTTATATTGCTTTCATCATTGCGAATTAAATTAATTAATACATCACTACTACAATCTGGCAAATTGACATCTAAAAAAATAATTTTATACGGTGAAACTAACTTTTCTAAAGCCTCACGCGCTGTGTCGACTAATTCGACTAAGCAACCTAATTTTTCAAGATGTGTCAAATTAATTTTTTGACACACTTTATTGTCATCTATCGATAATACTTTCGGTAAAGAGTATCTCGCACTTTTTGTTGCCAAATTGAGTTGTTCTAAAGGTTTCTTTAAAACTGGATGAAAATTATGTCCAAATCCTCTAATTTTTTCTACTAGATTGGCTTGTAACTTAAAAATTGACATGTTCGTTCCCCCTTAAAAAATAATTATCTCTAATCGCTCGTGGTGTAAACCTCCCAAACTTACTCCAGTTTTTAAATAGAGTAATTTTTGTTTAGGGATTGAGAATAGTATATTGGTGTTTGATTATTTAAAGCTTCATGGGGTCTTTCCTCGTTGTAATGTTTAAGCCAGTGATCTGTTATGTTCTGTA
>NMOS02000052.1 GCA_002290645.2 Candidatus Aquirickettsiella gammari
TTTTTTCTAATACTTGAATATCATTTTCTGTAAAAGGCTTCTTGAGAATGTAGTCGATACCCGCTTCTTTGCATTTTTCACTAACTGTGCCTTCCGCATGAGCGGTTAAAGCAAACAGTGGAAGATGGGATTTATTATTTTCCTGCTCCCAGCGACGATAACGGCACGCGACTTCTGCTCCATCTAGATTAGGCAAACCAATATCGAGCAATGCCCAAACAAAAGACTGAGTCTGTAAGGCATGTAATGCCGCGTTCCCTTCTGTGACTGCAGTAACCTCATAACCTAGCTTAACGAGTATATTTTTTACCACATGTAATACTAAGTTATTATCTTCGGCTACCAATACCATCCCCTTTCGTTTTCCAGATTCGAGATAAGACGTCGATATAGGCTGTTGTAATGTGCTGACACTGGATTCTTTATCGACAATGGTGCCCGCTAAAGGAAAGTTAAAACATAACGTAAAACAGCTTCCTTTCCCTTCTTCACTCGCGACCTTTATATCACCATTCAATAGTTTTACGGTTTTTTTAACTAGATATAAACCGATCCCGTAACCTTTATATTCCCCCTCATAAGAGGGATGCACGCGATAAAAGCGTTCAAATATCTTATCGATGTTATTTTTAGCAATACCAATTCCCGTA
>NMOS02000009.1 GCA_002290645.2 Candidatus Aquirickettsiella gammari
GATTTAATGCTGCCTTTTCTTCTTCGTTAAGTTTAAGTTTTATCATCCGCTTTAAGGTGTTAAAAAATAATACTCAACAATAAATTATATTTAATATTTTTTCTAGATATTTAATGCAGTCCGCTTATATTTAGCGACTCTCTGACTAAATTAATCTAAATTATTTCAAAAACTACCTTTATTAAGCGGTTTAAATACTTGAAATTTTGATTTTTGCCCTCATATTCTGTGTTATCAAATCTGGTAAAATTGCTCAGAGAGGGTATTTATTTTATGACCGTTACTGAAAAACAGATATTAGGCTTTCAAACAGAAAGCGAACAACTACTAGACTTAATGATTCACAAGGTTTATAGCAATAAAGAGATTTTTTTACGTGAATTAATCTCCAATGCCTCGGATGCCATTGAAAAGTTACGCTTTAAAGCTTTATCAAATCCTAAACTTTATGAGGGAGATACCGATCTCAAGCTTACTTTAAGCATTGATAAGGAAAAACGCTGCCTTATATTAACTGATAATGGCATAGGGATGACTCGAGAAGAGGTCATCTCAAATCTAGGCACTATTGCCAAATCGGGGACTAAGGAATTTTTAGCGTCTTTGACGGGCGATCACAATAAAGATACTCAATTAATCGGTCAATTTGGTGTCGGATTTTATTCGGCATTTATGGTGGCAGAAAAGGTTAGCGTCAAGACCCGAGCGGCGAGTGAACCTGCAGAAAACGGGGTTTTTTGGGAATATAACCGTGATGCCACTCATAAAGGCGGATATAGTATAGAAACAATCAATAAAGCAGAACGTGGTACTGAAATAATTTTATATTTGAAAGAAGAGGAACAAGAATTTTTAGAGGACTGGCGCTTGCGCAGCATTATCACTAAATATTCTAACCATATTACACTACCCATTAATATGAAAAAGAATTCTCCTTCTACAAGCGTAGCGCCAGATTCAAGCGATACTAAAATTAGCGAAGAACCTTCTACAGAAACCTGGGAGACTGTAAACAATGCAACGGCGTTATGGACCCTCGCCAAAGAGAACATAAAGGAAGAAGACTACCAAGCATTTTATAAACATCTAGCGCATGATATTCAAGACCCTATTTCCTGGAGTCATAATAAGATAGAAGGAAAGCAAGAATATACTAGCTTGCTCTATATACCCGCCCAGGCCCCCTTTGATCTTTGGAATCATGAGAAACCTCGTGGCTTAAAGCTCTATATAAAACGTGTATTCATCATGGATGACGCCGAACAATTCTTACCGCGTTATTTGCGCTTTGTAAAAGGAATTGTAGATAGTAATGATCTTCCCTTAAATATCTCTCGAGAAATTTTACAGCATAATAAACAAGTTGATAGTATCCGTTCTGCGCTCACTAAGCGCGTTTTAGAATCATTAACTCAGCTTGCTAAAGAAAAACCTGAAAAATATACACAATTTTGGCAGGCCTTTGGCAATATTCTAAAAGAAGGAGTAGCTGAAGATTTTGTTAATGGTGATTTACTAGCTAAACTTTTACGCTTTACCTCCACTTATTTGAAAAATAGCGAACAAACGGTAAGTTTAGAAGACTATGTAGGGCGCATGAAAGCGAAGCAAGAAAAAATTTATTATATTACAGCAGAAAATTACGCCGCTGCTAGTCACAGCCCAAATCTAGAGATATTTCGTGAAAAAGAAATTGAAGTATTGCTGCTGCACGATCGTATTGATGAATGGTTGATTGCGCATTTAACCGAGTTCGATGGAAAACCATTACAGTCGGTTGCTAAAGATTCGGATATCACCGCAATCGCCGATGAAAAAAGTAAGGAAGTGCAAAAGCAAAACGAAGATGAATTTGGCTCTTTACTAAAACAGATTAAAGAAATACTTAAGGATAAAGTAACGGAAGTTCGTATTTCACAACGTTTAACGAGCTCGCCAGCTTGTATTGTCAACGAACAAAATGCATTGAGTAGTCAAATGCAACGTATCTTGCAAGCCACCGGCCAAGCTGTTCCTAGCAGTAAACCCATATTAGAATTAAACGCTCAACATACCTTAATACGACGTTTAAAAGATGAACAGGATGACGCTCGTCTTGCCGAATGGTCGAACTTACTCCTAGAACAATCAATCCTTGCCGAGGGGGGGCAGCTCGATGATCCCGCCGGTTTTGTGAAACGATTAAATGAGTTGTTAACCTAAGCTAACTCTCGGCTTGTGCATTTTAAGTCTCTCAACTTACGAGAGACTTAAAATTCTGAGCAAAATCAAGCTTATTGGCTTAATATTGATTAATTATAAGTAATAAAATACTTTACCAATTAAATAAAGTACCATCTAATTTTCGATTAATGGGAAGATATGCACGTTCGTAAGGATATTTCTCCGCTAACTTCTCATTAAAATCGACTCCTAAACCCGGTTTATCGCTAGGATATAGGTAACCTTTATCAAACGTATAGCTATGGGTAAATACTTCATTTGTTTTATCGGTATGACGCATATATTCTTGTATACCAAAATTATTAACTGAAATATCAAAGTGTAAAGCTGACGCCATCGTGATAGGGGAAACATCCGTAGGACCATGACAACCCGTTTTTACATGATAAACCTCCGCCATAGCCGCCACCTTCTTTAAATGTGACAAACCCCCAGCATGTACAACGGACATACGGATATAATCAATCAATTGTTCAGTCAATAAAATATGGGCGTCCCATATAGTATTAAATACTTCGCCTACGGCTAAGGGAGTCGTCGTATGTTGACGTATAATACGAAAACCTTCTTGTAATTCCGCGGCAACGGTATCTTCTAACCAAAACAAGTGGTAGGGTTCTAACTCCTTACCTAGACGTGCGGCTTCTATGGGCGTCAAACGGTGATGAGTATCATGCAAAAAATGAGGATCATCGCCATAGGTTTTACGTAATTCCTTAAATAATTTAGGGACATAATTGAGATATTTTTCGGTAGACCAAACACATTCTTGAGGTAAACCTTTAGTAGCCGGCTCATAATACAATTTATCCTTACTCGAAATACCATAGCTATTTGGTAAGCCCGGCACGCCCGTTTGCGCACGTACAGCTAAATAACCCATATGGATGTATTTACCTACTTGCTCGATAGTATCTGCAATATCCTTACCATTTGCGTGTCCATATACCATAACACCTTGGCGGCTTTTACCGCCCAGTAAATTATAAACCGGTGTATTTAATGCCTTGCCTTTAATATCCCATAAAGCCATATCAATCGCCGCTATTGCCGCCATGGTGACAGGCCCCCTGCGCCAATAAGCACCACGATAAAAATATTGCCAAATATCTTCAATTTGTGCCGGATCACGGCCAATCAAACAAGGAATAAGATCTTCTAGGTAAGCTTTTACGGCTAACTCACGTCCATTTAAGGTTGCATCACCAAGACCATACAAGCCTTCATCTGTCATAATCTTTAACGTCACGAAGTTTCGATCCGGACAAGTAACAAACACCTTAGCATCTTGGATTTTCATAACTATAACCTCAATGAGAAATGCTTATATATTTTTCTAGGCTTGTATCACAATCTTTATACATTTTAGAATTATTGGATAATTAATTCATTTAAGCGATTACGTCCAATTATTGGATATTGCTCAACTTCGTAAACTGCTCCACTAACGGGTGCTGATTGATCAGATATCCAAAACACAACGTGCATGGCGACATCATCAGGTGCAAGTAAAACGCCACTTGGTGCGTAAGCTTTTGGGATACGCGATTGCCAATTTTCGGGAAGGCCTTCCGCTCTTTTTAAAGCCACTTCATTATCAGTAGGTGTCCAACCAATATTCAGCTGATTAACCCGAATATGTTCTGGGCCTAAACTATCCGCTAAATTACGCGTCATAGTCATCAGCGCACCTTTAGATATCGAGTAAATTAATAAATCAGGTTGTCCTGTATAGGCATTGATAGAACCTATATTAACTATAGCACCGCCACTTTTTTGTTTACGAAAAATCTCTACCGCCGCTTTACATAATAGTAATGGCGCATATAAGTTAATCCGCATGATCTTTTCACAAGTTTCCAAGTTGGCTGAATCGATGTTATTGCGCGGATAAATGCCCGCATTATTTATTAATCCATTTAAAGTGCCGAATTTTTTTATTGTTTCCGTTACTAAATAAGGGTAGGTTTTTTCATCGGCCAGATCCGCAATGACGTAACGACTTGCCGATCCCAACTCTTGAACTAATTTTTTAGCACAATCTTCCTTACGCCCATGAATCATAACTTTAGCGCCTTCTGCAATACAACGACGCGCTATAGCAGCACCAATACCATTAGTCGAACCTGTAATTAAAATAACTTTGTTTTTCAACATAAGATTTAAACTCTCTTTAACGCCTTATTTTAATTAACGAGAAAAAAGAAAGACGTTTTGATTTAACAAATGTGTGAGGGATATGTGAAGGGAAGCCTAATTCACGACTCGGTCGACCGAGTCGCAAATTATTTTCAATTTGCTCTAAGGAACAATTTTTTGTTTCCGGAACAAATAAGTAAACAAAAATCCAAGCTAGCGCACATAAAGCCGCATACAACCAAAATGTACGGCCAGTACCTACCGATTGAATTAAAGTTAAAAAGGTTAATGACACGAGCATATTAAAGCCCCAACTGGCAGAAATAGCTAAACTAGCACCTACTCCACGAATATTTAAAGGAAAAATTTCGGAAATAATCAGCCACATAATAGGACCTAGGCTCATTGCAAAACTAGCAATGTAAATAATCATACTCGCTACAGCTACCCAACGTAACGCGGCAAATGTAGGAAAGTAAAAAGCAATTCCCATCACAAACAAACTAATAAACATACCTAAGAGACCAGAAAGTAACAAAGGTCGGCGACCCCAACGGTCAATCAGTGGTAAAGCAATAATAGTAAATAGTACGTTAACTAAGCCTATCCCGAAAGTCGCTAAAATAGCATTACCCGCATGTTTGAATCCAGCTATTTGTAGGATTGTAGGCGCATAATAAATGATGGCGTTAATTCCTGTTACTTGTTGAAAAAAACTTAGGCCTAAACTAATAAAGAGAATAGGGCGCACCCATTTGGCAAATAATAAGCGATGTACTCCCTTTTCAATTGCTACAGTTTGTCGAATTTCATCAAATTCTTTATTAATGTTCTCGCCTGCGCGAATACGCTGTAAAATATCGCGCGCCTTATGCTCCCAGCCCTTTAAAATCATCCATCGCGGGCTTTCCGGTAAATAAATTGCCCCCAGCAATAGAATAACAGCGGGGACAACACCTAAACCTAACATCCAAGACCATTCGCCTTGCGCAGAAAAATAATAATTAATTAAATAGGAAAAAACGATACCTATCGTAATAGCGAGCTGGTTTAAAGAAACTAACATACCTCGAATACGTTGTGGAGCAATCTCTGCAAGATATAAAGGGGCAGTAAAAGAACCTACACCGATAGCTACGCCTAATATAACCCGACCTACAATTAAAGAAATAATATTAGACGAAAGTGCGCTAGCTAAAGAGCCTATAATGAAGGTAAGTGCGGTAAAAACGAGCACTTTACGCCGTCCAAATAAATCGCTAACTCGACCACTCATTCCTGAACCTATTAAAGCACCTAATAAAACGGCACTTACAACCATTTCTTCCTGAAAACTAGAAAGCGCAAAATCTTTTTTAATAAATAAAATAGCGCCGGAAATAATTCCAGTATCATAACCAAATAATAATCCTGCTAAAGCTGCAAACCCAGAAATGGTATAAATTAACCAATGAGTATTTGACAGTTTTAACATAAGAAACAATCTCTTCTAGATAAATTATTGATTATTACTTTACCTCTATCCTACCTAAAAGCAAGCAAAACACGGTTAAATTAACAGTCCAACTGAAAAATGTAAGTTATTTAAGGACAATTTATTCTTATATTTAAATCTTCAGATTATCATCAAATTACCCTAAATAAGCGGGTTCCGGCAATCCTTTTACATCTAATTCTATTGCGAAAACTTGCCCTGATTGAGGCGCATCGGCTAATTTAGCAGCAGATAAACCGATTGAAGCAGATGTAACATATAAAGTCTTCAATTCCGGACCTCCAAAACAACAACTGGTAGGCCTAGGGACCGGCATGGAAATAACACTATCCACTTCCCCTGTAGAACTATAGCGTGTGATTCGCCAACCATCCCAATGACAACTCCATAAATAACCTTCACTATCTACTGTGAGACCATCCGGAAAACCTTCTTCCTCTGGTACTTGTACAAACACTTGGACTTGTCCCAAGCAGCCTTTAATAGGGTCAAATTCATACTGATAAATCTGACGCGCAGGGGAATCACAAATATACATGACGCTATTATCTAAATTCCAAGCGATTCCGTTACTTACCGTAAAACCATTAAGCATCTCCGCCACTTTGCTTTCTTTATCTAAACAATATAAAGATCCCAAAGGTCTTTTTTCTTCTATATCCTTGGTTCCTGCCCAAAATCTTCCTTGTCTATCACATTTACCATCGTTAAACATAACGCCTTTTATCCCTTGTAGGGGGCAAGCAATGTTTTGTGTAGCACCGGTTTTCGTATTGATAGAAACAAATCGATCACTAAGCGCTGCTATTAAACCTCCCTTATCGCTCCAAGCTATTGAACCAATTTCACTGGGCATAGTAAACTTTTGCGTGCTTCCATCATTGTCTAGACGACACAAAGTAGCAGCGACGATATCCACCCAATATAAACATTTTTCCACGGGATGCCAAAGTGGGCTTTCGCCTAATAACATAATTTCCTGACATATCACATCAAGTTTCATAATTTTTACCAGATCAATCGATAAATTGTTTCATGTTGATACAAATCGCCGGGTAATAAAAAAGGCGATGGAAATTGAGAATAATTAACTGCACCCGGAAAATTTTGTGTTTCCATGCAAAAACCACCGTAACGCTGGGTAAAAAAACCTGAACTAATAGGATGATCCTTCAAGCTATTACCTGTATAAAATTGCAATCCTGGTTGTGTAGTATATATCTCTAAAATACGCCCACTGATTGGCTCTTTAATTTGCGCAACGAAACGAGGATTACGATTCGTCATAACCGGCAATACAAAACAAACATCATAACCAACAATTGGGATATCATTTAGCCGCTCACCTAAATGATGAGGCTCACGAAAATCGTGAGGTGTACTCTCCACCGCTGCTATTTGACCTGTTGATAGTAGCTCTTTATCAGTAAGCACATAGTGATCTGCAAAAATCTGTAATACGTGATCCAATACCGTACCACATCCTGCACCCGCTAAATTCCAATACGCATGATTAGTCAAGTCAACGGGTGTTATTTGATCAGTTTTTGCTTGAAACGAAATCTTTAATTCATTCGCTAAAGTTAAACTATAAGTTGTTTTTATTTCAAGATTTCCTGGGTAACCTTGATCGCCATCTGGACTCAGGTAAGAAAATTCCACGCTTGCTTTATCACCTTGGATAGCCACCTCAGTTTGCCAAAGTACTTTATCCAGACCTTTCTCTCCACCATGTAAATGATGCGAGTAGCCTTTATTTTTACTTAAAAAATAATCTTGTTTTTGATAACTAAAATGTGCATTGTCAATACGATTTGCAACCCGCCCTATTGTGGCACCAAAATAAAAGTTACTCGCTAAATATTCCTCGAGATGATCAAAGCCTAATGTAAGCTCATGTAAAGTACCGTGCGAATTTGGTACGCACACAGATACTAAGGTAGCCCCATAATTTATAACACTAATAGACATACCATTTGGATTACGAAGTGTATAGTGAGTTACCGGTTGATCATCCAATTCACCAAAAAAACGTGACTGACAAAACATTTCCGGCATATTAACCCTCAAGATAAGTGTGGCATTGTTGTTAGGGGGATAATAGCACCCGGTTGAGCAATAACCTTTGCAGCTAATGCATGACCCCATAGCGCTGCTTTTATAGGTTCAATGCCTAACAAACGCGCTGCTAAATAAGCACTATTAAATGAATCACCCGCACCTGTCGTATCAATCACTTTATTAGTTACACAAGCTGGAACCCTTTGCTGTTGATTAATATTAGCCACTAAAGCCGGTTCAGCACCACATTTAACAACCACTTCGGTTACCCCACTTTTTAACAAACGTTGCGCACAAACCTCTGGGGTAGAATCACCAAACACAAGTTGATCGTCAATAAAAGTAGGCAAGGCAATATCTACAAATTGTAAGATTTGTTGAATAGCTTCTTTAGCTGATTGAGGACTGGACCATAATGCAGCACGATAGTTACTATCAAAAATAATTTGTGCGCCGGCTTGTTTAGCCGCTTTTAGAATATTCCATAAGCATTCTCGGCTCGCTTCATCAAGGATAGCTAAGGTAATTCCTGATAAGTATAAGTAATCCATCGCTAGCAAATTTTGAGATAAATTAACGATATCTCCTTTAAAAAGTTCCCTTGCCGCAGAAGCTGAGCGATAAAAATAAAACGTTCTTTCTCCTTTTTCATCGGTACGAATTAAATAAAGCCCCGGTAATTTATTTTCTATACGACGAATTAAATCCGTATTGAGACCTTCTTTTCGCCAATTTTCTAACATATTATCGCTATAAATATCCTGACCCAAGGCTGTCACATAATGCAGTTCAAAAGCTTGGTCATGTAGTAATCGGCGCAAATAAATTGCAAAATTCAAGGTATCGCCCGCAAATGCTAAAGATAATAAGGAAGCATTTTGATGCGATAGCTCCAACATCGCTTCACCAATCACGGCAATATGTTTCATTTTAGACATAAGCAATAAACTTTAGGCTCTTGAGGCCTCACTAGGAACATTTGCTAAAATTTGCGTACCAAAAAAGAGGGGGGTATTATAAAATATAATTTTGCAGGACATAGATGTTTACTTTAATTGATATTCTAAACCAAAATCGCATTATACCCATTATTGTAATCGATAAAGTAGAACATGCAATTCCTTTAGCTGAAACACTACTTAAATTCGGTTTTACAGTCTTAGAGATTACATTGCGTACTTCATGCGCTTTAGCCGCTATTGAAAAAATAAGCGCCGCACTCCCAGAAATTACCGTCGGGGCAGGCACTATTGTTGATGAACAGCAATTAGCACAAGCAAGGTCAGCAGGGATTAAGTTTGCTGTCAGTCCTGGTTTAAGTGAGACCTTAGTTCTTGCCGCAAAAAAACTAAGTCTACCTTATTTACCTGGCATTGCCACAGCAAGTGAAGCCTTATTTGCCCATGAACTCAACATAAAACACGCCAAATTTTTTCCTGCTGAGAGTATGGGCGGTATCAAGACACTACGAGCTATTGCGGAAGTTCTACCACTGAACTTTTGCCCCACGGGTGGAATTAATGTCGATAATTTTTTGAGCTATCTTAACTTACCCTGTGTTCCTTGCATTGGTGGAACGTGGATAGCACCGCGTAAGCTTATTTCAAAAGCTGCTTTTGATGAAATTGCGCTACGTGCAAAAGAAGCGCAGAAAATTATAAAAACTTCTTTCAATTAAGGTCCTCAGCCCCTTTAAGTGGTTGATGGCTATTAAATGGTAAATATTCTTACTATAAATATTTACCCCTAATCTTTTCATAAAAACACCTTCTAAGAGCATGAAAAAAATTAAAATAGCAACAAATTTTATCTAAATTGTAAATTTTATACACAAAAATTAGCAAAAATTATAAATTTTTCATTAAAGTTTGCGTTTTTGAAAATTACACCCTATTAAGTAAATCTTTAAAACAACAACTATACATAAATTGGTAATATCGAGATATACGCTTGGTTTTAGATTTGACGCTAAATTCGGTACAATGTGTAACTCTAAACCAAATAAGGAGAAAAGCTATATGACTATGCAAACAATAGACAATACACTTAATGGTATTTTGCAGAGTAATTATATGCAACAATTCGATAGACAACTTAATGAAAACCATCTACTCAAACATCCTTTTTATCAAGCCTGGTCTACAGGAAAACTATCAGTAGATAGTCTACGTACTTATGCTTGTCAATATTATCATCATGTTGAAGCTTTTCCTCGTTATATCAGCGCTACTCACAGCAACTGCCAGCTCTCCCAAGCACGGAAAGTACTGCTAGAAAATTTAAACGATGAAGAGGGAATGAATGGTCTAGATAGCCATCCTGCTTTATGGCTACAGTTTACTAAGGGCCTAGGCTTATCTGAAGCAACCGTTACTAGTAGTGCTATTTTTCCGGAAACTAAACAATTTATTAATGAGTTTCTCTCTCTGTCACGTACATCCTATGCAGAGGGTTTAGGCGCCTTATACGCGTACGAACGTCAGATCCCTCAAACAGCGGCTAGTAAAATCATGGGACTAAAACAATTTTACGATATTGAAGATGAAGCTACTCTGAAATTTTTTTTAGTTCATCTTGAGGCTGATGTAGAACATGCCGAAGCAACTAAGACCTTAATAAAAGATTTACCGATGGAAGACAAAATAAAAGCAGAAAAAGCAGCCAAAAACATAGCTAAATCAATATGGAACATGTTAAGCGGTATACAAACACGAACAATGGATAATGTGTGTGAAGCGTCCTTTGTTTAATAATTTACTAAAAAATTAATTAGAAAGTTTATTGCCTGTGTTAAATTACAATTGATAAACTTTCTAATAAGGCTGAGCTGCATCCGATACGGATACACGGCGAATTCTTCCGCCTAACTGTGACAGTTTTTCTTCGATACATTCATAACCGCGATCAATATGATAAATTCTATTTACGGTCGTTTCACCTTCTGCCATCAAGCCCGCAAGTACCAAACTTGCTGAAGCCCGTAAATCAGTTGCCATAACCTCTGCGCCCATTAATTTATCGACACCTTTACAGATAGCCACATTACCTTTTAAGGTAATGTCAGCGCCCATACGACGCATTTCTTGGACGTGCATAAAACGATTTTCAAAAACCGTTTCGGTTATAACCCCTGTCCCTTCTGCCGTAATATTAAGCGCCATGATTTGAGCTTGGGCATCGGTAGGAAAGGCAGGATAGGGCGCTGTGCTAACATTAACTGCTTTTGCACGCTTATTACGCATATCAAGCTCGATCCAATGATCACCCACGCTGATTTCCGCGCCGGCTTGACGCAGCGTATAAATAACAGCATCTAAGGTATTAGCCTGAATATCTTTTAGACGAATAAAGCCTCTAGTACATGCAACTGCAATCAAATAGGTGGCGGCTTCTATACGATCGGGCAAAATACGATAATAACTACCTGTTAACTGCTCAACCCCTTCTATGGTTATGGTATCTGTGCCTGCATCACTAATATTCGCGCCAATGCTATTTAAAAAATTGGCCAAATCAACAACTTCAGGTTCACGCGCCGCGTTTTTTATAACGGTTTTACCCTTGGCAAGTGTAGCGGCCATCATCAAATTTTCTGTTCCTGTAACCGTGATGGTATCTAATTCAATAAACGCACCCTGTAATCGACCCTTGGTCTTAGCCTTAATATAGCCATTTTCTATTTCTATCTTTGCACCCATAGCCTGAAGCCCTTGAATATGTAAGTTGACAGGCCGGGTTCCTATGGCACAACCGCCCGGCAAAGAAACAATGGCTTCACCACAACGTGCTAACAATGCTCCTAGGACTAAAATAGAGGCGCGCATTTTTCGAACTAGCGCATAAGGCGCGTAAGAATCAGTCAGATCACGCGATCTGACTTCTAGGCTCATGCGCTCACCAATAGTAAATTGAGCGCCCATGCCGCTTAAAAGCTCAACCATAGTGGTCACATCTTGCAAATGAGGAACATTGAATAAGGTAATTGGCTCTTCTGACAATAAACAAGCCGCTAAAATAGGTAAGGTTGCATTCTTAGCGCCAGAAATTCGTACTTCACCTTGTAACGGGACACCACCTCTAATAATTAATTTATCCACCTTTTATCTCTCTACCTATATTTTTATCGGTAATATTTTTTCTAAATCTGATACTTGGATGATGGCTAGCATTTGACTAGGTAGGCACACAAAGCAAATTTTTTGATCGCGTCGATTTAACATTCGCGTCCAAGAAATTAATAAAGCAACGCCGCTACTATCACTTTGAGTTACATGCTCTAAATTAAAAGTGAGCAACGAGCCTTTACTAAGCTTTAAGATATCCTGACTTTGCTGCCATAAAGCGGGAACTGTATCAACACTCAAAATCCCTGATAAAACATAGTTATGGTTTTTTTTACACTCAAAAGATGGCTTAATCATTTTTAGGCATTCTGCGCATTATGTTGAGCCAATTTATTAACCAGGCCGTCAATACCGCTTTGTTGTAATTCTTGAGCAAACTGAGAACGAAAGCTTGCCATCATACTAACGCCATCAACGCTAAAATCATAAAGCATCCATTGACCTTCTTCTAACATTAAATGATAACTAACATTAATCGATGGGCCGGTATCACGAACAATAACACTATTCACTTGTACACGACGTAATTGATTATTAATATTCCCGCGCAGTGGCAAAAAATTTACCTTCTCATCGGTATATTGCGCCAATGCGCTAGAATAAGTATGGATAAGCAAAGTAACAAATTGCCGAGAAAATGCTTGTCTTTGCATAGGCGTTGCTCCTAACCAAGCCTCACGGCCTAATGCCTTACTCGACATACTTATTAAATCGACGTGGGGTAGTAAAATTTGATTAACTATTCCATAAACAATTTGTGGTTTTGTTTTTAGTGTTGCTTGATTTTGTTGCAAAGCCGCAATTAATTGCCTAGATGTATTTTGTAGCAACTCTACAGGTGAAGGAGCAGCCAACGTCACTGTAAAAATTAATAATCCCATGAAGGCAATGATTACTTTTTTCACTTCTTTCCCCCTGAGCTCTTTAAACTAAATATTAATTGACCGATAAGATCTTCTAAAATTAACGCAGGATGGGTATCTTGGACAATACCCCCATTTTTTAAGACTGTATGCGCAAACCCTGGGGTAAGATTAATATAATTAGCCCCTAATAGGCCCTGAGTTAAAATGCTCGCTGACGTATCTATCGGCAATTGTTGATATTTTGGATCAATCTTCAGGGTCACTATGGCTTTAAATTGAACATTATCAAGCTTTATTGCACTTACTTCGCCAATGTGAACGCCCGCTAAAGAAACAGGTGAACGTACTTTTAATCCGCCCACATTATCAAAAGCCGCTGTTAGATTATATCCATCATCACCAATAGCGCTACTCAACCCACTTACTTTAAAAGCCAAGGTCAATAAAGCGAGTATCCCAAACAACATAAATAAGCCAACCCAAATCTCTATTATTCTTTCACTCACTTACCAACCTCCCATCATCACTGCGGTTAATATAAAATCCAAGCCTAGTACAGCCAAGGAAGAATAAACAACAGTTCGTGTTGTAGCTAATCCAATCCCCTGGGCTGTAGGAACCGTATCATATCCTTGAAATACGGCAATCCAGGTAACGACGCCACCAAATACTATACTTTTTATAATTCCATTCACAACATCATTAAAATTAACGGTAGCTTGCATAGCGCTCCAAAAAGTTCCACCATCAACACCTAGCCAAACTACTCCTACTAAATAACCACCCCAAATCGCAACCGCACTAAAAATAACCATTAAAAGCGGCATCGCTATAAATCCACCCCAAAATCGTGGTGCAATTACGCGCCAAAGAGGATCAACACCCATCATTTCCATACTGGCAAGTTGCTCCGTTGATTTCATTAAGCCAATCTCAGCAGTAAGCGCTGAGCCAGCCCGACCTGCAAATAATAATGCTGTCACGACAGGGCCTAATTCACGTACCACACTCAAAGCAACCAATTGGCCTAGTTGCTGGCTCGCGCCAAATCCGTTTAAAGTATTATAGCCTTGTAACCCTACCACCATCCCAATAAATAATCCTGACAAGGCAATTATGACTAAAGACAGTACACCAATAAAATATAACTGCTCAATTAGCAAAGGAAAGCTTCTCTTAAATTGCGGCTTACGAATTAACAGCTGTATCAAAAATAACCCGGAACGACCGAGACTCATTAACAGCTCTAGACCGACTTGACCCAATAATCTTAGTTTATCAAGTATTAACATAGTATTAAGAAAGTAAATCTTGGGTATAATCAATAGCCGGGTAGTGAAAAGGAACGACTCCATCAGGTAAACCACGCAAAAATTGTTGAACCTCTGGATTTTTGTCCTCACGTAGCTTTTCAGGGGCTCCTTGGCCGATAATTTTTCCGCTGGCAATCACATAAATATAATCTGCGATACTAAGCGCTTCTTTCACATCGTGCGAAACTAAAATCGTTGTGATACCTAATGCTTTATTAAGATCCGAAACCAATTTAACGATCACTCCCCGCGCAATAGGATCTAAGCCGGTAAAAGGCTCGTCATACATAATAAGCTCTGGATCTAGGGCAATCGCTCTCGCCAAAGCAACACGGCGTGCCATACCACCTGAAAGCTGATTCGGCATCAGATTTTTAGCTCCACGCAAACCAACAGATTGTAATTTCATCAGCACAATATCACGAATCATAAAATCAGCTAGCTCTGTATGCTCCCTTAAGGGGAAAGCAACATTCTCAAAAACATTTATGTTGGTAAATAATGCGCCGCTTTGAAACAAAACTCCCATTTTACGACGTATTTCGTACAAGCGAGTTCGTGGTAATCGGTTGATTAATTGACCATCCACATAGATACTTCCTCGCTTTGGTTTCAACTGCCCACCAATTAAGCGTAATAGAGTTGTCTTTCCACAACCACTAGGCCCCATAATAGCTGTTATTTTACCTCGTGAAATATTAAGTTCGATATCAGAAAAAATCGTACGCCCACTACGATTAAAATATAAACCCTGAATATTAACGAGATTACTCAAGCTATTCGTCTCCTTTTCTCACTTTTTCTATCAGATAATCGGCAACCTGTAAAAAACGAATCGGATCTCCGCCTACCATATTAGGATCTACCTTAAATCGATTATCTATAACTAATGTAGGTGCAGCAAGAATTTTATCTTTCTGCATCAATGTATCACTTCTTAATAGCTGCGCATCAATACCTGGGGAAAAACCAGCTATACTTTCAAATTCATGCTGTTTCACGCCCTGCTTTATAAAAAACTCTTCTTGTAGCTTAGGATTTGATAAATCCTGCCCTTCAACGTGTATAGCTTTAAATATAGCTGGTGTGAGCTCTTTTTCGACGCCTAACATTTGAGCAATATAATAAGCGCGCGCTAAACTGCGCCAATTAGCTTGAAATATAATAGGAATACGCTCAAACTTTACATAAGCTGGCTTTTGTGCAAGCCATTTATCCAAAGTTGGTTCAAAGTGATAACATGCGGGGCAAGCATAGTTAAAAAACTCAACCACCTGCACTTCCACTTTGGGGGTCACTTTAGGAATAATCTCAGCAGTAAAAATAACTTCATAATCTCTCCCCGCCTTAAAGTCAGTAGGTGAAGAGGCTTTGGCATTATGACTAATTTTTCCACAAGCCGTTAAACTAACTAATAAAACTAAAAATAGTAGGCTGCGCAATCCCAATCTAAACATAGAGCCCTCTTTAATAAAATACTTAGCAAATAGACCTTTTTGAAAATCGTCATTTTTTTTTATTTCAATTAAATGGCCCTCGCAGGCATAATCCTGGCACATTTTCTTCTTTAACAAGCGTTCATCTGGAAATCAAACAAAAACCATCGATTCTTCAATAGACCTAATAGAAAGTGGTCAAGCATAACACAGCTTATCAAAAAACGTTAAGCGAGAAAAACACCGCTGTCTGCTAACAATAGTGAATAAGGGGAGCCTAATACCACTCTCTATAAGTTAAGTTTTTACCTTGAAAAGATTTATCAAATAAGTCCCTATCATACTGACTATCTCTCCTAGGTGAGCATGATAGAGAAATTACCGGCCATTTCTAACCCGCTTGTTCGCTATTTTAGTAATAATTCTACTAGCCATCAATTTTCTTATTAATTTTATTAATTGTTGGATGCATGTAAAAATCCTATATTTTTTTAATATTAATTTAGTTTTTCATTTTCCAAAAAAATATCTATTTATTTAACCCGCTAATTTTTTTGCAATCGAGAAATTTTGTTTTTTTAAGTTTACCAAGATGGTAAAAAATTTATTAAATTTTAGAGATTTTATAATTTTTTTTCTGGGTTTACACATTGAAATTGTTAACGACAAGGCATACTATAGTTTTAAAAGATAAGTAAATTTTGTCGTTTTTCTGAGTGTCGAAGTTTAATTTAAAAAACTTGATATCTGAGACAAATATTTTCTTCATAGGGAAAAATAAGGATTTAAATATAAAAAATAGTTCTTATTTAACTGTTTTTTTAGGGAGCTACACTATGTGGAATATACCTGAACAAATACGCTACCAATTAATTGCACAATATCGAGATAACATTCTTATGGTAAATATTTTAGGCGAAGGATTGTATTTTATGAGGACAGCGCATCAAATTTTCACCACACCTAAGCTAATAAATGGCTTCTCACAAGAAGAAGCGGCACTTATAGGTTATATAGTTGGCGCAGAAAGCAAGTAAAATTTCAATTTGGAAAAATTATGCTCTCTGGTTCATAGTACTTTAGAATATCTTTATTTTTTAAACCATTAAGAAAATATACCTAGCGGTTTAAAAAGTAGAAATTGCATGCCGTTTTACCTTATGTCAAAGTAGTACTTACAAAACGTCTCAGACTGAGGTAAATGTAGTGATGACACAAAACCAGGAATTTTTGAAAGAAAAAGTTGCTCAAGCGGCTTTAGATTATATTAAGCCGGGCTATATCATTGGCCTAGGTAGTGGCAGTACAGTCAACTATCTTATTGCCGCTTTAGCGCCTGTTAAGCATAAAATCGAAGGTATCGTCGCCGCTTCTATCGAGACAGAAAAACGCTTAAAGCAACTTGGCATTCCCACTTTAAACCTAAATAGTGTAGGAGAATTAGCGCTTTATATAGATGGTGCCGATGAAGTCAATTCCCACTTACAACTCATAAAAGGTGCGGGAGGCGCCTTAACTCGGGAAAAAATTATAGCTGCTGCGAGTAAAAATTTTATCTGTATTATCGATCAAAGCAAGTATGTGGATATATTAGGACAAAAAAGCCTACCTATCGAAGTAATTCCAATGGCACGCAGTTATGTGGCTAGAGAATTGGTAAAATTAGGAGGATTTCCTATTTATCGGGAAAAATTTACCACTGACAATGGCAACATTATTTTAGATACCCAACACTGGGATTTTACTGATCCTATTAAATTAGAGCGTTTACTCAACAATATCCCAGGTACGGTTTGTAATGGATTATTCGCACAACGTCCTGCCAATATATTATTAATTGCCACAAACGATGGTGTTAAAACCCTAGAAAAATAAATTTCTAATTAATAACGATAATAGTCCGATTTATAAGGTCCATTGGACTTCACGCCGATGTAGCTTGCTTGCTCAGGGGTTAATTTTGTTAACTTGGCGCCCACTTTCTCTAAATGTAGACGAGCTACTTGCTCATCCAATTCTTTGGGCAACATATAGACCTTACCTTTTTCATAACGGTCACTATGTTGCCATAATTCAATTTGTGCTAAGACTTGATTAGTAAATGAGTTAGACATAACAAAACTCGGATGTCCTGTCGCACAACCTAAATTAACGAGACGGCCTTCTGCTAACAACAACAAACGTTTTTTATCTGGAAAATTTATTTGATCGACTTGGGGCTTAATATTTAACCAATTAAATTGACGCAATCCAGCTACATCTATCTCTGAATCAAAATGGCCGATGTTACATACTATAGCGAGATCCTTCATCTGTTTCATATGCGATAAGGTGATAACCTCTTTATTCCCTGTCGCTGTTACAAATATATCCCCTTGGCTTGCTACATCATCCATTGTGACGACACGATAGCCTTCCATGGCGGCTTGTAATGCACAAATAGGATCGATCTCAGTAATCCATACCGTTGCGCCATAGGATCTTAAACTCTGAGCGCATCCTTTACCAACATCGCCATAACCACAAACAACCACGATTTTACCGGCAATCATAACATCCGTTGCACGCTTTAAAGCATCGATTAGAGACTCTCTGCAACCATATAAATTATCAAATTTAGACTTGGTTACCGAATCATTGACATTAATTGCTGGAGTTAATAGTGTTTTTTCCTTTTGCATTTGATAAAGCCGATGCACGCCCGTTGTGGTTTCCTCTGAAACACCCTTGATAGCCTGTAACAACTTAGGATATTTCTCATGTAGCAACAAGGTAAGATCACCACCATCATCTAATAATAAATTAGGTATCCAGCCATCAGGCCCCATTAAAGTCTGCTCAATACACCACCAAAATTCCTCTTCTGACTCGCCTTTCCAAGCAAAAACTGGGATATTTCGAGCGGCCATAGCGGCCGCGGCATGATCTTGAGTAGAAAAAATATTACAAGAAGACCAACGAACCTCAGCGCCCAATTCAAGTAAAGTTTCAATTAACACAGCCGTTTGTATGGTCATATGTAGACAACCGGCGATACGTGCTCCCTTTAAAGGTTGTTCGTCTGCATATTTTTTACGCAATGCCATCAAACCAGGCATTTCTGTTTCGGCAATGGTAATTTCTCTTCGACCCCACTCAGACAAACTTAAATCAGCTACCTTGTAGTCAACAACGGTAGTCTTTACTTTTTCTGTTATCATATAAATACCTTTTCAATCGCTTTCATTAAATTATCTTCATCAGATTATTAAAACTCCGTGACCTGTTTCATCTCATGCGTCAATAGCGCAGCACGTAATAGCTCTAATTTATCTGTTTTTTCCCAAGGAAAGTTTTCTTTCTCGCGCCCAAAATGGCCATAGGCCGCTGTTGCCTTATAGATAGGGCGCAATAAATCCAGCATTTCAATTAAGCCTCGCGGCCTCAGATCAAAATGTTGCTGGATTAACTCAATAATACGTTGATCCGCTAATTTCGCCGTACCGAAGGTATTAATGTTAATGGATGTCGGCTCTGCAACACCAATTGCATAAGAAATTTGTATTTCACAACGATCGGCCAAGCCTGCTGCTACAATATTTTTGGCCACATAGCGTGCTGCGTAAGCCGCCGAACGATCTACCTTACTGGGATCCTTACCTGAAAAACAGCCCCCTCCATGACGCGCCATACCACCGTAAGTATCGACAATAATTTTACGCCCCGTCAAACCGGTATCTCCCAAGGGCCCGCCGATAACAAAACGACCTGTTGGGTTTACATAGTACTTGGTGGTTTTCGTCAGCCACCCTGATGGAAAGACAGGTTTAATAATCTCTTCCATGACGGCTTCTTTAAGATCATCATAGGCTATATCAGGGGCATGTTGAGTAGAGAGTACGACGGTTTCGACACCAATAGGTTTACCATTTTGGTATCGTAAACTTACTTGGCTTTTAGCATCCGGCCGTAACCAACTTAAACTATTATTTTTACGTAATTTGGCCTGCCGTTCCATCAAGCGATGCGCATAAGTAATAGCAGCCGGCATAAGCACATCCGTTTCATTACTGGCGTAACCAAACATCAAACCTTGATCGCCTGCGCCTTGCTCAAGCTTATCGAGCTTATCAACACCCTGCGCAATATCAGGTGATTGCTTACCAATAGCTGACATAACAGCACAGGATTCCCAATCAAATCCCATCGATGAGCTGTTATAACCAATCTCTTTAACAGTCTCTCTGACAATTTGCTCTACATCAACCCAAGCTGTTGTTGTTATCTCGCCGGCAACTAATACCATTCCGGTTTTAACTAAGGTTTCACAGGCAACGCGGGCGTCCTTATCTTGCATCAAGATCGCGTCAAGGACTGCGTCAGAAATTTGATCCGCAATTTTGTCAGGATGTCCTTCCGACACTGATTCCGAAGTAAATATCGTGTAATTATCCATTTTTTATTCTCAATCTTAAAAATAAAAATAAGCTTAAAAATTGACCTTTTAAAGCTAAAAGGAGCCCCATACTAGCGAATATTATTTAAAATAGCCAATTTTAATCTAAGTTATTTAAAGTTTTAAGCGGGGGGGGAGGCAATACTTGGATAGAGTAAAATACATTTATAATTAGTATAAAAAACAGGGCTGCTATCTTTTTTCATCGCCTATATCGAATAATTCCGACGAAGAACGAGGCTCGCGCATTAAAAAAGTAGCAATAAAAGCGATACTAAAGCCTATCGGCAAAATTAATAATGCGCGATGATAATCACTAGGGGCATAGACTCTAATTTGATTCAATACCACTCCTTGAAAATTATAATCCATCATCCAGCCAAATAAAGGTTGGAATATGGCATAGCCACCTATTGCCATGAAGGATACAACACTAACCGATGTAGCCGTTATACTCTTAGGATTACTTGCTGCAACCAAGGGGTAGCCCAATACTTGACTACTAGTAAAAAATCCTAACGCAAAAAATAATAGCGCCACTGTTATTATCGAAAGCCCTGATACACATATAATCGTTATCACTAACAGCTGAGAAACAATGACCCCCAACATCATAAGTGGGATACGCTTTTGAATTTTATCCGACATCCATCCGACAACAGGTCCACCAATTATCGTTCCAACAAAAAGTAGGCTTGGAGCAAAAGACGCTTCGGTCGCTGAAAAATGATCGGCTTGTTGCAAAAATAAACTCCCCCAAATAGCACCTAATAAGGCAATAGGTAAATTTAACAAGGAAACATAAAGTCCACATAAGCTATTTTGTGGATTCAAATAAGCCAAACGCCAACTTTTGAAAAGGCCTAATTGCGATAGCTCTTGATGGAATTTTTTCTGTTCTTGATACAAAATAGTCGGATAATCTTGTACAAAAGAAAAAATAACTAGGAAAATAACGATGCCTAAACTCGCATCAAATAATAAAGCATGGCGCCATCCTACTAGTTCAGTTAATACCGTTAACGGTGTTTGGGCTACCATGCCCCCTAACATCGCCATCGTTACAATCAAACCGCTTACTAATGCCATATTTTTAGCAGGAAACCAACGTGAGGCTAATCGAATGCTACTTAGAAAACAAAAAGCACTGCCAATCCCACTCATAAAACGAAACACACAAGCTAAAGCAAATGAATCAGTTATTGCAAAAGCGGCTATCCCTATAATGCAAAGCAGTAAAGCGGATAAAATAATTTTACGTGTGGAAAAACGATCTAATAAAGCACCCGCAACCGGTAAAAATAGTAAATTTGCATAGAAATAATAAGCGGATAATTTACCTAATTGCGTTGCGCTGAGCGAAAAAGCACGCATCAAGTCAGCACTAATCGCATTGAACATATTCATTTGAATGAATTCATAGAAAAAAAATAGTGCGGCTGAAAAACAAACTATCCAAGCTAATTTTTTATTTTCTCTAGCAGGACTATTTTCAGAAAAAGCAGAACTTGGCATAAATTATTCTCGCGAATAAGGTTGGCAATAGGTTTCACGCAAACAACAAGCGGCTATTAAACTCACTACAAAAGCAATGGGCATAATCGCCATACCATAAAGATAATTACTAGGTGAGTATAACGGCAGGCCTTGTATTAACACTCGATCCCAATGCAGATCGATTAACCAACCAAATAAAGGCTGAAATACAGCACCACCTCCCATAATAAGGATCGAGGCTAAACTAGTTGACGTCCCTGTTAAATGCTTAGGATTACTTTCTGCAATCAACGGATAGCTAATAATTTGCGTACTGGTAAAAATACCCAGCAATAAAAATAAAACCAATAATGTATAGAAATGTAATACCGGTACCAGCATAATAAGCATTAAAACCAGCAGGGATAATAGCGCACCAATTATCATCAATGATCGCCGTCTACCAATAAAATCAGAAAACCAACCCACTAAAGGCGAGCCTATAATAGTGCCTAAAAATATCATCATGGCAACCAGTGAAGCTTGTGTTTTTCCAAGATGATGAACTTGGGTTAAATACAATGTGCCCCACAATGCGCCTAACAAAATAATCGGTAAATTCAAAAGACAAGTATATATCCCGGCTAAACTATTCTGTTTATTCAACAAAGCTAAAACGACACTTCTGCCTACCGAAGTGGACGGAATAGCGGCTTTAACTATTTTTTTAGCCTTTTGATGTTCCGGATGATCATAAACAAAAACATAAACGATTACGGTAATAAAACCACCTAATGCTGCATTAACCAGCACAGCCGATCGCCAGCCCAGTATATGCACCAAGAAAGCAAAGGGGGTTTGCGCCACGATGCCTCCCGCCATCGCAATGGTAATCATAATGCCCATTACCAACGCCAAACGCTGTGAGGGAAACCAACGTGTGGCTAATTTAATACAACTTAAAAAACAAAAGGCATTACCAATACCCGCTATGAAATGGCTAAATGCAGCGAGCCGAAAGGATTGACTGCAAGCAAAGGTAATAGTAGACAGCACGACCATTACCATCGCGCTAAGTATAATAGTACGTATTGAAATACGATCAACGAGTATGCCAGCAAACAATAAGAAAATAACATCGGCATAAAAATACGTCGCTGATAAGAGGCCTAATTGTCCGGCATTGATCGAAAAATCATGCATTAGCTCTTGGCTGATGGAGTTAAACATCCCCATCTGGATAAACTCATAAAAGAAGAACAAAGCGGCTGAAAGACAGACCAGCCAAGGCTGGATCTTAGCAAAGCTTAGATGATCCGGTATTTGATGAGACGTTTCGGCCATTGGTTTCCTCAAATAGAGATGAGACTTTTTGCAATACTTGGGTCTTTTATTTTTAGGGCCTATTTGAGAGCCGTAGTCTATAGGAAGGCAAGCCTATTGTCCAAGCTAAATCACCGCATTAGGTGGTACTATAAGTGGCTTTATCTACTTGATAGCGGTATCAGCTAATTTAAAATGCTTTCTACACACTGAAATATAACGTTCATTACCGCCAATGTCGATTTGTTGACCTTTGGTTATTTTACGGTTTTTAGCATCAATTCTAATATTCATAATCGCCTTGCGCCCACAATAACAGATAGTTTTTATCTCGCTTATCTCGTCCGCTAAGATAAGCAGATATAAACTCCCCTCAAAAGGCTCGGCACGAAAATCGCTACGTAATCCATAGCTTAAAACAGGAATGTCCAACCGATCAACGATATCTGTTAACTGAAAAACCTGCGCTTTTGTTAAAAATTGCGCTTCATCGATTAAAATACACCTTAAATTTGTTTTTTGTTCAAGTAATCGCTCTACACATTCAAACAAGTTATCTTTTGCGCTGAATACAGTCGCCTTTGCCTCTAAGCCAATTCGTGAAAAAACACAACCGGCTTTATAGCGCTTATCAATATCCGGAGCAAACAGCAAGGTTTGCATCCCTCGTTCTTGATAATTATAACTCGCCTGTAGCAAGGCAGTACTTTTGCCCGCATTCATCGCTGAATAATAAAAATAGAGCTTAGCCATGGTCAAAAATTAAGTTACGTTTAGCGTATAATACCCGTAACTTTGGAAAATAGGGAAAATATTTTATGGCATTAACTCCTTCAACGATGCTTGCCTTGGGAACGAAAGCAGCTGATTTTGAATTATTGGATACCTTAAGTAATAAACATAAGCATTTAAAACAGCTTAAATCATCAAAAGCGACGGTCATTATGTTTATTTGTAATCATTGTCCCTATGTAAAGCATGTCATTCACGAACTGGTTAAATTAGCCCAGGACTATCAGGCCAAAGGGATTTCTTTTATTGCCATCAGTGCGAATGATGCACAAAGCTATCCTGAAGATGCCCCCGATAAAATGGGCCAATTAGGCAAAAAATTAGGTTTTAGTTTCCCCTACCTCTATGACAAAACACAATCCGTCGCAAAAGCCTATCAAGCGGCTTGCACACCCGATTTTTATATTTTTGACAAGGATCTATTCTGTGTATATCGGGGCCAACTCGATGGTTCAAGACCTAACAATAAGATCCCTGTGACTGGCCAAGATATCCGTGCCGCCTTAGAGAATATTCTCACTGGAAAGCCTGTTGACCCACAACAAATACCGAGTATAGGGTGTAATATTAAATGGAAATAGATTAATGAAAATTTAACTTAGGTATTAAAAGCATCTGTCTAGGAAAGGATATTTTACTATCTGTATCCACTTCCTTACTTTGTCTTTGCAACCAATTTAAAAAATAAGAGTTACTCTCCGAACCAGCAGAAACATTATTTTCTTCTTTTTTTGCCTGCTCTAAAGCTTCAATTGTTGTTTTTGACCAATTCAATAGCTCAGAGAACTGGCTTAAAGATAAATTTGCCTGCTCCTTTAAATGAAGTAATTTTTTTGGCAATTCTTTTATTACATCTTTTTTTAATTCGTTAATTATTTCATGACGAGATTTAGGTTTTTCCCCAATATTACCCCTATCACTTCGATTCAAAGACCTAAGTCGAGCTATAATATCAGATAGCCCATCTGTGTGTTGGATACGCGCAGTATGATCAGTCGCTATCTCTAAATTATTAACAACCTTCTTGAAATCTTCATCTATTAGAGCAAGAAACAATTGCTCAGCTAATTTTCTCTTAAATCCTTTTTTATACAGACAAAATGGGTTTATTCCATAAAAAATCAAACGCCACCATTTTAATCCAGAAACAAAATTATTTACCGAGTTAAAAGGTGCCGCAGACCCTATATTTTCTTTAAGTTTATTTATAAAAGCAAGCTTACTTTCCCGATTCATAAAATAATTTCTTGAAAAATTAATTATGAATTTTTTAATTTTTTCAAAAAAATATTTGAATAAATTTCCATCACGATAAACCTTATTTTCTAAAATTTTCTCATTAAATAAAATATCCTTGTGAAAATATCCATCTAAATAAGCTTTAATCTCTGTTTTTTGATTTTTGATAATAGATTCAAGCCTGTTAGAATAAACAAACTCATCTAATCTGGCCTGGTTAGAAAATGTGATTTTTTCAAACTTATTATTTGATTTATGAAAAATAAATCGATTAGCTTTGCTCGGATCTAATTTATACTCTTCAAATAATTTAAGCGCATTTTTAAGAAAAACAACGATATCCGCTTTGTTAAAATTCCTATTAAAATTAACAATTTCTTGATTAAAATATTCAGAGTAAATCTGATAACCATTTAAATCATAATAAAAATCGCCTATTTTTTTCAAAATAAGTGCTATTTCTTTTATAGATAAAAAAATCTTATTCGCTACACTTATTAATTCTTTGAAATCTTTAAAGTTAATGTAATTAATAAAATTATTGTTACTTGCTTCAAAACGTGGCAAGTCAAAACAAGCCTGGTTTACAGCGTTATCTTCTTTCGCATAAAACTCTTCAATTTCCCTCTTAATCGGGGATAATAAGCGTTCTAACGCCTGCTTGGGCGCCTTGTCTATAACTGGCTTTCCAGTAAGCCTTCTTTTTGCAATTTTATCCGCTCTGATTCTACCGCTCTTCTCAATACTTTCTATTCTTCCCCATAGCTTAGCGTATAACAGTTCATTTTTTTCCTCCAGTGAGCACTCTTCCTCTACGCTACTTTCATCTGGACATTCTATTTTCTCTAAATCAATATTTCCCAAACGCTTAAACTCTCCTAATAAAACTGCTTCGCCCTGACTTAGTTTATCGCCAACAATTAAGTTATTTTTTTCCACATCAATACTTGCTAAGCGCTTAATTTCTTCTGACAAGATCCGTTTTCCACGATTTACTTCATCCTCAACACAAAATCCCATTCCATTTGGATAAAAACCTATCGTTCTTGTCCTTATTTTTTTAGGTTTATAATTTAATTTTTTTAATGAATTCGCTATTTCTTTCATTTCTTGAGTACAAATAGCATTGTAGGCTTGCTTAAGTAATTTTAACTTATCAAGTTCCTTAATAAAGTCATCCAATTCAGAATTAGCTCTAGTATTTAAATATTTATTAAATTTTTTAATGAGTCTTACTTGCTCTACTGATAAATTATTGTTTCCTATAATAATCAACAGAATTTTCGCCATTAAATTTTTTTCATTTAAATCAAATTTTTCTTTAGTAAATAATAAAAATAAACTGTTAGTAATACCATGAATAACAGACCATCTATTTACCAATATACTCTTGGTCTCTTTAAGCTCTTCTAACAAGCTATCTATTTGAAGTAAGAAATCTTTATTTTCGAAATCTAGACCTTTATTTTTATCCGAAGGAATGATATCGCGTATTTTCTTAAGCTGATCTTCTAAGTTTTTTTGATCTTCTGCTAAAATGAAATCCTTATCCGGATCAAGCGTATTGCTAGGTAGACAAAAACTTTTAGCTTGATTTTGCGTCGGCGACACATTGATATCACTGCAGCTTGTACGCAATGGCTCCCACCATAATTTGATGGCACGACAGGTTTTTTGACTAAACTGCAAGACTAATTTCTTATTCTCTATAGAAACCTTATTCACTACTTTAAAAAAAGAATCGCCACCAAAACTAATCATGTTATTAACTTGATTAGTGATATCATCTCGACTGAGCATGTAAACACCTTATTATTTTTTGTTTTTAAACGATTCTATTATCCGATTTAAATAATACAAATTATATTTACCTTACATTGTAAAAAGTGCGGCTTAAATCTGCTTTAACAATATTAGGTATCGAGCTTTCTGTGCGATCCTTACTCGAAGATTGGGTATTAGCTAAAAAAGAACTATCGATAAAAATAGGCTTATGGGAGCATGGAATAACCTCTTTTGCTTGCTCTGCCAATTTATCTATTTCTTTATCTAGCACTTCTATTTTAGATTTATACGCTATTATTTTTCGCCTAAATCTCATAAGTTGTTGATGAAATAAAAGAATTTTATCCGGATTAACGTATTTAGGGAGGCTTAGTATTTTTTCTAAGGAATCTTCTTCTGACATAAGCTCAAAATTCAATAATTGCTCTTTTAGATCAAGCACCATAGGCAAGCATAATTGTTCGGCCCATTTAATAGCAAAAATTTCTTTATTACTCCATGGCCAACGGATAATTCCATAACTTAGCAAATCCCAAAAACTTTCTCTTTCGAAGAAACCCTTATATTTATTAAAATTCATATTTTCATCTAATTTAGATTTAATTTTTTTAATGACCAAATTACCACTTAAATAACCCCTGTTAAATAATCGTTCAGTCAAACTGGATTTGTTATTACCATCAAACCAGTCATTTTCCTTTTTGATCTCTTCGCCTATAAGTAGGTTCAATAATTCTTGGCTAAGATTAAAATAATTATCTTTAAAGGATTTAACATGCTCATCTATGTTTTTTTCAATATCTTTCCCATTTTCTAAACTAGTTGGACTAAACTCTGTTCCGCTCATATTAAGTTCATCGATTACACTAATATTAGTAACAAATAGAGTGATTTTATTCTCTAAATTTTTTAACTTCTCAATAAAATCAGATAATTTAAGCTTTAGTGAATTTACGTTGATCTTCGCTTCTTCAGAAACTTGGTTTATATCTTTTATTTTACTCAAATTATTTAAATCATTTTTTACTTTGAAATTTTCAGCGGCGCTAAAAAAAATATCGCTTAAATTTTCGCTAGCACTTATTATATTTTCTTTTAATTTACCTAAAGTTTCACTATTCAACGTATTTATAAGTTTAAATTTTCCTATATTTTTTGTTAAATAATTAATGGGTAGTTTTTCTTCGATTTTATTTGTTAGATTCAACACCTTTAGCGATCGACGAAAATTTTCGTTTACCTTAGCTTGCTTAATACTCTCTTCAGCTGGAAAATAGTTAGCAATAAATTTATCGCGTTCAGTTCTTATCGGGAAACTTTCTTTAGTAGATGTAAAATTAAGAATCTCGCTAGAAATTGTCTGTTTACTTAATTCTTTAAAGGTTTCCTCAAACTCTTTTAAAGGATCGTTGAAATATTTTTTGCCGACTACCTGCTTAAATTTATTAAAAAATTCACTATTTTGCACTATTTTTAGTGGCTTACTATTGCTTTTTTTCAAAGCGCTGTAGACTAAGCCAATAACAAAATTAAAATCCGAATGCGTCATACCTACATCATTGAGACATTTCTCAATAAAGATAATACTGAACTTTTTTAAAGGATCATTACTCTGCTCTTTTACCAGCTTAGTAAGCACTTTTAATAAATGCTGGTCTATTATTTTTTTATCTTTATCTAAGGATCGAATAATTGAGTAAAAATATTTTTTTATAGCTAAAATGTTTTCATCTGAATAAGAGTTTACCTCATTAAATTCACTGCCTAAATTATTTAAGTATTCTAAAAGAATAACAAGATTTTTTTGTTTGGTTATTAATGATTGTATGAAAATAAATAATGGGGTAAATTCCTTATGAAATTTCTCAAGTGTTACGTCATTTTTTTTTGCTAACAAATTTAATAATAAATCAAAAATTATCAATTTATTTGAAAATGATACTTTGCTAATGTCACTTTTATAAACCTTATTAAAAAAATTTTTAATCTCTACGTAACTATTTTTTGCGTCTAGTTCTTTAGATGTATTATTATCTAAAATATCCGCATAAAGATCGGCTAATTTAAGCCTAAGCTCATCAAGCTTTGGGCGTATAAAACAAGCATCTTCCTCCAAAATAAAGCTATCCGGTAGATCGGTATCAATTTTCTGATAGCCTTTTACTCGATAAAGGCATCGCTCTAATGCATTAAAAACAACATCATCAACTAATTGGTTATTTAAAAAATTATTAAGTACACATTCATTTTTGAAATAGTTTTCAAATGCCTCCTTAAGTGAAGTTGTTTTTAAACTATCAATTTTTCTTAATATAGATTTTTCTAACGCTAGCGATTCTGTTTTTGTATCAGGCATATCCAATCCTATTTTATTATTGAATATTTTGTTTACTCATTTACTAGCAACTTAACTCTAAATTTAATAAGAATTATAAGCTAATGTTACATACAACGCGTAGGGCGGGGTAAACCCGCTAGCTTACTCGCCTGCTTTAATATTCCTTTAGGAAAAAGCTTATTCAGATAGATGCTACTGGCTTTTTCAGGACCTAACTGTACTGACAATTGATTAACCAAGATCCTAATTGCAGGTGTTTTATGATATTGTTGATAAAAATTACGCAAAAAATAAATAACGTGCCAGTGATCTTTAATAAGAGTTAATGATTCACCTTGTGCAATCATCGTTGCCACATCCTCATGCCAATCCGCTGAATGGATAAGATAACCGTACTGATCGGTTAAAATTTTCTCGCCATTAACTAACAAACTCGTCATTTATCACTCTGCAATTAGAATAATATACCTATTTTGCTTAGCTTAAAAAACAGCGACTAAAGCCCTTTTAAGCTAGCGCTCCCTACCTTAGCTAACTAAATAACTGCTCTCTTAAGGATAGATGACAAGCTTTTTCTAATCCAGAAAAATAAAATTTACTCGTTTATTGCTCAAACCTACCCCCCTCTAAAAAGCCTAGGTAATATCAGCAAAAATCAATGAGTGGATATAAAATAAGTTTATTTTTATCCAAGGGACTTATTTTCTTGTTAAGAAAATAAGTCCTAGATGCTTATAAAAGCAAGTGCTAATAGACAAATTAAGTAATTATTCTCTATTACCGCTAAAAGCGCCTAATAAGTTCAATAAACTTAAAAAGATATTATATAGTGAGACATAAAGTGTAACCGTGGCCATAATATAATTGGTTTCACCACCCTGGATAATTTGGCTGGTTTGCAACAAAATGATACCCGAAGATAATAGAATAAATACTGCTGATACAGTAAGCATCAAAGCGGGAATATGGAAGAATAAAGTCGCTATACTTGCTAAAAAAGCAACTAGCATCCCTACCATCAAAAAACCGCCCATAAAGCTGAAATCTTTTTTGGTAGTTAAGGCATAAGCCGACAGGGCAAAAAAGATAAGACCCGTGGCGCCGAGTGACATCATGACTAATTCATGGCCGTTAGTAAATCCATGGATATAATGACTTAAAATAGGGCCTAGGGTGTATCCCATAAACCCTGTTAAACCAAACACAGAAGCTAATCCCCACGCGCTATTACGCGTATAATTTGTTAGAAACAACAAGCCGAAATAAGCAATCAGCGTAATAAAGGGATTCAAAGGCAGGGCATTCGTGAACATGGCAAACCCAGCGGTGATTGCACTAAAAATCATCGTTAAGCCAAGCAAAATATAGGTATTACGCAGTACTGTATTCGTCGCTAAAACTGACTCTAATCCTGGATTTAAGAGTATTTTACTAGAAGCCATTTCACTTCCCCCATAAGACTAAAAATTTGCCTATTCTATCATAAATCAGACTTCCCCTAAAAGCGGATATTAAATCTACTTAGGGCAATAATTTACTCCCACAAAGGATACCTCTCTAATAGGATAGGCATTTTAAAAAAAAGACGTGTCAATGCTGAAAATGCAGGGGTATAGTCTGAAACATAAAATTTCTTTTTCGATAGACTAGACGGGCTCGATAACAAATCACGCGCTATGAGCAAGTTTTTCACAGCCTCAGCTACTATATCCGTTGAATCGATAATAACCGTTTTATTTTTAAAAAATTGCTTTATAGGCTGTTTAATTAAAGGATAATGCGTACAAGCTAACACCAATGCGTCAAGATTATGTAAGGATGATTCAGAAAGATAAGATTTAATCGCATCGGTCATAATCGCTTGATCGGCAAATCCCTCCTCAATCAAAGGGACAAGCAATGGGGTAGCCAGCGTATTCAAGCGTATATTAATTCCTAGTTCATCTAACTTTTTTCTATATATATTCGAATTAACCGTTTGTTTTGTCCCAATTAAACCAATTGTTTTATCAATATAATTCTTGGCTAAATAATCAATCATTGGATTGATAACATCCATCACGATTGCTTTGCGACCTACATATTCTTTTACCAATTCATAGGCAACTGCTGAGGCTGAGTTACAAGCAATTAATATAAGTTTACAGTTTTGTTTAAGTAACATATCGCAAATTTTAATCGAATATGCCTGGATAGCCGCGGCTGACTTATCGCCCCATGGCGCATGCGCTGTATCACCAAAATAGATGATGGATTCATTGGGTAATAACTTGGTCACCGCATCAGCCACCGTTAAACCACCAATGCCGCTATCAAATATTCCAATAGGTTGTGAAGAATTAAAAGACATATTTATACTTTAATATATTAATAAGCTAATACCTAGCACAAAAAGAAATAAAGCAAAAAATCTTCTTAAAATATTTCCTGACGTGCGTTTTCCTAATCTTGTACCTAAAGGCACAACAAGAACACTTCCAATGGATATGCCTAACACAGCCGGCCAATAAACAAAACCCACACTACCTGAGGGTAGATTATTAGCGTGTAAACCGGTTAGTGTAAAAACAATAGCTCCCATAATAGCTAATAACAACACACAGGCTGAAGAAGTGGCAATCGCGTGATGTGTTGATAATCCTAAGCGTAAAAAAACAGGAACAGCAATAGCTCCTCCACTAAGACCCAGCATTCCAGAAGTAATACCAATAAAAAAACCAATCAACCATTTTTTTAAGTTAGTTAACACAACAACCTCTTTTTTTATAACTTGACTTTTATGGAAAAGAAGTTTGAATGCCACTAAAAAAAGAAATAGACTAAATAATAATTTCAAAATTTGAGTAGAAAGCAATAATGTTAATGACGCCCCCATTACTATTCCTACTATCATCCCGGGAACTAACTGTCGAAATAAAAGCCAGTTGATTGAAAAGCTACGCTGCTGATGATACACCGCTATGAGAGAGGTAAAAATAATCGAGGTCAAAGCCGTGCTGATTGCCATATGCATTTGTAATTGTCCTGGGATATGCGCATGTGAAAAAATCGCAAGCAGCCCTGGAACCAATATGGTTCCACCACCAATACCCAGCAATCCTGCTAAGAACCCTGCTAACAAACCAATTAGGATATAAAATAAAAAAAACATTTAATGACCCAAGAATAGTTTATAAAAACTGAAAAAGGGCTGGAATACAAAATAAGGCTAGCAAATTAAAGACTGTGTACAAGGATAGCTCTTTTGTCCTTGTTCTACTTGTAAAGTAACGTGCTGAATATGAAACTGCTTCGCTAGAACTTGGTTAATCTGTAGATGTTCTTTATCTGATAAGCCACTTTTTGGCATAATCAAGTGAGCTGTTAACGCAGTTTGCTTTGTACTTAAGCCCCAAATATGCAAATCATGCACTTCTTGAACTCCAGGTAATTTTTTTAAATAATTATAGACGGCTTCCTGACTAACCTGATAAGGAACAGCGCCTAGAATCAATTCAACCGAGCGACGTAATAAATTCCAGCTACCCCAAGAAATAATAGCCACAATTACTAGAGCAACTATAGGATCTATCTGCTGCCATCCGGTAAAATAAACGGCAGCACCCGCTAATACAACACCCAGCGCAATAAAAGCATCGTAAGCCAAGTGTAAAAATGCGCTTTTAACATTGAGATCCGAAGCCCGTTGTTTCATAAACAACAATGCGGTTCCTCCATTGATTAATACCCCGATAAAAGCGACCGCCATAACAAGAATTTCATCGATCCTAACTGGATTATTAAGCTTATTAATAGACTCATAAACAATCAATGCTGACGTTAAAACCAATAACAAGGCGTTAGCCAAAGCAGCTAAAATAGTCAATTTTTTGTAGCCATAGCTATAACGTTGGCTAGCACGCTTTTTCACTAAAATATTAGCGCCCCAAGACATCAATAAACCCAAGACATCAGCAAAATTATGTACGGCATCTGATAACAAACTGACAGAATGCGCGATGAAACCATAGCCTACTTCAACAAACACAAAACTTAAGTTAAATATAACTGCCAAGGCAAAACTTAAATTTAAAGTGGCCTGCGATGAGGAATGGTGGTGAGTATGCAGCATATCTTTTATCCCTTAACAAGCTCAATATTTTTATTAGTCGGTATAATAAAATGGAAGGTCTGGGAGGCTAAATAAGGATTTAATTCAACTTGAGAAAAGTTAACCACGGTTTGTTGGCCTAGCTTATCGATTAAACGCATCTCTCGTAATTTATTTTGTTGAAAAATGAGGCTAATTGATTGAAATATTGCTTTTTTATCCTTTGGAACTAAATGAAAACCCTGAGCGTCTATTAAAGGACTTATAATAAAATGCGCTGCTAAATTTTTAGGTGCCTCACTTAATAAAGCAGCAGGGGAATTTGCGCTAGCTGTTTGTTGTTTTTGTATCGTTACTTGCTGTAAATCTACATCATAAAACCAAATACGCTGACCATCAGCAATTAATAATTGTCTATTGGGTACTCTAACCTCCCAGCGAAAGCGACCTGGTCGCTGTAAAGTCATTGTACCACTCGTTTGCTGTAGAATTTGACCTCTACCATTCATAATCGTTTGAGTAAAATCAGCCTTAGAGCTTTTTAAGTTATTCAATAACTGCGTTAACTCATCCGCTGTAGCGGCCCATACAGTCTGCATAGGCACTAATATAATTATAAGACTTAAAATACGCTTTAAAAATTTCATATAAGTTAAAAATACTGCCAAAATTGCAGTTAATCTCCAGTCATAGCTAATTAAACATTATATACTCAAGGTACCTGGCTCTGCGAATTTGCCTAAATAATAACCTTTAAGCAAAATGGGCTACATTTTCGATTAGCGCTGACCAATCGATATTCAGCTTAAGTTTCCCTATTTTTTCCTTTACGTAAGGAATAAAAGTAAAAAATGGCACTTGGATATATTGGTTTAAAATCAAGCTATTTTCTTTATAAAATGACATATCAGGATCAATTTGATTACATAAGCAGGCCGCTATAGAAATATTTCTAATTTTCAAGCTTTCGTAAGTTAAAAGAGTGTGATTTAAACAGCCTAAACGTAATCCTACAACCAGGATAATAGGAAAACCTAAGGCTTGAACTAAATCAAGCATTGTTTCTCGCTCATTTAAAGGAACCAAAACCCCACCTATGCCCTCAATAACACGATAATCCACCGTATCATGCAAGAAGGGTCGACAGGCTTGCAGCGTCTTTGTAACACTCAATTCACAAGCCTGTTGAGCGGCAGCAATATGGGGAGCAGTCGCGGCGGCGAAACAAAAAGGATTCACTTGCTCATAAGGCAAATGAATAGTCGCCGCCTCTTGCAAACTTATTGCATCCTCATTTCGCAATCCATTTTTAGTCGCTTGTGCTCCACTGGCAATGGGCTTTAACGCGACTGTAGAATAACCGCTTGACTTTAAGGCGGATAGCAAACTAACCGCTACAGCCGTTTTACCGACATGCGTATCTGTTCCTAGAATAAAGAAACCTTTAGTCGTCATTATTTTATATCTGTCTGGCAGCAATTATTTTATGTTATTGATTTGTGCTCGAATATGATGAAGTGGAATTTTAATTTCATTAAAGTTGTTCTGATCAGTTCTTTTTTCTGCTACCCAAGCATGACCGTAAATAATTTCCCAGGTTGCAGGTAATTTTCCTTCTGCATTACGAAAGGCTTCATAAGCTTGAGTCAATTTTTGCAAGGAGCCTTTGGGAGTCAAACCGCGTTGACGATCCAGCGCAAGATTTTGCACCCCTAAATCCTTTAATTCCTTCATTAAAATTAAGGCTTTTGAATAAAGTAAGGTAAAATAATCAACGTCCATTACAGGGTTGCTAAAAGGTGTCTGTAATAGACTATCACCTAAATCATGCATATCGACGAACACATGTACATGTGGCTTATCATCAACTTGCGCCCAACAATATCGCAACTCTTGCAAGGTATCAGGCCCAACCATAGAGAAAAGTAACAGACCACCTGGCTTTAATACGCGACGTATTTCATTGAGACTTTTAGTAAAATCAACACTCCAATGTAACATTAAATTTGAGTAAATCAACTCAAAGGCATGATCACTAAAAGGTAAATTTTCAGCATATCCACATACCCAATGCGTTTTTGAAGAAACTTGCTCTTTTTCCTTATATTGCGCTTGGCTTAACATCCCGCTCGCCTTATCTAAGCCTATAATTTTAGCCGCTGGATAGGCTTTTTTTAAAAAAGATTCAATATAGCCTGTCCCGCAACCGAGATCTAGAATAGTTTGGGGCTGGCAACGAATTCCTTGTAGACGTTCTAGTAAAGCCTTTCCTACCTGTTGTTGTAACACAGCCACTTGATCGTAGGTTTTTGCGGCCTTATTAAAACGAAGCGCAATTTTTTTTTCATCTAATGGATTTATCATTTACTTTGATCAACTTCAGCCCTAAGGCTATTTGTTCTAATAGTCTATCAATTTCGTTTTTTGTGTGTAATGCACTCAAGCTGATACGCAGGCGCGACGTGTTTTTAGCCACTGTCGGCGGCCGAATCGCATTAACCAAGAAGCCATTTTGCAATAAATAAGTGGCTAGCGCTATGGTTGGTTCGGTACCCCCTATTAAAAGTGCTTGAATAGGGCTCTGTGATGGCAATACCGGCAACCCTAAATGCGCTGCCATTTGCTTAAAATGGCTAATTAAACCTTGTAATTTTTCTCTACGCCAATTTTCTGCTTGCAATAATATTAAACTAGTATGGATTGCTTTGGCGATAGCTGGGGGCAAAGCCGTCGTATACATGTAAGGGCGTGAAAATTGAATCAAATGCTCTATTATCGCCTCATTGGCCGCCGCAAAACCACCAAAACATCCAAAGGCTTTACCGAACCCACCGGATAAAATATCCGGCTTTAACTCAAAATAATCACTAATCCCGGCTCCCTTTCTACCTAAAACTCCTAAGCCGTGCGAATCATCTATTAGCAAGGTCGCCGAATACTTTTTTGCTTTTTCAACTAAATCAGGCAATAAGGCTAAATCACCATCCATACTAAACACGCTATCAGAAATAATAAAGTTATGCCTAGCGCTTGAGCGTATCAACTGTCTATCGAGACTGATAAGATTATTATGCGCATAACGCTTAAATGAAGCAGCACTTAATCTTGCCCCATCAATTAAAGAAGCATGATTTAGCTTGTCGGCAAATATAGCGTCCTGCCTATGCAATAGGCTCGCTAAAATACCTATATTAGCCATATAACCGGTAGAAAAAACCAACACTCTGGAAAAATTAAGAAATTCCGCTAAAGCTTGTTCAAGTTCATGATGAACGCGACTATAAGCGCCCAGGAAATGCGATGCGCCACTTCCAATACCATAATCATTAGCGGCTTGCTGAAATGCCTTTATAACCGCCGGATGTTGAGCTAGGCCTAAATAATCATTAGAACAAAATGAAAAAAAATTCTTATCGTTATAGCGCCGCTGTATCCCTGCTAAACCTTGTAATATCTTACGCTCTCTATAAAGGCCCGCTTTTTTATGTCGGGTTAATGCGTCTTCGAGGCTTAATGACATGCACTTAGTTCTGTATCGATCAATACCGCCCTCAGACCTAATTTTTCTAACAAGGCATTATCTTTATCAGGGGAAACATTCTCTGTCGTTAATAACTTTTCGCCATAATGAATTGAATTAGCGCCGGCAAAAAAACATAAGGCTTGTGCTTCTTCGCTCAAACTATCACGCCCAGCCGATAAACGTAACATACTAAACGGTAGCATAATACGCGCTACGGCCACTACACGAGTAAACTCAAAAGAATCAACGGCTGGTTTATCCGCCAAAGGGGTACCGGAAATAGGGATTAATTTATTCAAGGTAACACTTCTAGGATGCTCGGGCATATTCGCTAATTGTTGCAATAAGCCTATACGATCTTCTCGTGTTTCACCCATGCCAATAATGCCTCCACAACATACCTTAATGCCCGCAGCACGAACACAGGCTAAGGTTTCCAAGCGCTCTTGATAGGTTCTAGTTGAAATAATAGTCGCGTAGTATTCCGGCGATGTGTCTAAGTTGTGGTTATAATAATCTAAACCAACTGTTGCTAATTGCTCAGCTTGTTCTTTTGTAAGCATCCCTAAAGTAGCACAAGCCTCTAGCTCTAAGGTCTTAATAGCAGACACCATCGCTAAAATATCAATAAACTCTTTCTTAGGGGGGCTTCGCCATGCGGCAGCAATACAAAATCGGCCCGCACCTTTTTCTTTTGCTTTTTTAGCAGCCGCTTTTACTTGCTCTATCGTCGATAAAGCTTCTTTTTTAAGGCCAGTATTATAATGAGCACTCTGAGGACAATAGGCACAATCCTCTGGACAGAGACCTGTCTTAACGTTAAACAAACTACTAATTTGTATGGCATTAGTTTGAAAAGACTGTCGATGCGCAGTATGCGCAAGGTAGATTAAATCATTAAAAGGCTGCCGAAATAGCGCTTGAATTTGTTCGTAAGTCCAATCGTGGCGAACCTCGAGATTTAACATAATAAGCTCTTAAATCACAAAACTGCCAACATAAAATGAATGGGATCCCTTGTCAACTCTATAACCTTATTAAAAAATCCTTAATAAATATAAAAAAGTAACCTTATACTAATAAAAAGCAAAAGGAACCCATGTTGCTAGCAAAGCGATTGTAATCATTATGGCTAAGATAATCCAACTATAACTATCCGTCACCGTAAATATAACGGGATCGTCACGAATCCTTCCTTGCTCGGCAAGATACCAAATATGCTTAAGCCAAATGAATAAACAGGGACAAATTAACCACAGCAATAAAGGACTCTTATAAAAAAATCCTACTTTCGCTGAATAAATATAAACAATAAATATTAAGATTGATAAATAACCACTCAAACGACCTAGGAAAATAAGCTTATTTTTATCTGTTAGCTGATAAGCTCGACCTAATAAAAATACCTTATTTTCTAATTGCATCGCATGAAGCTCAGCATAACGCTTAAGCAGCGCTAAACTAAAAAATAAAAATAAAATAAAGAAAATTAACCACGGTGAAAAACCTTTTTCTAGCAAAGCCATGCCAGCAAATACACGCACAGAATACAAAACGGCTAATAAAGTGACGTCTAACCATTTTTTTTGTTTGATAAAAAATGAATAAAGTAGCGCTAACAGATAATAACCTATAGCCGCTATTAAGAAATTTAGCGGCAAATAAAATGAGAGAACCAATGCAAAAATGGATAAACAAGGCGCTAATATAATCCCCACACTAAGCGGTAATTCTCCCGCCGCAAAAGGACGTTTTTGTTTACGAAAATGCTGTTTATCATTTTCCAAATCAATTAAATCATTGATCAGATAAGCGCTAGAAGCTAAAAAACAGAAAATCAAAAACCCTAAAAATATATTTTTAAGCGTAATGCTACTAACACATTGATACCCTAAAAAAAGAGGGGTAAACAATAAAAAATTTTTGGCAATATGATAGGGGCGCATCGACCTAAAACAAGCTTTTATTTTGGTTTTGTTTTTTTTATTTAACACAAATTTTACTCTAAAAGCTTTTTTTCTAAAGCCTGCTTTCTAACATTTTGGTAAAAATACCCAAACTCAGCTTATCTATAATCATTTTTTATCAAAAATCATGATACTCGCATTTTAGGCCATTTTTATGCTTAACTGTATCTTTTTTACTCTATTTTATGGATCTTATCAATCGCGACCTGCTGCACATTTGGCATCCTTGCTCACAAATGAAGGATTATGAATCCTTCCCTCCTTTAGTCGTCACCAAGGCTTATGGGCCCTATATCGAATTAAACGACGGCAGGAAAATAATAGATGCGATCTCTAGCTGGTGGTGTAAATCACTAGGCCACAACCATCCCCGGCTAAAAGCGGCGCTTTTAGCCCAACTTGAACACTTTGAGCATGTGATATTTGCCAATAGTACCTATGAAATTATCATCCAACTTTCAGAAAAATTAAGCCAACTTTGCCCAGGACTAGATAAAGTATTTTATGCCAGCGAGGGCTCCTCCGCCGTTGAAATCGCCCTTAAAATGAGTCTACATGCTCAAAAGCTGCGCGGTGAAAACCAACGTACCCAATTTACTGCACTAAAAAATGCTTATCATGGCGAGACTTTCATGGCTTTGGGGCTTAGTGATTTAGGTCTTTACCGTCAAGCCTATGAGGCCCATTTAATACAACCCAAATTCATCGAAAATATACCTTACGTTAATTCAACGACCGATCCATTATGGGATGATTGCTCCTGTATTTGGCCAACTATTGAAGAGCAACTTGAGCGACAAGCGGCTCATTTAGCAGCGATTATTGTTGAACCAATTGTTCAAGGAGCCGCTGGAATGCGGATATATAGCCAGGATTTTTTACGTCGCTTGCGTACCTGGACACAGGCCCATGGTATCTATTTAATTGCAGATGAAATCATGACTGGTTTAGGAAGAACAGGGTATGCTTTAGCCTCAGAACATGCACAAATAAAACCTGATTTTATTTGTTTAAGCAAAGGTTTAACCTCTGGCTGGTTAGCTATGAGTGCTGTGCTAACCCATAGCAACATTTATGATCTTTTTTATGCCGATTACGCAATAGAAAAAAATTTTCTACATTCACATACCTTCAGCGGTAATGCTTTAGCCGCTGCTGTTGCCCTGGAATGCTTACATGTTTTAGAAGACGAAAAAATTTATAAGCAAGTTCAAAAAAAAGATTTTTTTTTAAGAAAGTTAATGCAGGAAGTCGCCATTAGGACTGAAAGACTAACTAACATCCGCATCATAGGTGCTATAGCCGCCGCCGATTTATGTTTGAGCGAAAAAGAAAAAAATCAGCGTATAGGCTATCAAATTTTTCAAGCCGCCATAAAGCTGGGCGCTTGGTTACGTCCGTTAGGAAATACAATTTATTGGTTACCGCCATTAAATACTCCCTTACCAGTACTAGAAGAATTGAAGGAAATTACCATAACAGCTATCAAACAAACCTTGGCCTAAATAAACAATAAATATTATTCCGTATTTAGAAAAGGGCATCCACATTAGCCGAGGAATTCTTCTACTATCCGTTAAGCTCACTTGACTTTGATTACATTCAAATGACCGGCTAGTGTACGCCGTTCTCGAGCACGCCAACCATACCAAACCATAAACACACCCAAGATTTTAGCGAATGATAAAATCATAACCGCCAAATAATTAAACTGGTGAATAATCACTAGAAATATACTACTATCAATCGGTGCGCTGAGGCTTGCAGACCAAAGTATACGCTGAGACAAGGAGCGACGTGTAAAAGTGTACACCGCCCAATCGATGAATTCAGCAACTAAAAATGCGCTCATACTTGCAATTGCCATGGCTTTACCTGCCAAACCATAGCTAAGAATACTACCCACAAACATGGCAAAAATAACTTTGTGTTGTAATTCGCGTTGCGCAAAATCGCGTAATACATAAACAATACCAACTGTCCAATCCATGGGTGAAACATCAGCGCCAAATACAGGTGTTAACGGGATAAAAGTAAACAATGTATTTAGCAAAACAATTAAAATAATATACGCGATACTATATTTATAATTTAAAACCCATTTAATATTCTTTAACATTTTATTGTTATTTAAGCCTTCATTAATCGTACAATAAACTGGCGGAAAACCCTTGTTTCTCCATGATCTTGCGTAATGTCTTTAAGCCTTCTACCTGAATTTGACGGACTCGCTCTCGCGTTAAACCTATCACTTCGCCCACTTCTTCTAAAGTCATTCGATCACAACCTAATAAACCATAGCGTCTTGCTATCACTTCTCGCTGATTAGTTGATAACTCTTTTAACCAAGCCTCAAGATGTTTACGTAAATTTTCGTCCTCTAAGATATGTTCGGGATCATTTTCTCGATTATCCGATAAAGTTTCAAGTAAAGGTTTGTCAGCTTCACTACTAGCCGGCGCATCAACGGAAGTAATATGCTCATTTAAACCTAACATCCGCTCTACTTCTTCAAACGGCCTATCTAACCATTTGGCGATTTCATCGGCTGTCGGCTTATGATCGAGCTTTTGTGTGAGCTCTCTTGCCGCTTGTAAATAAACATTCAGTTCTTTGACAACATGGATAGGCAATCGAACAGTTCGCGCTTGATTCATAATAGCCCGCTCAATGGCCTGACGAACCCACCAGGTGGCATAAGTCGAAAAACGAAAGCCCCTTTCTGGATCGAATTTTTCTACGGCATGCATTAACCCTAAATTACCTTCTTCGATAAGATCCAAAAACTGTAAGCCCCGATTATTATAATGTCGCGCAATTTTAACGACTAAACGCAGGTTACTTTCTATCATTCGTTTGCGAGCATCTTGATCACCTTTAGCAATTAGCCGCGCATAATAAACCTCTTCCTCTGCTGTTAATAAAGGCGAAAATCCTATTTCATTCAGATATAATTGCGTTGCACCGAGTGATTCATCTCGTCTAGTATATTTATGCGGGACTATCGCCTCAGTTTCTGTATTTTCACGATTTAATAAAAATTTTTCGGGTTTATTTTCAAATACTTGCTCAATTACAGCCTCTTTTATCTTTTTTGCACCTCCTTTTTTTTTAATTGAATCGCTTTTGTTACGCATATTTACTCTCCCTGATAATTAACCTAGATGGTAAGTAATAACTAAATAACTATCTTTTGGTTATTATTTAACAAAGCTTAGTCGTGTCCTTAATATTCTAGATAACTTGCTTAACTGTGTTATAAATTACCCAAATACAAGTCTTTGACACAAGCTAACGCCTGTTATCTAGTGTAAACGTAAATATCGTTATCGTCGTTTTTGTCAAAAGTAAACAAATTATAAATTTAAACTACAATTTTGATGACTACAAGCGGATTTAGCCCTAGAACTTAAGATAAGCGAACACAATAATTGCGAGCGATAGGACAAACCAAGATATTCGATCGATGTAATGTCGTAATAATTTATCAATATGAACACCGCCCCAACGTATTAAAAAGGCTACTAAAAAAAACCGTCCGCCACGACCCACCAAAGATCCCAAGATAAAGGGTAACAGCGTAACATGCAAGGCGCCAGCAGCTATTGTAAATAGCTTATAGGGGATAGGGGTAAACCCCGCCAAAAAAAGGATCCAAAAGTTCCATTTATTAAATCCATGCTCAATTTGCTGATAGGTCAGTTCATATCCAAATTGAAGAATATAAGGATGCACCCAATCAAATGCGACACTTCCTATAAAATAACCGAATAGCCCGCCTACAACAGAGGCTACTGTGGTTAAAAAAGCGTAACGCCAAGCACAATAAGGCTTAGCTAGAACCATGGGCGCTAACATCACATCCGGTGGAATAGGAAAAAAAGAGGACTCTGCGAAACTTAAAACAAATAAGTAATAAGGCGCATGATTATGCTTAGCCCACAGAAGCATCTTGTCATAGAGCTTTGAAAAATAATTCATTTTAAATTTTCAAATAATCCTTTTGAGGCGAAAAAAATCTATGGCTTTATAGTTTAGGATCCATATTAATAATCCAATCTTCTATCTGTTCTCGGGCTGAATGATGCGTCAAATCTAGCTGCAGTGGTGTAATACTAACTTGTTGTTGGCTCACCGCATAAAAATCGGTACCTTTTCCTGCATCATCTTCTTTGCCTGAGCTGCCTATCCAGTAAATAGTATGTCCTCGTGGATCCTTGCTCGGCATCATTTTATCGGCATTATGGCGAGTTCCCAAGCGGGTTACTTGGTAACCTTTTAAATCGTCAAACGCAACGTCAGGAATATTTACATTTAAGATGGTTTTCGCTGGAATCGGTTTTTCATATAAAAGGGTTACCAATCTCTTAGCGACCTCTGCCGCTGTAGAATAATACATAGGCTCACCACCCACTATCGAAAAAGCAATAGCAGGTATCCCTAGAAATCTCCCCTCCATCGCAGCGGCAACCGTTCCTGAATAAAAAACATCATCGCCTAAATTAGATCCTGCATTAATACCTGAGACCACCATATCTGGCATTTTATCTTCACTCAACAATCCCGTTAAGGCTAAATGAACACAATCTGTTGGTGTTCCTTGCACACTAATGATTCCTTCGTCCAAGCGTCTAAGTCTTAAAGGATGCTGTAAAGTCAATGAATTACTAGCACCGCTGCGATCCCTGTCCGGCGCTACTATAGTAATTTCTGCAATTTGAGCTAAAGCCTTAGCTAAAATAGATAGTCCTGGAGCATGTACGCCATCGTCATTACTGATTAAAATTTTCATTTTAAGATACTCTGGAAACTAAAAGCGCGCTTTCAGAAAACTTTGTAAGAATAGGCAATATTAATAAAACCAATCCAAATACCAACAAAGTAATCGGCCGGCTCAAAGGAACCTGGGAAGGGTTGTTTCGATAATTTTTATATTGGATAAGAGCACCAAATAGTAAAGCTATGCCTATCGCTAAGCTCATATTATACAAGGCACTGGTTAATAGTGACATAGGTAACAATAGTTTATCTGACAAATCGCCCAATGAATCGGACACCAAAGCACTAGCATTTATTGAAAATATAAGGGAAATAAAGGAAATAATTTTTTTCATGGCACATTTTTTTTTAATAAATTAAAACGATTTAAAGGACATCCAATGGTTTAATAATTACAATCTGAGTACTTCGCATTTTTTTTATCAACTCTGAGTCTCCCGGTCTGACTTACCTTAACGGACCAAGCTACTTTTTTTGATAATACACCAACACAAATAATAAAACTGCCATTTTGCCCATAAGTGGAACCATCTGGTCTTAATTGTAGATAATTATCTGATCGGGAACCATGCCATGCTAAGAAATCCGTGCGACCCAAAGCAGGATAAACCCGCAATAGGGTAGTGCTATCAACTAAGTCGCTTGGATTTTTTGCAAAAAAAACGATCCAACCATCTTTCCATCTTCCTGAGCATGACTTTCCACCCTTGCTTTTACATATTGTAACAAGACTTTGTCGTCTAATGGCCTCACTCCGTGCATAATGGATGGTCATATTAATACGTTCAGTCAGGGTAAATAAGCGTAACTGCGCTATTAAGTGCCTATAAACTGGAAACGCTAGGCTTAATAAAATACTCAATAAAGCCATTGTAAATAATAACTCGATTAAGCTAAAACCTAATCCTAATGAAGTTTTACTAAAATGTTTATTTAATTGAGCAGGTCGATCATTTCTCTGTTTAGTTGTTTTTTTACACATTGCATATCCTGCCATGCTTTACGTTTTTCGCGTGGGGAGCGGAGTAAATAGGCCGGATGGTAAGTAACTAATAAGGGGATTTTATCAGCCCCATAATGGAATAAATTCCCACGTAAACTTGCCATCGTCGCATTAGTCGACAATAAATAATGTGCGGCAATTCGACCCACTGCTAAAATTAATCTTGGTTTAATTAAACTAATCTGTCTCAATAAATAGGGCGTACAGGCCTTAACTTCATCAAAGGAGGGATCACGATTATTAGGTGGACGGGATTTTAAAATATTAGCAATATAGACATCTTCTCGTTTAAAACCAATTGACAACAACATATTTGTCAATAACTGTCCGCCTCGCCCAACAAAAGGCTCGCCTTGTTTATCCTCATTTGCACCCGGCGCCTCGCCAATAACCAACAAATCCGCATTCGGATTACCTATGCCAAATACTGAATTACTGCGGGTTTTATAAAGATTACAGGCCTTACAAGTGCTCACAGCCAATCTTAATTCTTTCCAATTAAGCGCTGCAATTTCCTGCTCGCGCGTCTTAATTAATTTTATAGGCACCGCATCATCCTTTATGTCTTGTTCAGTTAATTTATCGGTCTTTCCTCGTGAAACCCAGATCTGAATATCCATGGCTTTAAAATAAGCTAAGCGCTTTTCTGTGACTAACATTACTTCGCTTTACATAAATAAATAATTAGATTTTTATTGACTAGCTGGGCAAAACAATAGTTTGTCCCTATTCTTCTCTCAGGTAAATAATATTCGCTGGATTTACAAATGCCTCTGCTGTAACTCCACTCTTCACAATAACTTTTATTATGAAAAACACAAATCCCTCCTACAGCACCACCTGCAGCTCCCTTCATAATCTTCAATTCTCCACCATGGCGGAGGCAATAAACGGAAGCCGGATTAGTCATTGCATAAGCGGAGTTAACTAATAAGGGAAAAATTAAAATTAACCATCGTTTCATAACGACTCACTTTGTTAGGAGGAAATACAGATTTTATCAGAAATTAACTGGTAAATCTGAAGATATCTGTGCTTTCCGCTGTAAGTCGATAAAAGCTTCAATTAGCCTAATGATAAAAATTACTTATTTTCAACAAAACCCAAGGATAAATTACGTTTCAAAGAAACTTTCAACGACTTTATAGATCAAGTATACTTTTTCGGCTATGCCTATGAAGCAACTGATCGTACGACCTTTACGCCATGGTGGCTACAATGCAGTAGTCGAGGCCATGCGCTTATTTACCGATAAGCGCACGCCCAAAACCCCAGATGAGATTTGGCTCATTGAACATGACCCTGTTTATACCTTAGGACAAGCGGGTAAGTTAGAGCATATTCTTAATCCCGGAGCTATCCCCATAGTGAAAACCGATCGGGGTGGTCAAGTAACCTATCATGGACCTGGACAGCTTGTCGTATATCCACTTTTTAATCTTCGTCGTTTAGAATTGGGTGTGCGTGAGCTTGTTACGCTCCTTGAACAAACAGTCATTGGTTTACTCGCACGTTATAATATTCACGCCGAAGCAAAAAAAGAAGCGCCTGGCGTTTATGTTAATTCAGCCAAAATAGCCGCTATTGGTCTGCGTATTCGACATGGTTATTGTTATCATGGCCTCGCATTTAATATTGCCATGGATCTAAGTCCATTCTTGGGAATTAACCCTTGTGGCTTTAGCCAACTCAATATTACCCAACTTTCTGATCTGGGTGGGCCTAGTGACCTCAACGTGGTAGCTAATGCTTTCATTGAACAATTACAATTGACCTTAGCATCCTTTAAAGAAAATCTCTCGTTAAAGAAACAGCCAGCCCGCAACGAATGTAATAACTAGGCTGACTCTAGCATTACTGCATAGATTATTATCCAGCCAAACTTACTATATATCATTGACTCTATGCTAAAATTGCGCCATTTAATATAAAATCATTAATGCCATGGAAATTATACAAACTACCGATCCCAGACAAAAACAGCGTGGGGCTGCAAAAATGGCTCGCATTCCAATAAAAATTGCGCCAACTGATCCCTTACGTAAGCCAGATTGGATACGCATAAAGCTACCAACTAGTCCTGCTGTCGATCAGCTTAAAACTATGTTGCGTAAAAATCGTCTTTATACCGTATGCGAAGAAGCCTCTTGCCCTAATTTAAGTGAATGCTTTAGTCATGGCACAGCTACTTTTATGATTATGGGTGATAAATGTACTCGGCGTTGTACATTTTGTGACGTCGGCCATGGACGCCCCGATCCACTCGATCCCGATGAGCCTGGGAATCTAGCCAAAACAGTCCAGCAAATGGGACTTCGCTATGTCGTCATTACTTCCGTAGATCGTGACGATCTACGTGATGGTGGAGCTGCTCATTTCACCGCTTGTCTACAAGCATTGCGACTTGCTTGTCCTACACTCAGCATCGAAGTCCTGGTACCCGACTTTCGAGGCCGTATGGAGCTGGCTTTAGATGCGATTGCCATGGGATTACCGGATGTTTTTAACCATAATATTGAAACGGTTCCTCGTTTATACAAGCAAGCACGTCCAGGTTCAGATTATGATTGGTCATTAAAATTATTATCTGAATTTAAAAATCGTTTCCCAGGGATACCAACCAAATCAGGACTCATGCTAGGACTAGGTGAAACCTTAGAAGAGGTTAAAGAAACTATGCGCGATTTACGTAAACATCACGTTGACATGATAACCCTCGGTCAATACCTGGCTCCGAGTCGCCATCATTTCCCTGTTGCGCGGTATGTTACCCCCGAGGAATTTAAGGAACTTGGTGTGTTAGCTAAACAAATGGGCTTTACCCGCGTAGCGAGTGGTCCTCTAGTGCGTTCTTCTTACCACGCAGACAAGCAAGCGGCTGGAGAAAATGTAGCCTAATGATACTTCCTGATCTCAAGCCTTTTTTTGATTGGTTACAAATTCATCCCCATTTAGGGGGGCTAATCACCTGTTTTATCGCGTTTCTTGAATGTCTTGTGCTAATCGGATTTTTAGTTCCTGGCACCGTCTTTATGACGGCGATAGGAACCTTAATTGGTATCGGAGTTTTGCCATTTACCAGCATTACTTTATGGGCCATTGCGGGCGCTATTGCAGGCGATGTACTTAGCTTTTGGATAGGGCGTCACTACCACCATCGTACAGGGGATCTATGGTTGTTTCGTCGCTATCCCTCACTTTTACAAAAAGGAAAAGCTTTTTTTGACACACATGGTGGAAAAAGCATTTTTTTTGGTCGGTTTATTGGGCCTATTCGTGCTATTTTACCCTTTATCGCCGGCATGGTGCTTATGCCTTCCCGCCAATTCCTAATAGCTGATATTATTTCTGCGATTGCATGGGCGCCCATTTATATGCTACCTGGGATACTTTTAGGCCAGGCATCTCAACAATTGCCACCTGAAGTAGCTAGCAAATTAATTATCTTTGTTGTCTTACTTTTGCTGTTTATCTGGCTAGTCTATTCATTTATTAAATCATGCTATGCTTGGTTTAGCCGTTTGTTAGATAAACAAGTCGCCTATCTCTGGAGGTTTACCCGTAACCATCCTAAACTTAGAACCATAAGCTCCCTTTTAATGGATTCACGCTATCCGCAATCTCATACGCAATTAACACTTGCTTTAGTTTGTATTTTTTCCGCACTTGGATTTTTATTAGTCGCAATTAGTGTTACACATCATGGTGTAGCGACCTATTTAAATGAAGCGATCTATCACTTAATGCGTAGCTTACGCCAGCCAAATCTCGATAAATTTTTTGTTGTCATGACAGAATTAAGTCCTAGAGTGTTAAGTGTATTCTGGTTATTTCTTTTAATTGTTTTTTTAATACAACGAAATTTTTGGACTGCCTTACATTGGGCAATTGTTGGTCTATTAAGTTATGGTTTAGGCGATTTATTTAAACATCTTTTGCATATAGCGCGCCCTATTGGTTTAGTAAAAATACCTCTTGGTGCTTCTTTTCCGAGTGGCCATACGGTAAGCAGCGTTTCTATCTTAGGATTTTTTGCTGTTTTAATTGCACTGCAGCGGCCTAAAAAGCAACGAATATTTTTCTATGGATTAACTGGTTTAATCGTCCTTTTGGTCATGTTTTCACGCCTTTATTTAACAGCACATTGGTTTAGTGATGTATTTGCGGGTGCTTTACTAGGTATTAGTATCGTTACTGGAGTAACGCTTTCTTATCGCCGAAAAATAAACAATAAACCTATTTCTAGCGCTAAAATTGGAAGCATCGGCGTTTTAATTTTATTAATTTGCTGGGGATTTAATCTAACGTATGATTACAAAAAATTACTTCTAAATTCCAAGCTCCTTTTATCTGAACAAACTATCGATTTTAAAACTTGGTGGGCTAATGCTAAACTGCAAAATCCCATTTACCGTGAAGATCGTTTTGGACAAAACATAGAAGCTTTAAATATTCAATGGGCAGATAAACTCTCGAATATACAAAGTAGCTTAGAAAAACAAGCCTGGCATACCCTTCCCAAAACAAGGATATTAACGGCACTCTATAATTTAAGTTTACACAGCAATAACCCTAACATTCCTTTATTTGTTTCATCGAATGCAGGCCAAATGCCTATATTAACTATGACCAAATACTTTTCTACAACACATACTTTATTAGTTTTAAATCTTTGGGATTCTCATAAAAAATTCAGTAATGGTATTCCGCTATGGTTGGGACTCGTTCATTATCATAAAACATGGCTTTTACAATTTCAGCCAATAAAAAAACAACCCGCTATTCAATATCTCACCCCACCCGATAAATTATTGTTACCTGATCTTACTCACTACCATGTAAAAAATATATATTATCCGGCTTCCCAGACAACAGTGCTGTTTATTAGATAATCTACATGTTTTTTATAATCAAGGTATGCTAACTTAACAAGCATTAGGGCCTATATTTAGAGTATTTTTTCAAAAATAATTCTCTCTTCCTATCAATTTTAGATTAAAGAAAGAATTTTATAAGTAAGCTTTGCAACTAAAAAATCACAGCTATGGAAATATGGGATAGGAGCAAGCTCATTGATATCGGCACCTACAATAGTACCTACTTGACTTGCCGCTGTAATAATTTCTATAACATCTTGCCAAAATAAACCCCCTGGCTCAGGTGTTCCAGTAGCAGGCATCACGCTTGAATCAAATCCATCTACATCAAATGTCAAATAAATCGGAAGATCCTTTAAATGAGAAACTATTTCATCGATATCCCATTTTTTTTTATCTTTTCCCCAATAAATACGAATTCTTTCACGATTTTCTTCAACAAATGGAATTTCTTCAGCTGAAATATTGCGAATACCTACTGATACCACCTTGAGATTAGCCTGATCTAAACAGCGCCTAATCGCCGAAGCATGGGAGTAATGTTCACCATGATATCCATTACGTAAATCGGCATGGGCATCAAAATGTAATAGGATTAAATTATCATATTTTTTTAAAAAAGGACGAATAGCGCCTATTGTAATAGAATGCTCGCCACCCAAAACAAATGGAAACTTTTGATCATCTAACACTTGTTTTACTATTTTTTCTAATTGTTGCAGCGCCTTGGGGATTTCATTTTCAATGCTGGGTTCCTCCAACGTCACGATACCAAGCTGACGAAAAGGTTCGCACCATAGGTGTTCATCAAATAATTCCACCTCATGAGATGCGCGGATAATAGCCGCCGGACCTTGAGCAGTACCTCCACCATAAGTTACTGAATTTTCAAGGCCAAAAGGGATAATAACGGCTCTGGCATCCTCATAAGTAACCGCATCTTTAGGATCAAGACCTAAAAAAGCCTTCTCTGCTGGCATACAACGCATCTTTAGAACCTCTTTTTATTAACTAAACAAATCAGTGTAGCGCCTACGCTTGCGGGTTTTCCAAAAACCCCGATGATAAGCATCACTGGCTAAAAGGGGTAGTACTGATGTCGCTTCTGCAAAAACCATTTGCTCATAAGCCATATCCACTTTTCCCCATGAGCAGGCTTCTTTTAATGTAGAACTTGAACAAGCCCCATCACGGACATCCGCTACCGTAATTTGAATAGCGTATTTATGCATCTCAACGGGTTTGCCAAGAATATCCGCACAAACTACCGTATCTTGCACAAAATTTTTCGGGACACCCCCTCCTATCATCAATAATCCAGTCGTTTCTGCCTTAATTTTAATTTCGGTTAGTTCACGAAAATCACGAATTGAATCCATCGTTAAATGTCGATTTGGATTTTTTACTTGGTGAAGCACCAAACCAAATCCCGCTGATGAATCGGTAAAAGCAGGGCAAAAAATTGGAACACCTTGCTCGTAGGCTAATTGCACCAAAGAATCTTCTTTTTTTGCATTTCCTGCCGCCAAATAAGCACCCATTGCATGAATAAATTCCCTTGAGCTATAGGGCTGTGATTTAAGATTATTGGCAATTTCAAAAATAGTACGATCACAACATTGTAGTTGCTCTTCATCAATATAAGTATCGTAGATACGATCGATTTGTAGATCACGCAGTTTTCCATCATCAACTGAAGAGCTCGCTTGGTAATGCCGAAAACCTAAGGCCTCAAAAAAATCCATATCAACGATGCTAGCTCCTGTGGCCACAATCGCGTCCACCATGTTGTATTTTACTAAGTCGGCATATAACTTCATGCAACCACCTGCTGAGCAGGAACCTGCAATCGATAAGATAATACTACAGCGCTCATCTTGAAGCATTTGATTGAAAATTTGTGTAGCACGTGCCAAATCCCGCGACGTAAAAGACATATGAGTCATCGCCTTAATAATAGGGCGTGCATCAAAATGAGTAATATCGATGTGTTCAACTAATTTTTGTAACAATTTTTCTTTTACAGAAGTTTTACAAACTTGAGTATTCATCAGTGTTCCTTATAAATAAATTATTATTTAGTAACTAATTCATGCAATCCCTGTGATTTAATCGCAGCATACATGCTCATTAAAGGCTTATCCGAAACCACAATAACGCCTTCTTCATGCTTAAATCCATTAAATCCAGTTGATAAAGTTCGACCATAAGCGCCTACCTGACCTATTTCAATATAATGACCTTCTTTAACATCGCTCGGCAAATAAAAGGGTCCTTCCATATAATCCAAAGAATCACAGGTAGGACCATAAAAACTGAAGGGTAAAAGATCTCTATTTTTAGTGTAATTTGATTGTATTAAGCGTACTGGAAAAATAAAATGCGGAATACCTGCATCAAAAAGACTACCGTATGTCCCATCGTTAATGTACAACTGATTTTTTTTTCTTGATTCAACACGCACTATCACAGAAGTACTTTCAGCCACTAAGCAACGACCTGGCTCACAAAGTAACTCAATGTTTGGAAATTTTTTTTCGATTTTGACAAACTCTTCGTGGATAACATTAAAATAAACATCTAATGCAGGGGGGGTCATGCCCGGATAAATAGATGGAAACCCTCCGCCAACGTCAAAATATTCAATCCCAATTTTAGCTTGGTTAATAAGTTTATTAGCTAAGCGTATAGCGATTCGGTAGGCATCAGGGTGCATACATTGCGAACCAACGTGAAAAGTAATACCTACGCCATGTGCAAGCTCGCGTATCTTTTTTAAAAGCGCAGGAGCCTCATCCAAATTAATACCAAATTTGGCTGATAAATTAAATTCAGCAAATGTGTTTGGAATAGCGAGCCGTAAATGCAAACAAAGATCTTTAGCATTCTCGGTTTGCCGCATGATTTTATTAAGCTCATCTAAGCTATCTAAAGAAAAGTGTCTAACTCCATAATTAAAATAAGCTTCGCGAATCGCATAAGAAGACTTTACCGGATGCATAAAATATAGCTCAGCATTTGGTATTAGCGATTTAATCATACGAATTTCTTCGAAAGAAGCCACATCAAATGCATTGATACCATGCGCATATAGCAGATCAATTACTTGCTTTTCGGGGTTGGTTTTAACAGCATATAAAATACGTCCTTGGAATCGCGAGCGAAAGTAATCAACCGCACACTCCATGATGCTTGGTCTAAAAACAAAAACCGGCTGCGACGGCCTGTTACCAACAATAGAAGCAATTGTTTGTAATTTCATATTTTATACCCCTTTTTCAATAGATATTTTTAAAAGCTAGTATGAGCTTTCAAAATCTTCAAAGAGGTAATGGGAGATAAGCTATATTTAGCATAGCCAACAAGACAAGAGAGAATTAACGCGCTAGCATATTTAATCACAAGGTAAAATCCCATATTGAAAAACCAACCTTTATAAGGTCATTTTAACGATATTATTCCACGAAAGGCCTGATACCTTTGCACCCTGGGAAAAGACGTATTTTGATTATAAAATCAATATAGTCTTTTTTTATTATTTATGTAGATAAAATACTAAAAGCAGGTTGATAAAAAAAAGACCTGCTTAGGTAATTTAAGATAATCACTCTACAAAACATCGAGTAGAATATAAACTACCGTAGCTTCATGCAATCTATACTAATTCGTACTGTATCCTCTAGACGCAGCGCTGTCAGACTATGGCCCCATACACAACCTGTATCTAAAGCATATACATTAGGTTCATCCGTTTGACCCCCTAATGCGGCCCAATGGCCGAACAAAATCTTTAAACCCTTACTACGTCGATTGGGTAATTTAAACCAAGGAAAATAGATTTTTGATGACAAGTCCCTTCCCTTGGTAGCTAGCTCTAAATTCCCTTTCATATCACAAAATCTTAAACGCGTCAAACAATTTATGATGACACGCAATCGATCCCAACCAATAAGATCCTCACGCCATTGACTCGGCGTATCACCATACATATTTTTAAAAAATTCAACATAGTGATCGCCGCGTAATACCGTTTCAACTTCCCTAGCACAGACTATCGCGCTATTTAAATCCCACTGTGGTGGTAACCCCGCATGTATTAAGGTAAAACCTAAATTGGCATCATGGTGTAATAAAGACCTATAGCGCAACCAGGTACATAATTCCTCTCTATCTGGTGCCTTTAAAACAGCATCTAATGTGTCTTGGGGATCTAAACTTGCTCCTGCATACACAACAGACAAAAGATGCAAATCATGATTGCCCAATACTACCTGACAATTTTTTAATTTTTTTACAAACCGAAGAACCTGCAGAGATTTAGGTCCTCGATTTACCAGATCACCTGTAAACCACAGTGTGTCACGAATTGGATCAAACTTAATTTGATCCAATAAACAAAGAAGCTCATCAAAACAACCTTGAACATCGCCTATCGCATAGGTTGCCATGATAAAAACTTAGCTACTTAAATGGGGTGAAATAAAAATTCTACTCATACTTTTACCAGATAAACTTAAATTAATAATTTTATCTATCGATGAAGGTGAGGTAATAAGCGAAATCAAGCGGATATCTCCTTGCAAAAAACGTTGCGGAGTATTTTTTTCATTTTCTTGAGTGACAGATAATCCGCCCACTGTCCGATATCTTTTCCCTAAATCGCTAAGACCCGACAAGCCACCATATGCTCTATAACGTTGATCCAATTCACTGATAGAAATTTGATAAAGTTTAGCCACATCTATAAATTGTCTTTCTATAAGCTCGGAATGCTTGTAATTTGGATTTGTATCGATAAATTCTTGAAAAATAGCTGTCGATAAAAATATTTTTCCTTCGCTAATACGTATTTTAGCATCCTTCTCATTAATAAAAATTCTTCCTTCGGCAAGTTCTTTACGTAACCATTGCAAAAATGCCTCTCCACCTCGATCGGTAATAGCTATTTGTGCATTTACCCGATTATGTTCAATGAACTCGATATCAGCTCGTGGAATCATAGATATAAACGAAGTCATGGGGATACGATCTTCCTCACCGGCTAATAAAGAAAACCAAGCTTTCAATATATCCGGATCACTTGCTATCCAATTAAAACCTTCAGTTTCTAAGGAAGAATCCGTCATACTATCTAATATCTGACGTGCGAGCATCGGTGTTATAAAATTACGTAAATCATTAAAATTTTCTTTTACATAGTCAAATTCATAATAATCACCTTGACCTAACATCGAAGCGATATATGGATTCCATTTTTTAAGTGAATGGCCTTTTTTATGAAAAAGCGTAATTGAATATTTAACCGCAATTTTTCCAATATCTAAAAATAATGCGGCAGTAAACGTTGCATAAATCCATAAAGCATCCTTATTAGAAGTATTAGCGAAATTTACCTCTTCCGGGAAAAAATACTTTAAGCATAAAGCAAGCGTTCTAGAAGAACGCTCCAAACCACGCTCTAAAAAACCTATTTCTTGACTAAAGAACCCACATTGATTTTCAGTGATATTCTGAACAAATTCGGCAAATTTTCTGATAGCAGGTAAATAAAAACGATTAAAACGGGTAGATGGCTTGATAAGTAGTTTAACTGCTTTAACAAACTTCAAGTTATCTTTAGTATTTAGTAGATCATCAGCCGTTCTAACAGAATGTAAATCAAGTTTGGTTTTGATTTTATTGACTTTTTTAAAAGCTGGCTTTAAACCTCGGAAAAGTACCATTTTTCAATTCCCGCTAAATTTTCTTCACACACACCAATTTAAGTTATATTAACAAAATAGGTATAAACTATTCCCTTTTTATCTAAAATAAACAGACCTCATGCCAAATAATTAAAAAAGATAAATCCCTATACAGTTTAACATGGAACTGGCAGAATAATAATGGAATAATCTTAAGGTTTTATCTATGTCTATACCACTAACTCGCAGCAATACCAAGCATTATTATGAAATTACTCGACAAGATCTACCTCTATGCTGTCCTTTAAAAAAGAGCTCTTTATGGGATTCTCATCCCAGAGTTTATCTGCCTATTACCCAAGTAGGCCGGATTACTTGTCCTTATTGTGACACGGATTATTTTTTAAAAGATGAAAATCACTAAATCAAGCTTATTTTCGCCTATTTAATAGCTAATTAATACCTTAGTTATCATAAATAGTCTCAAAAATACCTTATGTCGATAAAATTACCATGGCCTTAGCTAAAAAAATTCTGATTATTAGTCCTGCCTGGATAGGGGATATCGTTATTTCCCAAGCCCTCTTTAAATATATAAAACGGCAGCATACTGAAACAATAATTGATATTGTAGCCCCTCGCTGGAGTCATGAATTACTCGCAACTATGCCGGAAATCAATGAAATATTCGACCTGCCAATAGCTCATGGCCAATTTCAATTGAAAAAACGATGGCAGCTTGGGCGCTCATTGCGAAAAAAAGCCTACCAACAAGCAATTATTTTGCCAAATTCATGGAAATCAGCCATTATTCCTTTAGCAGCAGGTATTCCACTAAGAACCGCTTGGCTGGGTGAAATGCGTTTTGGTTTACTTAATGACTGGAGAGTTTTAGATAAAAAAAAATATCCTAGGATGATACAGCGCTTCCTTGCTTTAGGTGCTGCTAAAACCATCGCTGATAAATCCATTGAGTGGCAACTCTATAAACCTTATCTAACCGTTAATCCCAAAAACATAAATTCAAGCTTGAAAAATTTATCTCTAGTCATTGAAGATAAGCCTCTACTTATACTATGTCCTGGTGCTGCCTTTGGCCCCGCTAAACGCTGGCCAGCTGACTATTTTGCCCAAATAGCCAATGCAAAAAAAGCGGAAGACTGGCAAGTTTTTTTATTGGGCGCGCCATCTGATGGGGCTATCGGACATAGCATACAAGAGTTAAGTGGAAACGCTTGTATTAATCTCATCGGTAAAACCTCGTTATTACAAGCGATAAATCTCTTAGCAATGGCTAGCTTGGTTATCAGTAATGACTCCGGTCTTATGCATTTAGCCGCTGCTTTACGTCGTCCTTTAATCGTATTATATGGCTCAAGTAGTCCGGAATTCACGCCTCCTTTGTCGGAGCAGGCTAAAATACTTTATTTAAAACTCAGTTGTAGCCCCTGTTTTGAACGCAGCTGTCCGCTTATTCATTTTAATTGCCTAAAACAATTAAAACCAAATCTTGTCTTGACGACTATTAATGAATTAATAAAACTATGATGACTTATTTCCCGATGCAAAAGCTGGAAAAAATTTTCCCTAGTAGATCATTTGTTGTAAATTGACCGGTAATTTCGCCTAAATATTTTTGCGCCATTAATAGATCTTCTGCTATTAATTCAGGAAATTGATGCCCTTGTAACTTTAACAAGCCATTAGCTAGTACGATTTCTGTATTAGTTAAAGCCTCTAAATGCCTACGTCTAGCACTGAAATTACCCTCCGTTGTGACCTTGTAAGCTATACGCTTTTTTAAATAACTACGCAGTAATGTTAAACCTTCACCGGTTTTCGCAGATAATTTAATGGCATCAAAACCAGCTTCTTTACTTAAATCAGCATTTTCTTGTTTAAGATCAATTTTATTTCTTATAATGATGAGTCGTTCATCCACTACAATATCTTTTAAAAAAGCTTTCTGTTGTTGCCAAAATTGTAAATCTCCTATCGATGTCGTTGTATGATCAACTACCCATAAAACATAATCCGATTTAACTATTTCGGCTAAAGTCCTTTTTATCCCTTCCCGTTCAATTTCATTTTCAGTGATTCTTAAACCCGCTGTGTCGACGATATGTACCGGCAAACCATCAATTTGTATTTTTTCTCTAATAACATCTCGGGTAGTACCTGCGTGTGATGTCACAATAGCGGATTCTTGAGCACTTAATCGATTCAAAAGACTTGATTTTCCTGCATTAGGAGGACCGACAATAGCAAGACTAATCCCTTCTTGTAGTAAAGCACCCTGTTTAGCCAAATTTTTTATTTCTCTAATATCGACCAAAATAGCGTTTAATTTCCTTTTAAGCTCGCTATCTTTTAAAACATCTATCGTTTCATCGGAAAAATCAATAGAGGCTTCTAGACACATTCTTAAAGCGATTAAAGCCTCTCTCATCCCATCAATACGCTTAGAAAACTCACCTTGCAATGAACGAATGGCTGCTCGCGCAGCTTGCTCTGATTCTGCATCAATTAAATCCGAAATTGCCTCCGCTTGAACAAGATCAAGTTTTGAATTTAAAAAAGCCCGTTCTGAGAATTCGCCAGGTCTAGCCAATCGAGCACCCAACTGCAACACACGTTGTAATAAACAATTGGCAATTACTGGGCCACCATGCCCTTGTAACTCTAAAACATCCTCTCCAGTAAAAGAATTAGGCGCTTGAAAGTAAATGGCAAGACCTTCATCAATCGTTGTTCTATCTGCGGCCAAAAATGAAAGATATTCGGCATATCTCGTCTTAGGTAAATGACCCAGTAAATCCTTGCCAATAGTTTGAACACTCGGACCTGAAATACGAATGACGGCAATCCCTCCGCGCCCATGGGGAGTGGCAACGGCCGCGATAGTATCAATCGCCTGATTTACCTGGGTTTCGAAATGATTCACGCACTTTTAACGCTTTTTTTGTGATAATTCGAGGCTCACGCGACGCATAATAAACCATTGTTGTAAAATTGAGAGGGTATTATTTACCACCCAATATAAAACCAATCCGGACGGAAAATTCAAAAATAATGCCGTAAAGAAAATGGGTAAAAATTGCATTACCTTGGCTTGAGTTGGGTCCGGTGGTGGCGGATTTAAACGCTGCTGAACAAACATCGTAATACCCATTAAAATAGGTAAAATATAGTAAGGATCTTTGGTTGATAAGTCATGAATCCACAATATGAAAGGCGCTTGTCGTAATTCAACGCTTTCTAAAAGCATCCAGTAAAGCGCGATAAAGACAGGAATCTGTACCAAAATAGGTAAACAACCACCCAAAGGATTCACTTTCTCGGCCTTATAGAGCCCCATAGTCGCTTGAGTTAACTTTTGCTTATCATCACCATAACGTTCCTTTAGCGCTTGTAGACGAGGCTGTAAGTTACGCATACTGGCCATTGAACGGTAACTTTTAGCCGATAAATGATAAAAAGCTAATTTAATCAGTACCGTTACTATAACGATTGACCAACCCCAGTTACCAACAAATTGATGAATGTGCTTCAATAGCCAAAAAAGTGCCATTGAAATAAACCACAAAATTCCATAGTCCACCGTTAAATCAAGATGCGGTGCAGCCGCCTTTAAACGGTCCATAATTTCCGGGCCTAAGTAGAGCTTACTTTGGCTGGTAAATTGCTGACCGGGCTGAATCTGAAAAGGAGTACCTACCATACCCAGGGTATAGATATCACCTTTCGCGTAGCTATAAAAATGAAACACTTCATTAACAGGTGCTATCCAAGCACTTAAAAAATAATGCTGTAGCATGGCGACCCAACCATTTTGGGTTGCTAAAGAAAGGTTTCCCTCGGCTATTTTATCAAAACTAACCTTTTGATAGGGTTTATCCTGAGTAGAAATTGCTCCACCGGTATAGGAACTAATATTAAATAAACTATGTGATTGAAGTAATTTTTTTTGTTGGAACTGGGTATAAAGACGTCCTTGCAAAACAGAAGCTGAACGATTCGATATTTGATAAATAACCGGTACTAAATAATCATTTCGCTTGAAAATGAATTGTTTTTGAACAAATGTATTCCCACAAGTACTACAAATTAAATTAACGCTAAGCACTGACTTTTCCGGTTCTAAGCTATAGTCAGTTTTTGAACTTTGATATTGAAACACCTGTTGTTTATTAGCGACCAGCAATCCACTTTGTGCGACGTAATAATTAGCTGGTTTTTCACTCAATAATTGAAAAGGTGCAGAAGTAGCGTCGCTAGGATGCTGTGGATATTGTAAAAGATTAGCTTTGACAATATCGCCACCTAAGGTATCAATCAAGATATCAAGTACATCGGTTTTGACATGGGTAAAACGTGACTGTTGACCATTTTTAGTACTTAAAGCCGTAGAATTTTCAGCGCTAGCGGGTGGTGATAGCGCTAACTTTAGTCCTTCATTGACAGCTTGTTCTTTTACGATTGAATTTGCTGAGCCAATTTCCTGACTATTAGGTGGATATTCATTCTGCCATGCATTCCATAACATGAATGCTATTAAAAATAAAGCGCCTAGTAAAAAAACGCGAGCCAGTTCCATAAGTTAACTCATTTTAGTTGGTAATTTAGAAGTAGGGAGCAATGGGACAGGATCGTAGCCGCCATGATGCCAAGGATGGCAACATAATAGACGCCGAACTGTCATATATAAGCCTTTACAACTGCCATAGCGCTGAATCGCTACTTGAGCATATTGTGAACAGCTTGGATAAAAACGACAATTATGCCCTATTAAAGGGCTAATAAGATAACGGTAAACCTGCAATAAAAAGATCAGGCTCTTTTGTAAAAAACTGCTAACCTTGACCATTGTTTATCTAAATCACGCAACAAAACTTGGTTATTATAGGAAGACCGACTTATTATTACTATTACAATATCTAAACCAGACAAAGCCTGTTGATTAAGCCTAAAACTCTCTCGAATTATACGTTTAAATTGATTCCTAGAAACCGCACCAGGGACTATTTTTTTAGTTATAGCTAACCCTAACCTAGCGTAGCCTAAACCATTAAGCTTCGTGTAAGTAACTAGACCACCTTGTTTCAGTTTCTCTCCTTGTCGAAAAGTCCACTGAAAATCCTCTGTTCGCCGAAGCCTTAATGCCTTAATAAAGCCCTGTTTAGTTTTTATCAAATGAAGAAATAACCTAAAAACTAAGCCGTTAAGCGCAAGCGACCCTTTGCACGGCGACGTTTTAATATTAAACGACCCTTTTTAGTAGCCATTCTGGCTCTAAAACCATGAGTCCTTTTACGTTTAAGATTACTAGGTTGGTATGTTCTTTTCATAATTTTAGTGATGCCTTTTGGGGGCTACTGCCTGTGTAAAGATGAGGTATCTTAGGTGACCCTATATAGATTGTCAATTCATTAGCTGAAACGATATTTATATTGACGGACAGCGCAAATTTTATCTTAAGTTTATCGCGGTAGATTTATTGCTAACTATAGGAATTTCACCCCCATCATCTAATAAGTCTTTAATTTAGACTAAAAAAAATCTATTAAGATAATATAAAGGGTTTTCATGCCCAGAAGCACTCATTAGTTATTTTCAAGTAAGTTGTTCTAACACCTTATTATTATAATAAATAATTTTAAATAGATAGATGTGATGATAAAGGAAGGCTAACTCTGTTATTAAGCTTATTTTTATCTATTTTTTCATAGTGTTAGCTATAAAACTAGCCTGGGATAAGTTGGGAATAATTGTGGGTTACTCAAGATGAATTTTACTGTTAGCGAATTATCGGCTTTTTATAAAATTATATACACAGCTTTGTTGTCAATTATTAACAGATACAACGCGTTGTATTTTAGGACAATTTCAAACCTTCATCAGTTGTTTTGTTAGTCAATTGACAGGAGTTTCGCGATAAAATTTTTGCAATAATGGAATAAGGGTTTATGGTGTAGAAGACCTTAGTGAACAAGATGTTTATTAATAGCTACAGGGAAATATTGATGCGTGTCTGATAGGTTATAGACCTTTATTCTACTGGCCTGTTTCATTTATTATTCGCGAAACCCCTAATTGATTGAAAAAATAAAAAATGTGGATGTTTTTGTCTCTACACACTCTTTTTGTTTAAATAAGTTTAGTAAACTTATCACCGCTATTTTTTTTAATTGAACTTAAGCTAGATAAGCGATAAGAATTATGATATGAACTTAGGTCGGTTAAACCTTTTATTTAATGTAATAGAGGAATTATTGTGACAACTGCTTTAGCAAGCTTTGTTTGGCAAAAATGTTTGGATCGATTACAAGATCATATTTCGCTGCAAGATTTTAATACTTGGATTCGACCGTTGCAGGCGGAACAGAAAGAGGAACAGTTAGTATTATGGGCGCCTAATCAATTTGTATTACATTGTGTAAATGAACGGTTTTTAGCCCAGATCAATCAGATTTTGACACAGTTGGATGAAGCACCTCCCGAAGTTATATTGAGGGTAGGAAGCCGTCATAATCCAACGCCAACATCTCCCCTATTGCGGAATACCCAAGAGGTTAAAGGAAAAGCAAAAGTTGCCAAGATTTCTGCTACCCATGTAAATTCTCATTTTACTTTTATTAATTTTGTCGAAGGTAAATCAAATCAGCTAGCGCGCGCCGCTTCTGTTCAAGTCGGAGAAAATCCCGGCGGAGCCTATAATCCTTTATTACTTTATGGCGGTGTTGGATTAGGTAAGACGCACTTAATGCATGCGATTGGTAACGCTATTTTAATTAAAAATCCACATGCCAAGGTACTCTATCTCCATTCTGAACGTTTTGTTGCGGATATGATTAGAGCTTTACAAACGAATACCATTAATGATTTTAAAACCTATTATCGCTCGTTAGATGCACTGTTGATTGATGATATTCAATTTTTTGCCGGAAAAGATCGTTCACAAGAAGAATTTTTTCATACATTTAATACCTTATTAGAAAGTCAGCAACAAATTGTATTAACGTGTGATCGCTATCCCAAGGAAATGTCAGGTGTGGAAGAACGATTAAAATCACGTTTAGGTTGGGGACTTACTGTCGCTATTGAACCACCGGACCTTGAAACACGCGTAGCTATTTTAATTAGTAAAGCAGAACAAACTAAAATAAGTTTACCGCAAGAAGTTGCTTTTTTTATTGCTAAAAGGATTCATTCCAATGTAAGGGAACTCGAAGGAGTATTAAAACGAATAGTTGCTTATGCTCAATTTACCGGATTACAAATTACACTTGAATTAGTGCGGGAAGCAATAAAAGATGTGCTTGCTTTACAGGATAAATTAGTCACAGTAGATAATATTATTAAAACCGTGGCTGAATATTATAAAATTAAAGTGTCGGATTTACTTTCTAAACGTCGGACTTCTTCTTTAGCACGCGCGCGTCAAATTGCGATGGCGCTGGCAAAGGAATTAACCAATCATAGTTTACCTGAGCTTGGACGCGCCTTTGGTGGGCGAGATCATACTACAGTGTTACATGCATTCCGAAAAATACAAGAATTAAAAAAAACAAATACCGGCGTTGCGGAAGATTTTATAAATTTATTGCGTACTTTATCGAGTTGAGGAATAAAAAATGCAATTTACCATTAATCGTGAAATTTTATTAAAGCCTTTACAATTAGTAACAGCCGTGATCGAACGTCGCCAAACGTTACCAATACTTTCCAATCTTTTAATACAGTTGCGTGATAAAGCGTTATCTTTATTAGGTACCGATATGGAAGTAGAATTAACCGGGCGGGTTACCTTAGAAAAATCAGGTGAGTCAGGTATAACAACCGCACCGGCTAGAAAGTTAATGGATATTTGTCGGAGTTTACCCGAAGGAAGCGAGTTAAAATTTCAACAAAAAGGTGAAAAATTATATCTTCAATGCGGTCGTAGCCGGTTTAATTTATCGACTTTACCGGCGGCAGATTTTCCGGTTAGTGAAGCACTAGACAATCAACCTGAGCAATTAGAGTTTGTTTTATCGCAAAAACGCTTACGTTCTTTAATAGAATCTACCAATTTTGCCATGGCACAGCAAGATGTACGTTATTATTTAAATGGGATGTTATGGGAGTTAGGTCAAGGGAGCTTACGCGCTGTTGCAACAGATGGTCATCGTTTAGCACTTAATGTCAAAGAAGCCAATATAACAGTGGATAGTAATCAAATAATAGTGCCCAGAAAAGCCATTTATGAACTTTCTCGTTTATTAAGTGATGAAGAAGACGATAATTTAACTATTTTCTTAACTAAGAATCAGCTAAAGGTTTGTATGCAAGACTATACATTTACTTCTAAGCTGATTGATGGAACATTCCCAGATTATAACCGAGTTATTCCTCAAAGTGGCGATAAGGTACTAGAAATTGATCGCGATTTGTTCAAAGCGTCGCTTTCTCGAGTCGGTGTTTTATCGAATGACAAACATAAAAGTGTTTGTTTAGAGGTAAAAAATAATCTATTACGTATTTTTGCTAACAATCTTGAGCAAGAAGAAGCAGAAGATCATCTTGATGTATCTTATCGTGGTGAAGATATAAACATAGCCTTTAATATTAGTTATTTGATGGATGTGTTAAACAGTTTACCACCAGGACTGGTTAAAATGACCTTAACGTCCACAGAAGCCAGTGTAAGACTCGAGACGAAAGAGAAAGATTCTAGCGTATACGTTATCATGCCTATGCGTTTATAATGTTTTATGCAACTAGTTCGTCTTAAGGCAAGTTGTTTTCGTAATCTTGCTGAACTTGATCTCGAATTTTCACCTTGTTTTAATTTTATTTTTGGACCCAACGGTAGTGGTAAATCTAGTTTACTAGAAGCCGTTTATTTTTTAAGTTTAGGTCGTTCTTTTCGAAGTAGCTTAGCAAGTCGCGCTATTCAATATGAGGCAATGGGGTTCAATCTATTTTCGGTTATTTCAGGACAATTTTCGACTAGTGTGGGTTTGGAAAAAACACGACAAGGAAAGACTAAGATAAAAATAGGTAATAATAGCGACGCTATTAGCGAATTGGCCAAAATATTACCTTTACAGCTTATAAATCCAAATAGCTATCAATTACTAAATGGAGGCCCTAGAGCGCGCCGACAGTTTATTGACTGGGGTGTGTTTCACGTGGAACCAACGTTTTTTCCGATATGGCAACGATTTCAGCAGGTATTAAAACAACGTAATGCCGCTTTACAGCAACAAGTGCCCATGAATCAAATGAAAGTATGGAACTTAGAGCTAATAGACGTATCCCATCAAATAACTGGATTAAGAGAAAGATATCTACAAAAATTAACCCCTTTAATTATAGAGTTAATGGAAAAATTGCTGCACTTAGAGGGCTTAAGTATAGATTTTTACCAAGGTTGGGATCATAGCTTAAATTTAGATTTAATTTTAAGCCATTCTTTCGCTAGAGATAGCAAGTTAGCTTATACACAGTATGGTCCACAAAGAGCCGATTTACTCATAAGGTTAAATGGAAACCCAGTCCACGAGGTATTGTCGCGAGGCGAACAAAAATTATTAGCCTGTGCTCTACAGTTAGCGCAGGGATTATTATTAAAAAAATTGATAAATAAATCATGTATCTATTTATTTGATGATTTATTTGCAGAACTTGATCCCGTTAGGCAAAGCTGCCTGATGCAATTACTGCATAATCTAGATGCACAAGTGTTCATTACCGCAATAGAAGAAACCTTGATAAAAGGATTCGACAACAGCTTGCCTGGGAAAACCTTTCAAATAGAACAAGGCAGGGTTACAGAAAAATAGCTAATTTAATATCCAATTATCATCAATAGGATGGGGGAGATGCCGTGAATTCTTGGTTGATTTTAATCTTGGCCGGTTTATTTGAGGTGGGATTTACTACCTGTATGAAATTATCAGCAGGGTTTACACAGATAAAATACACGATTTGCTTTTTATTTTTTACTATCTTGAGCTTGTTTTTTTTGAATAAAGCCATTGCGCAAATACCACTAGGAACAGCTTATGCGGTATGGACAGGTATAGGGGCTTTTGGAACCGCTTTGATAGGTATACTTTTTTTTAAAGATCCTATAACTTTGCCTAGAGCGATTTTTTTAAGCCTATTAATAGGATCTATTCTAGGGTTGAAATTTGTATCCAATGAGTAGCTAGGTTTCACGTGAAACATAATAACTTTAGAATAGCTTGATTTTTATACAAAATTTAGCTGTATAGAGAAATAAAGGCAAAAAACAGTTAATTTTTTACTGATTTTGGCAGAAATTTTCTAGACTAGAGTTCACTTTTTCTCGCTCATCAAAAACGAAACACGGTCCTTTAAAGTGATTTTCGCCACATTTTTCAAAATAATTTAATATCCCACCCTCTAATTGATAAATTTCCTCAAAACCCACTTTTAAAAGGTAGGCCGCCGCTTTTTCGCAGCGAATTCCACCGGTACAAAAGGTCACAATGGGTAATTTTTTCAGCTTTTCAGGCAGTTTTTTTACTGCATCAGGAAAATCTCTAAATTTTTTAATCCCTAGGTCTAAAGCATTCTCGAAGCTACCTAGTTCAACTTCAAAAGTATTTCTTGTATCGAGTAATACTAAATCAGGACGCTCCTTAAGCCAAATCGTTAACTGTTCAGGAGAAACGTAAGGCGCGGTATATTCTTCAGGATTAATGCTATCAATGCCGAAAGGGATAATTTCCTTTTTAAGTTTGACCAGCATTTTCTTAAAGGGGTGAAAATTAGAAAGGCTTTCTTTAAACTTAATATCTTGAAAATAAGGGAGGGCATTTAAAAAACAGTGGAAGGAGCTAATAGCTTCTCGTTGTCCCGATAAAAAGAGATTAATCCCTTCAGAACTCAATAAAATAGTGCCTTTTAGCCCCAGTTGTTTAGTTTTTGATTTTAATTTTACTTGTAATATAGGTAAAACATCGGCCACTAAATGAACAAAGCGATAAGCAGAGATATTTATAATAGATAACATAATGTCTTTTTCGATAAATTAATGAGATTAAGTAATTAGCGCGATTTTACACGATCTTTCTTAAAAAAGTTAAGTGATAAAAATATCCAATGCGCGACTACCGAAGGAAAAAGAAGACACTAAAAGCTAAGCTAATCTCATTAAATATCTATAATAAATTAGCATAAGCTTGGAAATTAAAGGTAGGTTTTGAAACGGTTCTCTGTTCATGAAAGTGCCAGACCAACTTACGTATTTGTTGTATCAGTTCTTCCATTTTTGTA